>NZ_JAKRDT010000010.1:0-90047 GCF_022347385.1 Corynebacterium tuberculostearicum
GCTGCAGGGAAACGCCCGGTCCCATTCCGAACCCGGAAGCTAAGCCTGCACACGCTGATGGTACTGCAACCGGGAGGTTGTGGGAGAGTAAGTCACCGCCGACACCAAACAACAAAAACAATTGAATACCGTAATGATGAAGCCGTAGAAGACAGCGCACCACTAAGTGCCAAAGTCTTCTACGGCTTCATTTGTGGTTTTACCGCGGCTGTACGGGAAGCCGGCTTGAGGAATATTCCGAATGATGCCCCGAAGGGCACACTTTTTCTTTGCATCTTCGCTACACTTAGTCACTCGATTGTTTGGGAGGAAACTCATGTGGTTCGATGGCTATCATCGACAGTTTGGAAAACGCCTGGAAGAGTTTCACGCGGTTGCGATTCCTGCGATGCTCGAGGAGCTTTCGCCGGAGCAGGAAGAACAAGTCACCCAGGGCTCTAAAGAATTTCCGTTCGACGCGGTGCTAGACGTCTTAAATTCCAAGGACAGCTACGAAGACAAGGTGTCCCGAATACTGGCTATCAGCGGTACATGGATGAATGCTGCTTCCGGTAGCCAGTGGGCTCTAGGCCCATTGAGCAGCACAGCTTACTCTGAACGGGTAGGCATAGGCGTTAGATGGGGTGAGATTGCATTTTCACCACTATTGAATGTCGCAGAGAACCTTATTGATGCTTACCCGACTTGGCCAGGCGTGCTCAGGGAATTCGCTGAGAACCAAGAGTTTAACCGTGATTATTTCTCGCAGCGGCTTAAGGACATTTAGCGGTGGCTGGCTCCTCTTCTGAAAGACCGCTAGATGTTTCTGGAACTAGGGTCTTATTCGGTATCGGTACTGCGCTGCCGGGCTCTTTGCTCTTGTCTTTTTCGTGTGAAGGTGGCAGTGAGGGCTGGTGGGACGCTGCGACTGGTGCGGTTTTGATTGTGTGTGCAGTGATTCTTATCGGTTGGGCTGCATTGAGGAAGGCGGTGCGTCGTCAAGCGCTGTGGGGCCTGCTATTTGTTGTCTACGGAGCGCTAGGCGCGCTGCTTGTTCCTGGTGGTAGCATCCGTTTCGTCACGGCGTGCGTCTGGGTTTGTGTGATGAGTAATGTTTGGGTAACGCTGCGGCAGCGCGTCCGGATCTAAATTCCGGCTTTTTGTTTGCGGGTTGTAGAATAGGGCCGGTATTTCTGTGCTAGTTCCAACCAAGAAAGGGTAGGGCTGAATGTCGGAGCGCAATCCCAATGGGCGCGGCGGACGTGACCGCAAGCCACGCAATAACAAGGGCCGTGATTTTAAGGGCGATTCCCGGAAGAAGAAGTCTTTTTCGCCACAGCGCTCCGGTTACCGTGAGGAACGTATTAACCGTCGCATGAGTGACCCAGACATCCCGGCTGAGGTAGATGTCAACGACTTGGACCCGATGGTGCTGCAGGACCTGAAGTCGCTATCGAAGGAGAACTCCGAGGCCGTCGCTAAGCATATGATCATGGCCGCGACGTGGATGGAAGATGATCCTAAGCTGGCCCTGCGGCACGCACGCGCTGCCAAGGATCGTGCAGGCCGAGTTGCTATCGCCCGTGAGGTCAATGGCATTGCTGCGTATCGTGCGGGCGAGTGGAAGGAAGCGCTTGCTGAGCTGCGTGCCGCGCGCCGCATTTCCGGTGGCCCCGGAATGCTTGCAGTAATGGCTGATTGCGAGCGCGGCTTGGGCCGCCCGGAAAAGGCGCTGGAGCTAGGTCGTGCGGATGAAGCATCGGAACTTGATGAAGAGTCCAAGATTGAGCTGGCAATTGTTTTGGCCGGCGCCCGCCTAGACATGGGTCAAGCCGAGTCCGCGGTTGTCACCATTCAGCGCGCACATCCTGACCGCGATGCCCGCGGGGTAAGCGCGTGCCGTCTAGCTTATGCCTACGGTAATGCTCTGCTCGAAGCAGGCCGAAAGGACGAGGCTCGGGATTGGTTTGAGCACGCAGTTTCTATTGATGAAGGCGACTGGACTGATGCTGCCGAGCGCCTTGAGGAGTGCAAGTAGTGACGGTTCTCAGCAAGCACGACGCTCTTCTTCTCGATCTCGATGGCACTGTGTGGGAAGGCGGTCGCCCGCTTTCTAACGTGGTGGACGTCATCAACACCTGCGGAGTGCCGGCGGTATATGTGACCAACAATGCTTCGCGCAGCCCACAAGCAGTGGCGAAGATGCTGGGGGACATCGGGCTTACCGCGGGTACGGAACAGATCGTTACCTCTGCGCAAGCGGTTCTCCAACTAGCAGCCGAAGAGGTCCCAGCTGGGGCAAAGCTGCTTATCATCGGTGCCGATTCCCTCCGTGACTTGGCCCGAGAGATGGGTTTCAAGGTAGTCTCCAGCGCCGATGACAAGCCCGCTGCCGTAGTGCAAGGCTTTGACCGCTCGGTTGGCTGGGAACACTTGACTGAAGGTGCCTTGGCCATCCGCCAGGGAGCCAAGTTCTTTGCCTCTAACCTTGATACCTCTCTGCCGATTGAGAGGGGTCTTGCTGTGGGAAATGGTTCTCTGGTTGCTGCCATCCAGTCAGCCACTGGGGTAGAGCCGGTATCTGCTGGCAAGCCTGAGCCAGCCATGTTTACTTTTGCGGCAAAGCAAATCGGCGCGAAGAAGCCACTTGCTGTGGGTGACCGTCTGGATACTGATATTGCAGGTGGCAACTCCGCAGCAATGGATACCTTCCACGTGCTCACCGGCGTTTCTGGTGAGTTGGAGCTGATTGAGGCACCCGTGGAGGCACGCCCTAACTTTATCGGCGCAGGAATGCACGAGCTGGCCCTTCCTGTCTCCGTCGCTCGTCCTGGAGCACAGGGCGGATTTACGGCGCGGTGCGATGGCCATGACCTTCTGCTCGAGGGCGGCGACGAAAAGTCTACCTCCGTTCAAGCATTGCGCACCGTTTTGGAAGTTGCATGGGCCATGCCGTCGCCGCCGCGCTATATTCAGCCGCGTAGTGAGCGGGCGGAAAAGGTTGTTGCGCAATGGCGGTAAAGCCGCACGACTTTCGAGCCGTCAAGGAACCGGCAGAGATCGATGCGGAAGTAGCGGAGATCCTTGGAGAAGACGCAGCGGATTTGGCCGCTGAAGTAGATCAGCTTGATCGCGCTCACAATGTGTTGCGCGATGCATTGCAGGAGAATTAATGCCCCCACAACGTCGTAGGTTAGATGCGGAGCTGGTGCGCCGAAAGATTGCGCGGTCACGTGAGCAGGCACGGGAGATGATTAAATCTGGCCGTGTCACGGTGGGTGGCTTCAAGGCGCACAAGCCGGCGTCGATTGTAGAGCCCGAGGTTTCCATCAAGGTAGAGGAAGCCGAAGAAGACAAGTGGGCTTCACGTGGCGCCCACAAGCTTTTGGGCGCCTTGGCGGTGTTCGACGTCGACATGAACGGCCGCATCCTCGATGCCGGCGCTTCTACCGGTGGCTTTACAGACGTGTGCCTGGAACACGGTGCGCAGGAAGTGCTGTCTGTCGACGTGGGCTATGGGCAGCTGCTCTGGCGCCTGCAAAACGATGATCGCGTCACCGTTTTAGACCGTACGAATATCCGGAATTTAACGCTGGAGCTTACCGACGGCCCCTGCGACGGCATGGTAGGCGACTTGTCCTTCATTTCCCTCCGCTTGGTATTGCCGGCCATTGTGGATTGTCTGAAGGACGGCGCTTGGTTGTTGCCTATGGTGAAACCGCAATTTGAAGTGGGCAAGGAGCGCCTCGGAAGCGGTGGCGTGGTCCGTTCGCCGGAGTTGCGCAAAGAAGTAACCAAGGAAGTCGCTGAATTTGCGTTGTCCCTGGGGCTTAGCGTGCATGGGGCTGTGGCATCCCCGCTGCCTGGGCCAAGCGGCAATGTGGAGTACTTCCTGTGGCTGAAAAAAGACGGTCAGCCAACAGATCTGGCTAGAGTGGAAGAAATGATTGACCGCGCAGTCGAGGAAGGCCCGCGATGACCCGTGAAATCCTGTTGGTGCCTCATGCCAACCGCCAGCAAAACCTGGAGGCGACGTCGCGTGCAGCTGAGCTTTTGCAAGATGCGGGAATTACTGTACGAGTGTGCGCGGACGAAAAGGTACTGCCGGGATTGAAGCATGTACCTCACACCGAAGATGCGGCCGACGGGTGCGAATTGGTGTTGGTTTTAGGCGGCGATGGAACCTTCCTCCGTGCCGCCGACATGGCGCGTGCCGTAGATATTCCGGTGCTGGGCATCAATCTAGGCCACGTGGGGTTTCTGGCCGAGTGGGAGGTCGAATCACTCGATCAGGCCTTGGTGCGCGTGATTGAAAAGCGCTACCGCATTGAAGACCGCCTCACCATTGATGTGTCCATCTTTGATGAGGAGGGAACCCTTCTCAACCGCAGCTGGGCTTTGAATGAGGCTTCGGTAGAAAACCAAAACCGCTCCGGCGTGCTAGATGCAATCTTGGAAGTCGACCGCCGGCCAGTGTCGTCCTTTGGCTGCGATGGGGTGCTGATTTCCACGCCCACTGGATCGACCGCCTATGCGTTTTCCGCAGGTGGTCCGGTGTTGTGGCCCTCTCTGGATGCAATCTTGGTAGTGCCGAATAATGCGCATGCGCTGTTTACCAAGCCATTGGTTGTATCGCCCAATTCTTTAGTAGCCGTCGAATCGACGATGCGCACGACTCCCGCCACCGTGATATTAGATGGCTTCCGCGAATTTGCGATGCCAGCAGGGGCACGTGTGGAAGTAGTGCGAGGCGAGCGTCCGGTGCGGTGGGTACGCTTGGATGACCAACCTTTTACTGACCGTTTAGTCTCGAAGCTGCGCCTGCCCGTAGAAGGGTGGCGCGGGCCGAAGGAGAAGTAGTGCTCGTCGATATTTCCATCAATGATCTTGGCGTCATTAGCCAGAGCTCTGCGGAACTATCCGCGGGCCTTACCGTGCTTACCGGTGAAACCGGTGCGGGTAAGACCATGGTGGTTACTGGTTTAAGGCTCTTAGCCGGTGGTCGCGCGGACGCCTCTCGAGTGCGCGATGGCGCGAAGAAGGCTGCAGTGGAGGGGCACTTTTCTTCGTCGAAAGAATCCATCCGTGAGTTGGTGGAGTCGGTCGGCGGCGATGCTGACGAAAATGGCGAGTATATCGTTTCACGCACGGTCTCTGCCGCCGGAAGATCGCGGGCCTATTTAGGCGGCCGTGCGGTGCCGGCTGCAACTCTGGGCGATTTCGCGCGCGAGCTTATAACGGTCCACGGGCAAAATGATCAGCTGCGTTTGCTCGCGCCCGAGGAACAACTGGGTGCGGTAGACCGTGCGGATCCGAAATTGGCGCGTGTGCGAGAGCGCTATACCGAGGCCTTCAAAGAGTGGCGCAGCCTTGCCAAGGACTATAAGCGGCGCACGGAGCAGCGCCGCGAGCTGGCGCAAGAGGTTGACCGCCTGCAATTCGCTGTCGATGAGATCGATGGCATCGCCCCAGAACCCGGCGAGGATGAAGAACTGGTGCAGCTGGTTCGCAAGCTGCAAGACGTCGATGGGCTGCGCGAGTCCGCGGAAATTGCCCTGGCTTCCATCGACGGCACCGAGGAATTGGAGGAGGCCGCCTCGGCACTGCTAGGCCGGGCGGTTTCTGCCTTGGCGGGATCCACCGATAAGGAACTAGCGGCCTTGGGCGAGCGGCTCAGCGAGATCTCGACGCAGTTGGGCGATATCTCCGGCGAGCTCGGTGGGTATCTAGCCGGACTTCCGGCGGATCCGCACCTGTTGGAAAAGTCCCTCCAACGGCAGCAGGAATTGCGCACGTTGACTAGGAAGTACGCGGGGGATATTGATGGCGTCGTAGCCTGGCGCAATGAGGCAGCGGCAAAACTGGAGTCCATGGATACCTCCACAGAAGCCCTGGAGGAGCTGAAAAAGCAGGTCAAAGACGCTGAAGCGGTAATGATTGAGCGGGCAGGGGAGCTGACAAAGGGGCGTCGGAAAGCGGCGAAGGCTCTGGGCGAGCAGGTAACGCAGGAGCTCCACGGCTTGGCCATGCCGAATTCGACGCTGACGGTCGAGCTCACGCAGGCGAAATATTTTAAGTCCGGTGCAGACGCGGCTGAGCTGCAGTTGAATGGTAAGCCGATCGCCTCTGCTGCCTCGGGCGGCGAACTTTCCCGTGTCATGTTGGCCTTGGAGGTCGTGCTGGCAGACGAGGACGGCGCCACCTTGGTCTTCGATGAGGTCGATGCCGGCGTGGGTGGCCGCGCAGCGGTAGAGATCGGCCGCCGCCTGGCGCGCTTGGCGGTGCATAACCAAGTGATTGTGGTAACGCACCTGCCGCAGGTAGCAGCGTACGCGGATGCGCACCTGCATGTATCGAAGGAGAAATTTACCTCTGGCGTGGCCGAGTTGTCACAGGAGGAGCGCGTAGAGGAACTGGCCCGCATGCTGGCGGGGTTGGACGATACCGAGACCGGCCGCGCGCACGCGCAGGAGCTTTTTGACCGCGCACAGGAAGAAGCTTCCGCGCGCCTCACCCACTCGAAACCATAATCACGCCACAATAGGGCCCATGGCTCTGTTTTCCCGTAACCCCGAGCAGCCTGGTGCACTGCGCGATTGCACTCCAGGCGCTAAGGGGATGAAAAAGTTTAGTGAAGGCGATGTCGCCGTAATTGATGCGGCTAATATCTCTCGCCACGAGGCTCAGACCCTCGTAGACCTTAAGCCCTCCGCAGTCATTAACGTGGCGGAATTTTCTACCGGCACGGTCCCCAATTATGGCCCGCACATGTTGCTTGACGCCGACATTACTCTCCTTGAAGGCGTTGGCCAATCCTTTGTTTCCGAGTTCAAAGAGGGCAAAAAGGCTCGCATCGGGGAGGACGGCACCGTCTTTAGCGGCGATAAGGCGCTCGGCACCGGCCGCGTGGTAACCCGCGAGCGAGCAGAAAAGAACTTCACCGCGGCGCAGGGCGCGCTGATTGACCACATGGAATCCTTCTTTGGCAATTCCATCGAGTTTATTAACTCGGAAGGCCCGCTGCTTATCGACGGCCTCGGTGTCCCCGCCTCCGGCTCCGAAATCGCCGGCCGCAAGGTTGTCCTCTTTTCGCCTACCGATAGGCACCGCGAACAGCTCAAGCAGCTACGCAACTTTATTCGCGAGTATGAGCCGCTGCTGATCGCAGTGGGATCGGCGGCAGATTCCTTGCTGGCCCAAGGGTATAAGCCAGATTTCATTATTGGGGATCCCAATAGCGTGAGCGATGAAGCTCTGCGTTGCGGCGCCCGCGTAATCGTTCCTGCGGACCCAGAAGGGGAGGTAGAAGGCCTCGACCGCATCCAGGACCTCGGCATCGGCGCGATGACCTTCCCCGCAGCAACGCATTCCGGTACCGACTTGGGCCTGCTCTTTGCTGATTACCACGGCGCGGATCTCATCGTGCAGGCCGGCGGTGGGGTAGACCTCGATGATATCTTTGCTGACCGCACCAACCCCTCGGCCGTGCTGTCCCGCCTCAAGGCCGGTACCAAGGTGGTTGACGCCGATGCGGTGATCAATCTCTACAGTGCGCCTTCCTCCAACCTCGGCTGGCTGTGGGCAGTGCTGGGAATTCTGGTTGCCATTGCGGCGGTCATCCTTATCGTCGGCTTCGGCGGCAGCCAGGACTTTGCTAGCAACCTCAGCGAAACCTGGTCTAGCCTCTTTGGGGGCGCATAAGGCATGGCAAAGACTGAGCTCGTAGCAGGCTTGGGCTTCGGCGCGGCGGTAGGCGTAGCCTTAGGCGCCCTGGTGATTGCGCCGAACTTGACCACCAGCATGGCTGATGATGACCCGATCCGCGAGGAGCACCGCAAGGTGGTCCAAGACAATAAGATTCTGCAGACCCAAAATGACGCCAGTGACAAGATCGTGGCCGATTCTGGGGCGGAAATGGTTGATGGAGCCTTGTCGCAGCGCCCAGTGCTCATTGTGACCACCGATGACGCCAACGGCGGAGACGTGGACGCGATCCGGAAGCTCTTGAAGTCTTCCGATGCCACCGAGGCCGGCGAGATTAAGCTGACCAAAGACTTCTTGCGCCCCGAAACTAAGGACAAGCTGCTTCCCATCTTGAAAGATACTGCGCCTAAAAAGGCAGATATCAAGGACTTGGATTCTGCAGGAGCCCTCAGCGGTGAGGTCTTAGGTACTGCGCTGTCTATGGATCCTGAGAGCACGAAGCCTTTGGCCTCGGTAGACGAGCGTGCAGAGGTGCTCCATAAGCTGCGCGACGAGGGCTTTATTGATTACGAAGATGGAACCATCGTGCCTGCCCAGGCCATTATCGTGGTCTCTGGCAATGGCCTGCGTGGTTACCCGTCCAGCGCGCTGGCAGAATTTGCCACCGGGTTGGATGATGTCAATGGGTCCGTGGTGTTGAGCGGGCGCACCAAGCAGACTCAAGATGATAAGGCGCTAGCCCAGGTGCGGGATCAGGACGCGGAGCTGTCTACGGTCGATAGCACCGAACGGGCAGTGGAGCGCATTGCGGTCATTCTGGCCACCCAGGAACAACTTGATGGTGGCCAGGGCGACTATGGCGCCACCGAAACTGCTGACTCCGCCTTGCCGGGAAAGGAATAGCCCATGGCGCATGATTTCAAGGTGCTTGATTCGCAGCTGCTTGTCGAAGCCCCCATTCTCGCCCTCCGCCGCGACGAGGTAGTCATGCCCGGCGGCGTTTCTGCCTCCCGGGAAGTAGTCGAGCACCTAGGTGCTGTGGCCGTCGTAGCAGTGGACTCAGACGAGCGTATTGCGATGGTGTATCAGTACCGCCACAGCGTGGGAAAGCGCCTGTGGGAACTGCCGGCGGGATTGCTCGACGTACGCGGTGAGGATGAGCTGACCGGCGCGCAGCGTGAGTTGCAGGAAGAGGCCGGCCTGAGCGCACAGACGTGGTCCGTGTTGACGGACCTTGTGACTTCGCCGGGTTTCTGCGAAGAGGCGGTTCGTGTATTCCTCGCCTCGGAGCTTTCCGACGTCCCCCGGATGGAGGCTACCGGGGATGAAGAGGCCGATATGGAAGTCGCCTGGGTGGGCCTCGACGAGGCCGTCGATAAGGTGCTGCGCGGTGACATCGTCAATTCCATCGCCTGCAGTGGTATCTTGGCCGCCTACGCGGTGCTGCGCGGCGGCAAGCAGACCCGCAGCGTGGAGGAGCCGTTCGACCTTCGACCGACCTCGATGAGCTCCCGCCGCACGGGCGCGGACCTAAAGCAGCTGTGAGTGCGCTAGAAAACATAGCGCAGACGTGGCTTAATCATCTAGCAGTCGAGCGCGGCGTTTCCGCCAATACCTTGAGCAACTATCGCCGCGATGTCCGCCGCTACCTTGCGTGGCTGGGGGATAACGGAGTAGAAGATCTGCGGTCGGTGACGCGACCGATGGTGGAGGCTTATCTCAAAGACCTGCGCTCACACATGGCTGTGTCCTCAGCCAACCGAGCGCTCATCGTTGCTCGCGGACTGCATAAATTTGCCGTGTCAGAAGGCGTAGTGGACGTCGATGTCGCGGTTGAGGTAACCCCTCCATCAAATGGACAGCACCTGCCCGAAACGCTATCGGTAGAGGAAGTCACCGCCCTCATTGAAGCGACTCCTACTGAGACTCCAGTAGATGTGCGCGACCGTGCCCTGCTGGAGATGCTCTATGGCACCGGCGCGCGAATCTCGGAAATCATCTCTCTGAACGTTGATGACGTGTCCTCCGCGCAGGAAGTAATACGCTTGCGGGGCAAAGGAGACAAAGAACGGATTGTGCCAGTGGGCTCGCATGCTCGCCAGGCTCTCGATGCCTACTTGGTGCGGGCGCGACCGGCGCTGAGCAAAGGTAAGACGCCGGCGTTGTTTCTCAATACCCGCGGCGGGGCTTTATCACGTCAAAGTGCGTGGACTGTGTTGAAGACTGCAGCGCAGCGGGCGCAACTGGGAAAGTCCATATCGCCGCACACCTTGCGGCATTCTTTTGCGACGCACCTGCTTGAAGGCGGCGCAGATGTGCGCACCGTGCAAGAATTGCTGGGACATTCCTCGGTGACGACAACGCAAATATATACTCACGTCACTGCCGATTCCTTGCGCGAGGTCTGGCGCACTGCGCACCCTCGTGCCTAAGAAAGGACCTATATGTTTTCAACTCGTGTAGCTGGCGCGGTGCTTTCTACCGCCTTGTTTTTCCCAGCGGTGGCACACGCGCAGCTGCCGCCGGAAGTAGAGGCTGCTATTGCCGCTCCCATTTCGGTTCCTGCCGGCCAGACCACGACTGTAAGCTTGCCCGTGCCGGCCGAAGCCAACTACTCCGGCGATGGGTGGAATGTATCTGCCTCAGGTACCTCCGCTACTATCACCGCCCCGGCAGATGGCGGCCAAATCTCGGTTCCTGTTTCTGCCCAAGGCATGAATGCGACCCTGACGCTGGTAGCCGATGGGTCGGTTGCGCAGGAGGACATTCAGGAAGAAATTGACGGCGCGGAGGGCGGCCCAGCCCCAGCTCCAGCGCCGGATCCGGGTTCCAATAAGCCGGCTGAGGGTGACAATGCACCAGCCGAAGAAGATGCCGAGGGCGGAGATGACAAGCCCGCGCCGGCGAAAGACGATAGCAACTTGCCGGTTGTTCCTGGTAAAAAGCCGGAGCGCAAGCCTGCTGGGGAAGCCAACCTTGACGGTGCGGAATACGTCAACCTTGAATCGAAAATCGAAGGCAATACTATTACCGCAAAGATGGGCCTCAAGCAGGCCTATGACCTCTACCAGCAGTTCAAGGACACGCAAGAAAATGACGTCACGCTGCGCTACCTCGATGGCGAGGGCAATATTATCCAAGGCGTAGAGCGTGACGTGGATGCCTCTTCTCGAACCCTCACCTTGACCTATCCGGTGGGCGAGGCGCCTGATAATCCCTTTATTATGCAGTTGCTACGCAATGACGGTTCTGGGGCCGCACTCATCGTCACTTTGCAAGACCCTAACTATCAATCCGCCGCGGAAAACCTCGATGAGCGCCAGCAAAAGGACCCCAAAGAAGAAGACGGCGGCTCACATTTGGGCTGGATTATTGGAGGGGCAGCCGCGGCGGTACTCATCGCACTCATAGCCCTGGTGGCAATTCTCAAACGCCGTTCTAGTCAACGCTAAACGCTTGATATAGGCTAAGTCTCGGTACTTTTAACCTGTAACGGGTACGCTTTAATGACAACGTTGTAATCAACCCTAAGCCAAGTGTCATGGTCCGGAACTTGGCGTCAAGGAAGCAGGTGTGACTGTGAGCGAAGAGGGTCTATTTTCTGCCTCTGACGTAGAGGTGGGGCTGACCGGTCGTCCTATCCGTGAGCTACCGGAACCCGCACCCTTGGAAAAGCATGGGCCGGCCACCATCATTTCGATGTGTAACCAAAAGGGTGGCGTAGGTAAAACCACCTCAACCATCAATATGGGCGCCTGCTTGGCCGAGTACGGCCGTAAAGTCCTCTTGGTTGACCTTGACCCCCAAGGCGCGCTTTCGGCGGGACTCGGGCTCACGCATGACGATATCGAGGACACCATCTATGACGTGATGCTCGATAGCCACACCTCTATTCATTCCGCTATCCAGCACACCGGGGTATCGGGCTTAGATCTGGTGCCGGCGAATATCGACCTTTCTGCCGCGGAGATTCAAATGGTCAATGAGGTCGGTCGCGAGCACACCCTTGCCCGCGCCCTGCGTCCGGTGCGCCGCGATTATGATTTCATCATTATTGACTGCCAGCCCTCCTTGGGCCTGCTTACCGTCAATGCCCTTGCTTGCTCACAGGGTGTGATCATCCCTATGGAGTGCGAGTTCTTCTCCCTGCGCGGTTTGGCGCTGTTGACCGATACCGTGGAAAAGGTTTCTGATCGCATTAACTTTGACCTTGAGGTCATGGGAATCCTAGTGACCATGTTTGATCGCCGGACCAAGCACGCCCGAGAAGTTATGTCCCGGGTGGTGGATTACTTTGGCGATAAGGTCTTTGACACAGTCATTACCCGGACCGTTCGGTTCCCAGAGACTTCGGTAGCCGGCGAGCCAATTACTACCTGGGCGCCAAGCTCCCCGGCCACGCAGCAGTACCGGAACTTGGCCAAAGAGGTCATCGAGCGCTCGACCGTTTAAGGTATCGTGACCCAGCCGGAGATTACGGGCTTTCGCATTGCACTGCGGAATTTTGAAGGCCCTTTTGACCTGCTTTTGCAGCTTATTCAGTCCAAGAAGATGGACGTGACTGACGTTGCGCTGTCAGAAGTAACGGACGAATTCGTGGCGTATACGCGCCAGCTGGGAGAGTCCGCTGATCTGGATGAGACCACTGATTTTTTGCTGGTGGCAGCTACGCTCTTGGATTTGAAGGCGGCGCGGCTTTTGCCGCGCGGTGATGTCGACGATATTGAAGACTTGGAACTGCTGGAGTCGCGCGACCTCCTTTTTGCCCGCCTGTTGCAGTACAAGGCTTATAAACAAGCAGCGGACCAATTCGCCGTGTGGCAGCGCGAGGCGCAGCGGAGCTATCCGCGAGCGGTTTCTATCGAGGAGAAGTTCGCCGAGCTTTTGCCTCCGGTCTCCCTCGGGCATACGCCGGCCAGCTTTGCCGAGCTTGCCGCGGGCGTGTTCCGCCCCAAGCCACCGGAGGAGGTGGCAACCGGTCACGTGCACGCCGTAGCAGTATCTGTACCGGAGCAGGCCGGCAAGATTTTGGAAACACTCAAGCTACTCGGTGCGGGCCAATGGACCAGCTTCGGTGCGCTAACCCGCGACTGTACGGTTTCTATGCAGGTAGTGGGGCGTTTCTTGGCCCTGTTGGAGTTGTACAAAGCCAAGGCAGTTGATGCACAACAAGAAGAAGCGCTGGGTCAGCTGGACCTATCGTGGACAGGCCTGGATGTTGACCCAGCGGTAGTTGCCGCAGCGAACTGGGACTAAGGCCGTTGCTGGATGAATTCCAGCGTCTCGGGGGTGAGCTCGCGGTCGGAGTAGACGCGTACGTCTGGTTCCTCGGGGTTGTCCTCGGTGCCTATGCGTCGCCCTTCCCATACCTGATTGAGCCCTTGCTTTTCGATGACCCGGATGGCCGCCGGGTGATTTGTGGTCACGCGGGCCGTAATGGGGGAGTTGGGGTCCACCTGGCGGATGCTCTTCACCGCCTCGGAGGTGATTTCGGTGGCAAAACCGGCACCCCAATGGGCGGGGCGCAGGCGGTATTTGATGTCCCAGAAGTTTGCCTCGTCGACGAAGATGGCACCGCCGACTCCAACGAATTCAGAAGGGTTGTGGCGCATATACGCGGCCCACGGCCCGAAGTGGTGGGCGTCCCACGACTGAGAGGATGCTTGTGCGAGTGCACGCGTGGTGCGAATGTCAGCAAAGCGCCCATTGGGACGGTGGCTCCAGATACGTCCGTCGCTGTAGACCTTGTGGGTCTCTTCGGTATTAGCGGCGGACAGCGGGATGAGGATGAGTCTGTCGGTGCGAGTGATAGTTTCCATAACAATATGTTAGCCGAGTCACAGTGGGGTGCGAAAGTGATTTGGGGAATTTTCTGCGACTTTTTCCCTTCCAGTAAACTCGGGCGCTATGGATCTTCCCCTCATCTCGCAGCTGCGTTCCCGTCTTGAGTCCATTTTGCTCGTGCTGGACTCCCCAGCCTCTGTGGAGTCTTTGGCGCGTGCGCTGGGGGCAGAAAGGGACGTCGTTAGTGATTGCTTGCGTTCTATTCAGCGGGAGTTGGATAGTCGCGGTTCTGGTATCGACCTGCGCGAGACCCAAGAGGGGTGGCGCTTTTATACGCGCACCGAAAATGCCGGTGCGGTAGAAGAATTTCTCTTGGATGGCGCCCAAACCAAACTCTCCCGTGCTGCCCTGGAGACTTTGGCGGTAGTGGCCTACCGTCAGCCCGTTACTCGCCAGCAAGTGGCGGCGGTTCGCGGCGTCAATGTCGATGGCGTAATGCGGACCCTTAACCTGCGCGGGTTGGTTCGGGAGCTGCCGCAGGATGATTTTGAGGGCGCCGCGCACCGGTACGAGACAACGGAATTATTTCTCGAGTTATTGGGGATCGATTCTTTGGAGCGCCTGCCTGACTTGGCGCCGCTGTTGCCTGACGTCGAGGCGATCGACGAAGAGTACTAGCGTGGGGTAGGATTGCCCAGGTAATTTCATATCTTCGAGAGAAAAGGACACGTACGTGACTCCTCCCGCTCGCCGTGACGGCACACCGGATAAGAAGCAGCGAGACAGTGACATCATTGTCTCCAATGCCAAGCCGGCCCGTCACCAGCATGTGTCAAAGAAAAAGCAGAAGGCTACTGCAGAATCCGTAGCCCGCGAATTGGGTGCCGATTGGCTGGTCGATGAAGACAAGCCCAAGGGAGAGCGCCTCCAAAAGGTGCTCGCCAAGGCAGGCGTCGCTTCCCGCCGCCACGCAGAAATCCTCATCGATGCCGGCCGAGTTGAGGTCAACGGCAAGATCATCGCCAAGCAAGGCGTCAAGGTAAACCCCTCCGTCGACGTCATCCGAGTGGACGGCGTGCGCGTCAACGTCAATGAGGAGCACGAATATTTTGTGCTCAATAAGCCGCGCGGCATGCAGTCCACCATGTCCGATGACCTGGGGCGACCGTGCGTGGGCGACGTGGTGTCAGAAAAGGTCGCAGCTGGCCAGCGACTCTTTCACGTTGGCCGCCTCGACGCCGATACGGAAGGCCTGCTCATCCTCACCAATGATGGCGAGTTGGCCAACCGCTTGATGCACCCTAAGTACGAGGTGACCAAGACCTACCTCGCCACCGTATTGGGTGAGGCCGATAGGAAGCTCGTGCGACAGCTCAAGGAAGGCATCGAGCTGGAAGACGGACTGGCAAAGGCCGACTTTGCACAGGTAGTTGATACCAACCAGGGTTATTCCTTGGTGCGTCTTGAACTGCATGAAGGCCGCAAGCATATCGTGCGCCGCATGTTGAAGGAGGCCGGCTTCCCCGTGCAGCGCCTGGTGCGCACCAAGCTGCATACAGTCCAGCTGGGCGATATGAAGCCTGGAGGTCTGCGTGCCCTTAATTCCAGCGAGCTGACTAGCCTGTACAAGGCGGTGGAGATGTAATGATTTCTAATATGCCGAATGAGGGTCTCATCCTCGCCGTGGATGGCCCATCTGGAACTGGAAAGTCGACCACGTGCCGTGCGCTGGCCAAGCAGCTGGATGCAAAGTACGTCGACACTGGTGCTATGTACCGAGTGGCAACGCTTGCTGTGCTGCGTGAAGGCGTCGACCCTGCTGATACCGCCGCGGTTATTGCGGCTACGGCCAATCTGCCCTTGGGAGTATCCGATGACCCGGACTCCACTGAAGTTCTCCTCGGCGGCGAGGACGTCTCGCGCGTTATTCGCGAAGACGAAGTCACCCGTAATGTTTCCGCCGTATCAGCCATTCCGGAGGTGCGCGAGAATCTGGTAGCGCTGCAGCGCAAGCTTGCCCGTGAAGCGCACCGCGCGATTGTAGAAGGGCGCGATATTGGCACTGTGGTGCTTGCCGACGCCCCCGCTAAGGCATTCATGACTGCCTCTGCCGAGGTCCGCGCGCAGCGCCGCCAAACCCAGAATGAAAAGGCGGGCATCGCTTCGGATTACGAGACGGTGCTCGCAGATGTCCAGCGCCGTGATGCGGCGGATTCTTCCCGCAAGGCCTCACCTTTGCGCCCAGCGGAAGACGCAACCCTAGTCGATACCTCCAATATGAGCCCAGAGGATGTGCTGGAAGCTCTGATTAACGTGGTAAAGGAGTCTGTCAATGACTAATCACGATCCCCAGGAAGAGTCGGAGACTCAGTTCCATTACCCAGCCGGTAAGTTCGATGACGAGGTGGTAGAAGCCTCTCCTGGTTGGGCCGCCGATGATTTCAATACCGAGGAATTCGACTATGACTTTGATGACTCGGAATTTGGTGAGGCAGATTATAGCGACGATGCGCACGCAGAAGAGCCTCTGAGTGAAGAGGAGTGGGAAGAACTCTCCCGTGCCTTCGGCGTGGAATCCGATGATCACACCGAAGAAGCTTTGTGCACGGTGGCCGTTGTCGGTCGCCCAAATGTGGGTAAGTCCTCCTTGGTTAACCGTTTCCTTGGCCGCCGTGAAGCGGTGGTAGAAGACCACCCAGGTGTTACCCGTGACCGAATTTCCTACGTTGCAGACTGGAACGGTCAGCGCTTTTTGGTACAGGACACCGGTGGCTGGGATCCCAACGTGAAGGGTATCCATGCGGCGATTGCCCGCCAGGCAGAAGTAGCCATGGAAACCGCCGATGTCATCGTTATGGTGGTGGACACCAAGGTGGGCATCACGGAGACGGATGAGGTCATGGCCCGCCGCCTGCAGAAATCGCCTGTGCCGGTGATTTTGGTATCGAATAAGTTCGATTCCGATAATCAGTACGCGGATATGGCGGAATTTTATGCCTTGGGCTTGGGCGATCCGTGGCCCGTATCCGCCCAGCATGGTCGCGGTGGTGCGGACGTGCTCGATGAGATTTTGCGGTTCTTCCCTGAAGAACCTCGGCAGACCGCGATTACCTCTGGCCCTCGCCGCGTCGCATTGGTGGGCAAGCCCAACGTGGGCAAGTCCTCGCTGCTGAATAAGCTCACCAGCGAGGAGCGGTCCGTGGTCGACAACGTCGCGGGAACCACCGTGGATCCGGTGGACTCTCTGGTGCAGCTGGATGATCAGCTGTGGAAGTTCATTGATACCGCTGGCTTGCGCAAGAAGGTGAAGAACGCACAGGGGCATGAATACTATGCGTCCTTGCGTACCCGCGGCGTTATCGATGCGGCCGAGGTCTGCATTATGCTTATCGACGCCTCTGAGGAAATCTCCGAACAAGACCAGCGCGTGCTCAATATGGTGCTCGAGGCGGGTAAGGCCCTGGTGATCGCGTTTAATAAGTGGGACCTCATGGATGAGGATCGCCGCTACTACCTGGACCGAGAGATTGATCAGCAGCTGAGCCACTTGCCGTGGGTCACGCGCGTGAATATCTCTGCGGAAACGGGCCGCGCGCTGCAGAAGCTGGAGCCGGCCATGATTGAGGCACTGGAAAGTTGGGATCAGCGTGTGTCCACGGGCCAGCTGAATAACTGGTTGCGTGAGGCTATCGCGGCTAATCCGCCGCCGATGAAAAATAACCGCCTGCCGCGCGTATTGTTCGCCACGCAGGCGTCGACTCAGCCGCCGACCATCGTCTTATTTACGACGGGCTTCTTGGACGCGGCGTATCGCCGCTACCTTGAGCGCAAGTTCCGCGAGCGGTTTGGTTTCCACGGAACGCCTATCCGCATCGCAGTGCGCGTGAGGGAAAAGCGCGGCAAGAAGCGCTAGCAGTATGCCCGTTACGCTGGGATTATAGCACTCAGGCGAGCGATTATTGCACCGGACACGGTGTGAGAATTCGCTCGCCTTTCCGTTTATGTCCGGTTATGTGGGTCTGTATAGGATATAACCAGTTAATAATTCTCTCGTGATGGAAGGCTCAGCATGCTAGCCAGCGTAATTGCGCCAGATTCAATTCTGGCCATCGTGCTCCAGGTCATCATCATCCTCAGTGCCCTGCTATTGGGCACTCGTTATGGTGGCATCGGACTTGGTCTTATTTCCGGCATCGGTTTGATGCTCATGGTCTTTGTCTTCGGCCTCGCCCCGGGTGAGCCGCCGGTATCCGTGATGCTGACCATCATTGCGGTCATCGGTTGCGCCGCCACCTTGCAACAGGCGCGCGGCCTAGAAGTGATGATGCAATTTGCCGAGAAATTTCTCCGCGCCCACCCAGAGCGCATTACCATCCTCGCGCCGCTAACCACTTGGTTCCTGACGGTCCTGTGCGGTACGGGCCACGTGGTCTACACGATGTTTCCGATCATCGAGGACATTGCCCTGAAGAAGGGCATCCGCCCAGAGCGCCCCATGGCCGTGGCATCAACGTCGGCTCAGATGGGTATTACGGCCTCGCCAGTATCTGTGGCCACCGTATCCCTAGCGTCCATCATCGCGGAAAACGCCGGTGCTATCGATCACGCCTATTCCATTCCGCAGATCCTCATGGTGGCTATGCCCGCCTCGCTTGCCGGTGTCATTCTTGCCTCGCTGTGGTCGCTGCGCCGCGGCAAGGACTTGGACGAGGACCCGGCATTCCAGGAGCGCATGAAGGATCCGGAGTTTGCAGAAAGCATTCACCAGTCCACCGGATCGCTGATGGATGAAGAATTTTCGCCGGAAGCAAAACGAGCAGTGGTTATCTTCCTCGTGGCTATCGCCAGCGTGGTCGCGCTCGGTGCGTTCGAATTCCTGCGCCCACTCGTCCCAGGCGATGATGGCGAGTTGAGCCCGCTGTCGATGAACCTGGTTATCCAGATGGTCATGCTTGTTGCCGGCGCAATCATCTTGCTTAGCTGCAAGGCTGACCCGAAGAAGATCGCGTCCACGCCAGTCTTTAAGGCCGGTATGACCGCAGTATTCTCGGTCTTTGGCGTGGCATGGATGGCAGATACCTTCTTCGAAGCCCATATCGATGCCCTAGAATCCAACCTCGGGTCCGTGGTCGAGGCCGCCCCGTGGGCCTACGCGGTGGTACTGGTCATCGTGTCCAAGCTGGTTAACTCCCAGGCCGCCGCCCTGGTTGCCATCGCTCCGATTGGCCTGCAGCTCGGCATCGATCCCGCCGTTATCGTTGGTTTCTACGGCGCAGCATATGGCTACTTCATTTTGCCAACCTACCCTTCCGATCTAGCCTGCATCGGATTCGACCGCACAGGCACTACCCATATCGGCAAGTTCGTCATCAACCACTCCTTCCTTGTCCCTGGCGCCATCTCGGTGTTCACCTCCTGCGTGGTGGGCTCGCTACTGGCGCAGGTCCTGCTCTAATCCGAATCCCGTACCAGCACGAAGGCATCCGTGCGGTACGGGATGCGTAGTTTTTGCCCCGGCTTAAATCCCATGTGCTCGTAGAGGTACCAATCCAGGTTGTGGGTCATACGCTCATGGATGGCTTCGCCATTGCGCAGCCAATAGGAGCGGGTATGCATCAATTGGTGAAGCTGCTCCGGGGTAAGTTTGTTCTCCCAGGTCAAGCGCAGCTCGCGGTCTAAAGACCACGGCGCCGTATAGTCCGGGTAAAAGCCTGGCTTATGTACATCGCCGGAGTGCATGATGCGAGATAGCCGCAGGATCCAGGGGTCCGCGTTGACATCGAGCGTGTTCCACACCAGGAGAATCTTCCCGCCCGGCGCGAGGACGCGGTCAAGCTCTGCACAGGCGGCTGGCACGTCGACCCAGTGCCAGGTTTGGGCGAGGCAGGCGGCGTCTAAGGAGGCGTCGGCAAGCGCGGTGTTTTCGGCCGTAGCACGAAGGACGGGCAGGCGGAGGTGGGCTGCGAGGATTCCGGCCATATCAGCGGAGGGCTCCAGAGCCACAACCCGGGCATTGGGTAGGGACTCGGTGAGTTTTCCAGTACCGGCGCCAATATCGGCAACGGTATGGGCGTCAGCAATAAGGGCAGAAACCTCGTCCGGATAGCCGGGGCGCACATCGTGATAGGTGCTCGCGCCGCGGCGGAAGGCCTGGGCGGAAGCGGTGCGTTGCGCGGCATCGCGGAAGCCGGGGCCTTGTCTAGAGGAGGCCTTGCGGTAGCTAGGGAAGTGGCTGGGATCGGGGTGGCGAGTCGACATAGCCCATCTAACCTACCGCGAATTAGAATGGCAGCCTATGAAGACACTTCCTGCACCATCAGATCCCAGGTGGCTGCTAAAGACCGTCTTTTCTCGTCCATCCCTCACTGTGCCGGCCGCGCTCTGCATGGCTGTCTCTTTTCTGCTTAACGGATCGACTCCAGTGATCGTGGGACATGCCATTGATGAAGCTGTGTCGAAAGGATCCGTTGACCGACTAGGCATGTGGCTGGTGGTATTGGGGGCAGCTTTTGGTCTGAATACCATAGCCGCATGGTTCGGACGCGGCCTCAACGCGCGAGCCATGCTAGTAATTGGGCACGATGTCCGCATGGCCATCACGGATAGGATTCAGGATCCGCGGGGCCTTGCGGGCAGGCCTCGCACCGCCGGCGAGCTACTGGCCATCGCCTCCACGGACGCACGGCGCGTGCAGAATGCCGTCATGATGACGGTCTTTCCCGTCGCTGAGATCACCGCCATTGTGTATGTGGCGATTATGGCTAGCCGTATTAACCTGCCTTTAGGCATTGCCATTTTGTGTGGCGGTCCGCTCATGGTGTGGGGCTCAGTGCGCGCGGCAAAGCCTGTGCGTACGCGTTCCGGAATCCGCCAAGCGGCGTTGGCGAAGGCCAGCTCCATGGCCACCGATGTGGTCCAGGGCCTGCGGATCCTTAAGGGCCTGGGCGCTGTAGCCACAGTGAGTAGGCGTTATTCCGCGGTGTCTGGTGCTGCCTATGCGCGAGCGGTAGAAGCCAATGGTGCCCAAGCCCGACTTAATGCGACTACGGAGATTTTGGGCTCGGTATATGTCATTGCAGTGGGTATTGGTGCAGGAATGATGGCCATGCGTTCCATGATGAGCGTAGGTGAACTCATTACGGTCATCGGCCTTACGCAGTTCATTATCACCCCAATGACGATGCTGGGCCGAAATATCGCGTCGCGGTGGGCGGCTGCGCAGGCAAGCGCCGAACGCATAACCGCCGTCCTCGCCGCACCCGGGGTAGAGAAAAGTGAACCGCAGGTTCCGGCCCTCGCCCCTGGGATCAACGTGGTGCCCGAGCCTGTCCCAGAGGAGCTTGTCTTCTTGCCGCGCGAGCGATTCCTGGTTGTTCCACACGAAACCATGCTTTTTGAGGGGACCGTGCGGGACAATATTCATCCGGATAGCGCGAGTGCACAACGAGCCCTCTTCGTAGCTGCAGGGGAAGATATTCCGGGCGGGTTGGACCGCGAGGTGGGAGAAGGCGGCCGAAACCTCTCCGGCGGACAGCAACAGCGCGTAGCGCTTGCACGAGCCATTGCTGCCGACGCAGAGATTTTAGTTTTGGCCGACCCAACTACCGCGGTGGATTCGGTGACCGAGCAGGAAATTGCGCAGCGAGTGGCGCATCACCGCGGGTCTAAGCCCACGCTTGTCTTCACCACTTCGCCGGCGTGGGCAACAGTGGGGGCGGAGCTATGATGCGTTTTCCCACGGCCTCTTGGCCCCAAGTGCGTAAGGAAGTGGGCCGCCAGCTTTCCGACGTCCCCGGTGCCCGCCCCCAAGCCGCAGCGGCCTTAGCCTTGCTTACCGCAGGCGCCGGCAGCAATGTAGCTATCCCCATCCTGTTGGGAAAGATCGTTGACGCTGTCATTGATCACGGCGCCATCGCACCCATCGGTATCTCGCTGGTGCTGGTGGCTGTGGTCTCCGCACTGTTTTCCGCTGCGGGGTTCTATGTCCTTTCGCGCCTGAGCGAGCGCGTGATCTCCGCTTTGCGGGAAGATATGGTCTCTACCGCTCTCCGCCTGCCTACCCACCGTGTGGAGGAAGCCGGCACTGGGGATTTGGTCTCTCGCTCGACCGACGACGTAGCAGAACTATCGGCAGCCGTAACCGAGACCGTTCCTGTGCTGGCGAAATCCGTCTTCGCCATCGCAACCACCGGGGTGGCACTAGTCAGCCTCAATTGGCAATACTTACTGGTAGTAGGCGCAGTTACGCCGTTATATTTCATTGCTGCGCGCCAGTACCTGCAGCGCGCTCCACAGCGCTATACCGACGAACGCGCTGCCATGGCGGAACGGGCACGCAGGCTTCTGGAGGCAATTCGCGGGCGAGAGACTGTGCGCGCCTTTGGCATGGAAGACCAGATGCATGCCGGTATTGAACGTGCCTCCGCACAGGTGGTGGACAAGGGCTACGCTGCGCGAAGGACAATGATGGTCCTGCAGCTATGGATGACGGTCATTGAGCTAGTCATGCTGGTCTGCGGTCTGGTCGTTAGCTTTTGGGTGGTGCAGTCTGGGGCCCTCACCGTTGGCGCAGTCACCGCGGCCATGCTCCTTCTTATTCGCTTGCGCGGTCCGCTCATGGGATTGATGCGAGTCATCGATACCGTTCAATCCGGCTATGCCTCCCTGTCACGGATAGTTGGGGTGGTCATGGATCCGCCACGGGCGGTGCCAGACTTCGGCGCCCCGACCCCAGGTGGAGTTGCCGAATTAAAAGAAGTGAGCTTCAGCTACGATGACGGCGGCTGGGCTGTGCAAGACGTAAACCTTAAGCTTCCCGCTGGACACACCGTAGCTTTAGTGGGAGCCTCTGGTGCGGGAAAGACCACGGTCGCTGCTCTTCTAGCCGGACTGCGGGTGCCTGCTGCCGGAACAGTCGTGGTCGATGGAGTAGAGGTATCGGCCCTTTCTGATTCCGAACGGGTGGCGCGTTTGGCGATGATTTCCCAAGAGGTCCACGTATTCTCAGGAACCCTGCGCGAAGATTTGTCCTTGGCTGCCCCGCAAGCCTCAGACGCACAAATGGAAGATGCACTACAGCGCGTCGGCGCACAGTGGTATCTGCAGCTAGAAGAGGGCCTAGATACGGTCATTGGCGCACAGGGGATTCACCTAGACCCGGTAGCAGCACAGCAGCTTGCGCTGGCGCGAATATTGCTTTTAGATCCCAAGATCGTCATCATGGATGAGGCCACCGCAGAGGCCGGATCGGTGGGGGCGGAAGCTCTGGAAGAAGCCGCGACAGAGGTCACCCGTAGGCGAACCGCACTGATAGTGGCACACCGACTAGACCAAGCCGCACGAGCCGATAGCATCGCCGTGATGGATAACGGGCGGGTGGTGGAGCAAGGCAGTCACCACGAACTGTTAGATTATGGTGGCCGCTACAAGCAACTATGGACCGCATGGCAGAAGGGACGACAAAGATGAACGCGAGGTCGCTACGGGTCGTGTTAGGCGCAGTAGCAGTGAGTTTCCTTGCGGTTGCCGGCGCATCATGTTCGGCCGATTCGCCGGACTCCGCGCCTCAAGCAGTCCCAACTGAGACGAAAAACCTAGGTATTCCAACCTCCGCACCGCTGAGCGGACCCGAGCCGGGAAGCTATACAACAGTTAATCTGCCCTCGGGCCGTTCCTTTATCCTCAGCGTGCCCAAAGACTACACTGGGGAGAAAAAGTGGCCCATGGTCCTGGCCTTTCCAGGCTGGGGACAATCTGCTGAGAATCTCCGCGGCTATTCCCGCCTCGATGCCGCTGATGCCATCACTGTTTTCGCAGAAGGTAAAAAGAAGGCTTGGAGCCCTGCTCCTTATGCCAAGACGTCAACGGCAGAAGACAAGAAATTTGTTCGCGACATCATTGATGCCGTTCGAGCCACGTATCGGGTAGATGACTCCCGGATTTTTGCTACCGGGATGTCGAACGGTGGCGGGTTTGCCGCCTACCTGGCTTGTCAGATGCCCGATGTCTTTAAATCCGTGGCTACAGTTTCCGCCGCCTACTACAAAGATATTCTCAAAGACTGTGCTCATTCACCCGTGGGCCGATTGGATATGCACGGCACCGTGGACCCCGTGGTGGGCTACTACGGTGGAACGCGCCATAAGACCAAGTACTATTCTGTGGAATCCGTGCTGGAACAAGACCGTAAACGCAATGGTTGCTCTACCAATGTCGATACGACCCGCCTGGTCAACAATGCACTCGATATGAAGTGGAGCGGCTGTACCGCACCGCTTGAACACATCCGTATCGCCGGAGGCTCACACGTATGGCCTGGTGGTACAGCAGACGCGCACAATGAGGTAGGCAAATTCTTTGCTACCGACCGCGTCCTAGACTTCTTCGGCATTCCCGGTCGCCCGTCCGGTACCGCACAGACTTAGTCCTGGCGATAGACCTGAAAGTTAGCGCCTGGAACCTTGCGCACCCTTTCAATGCAAATATCTGCAATGGTAGAAAAGCCCGCGCGATGAGCAGCGCTACGCGGGGAGGTTGGCTCTGGAATTTGCACAAGGTGAAAAGACCGAGTGCCCCCATCGTCGTTATTGAGTTCCACTACCGCCTGGGCAGTGGTGCCGGAGCCCGCAAAAAAGTCAAGGACGCGCGCATTCTTTCCACCCGCAATGGAAATGAGGTGCTTAATCAAGCGCACCGGTTTGGGAAACTCGAAAACGCCCTCTATCCCCATGACGTCTTCAGCATCGCGCCTGCCAGTGCGGGTCACCCCAAAGCGCTCCCCGTCCAAAATTGAGCGCGGGCGTGCACCAACTTTCTGATAGTTCTTGGTGTAGACGAAGCCTCGCCGGAAGACGAGCTCATCGAAGCGCTGTTCAACCTTATCCCGGCCCCAGCGCCAACGGGCGACCTTTTCTTTTCCCACCGGCTGGTCCGGCCAATATTCCTTGCCGTCGGGCCCAGAGATAGGGAAGTCGAGGGAGGGAAGGTACCCAAGGGTCTTAGAGTCTAAACGCACCAAGGAGTACTTCCCTTTGTCATCCTCATGGTTGTATTTGGTAGAAGTGTGACCGTGGAGATCGACATTGAACCCCGGATTGTCGGGAGTACGGGCGTAACACAGAATATATTCGTGTTCTACCACCGCGTACTTAGAATCGTTCTTGCCGGTGCCGGCCTTTTTCCAAATCAATTGGCCGGCAAAGCACTCCTCTCCAAAAACTTCATCGAGTACCTTGCGCGTATTGGCCACTTCGTCTTCTCCGATGGAGACAAAAATGAAACCTTGTGCGGAAAGTACGTCTCGGGCCAAGATGAGTCGGGGAAGCATCATCGACAGCCATTGCGAGTGCCATTCTGCATAGCTTCCGGAACGCATCTGGCGGCGCAATCGGTAGTTATCGCGGTAGACAAAGTCTTTGCCCGTGTTATAAGGCGGGTCGATATAGATAACGTCAAAGAGTTCTCCGCGGGAGGTGAGCCTTTGCAGAACCGGAAGATTATCTGCCGCAATAATCGCGTTGTCCGTGTCGCAGGCTGTGCTGAGCGCGGAATCACGCGTGAAACGTCGGCTCAGCGGCGATCTGGCAGCTGCTCGGGCAGCCTCTTTACCTGGCCATACTAAGCCAAAGAACTCCGTGCCCGGTTCCGGGGTGGACGGCGGCGCTGGGGTAGTTGAAGCCATGGTGCGAAGCCTTCGTTGGTAAATCGTCGTTACCGTCTAACGCTATCATTTGCAAGACTGAGGAAAATTGGCCTGAAGTTAAAATATGCACCCCGATTTTGCTTATACTTCGCTGGGGTAGGGATAAAGCAGCAGGCCTTATTGGGTGCTCGATAGGCTGCGGGGGAGTCTGGATACCCCTTAGTGCAACCTTGCTACCCGGCAGTAAAACTTATTTGGTCTAGTGGCCTAAAAGACTTTTCGGTGGCATGTTGACTCAAGTATCGGTACGTTGGGGTGTGTTGCCGGACACGGCAGCTTTTAGATAAACCTAGAACGAGAAGAAAGGATAACCACATGGGTATCTTCGATAAGGCAAAGGACGCACTGAACTCCGACAAGGGCGAAGAGCTCACCGACAAGGGCCTGGACAAGGCTGCGGACGCAGCTAAGGGCAAGCTGGGCGAGGACAAGGCTGACCAGATCGACAAGGCTCGTGACGCAGCTGACGGCAAGCTTGGCAACGAGTAAATAGACTCGCCCGCTTAAAGGGCGAATGCCTACTTTCCATTTTGGCCCCCAGCCCGCAAGGGTAGGGGGCCAAAGCTATATGAAGACCAGCCGCACAAAGCTGGCAAAGGTCTACATGGGCGCTCCCACCTTTTTGTGGGTGGCTCGACTTATAAAGTGAACGAATCCCAAGCAAATTTGCATGAAATCGCTAGGATTATATTTGTGAACAATCTTGAAGGCACCGTTTCCCATGCGGGCTCCACTAAGCAGCGCTTGCTGGAGCAGAGTGCCCGTATCCTGGCTAAGGGTGGGCGCGACGCTTTAAAGGTTTGTGCTGTGGCGGAGCAGATCGCTGTTCCAGTCGATGAAGCCAAGTCTTTCTTTGAAGATGACCACGACCTTTATATTCAGACCAGCCGGTTCTTGGACGAGCGTCTCCGAGTAGCGGCCTATGAGGCACTCGATAAACTGCCGGCTGACGCGACCGCGATTCAGAAACTTCGCGAGTCTGCCAAGGCCTACTTCAACTGGGCTGTTGATGACCCCGCTTACTTCGCAGCCTATAACAACTGCGAGACGGTAACGAGCTTTCCCAACTTTGAGGACGGGATCGAAGAGGCGAAGAGCTTTGATGCCTTCCCGCCCACCTTCCGCTGGATGCTTGAGCACATGCGGGAAGCAGCTATTGCAGCACGCGGCGATTTTGAGCACCGCCTGGTAGTGATCCAATCACTTACTTACTTGTCTGAGCTGCAGGGTATTACGCACTTGGCCACGTTCGGCATTATGCGTCATCTCTCGCCTGCGGCGAAGAAGCAGACCTTCAATGCTTGCATTGAGACATTGTTCTCTGGCTTGGAAGTTAGCTTGCGTGACGGGGAGATTGCGCCCTTTGAACCGCTAGCACTCGTTGGCGAACAAGCGGAACCGTTTACTATAGCAGCCAAGGACATGCCAAAGTCTACGGCTGAGGAAAAGCGTGCAGCCATTTTCCGCGGTGCGGCCGAAGAGATAGCCCAAAATGGATTGCCTAGCTTGCATCTCGGTTCTGCTGCTGCACGAGCAGGCGTGGATTTGGCAGATGCGGAGCATCTTTTCGATGGTAATTCTCACCTGCTGCAATCTTTGGAAGAGTCTTTGGATGAAGCCAATACGCTAGCAATCATGCGCCAGAACCAGGCCGTGCCGGAAGGATCCCACGGGCTGGCTTATATTAAGGCAACCGGCTTCGGGTATTTGGAGTATGCGCTAGAAGACCCCGTCGGCTTTGTCGCCCTCATTGAGGTTTCGAGCCGCTCGATCGTGCCCGTCTCTTTCGATGAGTCCGGCGATAGTGAGCAGCCATTTGATATGGGTAAGGCCTTTACCTTCATCATGAATCTGGTGCGCGATGCCATTTCTGAGTCGAATGGACCTCGATCGCCATGGATTCTTTTTACCCAGATTGCGGCGCTGTGGGCCTGCATCCACGGCCTCTCGCAGTTGAGTACTGTAGGAGCCCTGCGCTATCACTCGGCTAATTTCTACTTCAACCTAGCTTCCAAGGTGATGGACGTGGTTCTTCAGGGCATGGTCAATGTCCTTGAGCTAAAGAAGCCAGAATAGGAAGTCAAGCAATAAAGGGGACCCGCAGCGGGCTCCTCTTTTTTCTATATCCATCCCCGGGCATGTGCCGTAGTTGCTGCCTCATAGCGGTTCCCAGTTCCTGTCTTGGCGATGAGCGAAGAGACAATATTGCGCACTGTGCCAGTGCTCAGGTGAAGGTGCCCGGCAATCTGGCGGGTGTCGCTCCCCTCCAAGACATGACGTGTGACCTCCTTTTCGCGTGTGGTTAGTGGATTGTCCGGCGTGAAAATAGTCTCCTGGGCCAATGCAGGGTCGATGACCTTTAGACCGGCGTGCACTCGCCTAATGGCTTCGGCAAGTTGTTCGGGTGGGGTGTCCTTGACTACGAAGCCAGCTACGCCCGTTTCCAAAGCACGTTTGACGTAGCCACTGCGCCCAAAGGTCGTGACAATCAGGCTGCGGCAACCCGTGCCCTCTAGTTCAGCGGCCGCATCAAGACCGTTCTTAACGGGCATTTCAATATCGAGTAGGGCAACATCGACGCCATGCTTGGCGACGAGCCCTGCAACTTCCGCGCCCGTTGCGCACTCAGCCACAACGCTGATATCCGGCTCTGTGTCCAAGAGGGCAACTAGCGCCCCACGCACCAATGATTGGTCCTCAGCAATGAGAACTCGGATGGGATCAGTCATTGCCTGAGCCTCCGGCGGTAGTAAGAGGAAGAAAGTCCGTGTCGCCATTCATAGTAACCAAGGCCAGAGTACAGCCATTGCGGCGCGCAAAGAGCAGGTGCCCGCCAGCATCTGTTATGCGTTTACGCAAACCGTCAATCCCACCGTGGGCACTAGAAAGGCTTTCGTCAGCGTCAAACCCGCAGCCATCGTCCACCACTTGGAGTTGGTGGTCTGTCACCTGGACCCAACAGTGCGCTGCGCCTGAGTGGCGCACCACGTTTGTGGTTAGCTCGCGTAGGGCCCAGGAAAATTCGGCGTCGTAAAGCCCAGCGCCTTTTGCCGCAGAGGGCAAGTACGACACAATGCCGGCAGTGTCGAGTGCCCGTTGAGTCGCGTGGATTTCTCCTTCGAAAGTGGGCATGCGCATCCGGGTTACTGTGGAGCGGACTTCCGCCAAGCCCCTCCGAGAAAGCGCGCTCACCTCCTGGAGCTCCTGCTGTGCCCGTTGTGGATTCGAATCTATTAGACGGCGGGCAAGCTCTGACTTGAGGTTGATAACGGTTAAAGAGTGGCCCAAGAGATCGTGAACATCGGTAGCGATATCCTCGCGTTGGCGTGCCAAGTCCAATTCGTGTTCCAATTCAGCGCGGCTATCTTCGCGCTGGGAAAATGTACCTAGTAGCACTAGTAGTATCGGCCAGGCGAAGAGGACTATCAGGGCCCAGCCGGTGCTTTCAGGAGCGAAGAACCACGTGGTGGTGGCGAGCACGGTCCCCATTAGCAGGGTAAGCGCTAATGCCCGGCGTAGCGAGAGGTTAAAGCCGAGCAGCGCCGCCAGGTAAGGCACAAACGTGACGGCTATTATCCCGAAGAAACCAATTGATATCGCTGCGATGGCCGCGAGTAACACCCAGTAAAGCCCGACCCGCTGTCCTAACCGCCATCCGCGTGGGTAGTAGCCCACAGCGCCAAAAGAAAGGAAGTAGACAGCACTAAACGCTAGAACGCATGCAGAAGCCCCAATTCGTCCAGTGAGCGTCGTGCCCGGCGCGGTAAAGGTCATCACCAACCCGGGAATGAGGAAGACCAACCATACGCTGGCGAAAAGAGCGCTATTGAGGCTAAAACCGCGCCACGGCTCGCGAAAGGGGTCCATTAACGGCGCGCCTTGTCGCGGGAGCGCAGCACCAGGCAAGCGGTGAGAAAGATGGTCGTCCATACCGCGAAGTTTAACCATGCGGCCCACATGGGGTGCGACACGGTGCCTTCCTCCCCGTTAAGAAACTGCATGCCTTCTGCAAGGGGCCACTGGGCGAGCACAACCGGGCCAAAGAGGGGAGTGAAGCGGCCGAATTCCATCAGCGGCTCGGTAAGGGGAGTGAATACATTGGCGGCAAAGAGGAAGAGGACAACGGAGGTCGAGGCGATTGCGACAGAATTGTCGGTGGGCAAAGCCATGGCCCACACCAAGCCATAAAAGCCAAAGGGAATGGAAACTAGGACGCAGGCGATAATGGCTAAAACCCATTGGTGTGGTTGCATTGCAGCTTGTGTCATGGCACCGGTGATAAACACCGCGGTGATGGGGAGCAGCGCCTGAAAGCCGATGGATATCAGGTTTGCCCACAGAATCTGCCGTGGATGCAGGGGAGTAAGTGCTAATTGGCGCGCCCACCCAGTCTTGGTATCTGTCACGGCGGAGCCAGCGGCGGAGACGGAACCAGCGACGCCGCCGTAAAGGGCCATGCTGATCATCTCTAAGGCGGCGAAGTTTCCGCCTTTAAAGGAGGCATTACCAAAATCCATCATGGTGCCAAAGAGCAGGTAGAAAAATACCGGCAAGAACGTGCTGAAAAACAGCGGGGTAAGGTTACGGCGAAGGCGCAACAAGTTATGGATGGCAAACCCGAAAGTGCGCGCACTGGTTGTTGCTGACTGTGCAGTCATTGAATATTCCTTTCACGAAGTAGCCAACGGAGAGACGGGTTAGGACTGGGATGACGTCAAAGCAAGAAATGCGTCCTCTAAGGAATGTGTGCGAATAGTCAGGTCATGGGCCGAGGTGTGATTGAGAAGATAATTCGCAAGTACATCGGAGTCACGGGTGGTCATCCGGACGTAGCCGTTAGACAAGGAAACCTCGGTGACGGTGGGTAGCTCTTTCGCATTTAAAGGTGTGCCGTCGAATTTCGCCTCGACTATGCGCTTGCCCGACTGTTCGCGTAGTTCTGTGGCCTTAGCATCTGCGCGCAGCTTTCCTTCATGCAGGAGAATTATTCTTTCTGCAAAATTGTCTGCCTCTTCGAGGAAGTGCGTAGCGAAGACAATGGTGCGTCCCTGGTCTGCTTGTCTGTGCATGGTGGACCAGAACTCGTGGCGCGCTTGAGCATCCATGCCAGCTGTTGGCTCATCGAGCAATAGGATTTGGGGATTGCCCACAAGAGCTAGGGCGAATCGCACACGTTGTTGCTCGCCACCAGAGCATTTTCCTACTGGGCGGTGCAGGATCCGGTCTAGGTCTGCTTGTTTGGCAACTTCTTCGATGGGAAGGGGATGGGGAAAGGTAGAAGAAATCATCTTTAGGGTGTCCAAGACTGTGAGCTCAGGTAGCAGGCCACCGGTTTGCAGCACGGCGCCAATCTGTGCCGCGCGGATCGCAGCGTGGGGTGTGAGTCCGAGTACGGAAATGTTGCCGGAGGTGGGGGTGGTGAGCCCGAGGATGAGATCGAATAGGGTGGTTTTGCCTGCTCCATTGGTGCCTAATAGGCCTACGATCTCGCCTTGGGCGATGCTGAAGGAAATATCGCTGAGCGCATGGACGGGATGGGAGGATCTCGTGGCGAAGGTTCTACTGACTCCGGATACGTCTATAGCCAGCGGTTGTCCGGTAGATGGATCTGTAGTTCTCATACCTGGAAAGTATCCGTAGCCAGCAAAGATGATGAATAGGATCTGTCAACACATTTTCATGACAAGTGTCATGCCGCGATAAGGTAGGAAAGTGCTTACTACTCTCGCAGCCGCTGCTGGACTATTCGTGGCCACCAATATCGATGACATTGTGGTGTTGTCCCTCTTCTTCGCCCGTGGTGCTGGGCGCAAGGGCACGACGCCCGCGATTCTGGTAGGTCAGTATGTGGGATTTCTCGGAATACTGGCGGCCTCTGCCGCTGTCGGACTGGGCTTTAATGCTGTTTTACCCGAGGAATTGATTCGCTACTTTGGTCTCATTCCATTGTTTTGGGCCTATGGGCAGCGTGGCAAGCATTGCGGGGCGAGGACGACGATGAGGACGTTTCGGGTAAAAGGCTGAGCGCACTTGCGGTAGCCGGGGTGACCTTCGCCAACGGTGGCGACAATATCGGCGTCTATGTACCAGTATTTACTACTTCTTCGCCGGCTGAGGTAGCGATCTATTGCGTGGTCTTCTTAATCCTCGTGGCGCCCCTAGTGTGGGCAGCGCGGTTTGTGGCCACGCGGCCGGGCATTGCAGAAACACTGGAAAAGTGGGAAAGCGTACTGTTTCCAGCGGTCTTAATTCTATTAGGAATTGCGATCTTGCTTGCGGTGTAAACGCATAATAGAAAAAGCCGGCACCTTCACGGTGCCGACTGAACTTTTTGTCGGGCTAACAGGATTTGAACCTGCGACCCCTACACCCCCAGTGTAGTGCGCTACCAAACTGCGCCATAGCCCGCCGTCGAACTGTGCGACTTGTCTAGATTACATCAGTAGGATTCTACTGTGAAATTTGGGGTGTAACCTGCGCTAAACCTCGCCGCTGGAGTAGACCCAAGCGCCGCCCACGCGGCGAAACGAAGAACGCTCGCGTTGTGAGCCAACGGCCGCGCCTTTATAAAAGGCCTCAAACTCCACCACGCCGGAATTATCGAGCAATCCGCCTGCTTGGGTGTCTAGGATATCAAGGCGGTAAAACCGGACGGGAGAATCAGCCAAGTCGAGTGTTGCAGGGCGAGTATCGGGATCCCACGTACGGAGCAGATAAGCTTCGTCGCCAGTAACAAAGGCGCTAAAGCGCGAGCGCATGAGCGCCTCAGCGGTAGGCGCATTGGTGCCGGCATGGTACTTGCCGCAGCACTCGCCGTAGGTCAGGCCGGTGCCGCACGGGCAGCGGCGCGAGGAATCAAAAGCCGTCATTAGAGTGCGTCCACGTCCACGATGGTGACGTTGCCGAGCATGCGCTCCACATCGGTGTCCTTCGCGGCAGAGCGCAGGGCAGCCTCTTCTTCCGCTGACAGTTTTCCGGCAAGCTCTATGCGGCGCTCAAAGCTGGCGGGGCCGGTTTGGGTGATGCTCACGTGGACGTCGTCAAGCGCAAGCCTCTTGCCGGCATCCTTGACTGCTTGGGTAGCGGCCGTGGCCAGCGCGGACATAATAAGGCCCTCTGCGGTAAAGCCCTTACCCTTGCCGCCATTCTTCTTCGTGCGGTCGGCACTGAGGCTATGGTCATTGTGGCGCACGACCACGCCGAATTTGGTGCCGGTAGCCGGCTGCGCAACTGCGGCGTCGGTTCCTACTTCTTCTGGGCGGTAGTCAGGAACGATAAACTGCTCGGCCCATGCACCGATGAGATCCGCTGCACGAGCGGCCGTACCTTGCTTGGTGAGCAGGTGGTCGGCCTTGTCGAGGGAGACCAAGGACTTGGGGTAGCGCGTGAGCAGGAAGATATTTTGCGCATTGTCAATACCCACCGTCTGGTCAATGGGCGAGTGCAATACCATCAAAGGCTTGCGTAGCTTAGGCAGATATTCCTCGGGATTGGTATCTGCCAAGTCCTCCAAGAACTTGCGGGAAATGATAAGGCCGCGGCCGCCGAGGATGACTTCTACCTCGCCGTTGGCGTCGACCTCGCCGATCTTGTCCGCATAGTGAAGCACGGAGTGGGCAGGATCAAAGGGGGCGCCAATGGTGGCTACCGCCTTGAGTGATTTCATGGTGGTGGCCGCCTTCAACGCGGCGGCGCCACCTAGCGAGTGGCCCATGAGCAATTGTGGGGCAGAGTAGTTCTCCGTCAGCCAGGCGGCAGCGGCATGAATATCTTCAACGTTCTGGCTAAAAGTAGTATCGCCAAATTCACCGGCGGACTGGCCAAGGCCGGGAAAATCGAAACGCAAAGTGGCGATGCCGAACTCGGTGAGCTGCTTCGCGGTGCGGGCAGCACCGGGAGTATGGCGGGAGCCGGCGAAGCAATGGGCAAAGATGGCATAGGCGATCGGAGGAGAATCCGGGAAGTCGATGGTTCCGGCCATCTCGGTACCCCGGCTCGAAGGCAGCTTAACATTGACGGATTGCATGAGAACTAGAATAACGGGCCTCTTACCCGCAAGCCATACCAGGTTGACTACAGTCGATAGGAGCAATCCAAATAAGGAGGATGAGGTATGGGCGCGTTTGATTGGTTCTGGAAGGCAATGGGCTCGCAAAGCGAACGTAACGATAAGAAATCCAAGGCCATCGTGGGTTCAGCCGATGAAGCGGCACGGGCATTGGGCCAGCAAGACGACGCAGCTGTAGCCCAAGCCGCACGCGATGCTGTGAAAGGCGGCGAGATTGCGGATAAGGCGCAGTTCCTCGCGGCCCTGGCCGTAGCGTGCGAGCGCACCTTGGGCATGAATCCCTTCAACGTGCAATCCCAGGCAGTCCTGCGCCTGCTCACCGGAGACGTCATCCAGATGGCAACCGGCGAAGGCAAGACTTTGGTTGGCGCCATGGCGGCTACAGGTTTCGCGTTGAGTGGCAAACGCGTCCACGTTGTTACCGTCAATAACTATCTCGCCGCCCGCGACGCTGAATGGATGCGCCCTGTCGTGGAGTTCTTTGGCTTAAGCGTTGCCTCGGTAACAGAGGGCATGACACCGGACGAGCGCCGCGCTGCCTACGCGCAGGATATTATCTACGCACCGGTCAACGAACTGGGCTTTGATTTGTTGCGCGATAATCAAATTACCGACCGCTCCCACACGGTGCAGGCCGCTGGCGACGTTGCCCTCGTAGATGAAGCCGATTCCGTCTTGGTGGATGAGGCCCTTGTGCCCCTAGTGCTGGCCGGTAATCGGCCGGGTGAGGCCCCCACCGGGCACATCACCAATGTGGTTTCCCGCCTGCGCGAGAAGCTGGACTACTCCATCTCTGAGGACGGCCGCACCGTTCAGCTGACCGAGACTGGTGCACGCCGCGTGGAGCAAGAATTGGGCATTGATTCACTCTATTCGGAGGAGAATATCGGCACCATCTTGGTGAAGGTCAACCTCGCCCTGCATGCCAAGGCCCTGCTCATCCGGGACATCCACTACATCGTGGTCGATGGCAAGCTGCAGCTTATCGACGCCTCCCGGGGCCGCGTTGCCGACCTCCAACGCTGGCCCGACGGGCTCCAGGCGGCAGTAGAAGCCAAGGAAGGCCTAGAGGTTTCCGAAGGCGGGCGCATCCTCGACACCATCACGCTGCAAGAACTTATGCGGCGTTACCCACTCGTGTGCGGCATGACTGGTACCGCGGTGGAGGCGACCGATCAGCTGCGGCAGTTCTATGGTCTTCATGTATCCGTGATCGACCGCAATAAGCCGCTGCAGCGCTTTGACGAGCAAGACCGCATTTTCGCGACAGTCGATGATAAATCCGCCGCCATCGTGGAGGAAATAGCCACCATTCACGCCACGGGGCAACCCATCCTCGTGGGCACGCAGGATGTAGCTGAGTCGGAAGATCTGGCGGATGCCTTGCGCGAGCGCGGCATTGACGTCAATGTGCTCAACGCCAAGAATGATGAGCAGGAGGCACAGATCGTCGCCGAGGCCGGCGATATTGGACGCGTCACCGTCTCTACCCAGATGGCCGGACGCGGCACCGATATTAAGTTGGGCGGCGCTAACGAAGCTGACCATGATGCAGTAGCGGAGCTGGGTGGCTTGGCGGTTATCGGTACCTCCCGCCACCGCACCGCCCGCTTGGATAACCAATTGCGCGGCCGTGCAGGCCGGCAAGGTGATCCGGGCCTGTCCCTATTCTTCGTCTCCCTTGAAGACGATGTAGTCCAGCAAGGCGGCGACGGCGAGACAGTGCGTGCCCAACCAGCAGAAGACGGGCGCATTGAATCCAAGCGAGTGAGCGATTTCGTGGCCCACTGCCAGCGCGTGACCGAGGGCCAACTACTCGAAATTCATGCCCAGACCTGGAAGTATAACCAGCTTCTGGCGGATCAGCGCATTATTATTGATGAGCGCCGAGCCAAACTATTGGATACTGATCAAGCCTGGCAGGAACTATCCCAACGCGCTCCGGAGCGCGCAGCAGAGCTACGGGAGGTCCCTGAGGAAGCACGCATTAAGGCCGCGCGCGAAGTTATGCTCTATCACCTGGACTTGGCCTGGGCCGACCACTTGGAGCTTATGGACGATGTGCGCGAGTCGATCCACCTGCGCGCCATCGCACGTGAGACGCCGATCGACGAGTACCACCGCATTGCGGTGAGGGAGTTTAAGGACTTGGCTCAGCGGGCCGTCGACAAGTCTGTGGAGACTTTCCGCACGGTGCTTATCGACGCCGCTGGGGCGCACCTCGATGACGCCGGCCTCGCTCGTCCGAGTGCTACATGGACCTACATGGTGTCCGATAACCCCCTTGCGGGCAAGGGAAATTCCGTGCTGAGCGGCATCGGAAACATTTTCCGGTGAAATTATTCCCCGCGAAGGGGCCACGGACTCACGTGAGTCGCTAGTATTGTTATAAGTAACTCGTAACTAATCCCCGGAGGTAACAATGAGCGAGAACACCGGAACCCCGGAACCACAGGTAGAGACCACATCTGTATTCCGCGCAGACCTGCTCAAGGAGATGGAAAACGGCGCGAATGGCAATGATGCTACCGCTGCCGGCACCGACAACTTGGCGGAAGGTCAGGCCCTCCTCGTGGTAAAGCGTGGCCCGAACGCGGGTGCCCGCTTCTTGCTGGATCAGGCGACTACTACCGCCGGCCGCCACCCTGAGGCAGACATCTTCCTCGATGACGTTACGGTGTCCCGCCGCCACGCGGAGTTTCGCAAGAATGATGACGGCAAGTTTGAGGTAGTTGATGTGGGATCCCTGAACGGAACCTACGTTAACCGCGAGCCCCGCAACTCCCAGGTGCTCGAGGTGGGAGACGAAATCCAGATTGGCAAGTTCCGCTTGGTTTTCATTGCTAACCAGAGCTAATTTTTTACGTAGACTAGCCGCGCTTCCTTACTAGGAGGGGCGGTGTAGTCTACTTTTGGCACGATAAGAACTTTCATACCCTCTAAGAGATAGACACAGTGAGCGCAGCAGATTCTTCGGCAGCAGCAGTACGCCGCACCAGCCCTAAAGCTAAGAAGCCTAAGACCATGTCCATTGGCGTGGTTTTGGAGACGTTGAATCAGCAATTCCCAGACGTCACGGTGTCTAAGATTCGCTTCCTTGAATCTGAGGGGCTCATCAGTCCACAGCGCACGGCCTCGGGCTACCGTCGGTTCACCCAAGAGGACGTGGACCGGCTGCGGTATATTCTCACCACTCAGCGCGATAACTATACGCCGCTGAAGGTTATCCGTGAGCAGCTAGAAGCCATGGATTCCGGCCAGGTGACCGCCATCGTTTCCGCAGGAAATGCGGAAACCCTGCTCTCGCCGCAGCAGTTTAAGGCGCCTGTGGTCACCCGTCTGACCGATGTAGAGGTAGCTACCCAAGCTAGTGCCAGCGAAGATGATGTAGCCTCCTTGGTTAAATATGGCCTCATCCGCCCGGATGCCGCCGGCTTTTTCAATACCGACGACGTAGCCATTGTCTCTGCCGCAGTGGCGCTTAAGGCATTTGGTTTCGGCTCCCGTGAACTTAAGTCCCTGCGCAATAACGCCCGCCGGCAGGCAGACCTGATCTCCCAGGCGGCAGCTCCCGTGGCGCACTCCAACTCTGATACCGCGCATCAGAAGGCGGAGGAAATCTCCCAGCAAATGACCGCGCTCGTGGTGTCCTTACACGCAACTCTAGTGAAGTCGGATCTGCGCGACGAATACCACTCCTAATACACACGCGCTCCCGTCTTTGTGGGAGAGTGGTAGTTATGAGTGATGTATCCCTAGAGTTCCACGGTATCCACCAGGTCGGCCCCGAAGACGATGTGTGCGCTTTGCTGCGCTGGCCGGAAGAGAACCGGTTGATTCCCGTGTGGATCTCCCCGATTGAAGGCATGCAACTAGCTGCCGCTTTAGACGGACACCAGCCAAACCGTCCCACCTCACACGATCTGATCAGCGAGGTGTTGGAAGGAACCGGCGGGGTAGAGGCGATTGAAATTGCCAATTACCACCAGGGAACCTTCATGGTAGATATCAAGGCCCCGAACGGAGAGGTTTATGATTCTCGGTTAAGCGACGCACTTGCAGTGTCCGAATATTTCAACGTCCCGATTTCAGCCGAAGCAGATCTCCTTGCCCAGGTGTCCGTTTATGCCAGCGATGCGGATGTGAAAGAGTACTTCGACCTGGAAATTTCCACCCCCGGCGCCGGCGATGATGTGCAGACCTGCGAAAACAGCGAATTTTCGACCTCGGCATCGGGAAATGCGCAGGCAGATGCAGATTTTGAAGCCATGATGAGGTCTTTGGGTATGGACGAAAAGGATTTCCTTTCGGGGGATGACGACGAAAAAAGTTAATGACACGCGTGTGACTAATGGTGACAATGGGGTTTGAGAAGTCTAAAGTTGTACTTGACAGTTGAGCAAGCAGCGCTTGACGGGCGTATGCGCTTGGCTTTTAATTGATCTTTAGAACTTCCAACAAACCCCATTGGAGTAATTACGTGAGCATTAACGAGGACTCCCAGTCCGAAACCACCTACGTGCAGGAATCACTTTTTGACGTCGGACCTGACGAAGAAGTGGGCTACCGCGTTCCCATCGCGTGCCAGGTAGCCGGCATCACCTACCGCCAGCTGGACTATTGGGCTCGCACCAACCTGGTCAACCCTTCCATCCGCACGGCACGCGGCTCCGGATCCCAGCGCCTGTACTCCTTCAAGGACGTACTGGTACTCAAGATCGTAAAGCGCCTGCTGGATACCGGCATCTCCCTGCAGAATATCCGTTTGGCAGTTGAGTCCCTGCGTGATCGTGGTGTGAATGACTTGGCAAAGCTGACCCTCGTCTCCGATGGCACCACCGTTTATGAATGCCGTTCCAACGATGAGGTCATTGACTTGCTCGCTGGCGGTCAAGGCGTCTTCGGCATCGCAGTTCCGGGCATCTTGAAGGAACTGTCCGGCACTATTTCTTCCTTCCCTTCGGAGCGCATCGAGGATTTTGCCGAAGACAATGTAGTCGGCCTCGACGAGTTGGCTGCTCGTCGCAAGCGCAAGAGTTCTTAAATCCTCCACACAGAATCCACCCTCCTTCCCAGCTCACGGGGAAGAAGGGTGGATTTTTGATCTCTATCGCCACGATGACAACATGCAAGATCGTCCTGTTCCGTGCTGCGTGGCTCGCGGTATCGAGGTCGAGCTCTGCCTTAGAGCCCGTGCCGGCCTTGAGCTTAAATCGGGTGAAGTGCCCCGTGGGTGGGCTGTGTATGAGAGCTCTAGTCTTTTTGAGGGCAAAAATTAAAGCACCGCACGAGACTTCGTACGGTGCTGGGGAAAAATCGGTTCCTTGTTAAATGCCGGCGGCCTTGTTGATTGCTCCCGAAAGCTGGGTCTCATCGGCGGAGTCAACGGAAGTGAAGCTATCGGCTGCGGACTTCAGTGCGGCATCGACATTGCCTTCACCGACATGGACGACGCTGAGGGAAACGTCCTTGGAGGCGGCGTCTTCAAGAGCGGACGTGAATTGAGCATCATCCATGTCTTGCTCGGTGCCAGTAGTTACGACGAGCACGCGTGCCTTATCGCCGCTGCCTGCAGCTTGGTCGGCGGCATTGGCTACTGCCGCTACCACTGCGCTGCGCGTTTGCGGAACACCGCCAGTTCCAAAGCCACTGAGCGTGCCGGATACAGCGTTGCCATCGCCAAAGCCCAGGTTTTGTCGGAACCCAACCGTGGCGGTTTCAGAGATAGGAGAGGAGTAGTTCCACAACGAGACTGCCCCGCCGTCTGCGGCTAGGTCAGAAGCAGTGGTGCCCAAGGCTTCGGATACAGGGCCGTACATCGGCGCCATGGCCGTAGAGGTATCCAAGAGCAGGAGCGTATTTGCCGCCATCGTCACATCGGGCTTGGGAGCTGCTGCGGAACTCGTCGCTGGAGCGGAGCTCTTCGGGGAAGAAGAGCTCGTAGGCGCAGCGGACGTGGAAGTACTGGAAGCAGCTGCCGTGCTGGTCTCCGTTGCAGCCTCGGTGCTGGTTTCCACTGCGGCGGGTGCGGCGGAGTCTTCGCCGTCGTCGTTGCCCGCGCCGCGTAAAAGGAAGGCCACCAGGGCGATTATGGCCAGCAGCGCGATAATAGCCACCGCAATAACCCATCCCGCTACTGCGAAGCTATTTTTCCCGTTTGAATGCCGTGCCATGTGGTGTTTTCCTCCCAAGCAAACTGCCGTTGTTAGTGGCTCATTCTAGCGGGGCAAGTGCCTGATCTATCACAGCGACAAGCCGTTCTCGCAGTGGTTCAGCTTTGTGCGCCAGCGTTCTTTGCCTCGAGACGTATTCGGCCTTGCCCTCAGGTGTTTCGATGGGCACGACGCCAAGTCCCCAATCACGGCAGTCATAAGGGGACGCCTCCATGTCAAGGATGCGCGCTTCAATCGCCAGATCCAGGCACTCAAGGAAAAGTTCGCCTGGAACGAGCGGTCCCAGTTTCCAAGCCCACTTATATAGATCCATCGTGACGTGTACGCAGCCTGCCTGGTCATTGTCGGGCTGATCTTCACGATGCAGGACAGTGAGGTTAAGAGGTCGAGCGGGAGGAGTAAAGAACCGGAAGGCATCGTAGTGAGAACACTTAATTGAGTGCTCATCGACAACCTGGTTGGTGCCGTCCGCACCGAGCCGCAAGGGCAGCGAGTGACGCGGGGAATCCGTGTGGTAGACCATTGCCCATTCATGCAGACCGAAGCAGTCAAAGTGAGCGGGATTGGTAGCGGAACGCCGAAGCAGATTAGAGATATACCGAACCGAGTCACCACGACGGTCTAGAAAACTGGCTAAGTCGACGGTAACGCCGTCTGGGGTGGCGTGGTAATCCCGCCATTCGGCATGCGGAGGAGTGCCTGCCAGCGCAGTTCCTACACCCGGGTGCCAGCGCTTTAGGTGAGAAGGGCGTACCGGGTAGTACTCAAAGAGAAAATCGAAAACAGGGTGGTAGCTGCCAGGATGCCGGAAGCGCTCCAAACGGTCGGTGGCTTGCCTTTCGTGTTCATGCTGTTGAGCGCTCCATTCCTCAGGGCTCAAGATACGCATGAGAGTTAACCTCCTTGACTTAGCGGCGTCGGCGGCGGGCGACTTTGCCGCCTGAGCGACGGCGTTGGAAATTGGATTTCTTGACAGATTTCGCTGGTTTCTGGGGTACGGCCTGCCCGGGCGGGGGAAGGGCAGGGCCATTGGGCTTGCGAGCACCCGTAATCTCCTTAAGTACCGGCGCACCTGCAGGATTGTCACGGTGAGAAATATCGTGCTCCGTAGCTGTGACCCCGGCTTTCTTAATTAGAGCGTCTACTTCTTTGCGTTGTTCATCCATGACCAAAGTGATCACGGTACCCGCAGCACCGCCGCGTGCCGTGCGGCCGGCGCGATGGAGATAGGCTTTGTGCTCCGCGGGCGGGTCGGCGTGAACAACGAGTGAAACGTCTGCAATATCGATACCGCGGGCGGCAATATCGGTGGCGACCAAGACTGGAATGCTGCCATCGGCGAAGCCTTCGATTGCGCGGGTACGCGCGCCTTGGCCTTTATCGCCATGCAATGGATAAGCGTTGATGCCGGAGCGACGCAATTTCTTGACCTGCCTGTCCACGCCGTGCTTCGTACGCATGAACATGATGGTTTTGCCTTGGCGGGCAGCAATGCGCAGCACCACCTCGTTGCGGGCGGTCCGCTCGCCGACGAAAAAGAGGTGATGGGACATGGAATCCACTGCAGCTTGCACCGGGGCAGTGGAGTGGACCACTGGGTCATGGAGGAACTGCTCCACCAGTTTGTTGACGTCGCCGTCAAGCGTCGCCGAAAACAGCAAGCGCTGGCCTTGAACCGGAGTTAGGCGCAGAAGCTTGCGTACTTGGGGCAAAAAGCCCATATCGGCCATCTGGTCGGCTTCATCCAGCGCAGTGATCTGGACCGCATCCAAATGCAGCTTGCCCTGATCAATTAGATCCTGGGCACGGCCAGGGGTAGCGACAAGAACATCAACGGGGCGGGCGAGGGAGCGGATATGGTGATTAATATTTACCCCACCCACGACGGCAAGCACTCTTAAGCCCAGCGTTGCCGCAGGTTCGTCAAGGCGCTGGTGAATCTGAGTAGCCAACTCGCGGGTCGGGGCGAGGATAAGCGCACGGGGATGAGCAGGCTTGGAAGCACCAGTTCCGGCAAGGCGGGCGAGCATGGGCAAGCCAAAAGTATAGGTCTTACCCGACCCGGTAGGGCCGCGGCCGAGTACGTCTTTGCCTGCAAGGGCGTCGGGAATCGCGGCTTTTTGAATAGGAAACGGTTCCGTAATGCCTTCGTTGTGCAGAACGTGTACTAGGCGCTGGGGAAGGCCGAGATCGGCAAAGGTAGTCATCGCTTTCCCATCCTATCGGCAGCGCGGCGGATCGCCGCATTCCATGAGAAAGACCTGCTTGGAAAAGGCGAAAGGGCCCCGAAGGGCCCCAATCAAGTCAATGCGAATCTAGTCGGTCTGGGTCAGGCTGCGGTCACCGGACCACTCAATGTGGAAGGTGCCCGGCTTGTCGGTGCGCTTGAAAGTGTGGGCGCCGAAGAAATCTCGCTGGCCCTGGATGAGAGCGGCCGGCAGGCGCTCGGCACGCAGGCTGTCGTAGTAAGAGAGGGAGGACGCAAAGACCGGTGCCGGAAGTCCCAGCTGGGTAGCGGCGACGACCACGCGGCGCCAAGGGTCGATGAGGTCTTCCAGCTCGCCCTTGAAGTAGGGGTCGAGAATGAGGGCGGGCAGGTCCGCATTATTGTCGTAGGCTGCGCGGATGCGATCCAAGAACTTGGCGCGGATGATGCAGCCGCCGCGCCAGATGGTTGCTAGATCGCGCGGGTCAACGTCCCAACCGAATTCTTCGGACCCAGCCTTAATCTCGTCAAAGCCCTGGGAGTAGGCAATGAGCTTGGCAGCGTAGAGCGCGCGGCGCACATCCTCGATGAAATCTGCCTTGTCCACGTCCAGCGCCTTGATGGTGCCGGCGGGAAGCTGGCCTTCTTGGGCGGCGCTGCGCTGCGCGGTGGAGGAGGACAGCGCGCGGGCGAAGACGGATTCGGCAATACCGGTAATCGGAACGCCGAGCTCTAGGCCGTTGATGGCGGTCCAGCGGCCGGTGCCCTTCTGGCCGGCAGCGTCCACGATGACGTCGACAAGCGGGGCGCCAGTCTCCGGATCCTTTTGGGCCAGAACCTCGGCGGTGATTTCAATGAGGTAGGAATCAAGGTCGCCGGAATTCCATTCGCGGAATACCTCTGCGATTTCGGCCGGTTCCATGCCCGCGCCATAGCGCAGCAGCTGATAAGCCTCGCCGATGACCTGCATATCGGCGTACTCGATGCCATTGTGGACCATCTTGACAAAGTGGCCGGCGCCGTCTGGACCAATGTGGGTTACACACGGGGTGCCGTCCACATTCGCAGCGATGGACTCAAGAATCGGGCCGAGGGTCTCCCACGACTCCTTGGGGCCGCCGGGCATGATGGCCGGACCGTTGAGCGCGCCCTCCTCGCCGCCGGAGATTCCGGCGCCGACGAAGTGCTTGCCGCGGGCGGCTACGTCCTTCTCGCGGCGAATGGTGTCAGTGAACAAAGCATTGCCGCCGTCGATGATGATATCGCCCTCATCCATGGCCTCGGCCAGCTGATCGATGACGGCATCGGTGGCCTTGCCAGCCTTGACCATGATGATTGCCTTGCGCGGGCGCTCCAAGGAAGCCACAAAGTCCTCGATGGTTTCCGAGGGCACGAAGTTGCCTTCCTCACCGTGGGCCTTAATGAGCGCATGAGTCTTTTCAGGGCTGCGGTTATACACCGCTACGGTATTGCCGTTGCGGGCAAAGTTACGGGCCAAATTAGAGCCCATGACCGCCAATCCCACGACGCCAATCTGAGCAAGTTCATTCTTTTCAATCATGCTGCCTATCCTACGTCACTAGGATGCGAGGCTGGCATCAATGGCTAGGCTGGTGGACTATGTCGGATACGCAGAAACTCAATGACTTGCTCCACCTCGCGCACACGCGAGTGCTCAATGCAGAAGAACTGGAGTCTCTCAACGCCTTAAACGGCGGCCTTGCGGAATTGCTAGGACTGCAGTTCACCCACGTGGGCCCGCGCGAGGCCCGTGCGAAACTGCAGGTGCGGCCGGAGCATCACCAACCCTGGGGAGTAGCCAACGGTGGGTTGTATTGCTCCATCGCAGAAACCGTGGCCTCCATTGCCAGCGTTGCGGCTGCCGACGCCCCCGCAGTCGGCGTCAATAACTCCAGCGACTTCATTTGCTCCACAGGAAAGGGCGAGTTAGAAGCCGTGGCTACGCCCGTGCAGCTAGGCGGCCGCACCCACGTGTGGAGCGTCGAGATGCGGCAAGGCCGCGAGCTTATCGCCCGCACCACCTTGCGCACTATGATTCTGCGCTAGTCCACCCGAGCGGCGGTAAAAGACATGCCGTGGGCGGAAAGCCGCTGCAGATAGGGCTTTCCAAGTCCGGTGGCCGGGGTGAGTACGCCGCCTGCGTGGCTAGTACCGGAGCGCGAATCGAGCAAGCAGAGAGCAGCCTGGCTCAGCATCATTGCGGTGACTTCATATCCTGGGTCACCCTCGGCAGAAACAGTTGCCCGCCAGCGTTCGCCATCTTCGGTAATGCCGTGGTGGCTGACCTGGAAATGCGCGCCCTTAGGGCCGGGTTTGGGCAGGATTTTTTCCACCAGCGGGCGCAGGCGCGACTGAGTGCCATCAAAAAGTACCTTGGTGGCGAGCGCCAGCCCATAGGCGCGGGCGCGACCGGGAAGACCGGTGCCAGCCCACCATGCTTCCTTGTAAAACAGGCGCGCTCCCCACGCGCGCCCCAGCAGAGCGTTAGAGCGGCGCACCACACGGGTATTGAACATGGACATAAAAAACGGTCCTACCCAGCCCACGCCGTCGACCTCTTTAATTTCGAAGTCTTTCTGGAGGCCGTCTAAGCGTGGCCCGGCCTTGGGATCCGGGTCCAGCGAGTAAGGATTGTGCAGGTTACGGGCTACCTCTTTGTCCGCGTGCGCGGCATGCGAGACCTGCAGGGAAGACTCGATGGTGCCCGGTGAGATTCCCCCTTTGAGCTTGTCGACGACCATCTGCACCCGTGCAAACGGCTTTCCTGCCGCCTGATAGAGATTAAGCATGCCCATATCCGAGGGCACGGAATCAAAGCCGCAGGAGTGAACGATGCGCGCACCCGTGGATTGGGCAGTGGCGTGGTGGGAGTCGATGCTCCGGCGAATAAAGGGAACCTCACCGCAGAGGTCAACATAGTCCACACCATGGCGCGCGCAAGCGGCAACGACGTGGCCACCATACAGGCTGTAGGGGCCGACCACGGTGATTAGCACCTTGGTACCTTCCACCATGCGCTCCACAGCGGCGGCATCATCGGCGGCGGCGATGGCGATGTCCCAGTGCGGATTGAGTTCATCGCGCAGCGCGGCTAACACCGGTCGGTTCCGGCCGGCCAGAGTCACAGAGGGCGCGTTAATCGAGGCAAGGTAGCGCGCCACCAATTGGCCGACCAGCCCGGTAGCGCCGTAAACAGTGATATCGCTCATAATGCACGAGCGTACCGGAGGGATTAGAGCCAGTGGTTCTTTCGGAACCAAGCCCACAGGCCCACAACGACCAAGATCATAATGATAATCGCCGTGGGGTATCCCAGCGCCCAGTGCAGCTCCGGCATAATGTCGAAGTTCATACCGTAGATACCCGCCACCAGGGTAGGCGCGGCCCACATACCAACGACCGCGGAAATGGTGCGCATATCCGAGTTCTGTTGCATCGTTACCTTGGCCACGGAGGCGTCGATAAGCGAGGTAAGGCGCTCATCGAAGCTGGATACTTGGTCCTTGACCACGAGCTCATGGTCGTTGACGTCGCGCAGGTAGGAGCGCAATTGCTTGGAAATTAAATCCTTGTGGTCAGAGACCATGGATTTCAGTGCCACCGAGAGCGGGTCAATGGCATGCTTCATCTCCAGCACCTCACGCTTGAACATGTAGATGCGGTCCACATCAAACTTGAGGTTAGGGGTGAAGATTTCTTCTTCTAGCTCATCGACCTCGATGCTAATGAGGCGGGAAATCTCCGAGTAGCGGTCCACCATCATATCCAGGATCTTCCAGGCCATGGCCACTGGGCCAAGCTCTACCAAGTCCTGCTCATCTTCTACCGTATAAGCCAGGTTGGGCAGCTTTGCGCCGTGGCGGACGGTGATGATGAAGTTGGAGCCCATGATCATCTGGATCTCACCGGTGGAAATGATCTGGCGCTTATCCGTGACCTCATCATGATCGCGGTAGTTCACGGATCGTGCGACCACGAAGAGCTGATCATCGTAGCGCTCGAGCTTAGGGCGTTGATGGGCCATAACGGCGTCTTCCACGATAAGTTCGTGGATCCCAAACTGGGAGGCCACCTTGGTCATCTGGGATTCATAGGGCTCGTGCAGGCCCACCCAAATAAATCCGCGGCCGTACTCCTCAATGGCTTCCAGCGCGGAGCTGGTGGAATACTCTCCAGGAAGCGCCTCGCCATCCACAAAGACGCGGCAATGTTCGATGGCGCGCTCTGGTGGTACCGGCAGGGAAGTAGGCTTACTAGGAGGCTCGGGTTTCTTGCGGCCCCTAAAGGGTGAAGGTACGGATGGCATCTTTTCAGCCTCCTTTGCGCGGTAGTGCGGATATTTTCCCAATGGGCAGGCGGCGATTTTACGCAGCGGGTAAATCTTACACCGAAGGCGGGTAATATAATCGAATCTATGCCTACGTGGAAAGAAGTAACCGACGCTAATCCCGAGCACTCCCATAACTTTGCTCGCAAATGGAAGGTGCTGGCCGCACAGGGTAAAGACATCAACGGCGAGGCCCGGCTTATCGACGCCATGGTGGAACGCAACTCCACCATCCTCGATGCCGGCTGTGGCACCGGCCGCGTCGGCGGCGAGCTGCTTCGCCGTGGCCACAGCGTTGTGGGCGTCGACGTAGACCCCATTCTCATCGAGCACGCAGAGCACGATTTCCCAGAGGGGCAATGGTTCGTGGGAGATCTGTGCGAGGAAGAGGTGCCCGAAGGCCCCTTTGATATCGCCGTGTCCGCAGGCAATGTCATGGGCTTTCTAGCAAAGGACGGCCGCGAGCCCGCGCTGCGCAATATCTATGATTCCCTCAAGCCCGGTGGTCGCCTCGTCACCGGCTTTGGCGAGGGCCGTGGGTGGGAATTTGCTGATTTCCTCGACATGGCGCAGAAGGTGGGCTACCGAGTCGACTTCACTTTCTCCTCGTGGGACATGAAGCTCTTCTCGGAGCATTCCACCTTCCTCGTCGCCGTTCTTTCGCGCCCTGGGTCGGACTTGCTGGCCTAAAAGCGCCTATCGGCTTGGTCGAAGAAGTCAACCTCATGGTGGCTGGCGGTAATATAGGCGCGCTCGGCCCGCAGGCGGGTGCGCTCATCCGCCCCGGCGAGGGCTTGTTCGACGATGTCGAGGCTAGTGCGAACCCCGTTGAGGAAGTCCTCGCCGCCGTACATGGAGAGCCATGAGTGATAGGGGTGTTCGGGGGAATCAAATTCTGCGAGGTGGAGGCCTACCTCTGCATATAGCCAGTAGCAGGGCAGTACCGCCGCAGCGCCCACTACGTAGTCATCCGTATGCGTCGAGCGGATGAGGAAATCCGTATAGGCGCTAGTTACCCGGGAGGCTGCAGTCGTGATATCGCTCTCGAGCCAGCCGCGGTGCAGCTCGGCCTCCACTGCCAAGCAATCATGCGCTCCCTCAGCCCAATGCAGTTGCTGTGCCGCTTCTGGGGCTTGGCTGGCGAGGCGAGCCAACGCCTTGGAGTAGGCATTCAGGTACTGAGCATCTTGGTCGAGGTAGAAGCCAAAGGCATCCTTTTCCAACGCTCCCGTGCCCAAGGCCCGAATAAAGGGCAGATCCTTGATGGCCTCCCAGTGATCCCCGGCTAGGTTCCACAGGCGTTGCGTGTGCGGGCCGGCCGCGGAAACGCGCGGCTGGTCAACGTTTTCCGGTTCTTCCAAACTGCCGGATAAATACGGCCGGGGCAGGGTAGACGCCGCCTGCATAAGGCGCTGCGAGCGATGCAGGTGGTCCACGGGGCCGTGTCCCTTGCCCACGTGAAGCGCATCCGCATGGGCAATGGCCTCATGCAGCCACTGAGTGGACCAAACCAGAGCTGCCGCGGGACTATCGCCGGCTCCCAGGCGGGTGGCTAGGGCAGAGGAAAGGGAACACCCAGTTCCATGCGTGTTCTTCGTGTCCACACGGCTGGAAGCAACGCGGTGCACAGCCCCATCCGCATTAACCACCGCATTGTCGGCGATGTCAGCATCGAGGTGCCCGCCCTTGACGACGACCGCGGTACCAGCACTCTTCGCCCATTCCTTCGCCGTGGCAATGGCCTGCTCAAGATCGCCCGCCTCGTCCGTCTGGGTAAGGACTGCCAATTCCTTCAAGTTGGGAGTGATGAGGTCCACCTGGGAGCAGAGATCGCGAACGGCCTGTTCTGCTTCCTTCTCCAGCAGGCGATCTCCACTGGTAGCCACCATGACCGGATCAAGTACCACGGGAACATCGTCCGGCAGGCGGCGCAGGAAGTCTGCGACCTTGGCGGTAATGGCGGCGTCGGCAAGCATGCCAATCTTTACCGCATCAATCTCCACATCATCGATGACGGAGTCTAGCTGCTCCTGCAGAAAGTCCACCGGTGGCACGTGGACGCTGCGGACACCCTGGGTGTTTTGAGCCACCAACGCCGTCACGACGCTCATGCCGTAGCCGCCGGCGGCAGAGATGGATTTCAGATCGGCCTGAATGCCTGCTCCGCCAGTGGGATCGGTGCCGGCAATAGACAGTACTCGGGGATAGATGCCTTTAGCCATGGAAAGCCTCCTTAAGGTGGGCGGCGGCTGCTGCGGGATCCTCGGCCGCCATGATGTCGCTGACTACGCAAATTCCGGCAAACTCGCTGCCCGCCAGCTCGTGCGCATTATGGGTCTTGATTCCGCCGATGGCCACGGATTCGATGCCACGCTCACGTGCGGCGTGGGCGAGTGCTGCGGCCGCAGCCGGCCCCATGCCGGCCGGGGCGTTTTTCTTCGTTCCGGTCGAATGCACGGGCCCGATGCCAATGACATCTGGGCGCGCATCGTCCGCAATAGCAGCAAGCTCGTCGCTACTGCCGATGGATAAGCCAATAAGCTGGCCCTCACCCAGCTTCTCTCGGGCCTCGCGAAAAGCCATATCATCCTGCCCAATGTGCAGGTGGCAGCCAAGTTTTGCGGCCACCTCTACGCGGTCATTGATGAACAACGGGACATCGCCCAGTACGCCAAGCAGCTCGCGGGCCGTGCGCTCAATCTGTTCATCGCTAGCTTCCTTGTCCCGGAGCTGGACAACGGTAACACCGCCGCGTACAGCCTCCTGGACGATGGAAACCACGTTGTCACGCCCGCCAGCCAGATCTGGATCGGTGACCAGGTAGAGCGTCCAGTCAATAGCCATCTAGATCCCCTCCACGTCAGTGAGCTTGACCAGGCCCTCGATGTCCGCCGGCTGGACATCGTAGAGCGCATCCAGCCAAGCAACGGCAAAGGAGCCGGGGGCGTGGTGTTTTTCGGCGGCCACGCTACCTGCCGCGCCAACGTGCGCGTGGGCGGCGATGATCGCTTCGAAAGGATCCTCCCACGCGGCCAGATATGCGGCGCAGATAGCACCAAGCGAACAGCCAGTACCGATGACGTTTTGGAGCATCGGGTGTCCCGATTCGAGGTAGACGGCACGGGTTGTATCGCCGACGTGGACGATAAGGTCCCGCGGGCCGGAAATGGCCACGACGGCTCCGGTATCCCGGGAAAGTGCTACTGCCGAATCCAGGGCGGCTTCCACGCCATCGGTAGATTCGACGCCACGGCCGCCCTGCCCAGTACCTGCGAGGGCGATGATTTCTGAGGCGTTGCCACGAATTGCGCCCGGGCCGAGTGGCAGCACCTCGCGCATGAATTCGGTGCGGTGGCTCAGTCCGCCGGCGCCTACCGGATCGAGTACCCAGGGGGTGTGGGCGGAGTTCGCCCCAGCGATAGCCTCGCGCATGCCGCCGTATTGCTCTGAGCTGGGCGTGCCGCAATTGATGAGTACGCCGCTGGCTACTTGGGCGAATTCGCGCGATTCCTCCGGCGTATCGACCATCGCCGGGCTAGCCCCGATGGCCAGCAGGGCATTGGCGGTGACGTTGCTGACGACCTTATTGGTCAAACATTGAATAAGCGGCGTGGACTCGCGCACAGCGTCGTGTGCGCGCAGAAAAGCATAATCCACAACTATCCCTTCGCTAGTTCTAACTGAGTGCAGGTTCGATGGGTATTTCTCAGCCGCACCGCGTGCGGCACCCCATGTTGCGTGTCTCAGCCTAACAAAGGTCACGGAAACTATGTGCGAAAATCGATGTCCGGGCTCCCCAGTAGTGGAATCGCCGGCGCTAGCAGCAGGTAGCCGAGGAAAATAAAAATCGCCGCCCAGAGCCTGCTTTGCAGCAGGTGGGGCGGCGATGCGAGCGAGGAGGTACTACTTCTCGTTCTTGTTAATGATGTTGCGTGCGATGCGCTGCTGGGTGGTGATCTCCAGGTTGCCGCGATCGCGGGAAAGGATATTGGTTGCCCAGTTAACCAGCACGGCCAAGCGGCTGCGCAGACCAATGACGTAGGTCAGGTGCAGGCCGAGCCATGCAACCCAGCCTGCAAAGCCACCGAACTCGGTCTTGCCCAGCTTAACGACGGCGTTGAAGCGCTTGACGATGGCCATGGAGCCCTTGTCAAAGTAGTCGAAGGCTTCCTTCTCATTTGCGGTAGATTCCTCGTCCACCTTGGCCTGGATGAGCTTTGCGACGTGCGCGCCACCCTGGATAGCAACCTGTGCCAGACCCGGCAGGCGGTTGAGGGAGATCATGTCACCGATCATGTAGACGTTGTTGTGCTCGCCCACGGTCAGGTCCTCGTTGACGGAGACGCGACCTGCGCGGTCTGCCTCGACGCCAGCCTGCTCTGCAACCATCTTGCCCAGTGGGGAAGCGGCCACACCAGCCGACCAGATCTTGGTAGCACCTGTCAGGGTGGTCTCCTCCTCGGTCTTCATGTCCTTGTAGGTGACGGTATCTGCGGTTACATCAGTCACCATGGCGTTGAGGTGAACCTGTACGCCTTCCTTTTCCAAGGTGCGCTGCGCCTTGCGGCCCAGGCGCTTGCCAAATGGTGGCAGTACCTGTGGGGCGCCATCGAGCAGGTAGATCTTGGCGGAGGTAGTGCCGTAGTTGGAGTAGACATCGTTGAGGGTACGGTTTGCCAATTCGGCAATCTGGCCGGTGAGCTCAACGCCGGTTGGGCCGGCACCAACGATGATGAAAGTGAGCAGGCGCTCGCGTTCTGCGGGGTCGTCAGTAAGCTCAGCCTTTTCAAAGGCCGAGATGATGCGAGAACGCAGCTCCAGGGCATCGTCCAAGGTCTTCATGCCGGGGGCGAACTCGGCGAAGTGGTCGTTGCCAAAGTAGGACTGACCGGAACCCGCGGCGACAACCAGGGAGTCATAAGCATAGGTGCGGGAGAACTCGTCCTGCTCGGCGGTCACCGTCTGGTCCGCCAGATTGATATCAGTTACCTCAGCGTTGACGAAGTGGACGTTGTCCTGATCGCGCAGCAGCTGGCGGGTGGAAGGGGCAACCTCACCGGCGGAAATCATGCCGGTTGCTACCTGGTACAGCATCGGCTGGAACAGGTGGTGGTTCTTCTTATCGATGAGGGTGATTTCCACATCGGCGTTCTTCAGCTTCTGAACGGTGTTGAGACCACCGAAGCCGGCGCCAACCACGACGACGTGGTGGCGGCCACCGTTGGGGCGATAAGGGGTATCAGTCATGGATTTAATGCGACCTTCCTTAAGAAAGCTAATGTTTTGTACCTGTACAGTCTAAACACTTCAAACAGAACGCGCATACTTAATGACTGATAAACTTCCGCCCCTGCGTTGCGGATTCCGTGGGAAGAACCGGCGCGGCTGTGCGGAGCGCCTAAACCGGGGTGCGCACAAAGCTGACTAAGGTTGTTCCGGATAGTGACTTCCTCCGCCCACCAAGGAGCGCACCTGGCATTATGTCTTTTACCCGCCCTGAGTATTTGAGCTCTATCGATGCAGAATCCTGGCCCAATGTGGCTACGGTTCCCGCACCTCGTTGGCCTGGAATGAAAGCCCGCCGGGCAGAGGCTGAATTTGCCAAGGCCTGCGATGATGCCGGTCTAGAACTGGACCTCGAAGCCGAAGATGGACCAGATCTCAAGGTGGGGCATGATGCCTTGTTTGAGCGCATTGCCGCTAGCGGTTGGTTGGGATTTGCGGAAAGCTACATGGCAGGAGAGTGGACCGTCACTTCCTCCTCGCAGCTGGTAAAGGTGCTCGGCCGCCTATTGGGAGCAGGCTACCTCCCCAAGTCCAAAATGCTTGGTGCTGGTAAGTCGGAGCCAGGGGAGCTGCCACTGGAATTGGTTCGGCTCTATGCCGGCGATGGATTAAGCCATGTAGGTGGGATTTTTTCCAGTGGCGTACCGACCACCATTAGGGAAACGGTGGAAAGCTATAGCCCCAAGGCCGGCCGCAAGGAGCCGAAGAGCCACTTCGTCGATGTCACGACGCTGAGTGAGCCCACGAGTGTGGACAGGGATGACCTGGGAGATGCGCAGCGCCGCGCAGCGGATTGGCTGCTTGACGGCACCCGCACCGGCGCCGGAACCCACCTGTTGGTGTACCCGGCTGCCGGAATGCAGCCAGCGATGCGGGCGACTAAGCGACGCGCTACGGTGGACGTTTTGACCAGTGATGTGGACCAAATGAGCCACATGCGCGAGGCCCTCGTACTAGAGGGGGCAGACGATTCCATCCATGTCGAGCGCATTCCCGGTGTCGTCCCGAACCCTAAGCAATGGCACGGGCACTATGACGCAATCGTCACTGTAGAAAAGGTAGAACAACTCAGCGCCAGCGAGCGCAAAGAATATATCCGCGCAGTCGACCGGTTCTTGACGCCTAATGGGCGGGCAGGAATCCAGTCCATCGTTGCGACCGAGTCGATGACGGAGGCCGGTAAGGCCTCGCTTCAGGCCTTGCGAGCCTATGTGTGGCCGGGGTTGGACTATCCGCGCACCACGGAGATGCACCAGCTAGTGGATAAGAACTCTAACCTGCGCATCGTGTCCGAAACACACGTAGGCACCCATTACTTGGAATCCCTGCGTCAGCAGCGATCCTTTTTTGACGGGCACCTGCGAGAAGCAGCGGCCGCTGGGTTCGACCCAGTCTTCCGTCGCTTATGGACCTTCCAATTTGCCCTCCGTGAGGCCCTTATGACGCTCGGGATGATTGACTCGGTGCAATTTGGGTTGGCTCACCGCAACCGCGGGGGCCGGCGTTAGGCGGGCGGCCCTTAGGCCGGCGGCCCTTAGGCCGGCGGCAGCTCGTCGAAGTTCTTCATCAGATCCGCACTGGGCACAAAGAAGTTGGTGCCAGTAAGCGCGGTGGAGAAGTCCAAGATACGGTCGTAGTTTCCCTCCGGCTTGCCAATGAACATATTGCGCAGGCGTTCCATGACGTTTTCGGGGTCCTTGGCATAGCCGATGAAGTAAGTGCCCATCTCACCCGCGGCGAAAGAGCCGAAGACCATGTTCTCACGGTAAATATCTTCCTCTAGGTCATTGAGGGCGACGTGCGAGTTAGTGGGCTTGGTATCGTCATCCAACTCGATATCGTCGGCCTTGGTGCGGCCGATGACCTCTTCTTGCTCCTCGGTGCTCAGCTCGTTCCACTTGGCCAGGTCGTGGATATATTTTTGGACGGTGACGTAGGAGCCACGAGGGTAGTCGCCGTTGTCGCCAAGCAGCACGGTATCTAAGGCCTCTTCGGCGAGGGGATTGGCGGTGCCATCCACAAAGCCTAGTAAATCGCGCTGGTCCAAGTACTTAAAGCCGTGGGTCTCATCGATAACCCTGGCGGCATCGCCCAGCTGATCCAGTACCTGGCGGGCCATCTCATGGCACAGGTCATAGGTATTCGCACGGAAGTGGAGAAGAATATCGCCCGGCGTGGCCGGGGCCTTATGCGCGGCATCGATTGCCTCAAATTCCTTCAGGCGTTCCGGCATAGGCGCGCTGGTCAAACGCGGCCACATGGAAGCACCAATGCCGACTACGGTATAAAGCTCGCCTTCGTTGTAGCGGAAGTTAACGGACTTAAACAGTCCGGCAAACCCCGTGAGCATATCGCGAGTGGCCTGCTCGCCACCGTCCTTGATTTCAAGGACGAGGAAGAGAGCTGCGCGGGAAGGCTTATCTACTACGTGCTGAATCGTCATGTTGTCGATTCTACGCACCCTGTGGAGATGAGGTACGTTCGCCGGCTTGGAATCGCTCCTGATAGAGACCTGCTTGGCCGTTATATGCGCTAGTGTGCATTTTGGTTGAAAACTAACCGATAGCCGGGTGAGAAGATGTGGACATGGATACGAAGAAGTAGAAGAAAAGGAACCGCGCGGCTCTTCGTATTGTTTGCGCGGAATGACGATTCATATGATGAGTCTTTTGCAGGAGTTGCGCTGACGCGCGCTCAAGAAAAAGCGATGGGACAATGTGTAGACCGCTCAGGGGTAACCTGTTGGACTGAAGAGGCACACCTGCGTGGGTGGAAAGGTCCACTGGATGTAGAACACCATCCGGAAGTGGTTTATATCGTATTTAGCGGTGGACACGCGCAGGGATCGGATCCGTCGAACGCTGAATTCGATCCAGAGCTTAAGGCCGCATGTGCTACGAGAGGCCTAGCCGAGAAAGAAGTCATCCGCCGTATGAGAAATGACGAGAGCCCAATTGTCGTGAAGGAATGGCACATCTGGGAAGCTTCATTCGGGCGCGTGTTGTCAGGAGCGAACGACAGAAGCGAGGTGCAGGTATCGATGTATGGAGTCAGGAGCTAAAAGGGGGAATGCCACCCCTGGTTAAAATGACATAATGTACATTATCGGACAATTACGGATATCTAGCGGACCTTCATGTGTCACCCTCAGTCGCGCCTGGGTGCTAACACATCTTCCCGGCCCATCTATTGGGCCCCGATTCAGCTTCGTCAAACCTCCACGCGATATTACGGCGCTTTGCTTGGCGACGACCCGCGGTCTCTGTCACGCCACCCGCTGGCCGCCGGCCGCCAGGCTCAGGCGCAGGTATCGATTCCGGCTGCCGCTCATTGGAGTTCGGATTTGCGGCAGCCGACCCCATCTGCCTTTCGTGACTTTTTATTCCGGGGCCAACCGTTGGCGACGGTGTTTCGCTCGGCGACCGAAAACCTGATATCGGGCGAAAAATAGGCCCTACTGGCGGGACTTACTACACCACTATATAAAGTCACACTGACTTTAATCGAGGAAGTACACCCAACGCCGTGAAGGTCTAATTAGCGGTTCTGGTAAGCGCTCCACAGCTGCCAGATAGTCAACAGCGCCAAAAGGACAGAGATGGCCACAATGACCCACATCTGTTGAACGGCGACGAAAATGGTAAAGCCGATGACGACGATGAGGCGCAGCCACATAAACGGGATAATCTGACGGGAATTCACAGGCTTAAGCCCTCGTTAGTTCTTCTCGAAGGAAATGCGGAGATTTACCTCGCCGTTTTCCTCGACCTTCGCGGCGAGCATCTCTGGGGTCTCCACGCCATAATCAAGGCGATTTACTGGCACGGTGCCGCCGATGACGATCTGATCGCGATCGCGAAGAACGTCGAAGTCTTGGGAAATCTCGTGCGTTTCATCCTTGATAGTCAGATCTCCGGTGAGCTTGACTGTGCCAATGGAGCCGTCATCCGGGACGTCGGCAAGCGAGGCCGGCTTAGTCAGCTCAAAGGATGCCTCTGGGAAAAGCTGAGTCTCAAAGAGCTTGGACTTCATGTTCTGATCACGTACCTTTTTATCTGTGGTCAGTTCATCCATATCAACGGTGACCGTGGCGGTTTTAAGGGTGGAATCAGAAATATCCGCCTGGCCGGTTACCTCCGTGGTTGAACCCGATGTGGTGGTCTTTTCCGCAGGTAGAACCTCATTAAAGGTAAAACCAACCGAGGTATGGTTATTGGCACGGCCCTTGGCTACCTCCCAGGTGCCATCGAGCTCCGTTGATGCGGCCTTTGCGCCGTCGGCGGAAACTGGTTCGGTCTTTACTCCGGCGCCCTTGAGAAGCGAATACATCATCGGGCCAATGGCCACGGCGGTGAGCAACACAATCAGCACCACAAAGATGGTGATGACGAGCTTGCGGTTATAAAAAAGCTTTTTCATCTTCTATCGAAGTCCTTCTAGGCGTCGCGCCAGGGCAACAAGCTCTTCGCACAAACCGGCAAGCTCCTGCGCACTAGCGCCTTCCTCCGCGGCGGTATTGATATCTTCTGCGGAACAACGTAGTTCAAAAAGTCCGTCACGCAAACTCTCTGCCTTTTCTGGAGTAAGGATGACGGCATTGGCGGGAATCCCCGTGCCACTGACGTTATTTCTTTGCTCATAAGCACGCTGCTTACAGGAGGCGCTGCAAAACTTCCGTGGCCGTCCCCTACCGCCTTGGTCAATGTCCTTCCCACACCATTGGCAGGAACCGACGTTGCGTTCACGACTAGCTGTACGGATCACCCGGTACACTTTAGTCCATTTTGGGCGGGCTGGGAACAAAGACGCGTGGGTGTTCGTTATAATTAGTAGCTCTTAGGCGAAGTTTTGCTTCGCACTCAATCAGGGATCTCTTTGAAAAGGATGATGTTGCATGGCAGATCGCGTACTCCGTGGCAGCCGTATGGGCGCAGTCAGCTACGAAACCGACCGCGACCACGACCTCGCACCGCGCCAGATGGTGAAGTACCGCACCGAAGACGGCGAAATTTATGAGGTGCCTTTCGCGAATGATGCTGAAATCCCTGAAGAATGGATGTGCAAGAACGGCAAGCTGGGCCACCTGGTAGAAGGTGAAGGCGTTGAGTCTAAGCCCGCTAAGCCACCACGCACCCACTGGGATATGCTGCGTGAGCGCCGCTCCATCGAGGAGCTCGATGAGCTGCTTGAAGAGCGCATTAACCACCTGCGCTCCCGCCGCCGTTCCGCAGCCCGCCTCCTGAAGGAACAGCAGGAGCAGCAGCAAAAGAACTCTTAAAGTTCTACGGTAGCATAAGGCCCGTACCTCCCTAGTCTGGCTAAGGGACGGTACGGGCCTTATGCGTTGTGGTGGCGCCTACTTCTTCAGTTGCGCAATCTGGTGCTTTGCCAGATGGCCGATCTCGCTGGCGAAGTCAGACACCCAGCCGGCGCTCTTACGGGCTTGAACGCCTAGATCATGAATGGAGCCGTCCTTGACTTCACGGTTGACCAACTTGGACACGGCGCCACCGAAGTCCTGCAGCTGCTCAGCGCGATGAGCAACGCCCCACTTGGTGACCTCGAGCAAGGAATCCTTCACGAAGGACCCATCAAGCTTGGATTCGCCATATTCGCGCTCGGTAAAGGTAATGGGAACTTCGCGGACGTCAAAGCCGGCCTTGACAGCACGGAAGGCCAAATCCACCTGGAAGATGTAGCCGGCCTTGGACAGCTCATCAAAGTCGATGGACTCGAGCAGTTCGCGGCGGAACGCACGGTAACCAGCGGTCATATCGGACAGGCCAGCGCCCAGTGCGACGGAAATGTAGATATTGCCCAAGCGGGACAGGTACTCGCGGGATGCTGGCCAGTTGACGGTCTCGCCACCCGGAATATAGCGGGAGCCGATAACTAGGTCCGCGCCCTTGTCCACCTCTTCTAACAGCAGGTGAAGCTGTTCCGGGGCGTGGGAGCCGTCTGCATCCATCTCGCACAGCACTTGGTAGTCGCGCTCCAATCCCCATTCAAAGCCGGCGATATAAGCGCCTAGCAGGCCGCCTTTGCCCTCGCGGTGAAGAACGTGGATGTGGTCATCTTGCGCTGCGAACTCATCGGCCTTGTCACCAGTTCCATCGGGAGAGTTATCGTCCACGATAAGGATATGAACCTCCGGGATTGCCGCGCGGACGCGTCCGGTGATAAGAGGCAGATTTTCGATCTCGTTATAGGTCGGGATGATGACCAAGGTCGAGGATTCAAGCGTGCTCACAGTGTTTATGCTCCTACGTATGTATCTGTGCCGGGGCGGCGCGGGGTGCGTCGCAGGCGGTTTGTGCGCAAAGCTACCAGTGCGCAGACTGTTCCAATAATAACCATGAGCCATTGCAGGGGCGAACCAAACCTGACGGAAAAGGTCTCGCCACTACGCAAGGGCAACTGCTCTACTAAGGCATCTGGCGTAAAAATCTCCGTGGACTGGCTAACGTGTCCATCTGGGTGAACGATGGCGGATACTCCAGAAGTCGCCGCCACCACCACGGCTCGGTCCGTCTCTATTGCACGCAATCGGCTCATGGCCAATTGCTGGTAGGTCATATCGGAATGGCCAAAGGTGGCGTTATTGGTGGGAGTAGTTAGCAGTTCTGCGCCATTTTTCACCGACTCCCTAAAGGCGCTATCGAAGGAGACCTCGTAGCACGTTGCCACGCCAACCGGCACGCCCGCCATGGAGACCACACCTGGGCCGTCGCCGGGCTTAAAATCGCCGGCGAGGTCCACATAGTCAGAAAACTTGGCAAAGAAATCCCGCATGGGCATAGTTTCGCCGAAAGGCTGTAGGTACTTCTTATAGTGATGGTCTCCCACCGTATGACCAGGAGCGAAGACCTGCATTGTGTTGCGGGCTCCCACCTCATCCCGCGTAGCGGTGCCAACCAAAACAGGTGCGTCTATCGCATCGACGGCGCCACTGATCGCCGAGGCTGCCTTGCCGTCACGGAATGGGTTGATATCAGAGGAGTTTTCGGGCCAGATGACTAGGTCAATGTCCTTGTCGCGTGCGGCCAGCTTCTTTGTCTCAGCCACGTGGTTGTTAAGGACCGCTTGGCGTTGCCCGGCAAAGTCTAGGCCCATGCGTGGTACGTTTCCTTGGATAGCGGCAACCTTTGCTTCCCCGACAGTGGAATCGTCTCGGTTGATTCCCAGACCTGCCACCGTTGCGCTTGCAAGGGGAAGGATAGCTGCTAAGAATGCGGCGCTTTTGGCTTTCCATCCGCGTTGAATCAGCAGTGCAGCGAGACCGCAACCGCACAGAACCGTGGCTGCGGTAATGAGCGAGGTTCCACCCCACGGAGCCAGGTTGGCTAGCGGTCCGTCGATTTGTCCCCAAGCCAATTTCACCCAAGAAAAACCGCCGAAAGGTACCGAAGAACGCAACACCTCCACCGCGAGGTAGAAGAACGGGAAGGCAATAAAACCGTATTTCCACCGCGCTACTGCCGCGCCGCCAATGCCCAGTAGAATCGCGTATACCGAAAGCCATATAGCCAAAGCGATGTATGGCCCACTGCCCACTAATTCGCCGATCCATGGCAGCGTCAGCAGGTACAGCACGAGCGAATGCGCGACTGCAAGAAGCGCGCCCACACGGGCGGTAACGTGCCTAGTTCCCCACGGCAGCAAGCTCGCGTACAGCAAGCCCACGCCCACAATGGCAGCCCACCACCAGCCACGGGGCTCGATGGCGGCATACGTAAGCAGACCGGAAAGGCCCGCCACTACGAGGCGGGCAAGAGTTAGCACCACTAGCTCTTTCCGCCTTTGGAGTCGCCACCAGAGGGTCCGAAGTCATCTGGATCCAGGTTCTCGCTCCAACGGCGGATCTCTTCCTCATCCAACACCTCATGCGGGCCAGCATCCTGCGTGCTGGGATGCCCACTGTGTGTTGCTTGGCCACGACCAAAGGAGCCAAAGTCGCCATAAGAGTCGTGCTGCTGCGCCATTGGGGTGGCCTCGTAGATCTTAACGCCCATGTTTTCGATCTTGCGGTACAAGGAGGCCGCTAGCACCGTGCGCAAGACGGCGCGGGTCGGCGAGAAGATAAAGAGGGCTCCGAGGATCGTCGTCAAGAAGCCCGGCAAAGAAAGCAACATGCCGCCTACCAAGGTAAGGCCCACATTGCTGGCGGTCTTGCCCACATTGCCGGCGTGAACGACGTATGTCCCGTCCCCTGTGCGTTCGACCTGCTTTCCCATCAAGCGGCGCACTTCAATGCCAGCGATGGACATTCCGAAGAACATGGTGACAAAGAGTGCGATAAGCGCCCAGCCAACGCCGATCCATTTTGAGACGGCCCAAAAAGTCAGGGTCTCTGCGACCATGTAGAGAGCAAAATACATAAACGGCATGGCCTCAGTCTAACGAGGCAGACTGATAAAGTGCTGGCAACACTCATGCGCGAAGGTGCAACCGCGGCAGGTTAGACTAGTGCGCATGTTTACTCCTGCGCTTTTTGAAGACCCCCAGTACGGCACGTGCATCCGCATCCACGTTGCCGGCGGCAGCACCCACGCCCAGGATTGGGTCACTTTGGCGCAGTGCGCCAGTGCTGTTGCGGATGGGTATGTCTACATCGACCGGTTCTCCGCAATCGAGCTGCGCGGCATTAAGGATGCGGAGGCACTCAACCAGGAGCTCCAGCAGTTGCACTTGCGTGCCACGGCGATGCCGGTGCTGGCTTCGCCTTTGTCGCCGGCGGCCAAGCAAACGGCCCAGGACATCGCGGCTGAGCTGGGTACGGCGGAAAGCGGTCCCGGACTGGCAGTTATCGCCCACGACGACGTACCGACCGGCGCAGCCGCAGTCAGCCTTAGCATCGACGGGGACGGTGCCCTGCGCCTTGAGCGTTCCCCGCTTGGCGACGCCCCCTCTGCCCCACTGACTCCACAGGCTGCTGCCCACCACTATGAGGAGGCACTCCAAGGCGCCGAATCCCTAGAGCATAGTGCCTCCGACCTGGCAGAACCAGGCCCCATCGGCTGGTTAGATGATCATTTGCCTGCGGGCGTAGTTGACCTCGGCGCGGGCGTGCACCGCGGCGCCATCCCTGCCGAGTTTGCGCAGCTCATCGGCCAGTTAGAGGTAGACATCACCGTCACCCCATGGGGCGGATTAGTCTTTCACAATATTGCCGAGGGTGACGCCGAAGTGGTACTGCGCGTACTCGCCCCGCGCGGTTTTATCTTCGACATCAATTCTCCCCTGCTGCGCGCAGACTAAAAAGAACGCAGAATCTAGCGCGGCATGTGCCGCCATATTGGGCGCGGTACAAGCCGCATGACCCACGCGAGGCCCTGCAGAGCCCGAGGAATCCACACGGTGCGCGAACGCGGCTTACCGCGCCGTGCATCGCGGTCAATGCAGCCGACAACTGCCTCGGCCACATCTGCTGGTCGTACAGAAAGCGGGGCCGGCTTCATTCCTTCGGTCATGCTGCCGATGACAAAGCCAGGGCGCGCGGTAATAAGGCCTACCTGGCTGCCGTGCAGCTTGTCCGCCAGCCCCTGACAGAAGGCATCAAGACCGGCCTTGGTAGACCCGTACACGTAGTTTGCCCGGCGGGCCCGCCAGCCTGCTATCGAGGAAAAGGCGACGATATGGCCGCGGTGCATACGCTGGGAAACGAGTGTAAGCAGTGAAATCTGCGCGGCATAATCGATTGTGGCGATGTCGACCGCGTGGGAAGCATCGCGTTCCGCCCGCTGCTGATCGCCCAAGATGCCAAAGGCGACGACAGCAAGCTCAAGGGGGCCTGCCAGCTCTATGGCACGCTCAACCACACCGGTGTGGGACGGAAAATCTGCGGCGTCGAAATCAAGCAGATGGACGCTGCGCGCACCCGCCGCCCGGAGCCGGCCTTCCACGCCTTCCATACCGTGGGTGCCACGAGCGGCGAGCACAATGTCTTGGCCTGGGGCTACTCTCCTAGCGATTTCTCCGCCGATATCGCTACGGCCACCCAGAATTAGTACGCCAGCCATTAACGGACGTCACGCGGAGCTTGGTTGAGGGACTCGTAGCCATCGTTGGTCAGCACCACGATGTCTTCCAAGCGCATGCCCCACTTGCCTTCCAAGTAAATACCCGGCTCAATGGAAAAGGCCATGCCCTCTTCCAAGGCGAGATCGTTGCCTTCCATGATGAAAGGCTCCTCGTGCGTGGACAGGCCGATGCCATGTCCGGTGCGGTGGACAAAGTAGTCGCCCCAACCGGCTGCCGAGATCGCCTGGCGGGTGATGGCATCGATGTCTGCGGCGGTGCTGCCGGGGTGGGCTGCGGCGCGGGCGGCAGCTTGGGCGTCGGCAAGCACGGCATAGGCATCCTGGAAATCCTGCGGGGCCGTGGACATATCCCCGCCCACTACGTAGGTGCGGGTGCAATCGGAGTGGTAGCCGGAAGGCAGAGTGCCTCCGATATCGACGACCACCGGCTCACCTTCAGCCAACACGCGATCCGAAAAGCTATGGTGCGGGTTGGCGCCATTCGGGCCCGATCCGACGATGACGAAATCGATAACAGAGTGCTCCTGCAGGATGAGCTTTTCCAGTTCGTGGGCCACCTCGGCTTCGGTGCGGCCGGCCTGCAAAAGCTGTGGAACTTGCGCGTGGACTGCGTCGATGGCATGGCCAGCCTTGCGCAGCTCAGCAATCTCAGCCTCATCCTTGCGGGTAAAGAGTTCGGCCAGCGCGTAAGTGGCCAGTTCATAGCTGGCGTGTGGAAGCAGCGCTTGGAAACGCAGCACGTGGTCTGCAGTCAGCGACTGTCCCAGCGCTACCTTGCCTAGTCCGTCGCCTGCGCCACGCAGTGCAAACTCATAAGGATTTTCTCCGTCATTCCAGCCACGCAACTCTACATCCAGCTCACCTACTGGAGCAGCCTTGATATCGGTGATATCGGTATTGGGCGCGGCGATCCATGCATTGCCCTGCTGCGGCACAACCAAGACCGTCAAACGTTCGTGGGAAGAGACCCAGGAGCCGGTGAGGTAGGCAAAGTCTGGTCCCGTACCAATGAGGAGCAGATCGATGCCCTTGTCTGCAGCCGCCTTTTGTGCGGCGTGCAGACGCTGGGCGTAGACATCAGCGGAAAAAGTCTGAGTATCAGTCATGCCCCAGAGTCTACTCGTCCGCGCCGCGGATATTAGGCGCCAATGGCTACGACACCGCGCTGAATCGCGTCGATGGCTCGGCGGGCGTTGCGTTGCATTTCGCCGTCGTACCCCGTTTTAGCCACTTGTTGCAGCAGGTCGATGACTTGGCGGCACCAACGGACAAAATCACCCGGGGTGAGTTCGGCCCCGGCTTCATTGGCCGCAGCCATGCAGTAGCCCAAGGGCGCCCCGGCCGCCCATTGGTGTACAGCCAAAGCGAATCCGGCCTCTGGTTCACGGGTGGGCGGCAGCCGATGGCGCTGCTCATCAGCGGTAAGTTCGGTGTACACGCGCCACGTGGCATTCATAGCGTCAGCCATGCGCTCGGTGGCGGCTTCCGGTTGCCCACTGGTGGCCTTGCGGTTTTCGAAACAGCACAGGGAGGCAACGCCGGCAAGCTCAGCGGGATCGAGTTCATCCCAAATTCCGCGCTTGAGGCATTGGGCGACGAGCAGATCGGATTCGCTGTGAATTTTGGCAAGGCGTTCGCCTTCTTCGGTGACGACCGGCGTGCGGTCCGCGCCAGCCCCGGTGAACTCGACGTAGTCCATCTCAGCGAGGAGATCCACAATGCGCTCGAAGGTGCGGCCCAAGGTATCCGTAGCCTTATTGACCTTGGATTGCAGCTTGTCCCGATCACGCTCGCGCCGTGCAAGCTTTTGCGCCAGGCCCGCCAGCTGTTCGCGGTCAGTAGCCGGCCAATCGTGAGCTGGATGACCACGCAGTGCGTCGCGCAACTGCCCCACTCGCTTATTAGGCCGGGCGCGGGTGTGCGACTTCATGCGCTTAGGACGGTCAAAGTGTTCGCGGTGCAAGACATCCTGCACATATCGGGTATTGCGGCGCGGATTCTTGCGCACCGGCTTGGGGATCTTGATGCTACCGACTTGGATCGGTGGGTTATTGATTCCGGCTGCATCGATACGTCCCGACCACCCGGACTCAGTGGTAATCCACGGGCGGGGATCCGCGGTTTGGTTAGCGGGAGTAACAACCGCGGCGAGAATTGGACGCTTCTTGCCGGGCATGGCAATAACATCGCCCAGCTGCAGGCGTCCCAGTACCGCAATCACCTCTTGGTTGCGCTGGTTGGCACTATCGATCTTTGATTGCTTTTCCTCAACCGTGAGCTCGCGGCGCAGGCGGACATAGTCCATGAGAACCTCGGCGGGATCTTCCCCGTCTTTAGCAGGTGGTGCAAGCGACGCCACGGCATCATCGAGCTGGTTGCGCAGTTCTCGCACGCGATGCTCGGCGCGTTCAATCTCGCGAGTTTCCTCCACGACGGAGCCATCGGCTTGGAACTGTGCGAAGGACTTTTCCAAAAGGCGGAGAGATTCCTCGAAACCAAGCATGCCCAGCAAATTGATCGCCATATTGTAGCCCGGTGCAAAAGTGGAAATGAGAGGATACGTACGGGTAGAAGCAAGGCCAGCTACTTGACGCGGATCCATGGCGGGGGCCCATTGCACTACTGCATTGCCCAAGGTATCGATGCCACGGCGTCCTGCCCGGCCAGTCAGCTGCGTGTACTGGCCTGGGGTGAGATCGACGTGCACCTCACCATTGAACTTGATGAGCTTTTCTAGCACCACGGTGCGCGCCGGCATATTGATGCCGAGAGCAAGCGTTTCAGTAGCGAACACGGCACGGACGAGGCCGCGTACGAATAGGTCTTCCACGATGTGCCGGAACGCGGGCAGCATGCCCGCATGGTGTGCGGCAAAGCCACGCGACAGGGCTTCGCGCCAGCGCTTAAAGTCTAGGACCTGCAGATCTTCTTCAGGGATACCTTCCACACCCGCATCGACAATGTCTTTAATCTGCTGTGCTTCCTCTTGGGAGGTAAGCACCATGCGGCTGCGCAGGCACTGATAGAGAGCGCCATCGCAGCCTGCACGGGAGAAGATGAAGGTGATCGCCGGAAGCATGTCCTGCGATTGCAATACCTTCAATACCTCTGGGCGGCCCAAGGGGCGATAGCGATCCTGCTGCCGGGCGGCGCCGGAGCGTCCCCTTCCCTTACCGTGGAATTCGCTGCGTCCGCCGCCCTTGTGACGGGCGCGGGCGCGAAAACCTTTGCTGGACTTATAGTCCGCGCGACCATCGTCCGTATCGCCGGCTTCGAGGCGCTGGATCCTACGCTCTAGCTCGGCGTTGACCTGGCCGCCAGATTCTGGCTCGAAGAGCGGATAAATCTTGCGCCCCAGCATCATCCATTGGTCGAGCGGAACTGGGCGGTGTTCGGAGACGATGACGGTGGTATCGCCGCGCACGGTAGAAAGCCAATCGCCGAATTCTTCCGAATTGGACACGGTAGCAGATAGGCCAATGATGGAGACATGATCCGCGAGGTTGAGAATGACCTCTTCCCACACAGCACCGCGGGAAGCATCGGCCAAAAAGTGGATCTCATCCATGACCACGTGGGTCAAGCGATCGAGGGCCGCGGATTCTGCGTAAATCATATTGCGCAGCACCTCGGTGGTCATGACGACAATCTCTGCATCAGAGTTGATCGATACGTCACCGGTGAGCAGGCCTACGGCCTCTTCACCATGCTCTTCCACCAAGTCGTGGTACTTCTGGTTGCTCAAGGCTTTAATTGGCGTCGTATAAAAGCACTTGGTTCCCCGGCTCAGCGCCAAAGAGACAGCAAATTCGCCCACGATGGTTTTGCCGGCGCCGGTCGGCGCGCAGACCAGTACGCCATGACCGTCTTCCACGGCCTGGCAGCCCTTTACCTGGAACTCATCCAACGGGTATGGCAGGGCTGCGGTAAAAGAATCCAGATGAGTTTCAGTCATGACTCCCCAGGCTACCCGTGCCTAGAGGACATCGTCGAAAAAGCCGCCGCTGGTCGACGAAGTCCCACTGGCACCAGTGCTCCATGTCTGCTGCGGCTGCTGCTGTGCCTGTTGTACTGGCTGTGAAACGGGCTGAGAGGGGCCCGGTGAAGGGTTTACTCTGCTCGGCGCCTCGACAGGGGTTGGCCCGCCTATGGCTCCTGGTCCAGCGGCAAGCGGCGAAGCAGTCTCATCATCGAGATCCATCCACTCGGGGCGTTCGCGCTGCATGCGCTTATCGTGGATGCGGCAGAACTGGAATGCAAGCTCCAAGAGAAATATCAACGAGCCGGCAAGAACCAACATCGAAAAAGGCTCTTGGCCTGGGGTGATAATGGCAGCGAAAATCATCACGACAACAATAATGATCCGCCGCTTATCCTTGACATGCACGTATTCGAGCACGCCTAAGAGGTTGAGTGACACGATAAGCAGAGGAATTTCAAAGCTAATGCCGAAGATAAGCAGCAGGGCCAAGAGGAAATAGAAATAGCGTTCACCTGTCAGGGCAGCAGTTTGGTACTCGACACCGATGCCCATGAGGAATTCCAAGCCCACGGACAAAATAAAGTAGGCAAGAACGGCACCGGCAACGAATAGGCTCACTGCGGCCGTAAGAAAGCTTAACGTGTAGCGGCGCTCGTTCTTATGGAGACCAGGCACAATGAAGGCCCAGACCTGATACAGCCACACCGGAGAAGACAATACGGTGCCAGCCAAGGCACCTACTTTTAGGCGCAACAGGAGCATTTCAAACGGGCTGGTGGCCAGTAGTCGGCACTCGCCGTCCGCACTGAAGGAGGCGCGCTTATCTGGGGGCAGCGCACAATACGGCTCTCGTAGAATTTCGCCCAACGGAGACAGCCCGAATGGCGCTCGTTGGTACCAAATGAAGCCAATGATGGCGCCGACGACGACTGCCAAAACGGCGATGATGACGCGGCGGCGCAGCTCCTGTAGGTGCTCCACCAAGGTCATCTCCCCGGTAGGGTTCTTCTGCTTGCGCGAAAAGCGCAGCTTACCCTTCACGCTCTTGCTTGCTTTTTGGGGAGATAGAGGCTGTGACTGTGACGACATCAGTGTGGCTCTTTCAACGCAAAGAAGCGAACACTTCCCTACTGCACGGATTGCGGGGGCATATCCGCGCGCTGCAGGGGTGTTCGCGCGACGACAGGTTAGGGGCGTTTACTGCTGAGTATTGGTGTTGCTCTGCTGACCCGGTTGCATGTCTGGGCGGTTCCAGAACTCCTCATCAGACTGCTTCTGGTTCAGCTGTGCCTGCGCCTGAGAACGCTGGGTGTCCTCGGACTGCATCTCATTAACTTCAGACTTGAAGATGCGCATGGAACGGCCCATAGAACGTGCCAAGTCCGGCAACTTCTTCGCGCCAAAAAGCAACACGATAACGAGTACGATCAGGCCAATTTCCATAGGTCCTAGGCTCATGGAGAAACCTCTTTCAACTAGTGCACCAGCATGCCGGGAAGCATCACCGCCAACTTATCTGCCGGCGGGCGGGCGCAGTAAACGGGCAAGTAACTGGCTACTGAGTATAGCCGCTCAACGCGGTGTTTCCTCGCTCCGCAATGAGGTTTACCACGGATTGAGGAGCCACTACCCGCAACCTATCAGCTTGACCAAGGGCAAAGCGAATAAGCCAATCTACTGATCCCATTGGCATCGTCGCAGCTACTTCCCCATTTCCTAAGTCTTCACCCAAGCGCATATCGTAATACTCAGCTAGCCACGTGAATTCTTGGTTAATTGCTAGTTGCACGGTGTCCCCATCGCCCAAATTAAAGGGTGAAGAGGCATCAAAGTCGAGGTCTTTCAGGTGCGGCTGGGATTTTTCCTCCACGATACGAGCCTTACTAATGCGGTCGATGCGGAAAGTGCGATGCGCTTGCTTTGCTTCCTCCCAAGCGGCCAAGTAGGGCTCGGAATCGACGATGAAAATACGGGCTGGATCCACCACCCTCTCGGATTCAGCATTTGAAGAAGCGCTCCAGTAACGCAGCCGTACCCGCTTTCTCTCATTGACTGCCTGGGTCAAAAGCGCCTGGATATCAGTCTCTTCAGGGGCTGGAGTAGACAACGACTCATAGATGGCGACTGTCTTTTCATCCATGATGCCGCGCAGCTTAGCGGCGGCGGATTCGACCGCATGGGCGTCGATTAGCCCGGGCATCGCCTGCAAAGACTCCAGGGTGAGGAGCAAGGCGCCTGCTTCAGTCGGGGTTAGCCGTAGTGCCTGGCTTAAGCCTTGATCATTATGGATGGTTACCCCATCGCGATAGCTGAAGGAGAGATCGATGAGGTCCTCGGTATTGCGCCCCGTGCCGGAGCAAAAGAGGCGATCGAGAGCTTCCTTCAGCTCGCCGGGATCCATGCCTAAATCCTTGGCCGCTTCCATAGGCGTCTTGTCGGGATGATTTTTAAAGTACGGAATCAGGTTCAAAGAGCGCACGAGCGCCTGGAGCTTCTGCGATCCATCAGCCATGACTAGCGTCCTTCCTGCGGATGTGCTGCCCTGCGCAAAAGGGAAATGACCTCCTGGCGCACCTCGGCTGGTTCTATCACTTGTACTTCCGGCGCATACCCGGCCGCGGTGCGTACGAGCCAGTCCTTATCCACCTTATGCAGCAACACCGTGCCATCGGCTTGTTGCTCGCCGGCATCTAAAAGCTCGCGCGCCTGCCCCTCTGGGATGACGAGGCGCGCATTAACCTTTTCTCCTCGCTGCAGTGCACGCTCTACCAACACCTGCAGGTCTTCAGTTGGGCTGGTGTGCTCCGCAGTGTCGCGTGAGCGTTTGATGTCAGAAACGCGGAGGGCGCGAAAGACGCGCGGGGCGTTTCGGTCCACATCGAATCCCACGAGATAGATGTGACTGTCACGGTTGACCAGTCCCCAAGGATCCATGACGCGGCGTACCGGCTCAGTAGCCGGATTAGCACGGTAGGAAAACGTAATGCGGAGCTGATTGCGCACCGCAGCGAGAACCGAGGTAATGATTTCCGGGGCAAGTCGCGTGATGTCATTGACCGCCGTGTATACCGGTGCGCCTGCGAGGTTGCGCGAGGCGCCGCTGGCGGCAATCTTGGTCCAACCGGACAAGGAGAAATCGCTCAGGCCTCCGGTTGTACCCACTCCCCCTGCGATGCCTAAAACCATGGCCTCCTCAGGAGAAAATTCTACCGGCGGCAGCTGGTAGCTACTCGCGTCGAGGCGATAGCGCGCCCCGTCTTCGCCGCCGGAATGAACAATGGGCACCCCGGCGCGCTGGAGGGTTGCGATATCTCGTGCCAGCGATTTGGCGAAGGCTTCGTCTGATTTATCGCCGTATCCTGCCACGTGACTGCGAATCCAGGCGGCGGTGCGATCCGGGCTACCGCCGGAATTGGCGGCGCCCTGTAGCGCGAAAGAGAGGTTGGTGAGTCTTTCTACGGCTTCATCATGCCGTTTCGGCGCGGGGTTGTGTGCTGCCACGTGGTGCGTTGTCTCCCTGGTGCGGCTCGTGTGCTTCTAGCTGTGGTGTAGACGCATATAGTCTAGCAACGCCTCGACCCGATCATCGTCGGCCACGAAGGGATTAAGTAGCTCCTCGGTGCGCGGCTCTGGGCGGTTGACCTTAAGGCGCGTCCAGTCAACCGTGACGTTGGCCCCAAGGCTACGGGCAGCGGCAAGGAACTGCCCACGCAGCGCGGCGCGGGTGGTCGGTGGTGCTGTGTCCATGGCGCGTTCGATGTCGGCGTCCGAAATCCACCGGTCAATAAGTCCCTTGCGCAGCAAGACATGGTAGAGCCCGCGGCTCGGACGGATATCGTGATAGGTCATATCAATCTGGGCGAGCTTGGGGTGGCCCCAGTGACCACCCAGCCGTGCGCGGTAGCGCTCGAGCAGTCCCAATTTAATGACCCAGTCGATTTCTCGGTCCACGCCGGAGAAGTCTTGAGTCTCAATGGCGTGCAGCGTGCGCTGCCAGAGATCCACCACGCGCCGCATTTCCGCCGTGGGAGTGCCGGCGTCTTCCCGCTTGTCCAACCACTGGCTCGCGCGCTGGCATAGTTGCTGCTGGACCTCGAGTGCGGTGACGGATCCCCCTCCTGTGAGCGGCAGTTCGGTCAAGCCCGACATATCACGTGCGATGGCGCGGATATGGTGAATTGGCTTGTCGATGTCGAATTCCGGCAACTCAAATCCAGCCTCCAGCATCTCCAAGATGAGCAGCGTGGAGCCAACTTTTAGCGCCATGGTGGGCTCGGCCATGGAGGAGTCCCCCACGATGACGTGCATGCGGCGGAAGCGTTTGGAATCGCCGTGCGGTTCATCCCGGGTATTGATGATGGGACGCGAGCGGGTGGTGGCAGAAGACACGCCTTCCCAGACCTGGTCTGCGCGTTGCGAAAGCAGGAATTGGGCAGGCTTATCGCCCTTAGCGGGCTGGATCATGCCGGCGCCGCAGATGAGCTGGCGGGTAATAAGGAACGGAAGGAGCGCCAGCCCCAAATCCTTGAGCACCATGTGGCGGCTGATGAGGTAGTTTTCGTGGCAGCCAAAAGAATTGCCAGCTGAATCCACATTGTTTTTGAAGAGGTACACTGCGCGCGGGTGTCCCTCGGCAGCAAAGGTTTGCTCCGCTTTTTCGCCAAGGCGATTGACTATCGCATCGCCGGCGCATTCATAGGCCAGAAGCTGGCTTAAGCTATCGCACTCGGCGGTGGCTACCTCGGGATGAGAGCCGACGTCGAGGTACAGGCGGCTCGCGTTGGTGGAAAAGATATTAGAAGAAGAATGTTCCTGGACGATGGGCCGGAAAAGCACGCGCGCCACTTCATCAGGGCTCAAGGCGCGTTCTCCAGGGCACGCGCTGGTGGTTAAGCCATATTCCGTCTCGATGCCCATGATGCGACGGGCGAAGACGGGACGCTGGTCACTCACCCTTACTGCCCGCCCTTTTGGACATAAGAGCGCACGAATTCCTCGGCGTTGTTTTCTAGCAGCCCATCGATCTCATCGAGCAATTCATCGGTGCCGGTGGTGTTGATGCTCAGCTGCGTAGAGGTAAATTCCTCATCTCCGGTGGAGTCATCGCCGCCATTGCCGCCAGTGACCTGGGACTGGTGAGTAGACATAGGGAGGAAGTCCTTTCTTTGGCTTCTGCCTAATTGCTTGGTTATCAATTACGGTACTCGGGCTGGATACCGCTGTCAGTGAGTCCCTGGAGGAGATCCTCCACCGTACGTGCGGTGTCGATGATCTCCTCACACTGGGCGCGGGTCAGGCCGGTGGTCTCATCCATCGGAACCGTGGCCCAGGGTGCCGCGGTTGTCTCGCCTACCCGAACGGTGAGGCTTTGCCAGCTCGCGGCGATGATGTCCTCGCCGAATTTCTGCGTCACTCGGCCGCGGAAATACGCGCGGGTATCCTCCGGAGGGGTGCTGGCGGCGTCTTCAATCTCTGCAGCGCTAAAGAGCTGCCGCATCTGACCTTTACGCACCAGTGCGTGGTGTAGCGATTTGGCAGGATCGATCTCCGCGTATTGCAGGTCAATGAGCCGCAGCTTTGGGTCTGCCGGATCGATACCTCGGTCGAGGTAGCCCTTAATCAGGCGATACTTCGCCACCCAATCCAGAAGGTGCGCCGCCTGCATCGGATCTTCCGCAAGAAGCGCGACTGCCTCGTCCCAGGCCGCGAGCACCTTGCGCTCTGCGTCGGTGCGTGGGGTGACGCGGTCTCGGTATTCGGCGAGGATTTCTAGGGCGGTGAGCTGGCGGGCGTCGGCAAGCTCAAGGCGATGCTGAAGGCTGAGATCGCGGCTGACGCGCGGAACTTCCGCCACGGCATCCTGCAAGCGGAGATCGCTAAAGTCCACCCCCTCCTCAATCGCATCGAGCACCAGCGAGGTCATGCCCAGTTTAAGCAGCGTGGAAGTCTGCGACATATTCGCGTCTCCGATAATGACGTGGAGGCGCCCATAGTCCGCGTGCACCGCATGCGGCTCATCGCGCGTATTGATGATGCCGCGATTAAGGGTGGTCTCCAGCGAGATTTCCTGCTCAATATAGTCAGCGCGCTGGGAGATCTGGAAGCCCGGCTCCTCGCCAAACTCGCCGATCCCCATGCGCCCGGCGCCGATGACTACCTGGCGGGCCACGAAAAACGGGATAAGGGCCTGCGCCATGGTGTCAAAATCCGTGGCACGGGAGTACTGATAGTTCTCGTGCGAGCCATAAGACGCGCCCTTGCCATCCACGTTGTTCTTGTAGAAACGCAAGGCAGGGCACGGGTCGTGATTGGCGAGCACGGACTTTCCTTGCTCAGTAAGCCCCGCTACGGCCGCTGCTGATTGCAGGAGCGTGGCGTCCCCTGCGGCGTCGTAAAGCGTGGCATCCCAGGCATTGGTGCACTCTGGGGCGGAATATTCTGGGTGCGCGTGGTCCACATAGAAGCGCGCGCCATTGGCCGTGACCACATTGGCCACCCCGATGGCGTTGGGATCCACCACGGGAACTGTCTGGTAGCGCTTGAGATCGAAACCGCGGGAATCGCGCAGCGGGTGCTCCTCGGCAAAGTCCCAGCGCGAGCGCGCCCCAGTGTGCAGCGCGGCATACGCTACCACCGCGTGCGTGGACGAAATGATGGGCGAATACTCCGGCAGCTCCGGGGTGGCAATGCCGTACTCGGTCTCGGTACCTACAACGCGGCTCATGCGCTCCTCCTAGCGGTCAGTAGCTCCACCCGCTCAACGCGGGCACCAGCATGGTCTTGGGAGATGATCTTGGTCCACTCCTCCGGGTTGGTGGAGGTAGGCACATACTCGGATTCGGCGCGCTCGGCCGCGATGGCCTGGAGCAAATGCTGCTTGGCGATGCCCCCACGGCGCCCGCCTATCCCCTGCTCATTGCCCGCGCGCTGTTGCAGTTCGTCCTTGATAGCCAGCTTCTTGGCGCGGGAGAGGATATTGGCAATCATCGCGCCGGAGACAAAGTCCCGGCAGTGCAATACCTCGCGCTCGCCGCTGGAAAAGTGCAGCTGCACAAAGGGGCGATCGGCATAGAGCTCATCCACCGCGGCGCCGATGAGTTCCTCCAGCGTGCCCTGGTGCGGCACGGATTGTGCAAAGTGGCGGGCAAAGATCTCGCGGGCGCCCTCTTTATTCGGCCGGTTGACCCGGATCTTGATATCCAGCCGGCCGGGACGCATGATGGCGGGATCGATGAGCTCCTCACGGTTGGTCGCGCCGATGACGATCACATTGGATAGGCTTTCTACTCCGTCGAGTTCTGTGAGCAGCTGCGGCACCACCGTGGTTTCCATATCCGAAGATACGCCTGAGCCACGGGTGCGGAAGATTGATTCCATCTCATCAAAAAAGATGACCACCGGCCTATCAGAGCTCAGCTGGGCTAATTCACGAGCGCGCTCAAAAATGAGGCGAATGCGGCGTTCCGTCTCTCCTACATACTTATTGAGCAATTCTGGGCCCTTGATATTGAGGAAATAGCTCGGCCCATCACTGCCCAACTGTTGCGCCAAGGAATGGGCCACTGCCTTGGCGATGAGCGTCTTACCGCACCCTGGCGGGCCATAGAGGAGGACGCCCTTAGGGGGCTGTAGCTCGTAGTGGTGGTAGAGGTCCGGATGGATAAACGGCAGTTCTACGGAATCGCGGATCTGGGAAATCTGCTCATCCAGCCCGCCGATGTCCTCGTAACGCACATCAGGGACCTCCTCAAGGGAGAGCTGGGAGACCTCCGTCTTTGCCACCTTTTCCAGCGCGACGGCAGCCTTGGGATCAACCAGCACGATTTCTCCTGCTGCCACGCGGGTTTCCTCGCGCAGTGTCTGCGATAGCAGCACCACTTTTTCCTCGCCAGAGGAATTTGCCACGATGAGGCGTTGCTCTCCTAAGCGCTCGACCACGGTGGCGAGCTCGCCCGTGCGCTCGGGTGCGCACCCTTCCACCACTACGAAGCCATCGCCCAAGCGAACCTGCTGGCCGGCCACTAGGCTGCCTGGTTCCACATTCGGTGAGACTTTAAGCTGCATCACGCGGCCGTTGGTGTAGACCTCCGCAGTGGTTCCCACCTCGCTGTGGGTAGGCGAATAGCCTAAGAAAACGCCGTAGGTCGATGCCGGCTCAGCCAGCGCGTTAAGCTCCGCAAAAAGCTGTTCCAGCTTCCCACGCGATTCTTTTAATAAGCCCGCCAACTTCTGATTGCGGGCAGCAAGCTGGCTGATCTGCCGCTTATAGTCCGTGGCTTCATCCATGCCCACTACTCTAACGCGGCCCAGCCGGCGAAAGAGGGCAGTTGCGCTTTAAATTCTGGGCGCTGAGGTGAACCTATTTCCAGCTCTACTTGCGGGCTCGGCGCTGCGGGCGCGGAGGGGTCACGCCATCGGCCAGGCGGCGGGTCCAGATAAGGAAGGCGGTATGCGCATTCATGCGGTGCTCCGGGCGCGTAGCCAGGCCTTCGACCTTCCATTCCCGCACCAGAGATTCCCAGGCCTTGGGCTCGGTAAAGCACTTGAGCTCACGGATGCCTTCCATGACCTTCATCAACTGCGGCACCGTTGCCACGTAAGTCATGAACACTCCGCCAGGAATCAGGAGATCGCGCACGGTCTCCAGGTGCTCCCAGGGCTCGAGCATATCGAGGATTACGCGGTCAACTGGACCGCCCACGTCCTCGGCGGTGACATCTCCTAAATCGCCGAGGCGCGGCGACCACCACTCGGGCTGCTCGCCAAAGTATTCCTTGACGTTATCTACCGCATACTCCAGGTGATCATCGCGCACCTCATAGGAATACACATGGCCTTCTGGCCCCACGGCGCGCAGCAGGGACATGGACAGCGCACCGGAGCCGGCGCCGGCTTCGAGCACGCGCGCGCCCATGAAGATATCGCCCTCTACCAAAATCTGCGCCGCATCCTTGGGATAGATCACTGCAGCACCGCGCGGCATGGACAGCACGTGATCCACCATCAAGTGGCGGAAGAGGAGGAAGGAGGAGCCAAGCGTGGACTCAATAACCGAGCCCTCGTCCATACCCACGATGTCATCATGGTTAATGATGCCCTTGTGGGAGTGGAACTGGCCTCCTTCTTCCAGAATGACCGTGTAGTGGCGCCGCTTGGCGTCGGTAAGCTGCACGCGGTCGCCATAGGCAAAGGGGCCGGAATAAGCCATGTCTCAAGACTCCTCGAGGTTGCGGTTACTATCCCACCAAGTATGCCTCAAGTGCCTGCGCGAGCCATACTTGGTCCCGCTCGCCCACCATTTCACGCGCCGAGTGCATAGACAGCATGGGCACGCCCACATCCACGGTGTCGATGCCCAGACGCGTCGCCGTAATGGGACCAATGGTGGAGCCACAGGGCACATCATTATTGCCCACAAACCGCTGCACCGGCACGCCTGCCTTCTTGCATGCTGCTTCCCATAACGCCACCGTGGTGGCATCGGAGGCATAGCGCTGATTGCCATTGATCTTGGTCACCGGGCCCTTGCCAATGATCGGGTGGTGCGTGGGATCGTGCTTGCCCACGTAATTTGGGTGCACCGAATGCGCCGCATCGGCCGAGACACAGCTCGAGCGGGAAAACATCTGGAAACGCTCTTCCTCGTTGGCCCCCAGCGCCCGCGCCGTGCGGGTAAGAACATCCGCCAGGATGGGGCCGCCCGCACCATACCGCGAGCTGGAGCCTACCTCTTCGTGGTCAAAGGCCATCATGACCAAGATATCCTTGCCCTGATAGTTCTCGGCGGCCTTCTTCATCGCTGCCAACGAGGCATGTACGGAAGAAAGGTTATCCATGCGTCCGGCCGCGATGAACTGCTCGCCCGCGCCAAACACTTCGCCGCGGGCAGCATCGGCCGTAATCAGGTTGAAGGAAGCAATATCCTGCTTGGCGACGCCCACCTTTTCCCCCACTACCTGCAAGATCGATGCCTCTGGGTCACCCACGCTCAGAACCGGCTGCATGTTGTGCTGGCGATCCGGCTTAAACTCGTCCTTGCGGTAGAGGTGAATTGCCAGGGACGGAAGGCGCAGTACCGGGCCAGTATTGACCAGGTGCCGAGTGCCATCCTTGGTGACAATCTGCCCGGCCACGGTCAGCTCCCGGTCAAACCAGGTATGCAGCAGCGCCCCGCCATAGATCTCTACTGCCACCTGCTGCCAGCCGACCGCGGAAAAGTCCGGCGTGGGCTTGAGAACCAGGCCCGGCGAGTCCGTATGCGACCCCACTATGCGGAAACCGGAATTCTTATCCGCACCCTCTGGCACGTACCAGGCCGCTACCGCGCCGCCGCGCACCATGACGTGGCCGCCAGGTGCAGCGGACCACTGCGTTCCCTCATCCTGTACCTCAAAACCCGCCGCGCTCAGCTGGCGGGATACCTCATCGGCAGCGTGGTACGAAGAAGGAGAAGCAGCAATGAAATCTAGGAAATCTGCGGTATAACTCATACCTCCTAGCTTGCCACGAATCGCGCGGCGATAGGCTAGATACACCATGGCTACTTCATCTAAACCCCGCCCACTCGCCCTGTCGCCCTCACGCGCCTCCGACTATAAACAGTGCCCGCTGCTCTATCGCTTCCGCGCAATTGACAAGTTGCCCGAGCCCAAGACCATCGCGCAGGTCAAAGGAACCCTTGTCCACGCCGTCTTGGAAGAGATGCACAAGCTACCGCGCGAAGAGCGCACCTATCCTGCCGCGGTGAAGATGATTAAGCCTTCCTGGGCACAGATGACCGCCAAAGACGAGGAGCTTTTAGAGCTCGTGCCAGAAGAAGACACCTACGACTTCTTCGTCGCTGCCAGGGAACTGCTCAAGGGCTATTTCCAGATGGAAAATCCACAGGGCTTTGATTGCCAAGAAACAGAGATGTACGTCAACACGGTCCTGCCCAATGGCGTCCCCGTCCGCGGCTTCATCGACCGCGTGGACCGCGCCCCAACCGGCGAGGTCCGAGTCGTGGATTATAAAACCGGCAAGAAGCCACTTCCCCGCTATTCCCAGGATGCACAGTTCCAGATGCGCTTTTATGCGCTGGTCTACTGGCGCATTCTAGGCACCATTCCCCACCAGTTGCGTCTGATGTATCTCAAGGTCTTGGACTCGATGTTTCTTTCTCCGAACCGTGAGGAACTCGAGTACTTCGAGCGCGATCTCGGCGAGCTGTGGGCCAAAATTGAGGCCGATGGGCGCGCCGGGGACTTCCGTCCGAAGCCATCCAAGCTCTGCGGCTGGTGCGCCCACCAGGCTCTCTGTCCGGAGTTTGGCGGCACTCCGCCGCAGTACCCGGGCTGGCCGGGTTCCGCGGCAGATGCAAAGGACTAGCGCCCCACCTGCCTAGAAAAGGCCCGAAATGGTGCCCTGCTTATCGACGTCGATATTATTGGCCGCCGGCTTCTTCGGCAGCCCCGGCATCGTCATGACGTTGCCCGTGAGCACGACGATAAATCCCGAACCGGTGCGCGGCAGCAATTCGCGCACATGCAGCGTATGGCCTTCCGGCGCCCCCAGAGCAGAGGCATCATCGCTGAAGGAGTACTGCGTCTTGGAGATGACCACGGGCAGCTTGTCCCAGCCATTGTCCTGAATGTACTTCAGATCCATGAGCGCCTTAGCCCCGTATTCCACACGGTCCGCGCGATAGATCTCGCGAGCGATGGTCTCGATGGAGGCCTCGATTCCCTCCTGCGGATCGTAGAGCTGCGTGGCGCCTCCCTGGAGGTTTTCCAGCAAGGTCTCTGCCAGCGTGGTAGCGCCCGCGCCACCCTCGGCCCACACGTTGGCTTCCTCCAAGGCCACGCCGAAGTCTTCGGCCCACTGCCGCATGAACTCGCGTTCTGCTTCGGTATCGGACCAAAAGAGGTTGAGCGCTACAACCGGCTTGATCCCGAACTTGCGCAGGTTTTCTACGTGGCGCTCGAGGTTGACTATGCCCGCCTTGAGGGCATCCAGGTTTTCCTCGGTGAGCTTATCCTTGGCTACACCGCCGTTGTATTTCTGGGAGCGGATGGTGGCTACGACCACAGCACCAGCAACATCTAGGTCGCCAAAGCGCGCCTTGATGTCGACGAATTTCTCGCCACCTAGGTCGGAGCCGAAGCCGGCCTCACTTAAGACGATATCGCCGAATTGGAGCGCGGTTTGGGTCGCCAGCAGGGAGTTACAACCGTGCGCAATATTGGCGAATGGCCCACCGTGCACCAAGGCCGGCACGCCGCCAAGGGTCTGTACCAGGTTGGGGTTGAGGGCATCACGCATAAGCGCCGTGAGCGCACCTTCCGCATTCAAGTCACGCGCAGTAACAGGGCGCTGATCATAGGTGAAGCCGATGGTGATATCGCCGAGGCGCTTCTTTAGGTCCTCGAGGTTCGTGGCCAAGCACAAGATGGCCATGATTTCGGAGGCCGCGGTAATGGTGAAACCGGTTTCTGCAGGCACACCGTGAGCTGGCCCGCCCAGACCGGTCACCACGTTGCGCAGGGCACGGTCGTTGACGTCCATGCACCGCTGCCACGTCACGCGCCGCGGGTCGATGCCCAAGGCGTTGCCTTGGTGGATGTGGTTATCAATGATGGCGGCCAGGGTATTGGTTGCAGAGGTAATGGCGTGAAAATCGCCGGTGAAGTGAAGATTGATGTCTTCCATGGGGACGATCTGTGCATAGCCGCCGCCAGCCGCGCCGCCCTTAATACCCATCACTGGACCTTGGGAGGGCTCGCGCAGTGCAACAATGGCCTTCTTGCCCAACTTGTCCAGGGCGTCGGTAAGGCCGATGAGCACGGTGGACTTGCCTTCACCGGCAGGTGTGGGCGATACGCCGGTGACAAGCACTAGCTTGCCCTGGTTTTCCTTGGAATAGTCCACCTTGGTGATATCGACCTTGGCTTTGGTGGTGCCGTAGGGGATCACGGCGTCGGCAGGAATGCCTGCCTTGGCCGCGATCTCCGCGATTGGCTGCAGGTGGTGGGCTTGGGCAATTTCAACATCGGATGGCTGAGTAGTCATGTTCTTAGCCTACCGAGCTCGCGAGTTAAATAACCCGCATTTTTCCAAGAAAGTGAAGTGAATCAATCTTCCTATTCACGCTGCGATCCAAAAAGGCGCCCTACAGGGCGCCTTGCAGGTGGACTTGTCGTCTATCTCTTAAAGGATGACCAAGCCGAACGCGTAGCCCAAGAGGACAGAAACCACGATGCTGACCGTGCCTGGGATAAGGAATGGGTGGTTGAATACAGCCTTACCGATTCGAGTCGAGCCGGTATCGTCCATCTCCACCGCTGCCAGCAGCGTTGGGTAGGTCGGCAGGATAAATAGTGCCGAGACGGCCGGGAAAGCAGCGACTGCAGTAAGGGGGCTTACGCCCAGAGCCAGGGCTGCTGGCATGAGGGCCTTGGTCGTAGCGGCCTGCGAGTACAGCAGCGCTGCGGCGAAGAACAAGACCACCGCGAGTAGCCACGGCGAAGACTCAATAACGCTGCCAGCCATGGACTGAATATCGTCCATGTAGTGGTTGATAAGGCTGGTACCCAACCATGCAACGCCAAGCACACAAATACATGCGGACATACCGGACTTAAATACCGGGGTATTGAGAACATCTCCGGCCGGGACCTTCGTCATCATGACGATGATGGTGGCCGCGGTAAGCATAACCGTCATAATGGCCTCATTACGTGGCAGGGTTGGCTCTGCAATTAGGCCGACCTGCTCCGAGGTCAGCGTGGCCCAGGCCATCACGATGACGATGGCTACGAGGAACACCAGAACAGAAGCCTTGGCACCCTTCTGCGGCTGGAAGTTCTCAGCACCCAGTGGTTGCTTAACCAGGCCTTGCGCCTTGCGCTCCTGGTACACCGGGTCATCATCTAGTTCCTTGCCAAACTTATTAGCAATCCACGCAGCCGGGAAGATAGACAGGAACGTTGCCGGAATGACGACCGCCAGCACCTGCAAATAGCCCACTCCAGCTGGTTCCAACAGGCTGGCTAGGAGAACCACTGCGGCAGAAATAGGAGAGGCACAAATTGCCATCTGAGAGGCAACTACCGCAATGGAAAGCGGGCGTGAGGGGCGAACCTTGCCTTCTTTAGCTACCTCAACAATGACCGGTAGCGTGGAGAATGCAGTGTGGCCGGTACCGGCCAGCACCGTCATCAACCACGTAACGATGGGCGCGTAGAACGTAATCCGCTTTGGGTTCTTGCGCAGAAACTTTTCTGCGATGTGCACCAGGTAGTCCATGCCACCAGCCCTCTGCATCGCAGCGATGGCGGCAATGACGGTCATGATGATACCGATCACGTCGAACGGGATGTCTTCCCTAGTAATGGGGACACCGGTGAGACCAAGGGCCAACACACCGAGGCCGCCGGCCATACCGATACCAATTGAACCAATCCTCGCGCCCAAGAAAATGGCGGCGAGAACGATGACTATATGAACAATAACCATGGACATACTCCATACGCTCTGTATGCAAACTAAGGGCACGCATCCCCATACAGAGTGCATGCCGTCCTTAACATCTTCTATTTTGCACCTGTCACGTCGATTTATTCACTCGAACTGTCCGTTTGTGTTGATTCCCACATGTATTAAGCGTCTCGTTATAAGACGGTCGGTATCCTTCTCCGCATTCGCCCAGCACAGGGACGTAAAAGGAAACTAGCAACCGCCGATTCCAAACACGCAAAAGACCCCCGCAGCCTTCGCCAGATTTCCTTGTACGCCAAGAGAAAATGGCAGAGACCATGGGAGTCTTCTATGTGGGGCGCTATGCCCTACTGCTTCTCAAAAGCCGCGACTTTAGTCCTCGTCGATGAAGAGCTGACCGCGGAACTCTGGGTGCATGAGGTTCTCAACGGACAGAACCTTGTTCAAGGTTGCTTCATCCAGCAGGCCCTTCTCCAAGACGAGTTCCTTGACGCCCTTGCCGGTCTCCAAGGACTCCTTGGCAATCAGGTCACCGTTGTGGTGGCCGATGAACGGGTTGAGGTAGGTGACGATACCGATGGAGTTTTCCACGTAGGCACGGCAGACATCTGGGTTGGCGGTGATTCCGGTGACGCACTTTTCGCGCAGGGCGTCGACGGCGTTGCCCATGATGCGAATGGACTGGAACAGTGCCTCGCCAATGACCGGCTCCATGACGTTGAGCTGCAGCTGGCCAGCCTCAGCGGCCATGGTGACGACGTGGTCATTGCCGAAGATCTTGAAGCAGGTCTGGTTCACAACCTCCGGGATAACCGGGTTAACCTTACCCGGCATGATGGAGGAGCCGGCCTGACGGGCAGGCAGGTTGATTTCAGCCAGGCCAGCACGCGGACCGGAAGACAGCAGGCGCAGGTCATTACAGATCTTGGCGAGCTTCATCGCGGCGCGCTTGATGGTGGCGTGCAGCAGCACGTATGCGCCACAGTCAGAGGTTGCCTCAATGAGATCGCGGGCGGTCTTCATCTCCAGGCCGGTGACCTCAGACAGAGCTGCGGTGACCTGGTGGCGGTAGCCGGCCGGGGTGTTCACTCCGGTGCCGATTGCGGTTGCGCCCAAGTTGATCTCGAGCAGACGGCGCTGTGCATCGCGCAGCAATGCCTGCTCCTCGTTCAGGTTATTGGCAAAGCCCTTGAACTCATCACCCAAGGTCATCGGAACCGCATCCTGAAGCTGAGTACGACCCATCTTCAGGATGTCCTGGAACTCATTGCCCTTGACCTGGAATGCGGCACGCAGACCATCCATGCGCTCAATGAGGTGATCAACTGCTGCATGCAGACCCAAGCGGAAGCCGGTCGGGTAAGCATCGTTGGTGGACTGGGACATGTTCACATCATCATTCGGGTTGATGATGTCATAGGAGCCCTTTTCCTCACCGAGGTATTCCAGGGCGAGGTTGGCAACAACCTCATTGGTGTTCATATTCAGCGAGGTACCAGCGCCACCCTGGAAAACGTCCAGCGGGAACTGATCCATGCAGCGGCCCTCTTCCAGGATCTGGTCGCAGGCCCAGATGATTGCTTCAGCCTTCTTCTTGGGCAGTACGTGGAGGCGGCGGTTTGCCATGGCGGCCGCCTTCTTGACCTGGACCATGCCGCGGATGAAGTGCGGGATGGTGTTGATGGTCACGTAAGAGATCTGGAAGTTCTCCATGGCGCGTACGGTGTGCACACCGTAGTAAGCGTCAGCGGGTACCTCCAAAGAGCCAAGAAGGTCGGTCTCGGTGCGAGTCTTCTTGCTGGAGTTCTTAGGTGCCTTTTGTTCGGCCACCTTCTGCTGTGCGGCGTGAGTGGAAGTGTCAGCTTCCTTCTTCTTCACGTCCTTTGCTGCAGACTTGGTGTCCTTTTCTTCTTTCTTAGAGGACTTTGCCATGATGGCTCGGCTCCTTTGCCTGTCGAGACTTATATTCGAATGAGTAACCTCAAGCGCTAATGTTAGCCACGACTGAATCTATTTGGGCCGACCCAGAGAAAATGATCCCCCTAAAAGCGGGCGATGCGTAAATCGGAAGCCAAAATTGCCTCCGCTCCAAGTTGGGAAAGTCGGTCCATGACTTGGTTGGCTTGCTTCTTCGGAACCATCGCTCGCACTGCCACCCAGTTCTCACGCGCCAACGGCGACACCGTAGGACCGGTTAATCCTGGAGTAATACCAGCGGCTGCATCGAGGTTGGATTGAGCAATGTTGTAGTCGATCATTAGATATGTGCGAGCGTGCAGAATTCCCTGAATGCGGTCGAGCACTACCTGCTCTTCCTCAGTGACCTCTACCCCCGTGCGCTTAATGACTACCGCCTCGGATTCAATGATCGGCTCCCCGAACGGCGCTAAGCCTTGCTGACGCAAAGTAGTACCAGTTGACACGACATCAGCAATAACATCGGCAACGCCTAGCCGGATGGAAATCTCTACGGCGCCGTCCAATCGAATAACATCGGCCTCAATCCCATGTGCGGCGAGGTTTGCGCGAACAAGATTGGGGTACGACGTCGCGATCCGCCGCCCAACCAGTTGAGAGATATCCCACTCCTCCCCCTGCGGGGCTGCGTACCGGAACTTGGAGCCACCGAAGCCTAAAGGCAGTACTTCATCAAAGCTCGCTTTAGAGTCAAGCGCCAAGTCTCGGCCAGTGATGCCTAGGTCTAAGACCCCGCGGGCAACATAGATGGCGATATCTTTCGGCCGCAGGAAAAAGAACTCGACCCCGTTATCGGAATCCACTACGTTGAGCGCTTTGGAATGCCCGCGGCCCTTATAACCGGCCTCTGTAAGGATCTCCACGGCGGCTTCTGACAACGAGCCCTTATTCGGTACAGCAATCTTGATCATGCGGATCCTTCCATCCTGTGGGGTGTTGCCTAGAGGTAGTTATAAAGGTCTTCAGGGGTAAGTCCGCGCTTAAGCATCATGACCTGAGTCCAATAGAGCAGTTGGGACATCTCTTCCGCCAGCTCATCGTTGGACTGATATTCAGCGGCGATCCATACTTCCCCGGCTTCTTCGATGATCTTTTTACCGATGAAATGCTCGCCCTTATCCAGCGCGGCAACGGTGCCGGAACCAGCTGGACGCTGGTCGGCCTTCTCGGCTAGTTCGGCAAAAAGAGTCTCAAAGTTCTTCACGCCTACCTATTGTTCCACAGGTAGATAGAGAATGTAGGGGAACTCTGAATTTCTACTGCCGCGCCGAAATCTTAGCGAACCACTCATAGACGTCAGTGGCCTTAGATCCCGCGAGGTGCCACGAATCGCGGAGGCTAGAGATTTCGGTGACCTCGGTCGGAACCTCAACCTGGTCATCTTCGGGCAAACCGATAACCACACAGCCGGCATCAACGGCGGCGCGCATGCCGGTTGCGGAATCTTCGAAAACTAAGCAATCCGCGGGATCTGCTCCAATGCGGCGGGCGGCCTCGCGGTACATATCCGGTGCTGGCTTGCCGGCAGGAACCTCATCCCCGCAGATAGTATCGACGAAATACTTCCGCCCCAACGCAGTGATAGCAGCGTCAGCAACATTGCGCTCGGTATTGGTAGTGACCATCATGGGCACCCCTTCCGCCTTTAGCTCTTGGAGCAAGGCGGGAATTCCCGGAAAGATCTCCAACTTGCGAGCAAAAAGACCCTTGACATAGTCAAACATCTGGGCGCGGTAACGCTCGCTGTCGCCTGGCTGCAGCGAAACTCCCGCATTATCTGCGCAGATTCCCAAGGTGGTATCAAAGGTCGCACCCACCGTGGCTAGGCGCTGGGTGGGAGTGAGCCGTTTGCCCAGCAGTTCCGAAAGATAGAACGTTGCCTCCGCCCAGAGGGGCTCCGAATTAGTGAGGGTCCCATCCATATCCCAGAAGATGGCGGCGGGCTTAGACAGGCCGGAAGCGGCGGTGGAGTGCGACACGGGAATAAAGCTAGCTTTCTCTATCAGGAAGGAAATAGTGTCACCGTCTACAGTGCAAGCACACGGCGGTAAGTGCCAGCCGCGCAGTTAGCGCGAGCTGGCACTTACTAAGGCGGAAGGGGCAGAACTAAAAGTCCAGTTCCGGAATCTGCGACAGGGCTTCGTCGTCTGCTCCGGTGGCCGCGCTGGCGTTATAGATAAGCTCAGAGAGCTCTTCCTTTTCCTCTGGCTCGAGAACGGCATCGTGCTGAGCGCGATTAAAATCTGCCAACTTACGAACGGTCTTGGACAAGACGGTGACCAACTGTGGTCCGTCCGGATCGTCCGGAAGTGCATCCAGCCCATCGAGCATCTGCTCAAGGTGGCCGCGCAGCTCTGGGAGGACGTTGGCGTCAAACGGTGCCTCCCAGAACTCCTTTTCCTCTTCCTTGAGGTAATCGCCGGTGGCGAAGGACTTCAGGTCACTAATGAACTCATCTACGTTGGGCTGGAAATCGGCGCGAATGCTCATGCTGTAGATACTGCCCTATCTTGCCTAAGCCTGCACGCCGAGGAGCGAATTTAGTGCGGTACGAACCAAATCGGCCGCGCCGTCCTCGTCCGTGCCACGATCGGCTTCTGCCCACTCATCCACGGCAGCGAGCGCGGCCGGGGTATCAAGGTCGTTGGCGATTGCGGCACGCAGCTTGGCGACGACCTCTTCGGCCCCTGCCATGCTTCCCGGCTGCTCAAGAGCCTCCCGCCATGCGGCGAGGCGGCGCTTAGCGCCGCCGAGCACCTCGTCGGACCAGTCGCGCTCGTCGCGGTAATGGCCTGCGAAGACGCCCAAGCGGATAGCGGAGGGATCCTCACCCGCTCCGACGAGCTTGTGAACGAAGACGAGGTTGCCCAAGGACTTAGACATCTTGACCCCGTCGAGGCCAATCATGCCAGTATGCACGTAGAACTGTGCCATGCGATCAACGTTGAGGGCGGCCTCGGCGTGGGCAGCGGAAAACTCATGGTGTGGGAACTTCAGGTCGCTGCCGCCACCCTGGATATCAAAGGTTGCTCCCAAGCGGTTAGTAGCGATGGCGGAACATTCAATATGCCAGCCTGGGCGGCCAGGCCCAAAGGGCGACTCCCAGGCTGGTTCGCCCTCGCGGTGGGCTCGCCAGATAAGTGCGTCGAGCGGATTCTTTTTCCATGGGCGGTCGGGGTCGCCGCCGCGCTCGGCAAAGAAGGTGCGCATCTCTTCGGCAGAGTAATTGGACTCATAACCAAAGCGCTCGGTGGCCTCGATGGAGGCGTAGATATCTGGGTGCTCGGGGTCGTCTACGACGTAGGCCGCTCCGGCGTCGAGAAGCTTCTGCACCATTTCCACGACCTCATCGACGGCTTCCATGGCGCCGATATAGTCCTGCGGAGGGAAAACGGAGAGCAGCTCCATATCGGAACGGAAGAGATCAATTTGAGAAGTGCCGAGCTCACGCCAATCTACACCGTCGCGTTCGGCACGTTCGAATAGCGGATCATCGACGTCGGTGATGTTTTGGACGTAGTGAACCTTCTTCCCGGCATCCAGGAACGCACGGTAGATAAGGTCAAAGGTCAGATACGTGGCGGCATGGCCCAGGTGGGTGGAGTCATAGGGCGTGATGCCACACACGTACATGGTGGCGGTATCCCCTGCGACCTCTACGGGAGCGATGGTTTGGTTCGCAGAATCGTACAAGCGCAGCTGTGCCGCATCACCCGGCACAGGGCGGAAGGAAGGTGTTGGCCAAGAATGCATAGCCACCATACTAACGCGGCGTGCCTTAGAGCGGCTGCAGGACTCCCAATGCCAAGAGGATCATGACGAGCACGCCGACTGGGATGCGGTAAGCGGCAAACCAAGAGAAGGAGTGGTTGCCCACGAACTTTAGTAGCCACGCAATGGAGGCGTAGCCCAGTACAAAAGCGATGCCAGTGCCGACCAGAAGCTGCAGGCCGGAGGCTGCTTGGCCGGATTCGGGAGAAAAGGCGTCGGGAAGCGAGAAAAGCCCCGAAGCCAGCACAGCCGGAATGGCCAGCAAGAAGCTAAAGCGAGTAGCCACCTCGCGGTCCAGCCCCAGGAACAGACCACCGGAAATGGTGCCGCCGGAGCGGGAAACACCCGGAATGAGCGCCAAGCATTGGCACAGGCCCATAATGATGGCGTCTTTCATGGTCAATTGGTCAAAACTGCGCTCCTTCTTACCCATCTTTTCTGCAGCGATAAAGACAAAGGAGAATAGGATGAGCATGGCAGCGGTAATCCACAGGTTGCGCAGGGCGCCGCGGATAGCGTCCTCGAATGCGAAGCCGATGATGCCGATAGGAATGGAACCCACGATGACCATCCACCCCATGCGCCAGTCCTGGCCGCGAGAGGACTTATCGGCCCAGCCGCGGAACCAGCCGGAGAGAATCTGCCAAATCATTGGGGCGAAATAGACCAGCACAGCCAGCTCCGTGCCCAGCTGGATAACTGCGGTGAAGGAGGCGCCGGCGTCGTTGTCCCAAAATAGTTCGGAAACAATGCGCAGGTGACCAGAGGAACTTACCGGAAGAAACTCGGTAAGCCCCTGCACGATAGACAAAACAATGACCTGCGCCCAAGAAACAGCGTCAGTTGCGGTATTAGAAATCACCCGCTTCACACTACAGCCGCGCTGGGCTTCGAGTTTTTACAACGCGCGCTGTTAGGATTAGTAGCCGTGAAATCTCAATCTGGCTCCGCACTTATCCTTTCCAGTTTGCTGGCGCTGAGCGCCACCGCGTTGGCCGCCTGCCAGCCCGACGTGGGCGTGGGCGCCGATCCAGAGACCGCGGTCAAGGGCAATGCCACCCCTGCGGCTTCCCCGGCTAAGGCGGATCCGGAAGGCACTGTGGTCGACCTGAAGGACGACATCACTGACCTTGCCTCCTTTGATGACTCACTGGCAGTGCGCACCAAGGACGAGCTTCTCATCGGTAGCCAGAAGGATTTTGAAGAGAAGAAGGCTACCTCGCTAGACATTTCTGCGGAGTGTGGTGACCTCAGTTCTTCGGAGTCGGGCTTCGTGCTCGCTTGCCCGGACAAGGTTCTCCTCATCGATCCTGCATCCCCGGACTCTCCCCAGGAGGTCCACATGGAGGAGGACTCCCCCGTTACCGCCGCCACCCAGCTATCCAGCGGCGAGATCTTTGCCACCTCGGCCGATTCCACCACGGTAGGCATCTATAAGGACGGCAAGCGCGACGGAGATATCGAGGTAGAGGCCGGCTCGGACCAGCTATTGGCCGTGCCCAATTCCTCGGGTGATGACGGAGTGGTGCGCATCCACCGAGAGGATTCCACCATCCAGAACGTGGACTGGACGAATGATCGCGCGGGCGGCCGACTGCGCGTGGGCCAGGGCGTCGGCAGCATCGCGGTGGGCGATAACGGCGTGGTCCTCGCCTCCGATACCGAGGGCGGCCGCTTGGCCGTCTACACCTCAGATGACGTCGTCCGCCTGCATCAATACGGCAACGTTGAGGGCACCCCATGGGGCGTAGCCTGGGATAATAAGCGCAATCTGGCGTGGGTGAGCGCCACCGATACCAATAAGGCTTATGCCTATGAAATTGGCAAAGGCGTACCAGAGCTGCGCGGAGATCTCTCTACCGTGCCGGATGCGCAGAATATTGCCCTGCTTGGCGACGGCACCTTTGTCGCCGCCTCCGCAACTGGCCACGGGCTGCAGTTCGTGGATGCCCCGCACCTGAAGAAGGAGTCTTAATACTATGACCAGCACTATTGACCAATTGCGCGCGCAGGCTTACCAGCTTGCCTTGCGGGGCATGTTTAAACTGAGCCCGGAGCGCATCCACGAGATTATCAACACTGCGCTCAGCGGACTCCAAGCCGCCGGGCCAGCCAACCGAGCCCTGGCAAAGATCCTGCCGGTCAACGATCCAGTTCTGCGCCAAGAGGTCTTCGGAGTAGAATTTCCCCGCCCGTTGGGACTTGCCGCCGGGTTTGATAAAAACGCCGCGGCTGCTGATACGTGGTCTCCCATTGGCTTTGGCTTTGCAGAGTTGGGCACAGTCACCGCCCAAGCACAGCCTGGCAATCCTGCTCCGCGGCTCTTTCGCCTGAAGGCCGATAAGGCCATCTTGAACCGGATGGGCTTTAACAATAAAGGTGCGGCAGCCGCCGCGGAAAACCTGCGCAAGCGTCGCTACAGCGATGTCATTGGCATCAATATTGGCAAAACCAAAATCACCCCCGCCGAGCATGCAGTAGAAGACTATCGCCGCTCCGCGTCGGTGTTGGGCGATTTGGCAGATTTCCTAGTGGTCAACGTTTCTTCGCCGAATACCCCGGGCCTGCGCGACCTGCAAGCAGTAGAATCGCTGCGCCCCATTCTCTCCGCCGTGCAAGAATGCACCGCGGTTCCGGTGCTGGTGAAAATTGCCCCAGATCTTTCCGATGCCGACGTTGACGCCGTAGCAGACCTAGCCCTCGAACTCGGCCTCGACGGAATCGTAGCGACAAATACCACCATTTCCCGCGAGGGCCTTAAGACCCCAGCCGCCGAGGTAAAGGACATGGGTGCCGGTGGCGTATCCGGCCCTCCGGTAGCCGAGCGCTCCCTAGAGGTACTGCGCCGCCTTAATGAGCGAGTCGGCGGCCAGCTCACCCTCATCTCCGTGGGCGGCATCTCCACGCCGGAGCAAGCATGGGAGCGCATCACTTCCGGTGCTTCCCTGCTGCAGGGCTACACCGGTCTCATCTACGGCGGTCCGGACTGGATCCGCGATATCCACCGCGGCATTGCCGCTCAAATCCGTGCCCACGGTTTGAGCAATATTTCCCAGGCGGTTGGCTCCGGCCTCCCCTGGAAGCCCTTGGATTAGTCCAGCCCAAGGCTTTTCAACACAAGGTCCGCCTACTTCTCCTGCTGCACGCAGAGGAAGTAGGCGGACCCTTTGTCTTTGCTGTGCTGACTAGGTCTGCGCCATAACGCTGCGCCTGAGAACCAGTGCGCACAACACCGCAAAGCCGGCGTAGAACACGACCCAATACTGTGGTTGAGTGAATAGGATATCGCCGGGTACAAAGCGGCTGGCTGCAATGATCACAATGGCGATGACCAATGCGGCAACCTGCGCGCGACTTCCCGCCTGACTTTTGCTCATGGTGCTGAAGGCCCCGACGATGACAGCGGCGACAAGAATCGCCACTTTGGAATACGTCCATTCGAAATCGGCACCCCAACCATCCGTGAAGACGGAGATTAACGCAAAGAGCACCAGCACGAATGCGACCACCATGAAGGCGCCGCCCACCCGCAGCGCCGTCGGCGGGCTAGGCTGCGATGAAGTAGAGCTACTCGCCATTACTTCGCCTCGTACCAGCCCCACAAAATGGCGCGGCCAAGGGCGTGGAAATGCAGGTTGAACCCAAGCACGGTCGGCGAAGCATCTGGGTCGATGTCGAGCTTTTCTACGTCAACTGCGTGGACGGCATAGAGGTAGCGGTGCGGGGCGTGTCCGGCAGGCGGGTTAGCGCCGAAGTAGGTGCGCTCGCCGGAATCGTTGCGCAAGCTGATGACGCCGTCAATACCCAAGTCCTCCGCGGCGCCGGCATTGGTAGGCAGCTCGCTTACCTCGACGGGGATATTGAACGCCGCCCAATGCCAGAAACCAGAAGCCGTTGGCGCATCTGGGTCGAAACAGGTCACGGCCAGGGACTTAGTGCCTTCCGGCAGTCCGGACCACGCTAGCTGAGGCGATACACTCTCCGGGGCGCGGAGCTTTTCCTGCAGCTCGTCTCCTTCCACCACATCGGTAGACGAGAGAACGAAGGAAGGAACATCGCGTAGCGGTGCGTAAGGATCTGGTCCAGGAAAGCGGGAATCATCTGCATAAGAAGTCATAGACCCCTTTGTACCCCACCTCACAAGCCGCTGTCGATGTAGTGTAACCGCCGCACCCTGCATATATTTTGCCGCACACGTGGAAAGCCCCCAACCAGACTTACAACCATGTATTTTCACACGCCGTAAACGGTAGCTTTTTCACGCCTTACGCTGGCGATTTGTAAAGCAAGCCTCGAGCAGGATACAGTATCGGAGTGCCCAGCCGAGAGGCTGATAAACACCCTGCCCGGGTGGCGGAATGGCAGACGCGCTAGCTTGAGGTGCTAGTGTCCTATTAACGGACGTGGGGGTTCAAGTCCCCCCTCGGGCACAGTGTGAAGTCTCGAGACATCGTTCCGGTCGATGCCTCGAGATTTTTCGTTTTCAGTTGCCCTGTTGGGGGTCAAGTTCGTTGTCTTTCTTGTTGTAATAGATCTTTTCTTCGGCGAGTGTG
>NZ_JAKRDT010000011.1:0-76712 GCF_022347385.1 Corynebacterium tuberculostearicum
CCGAAGAAAAGATCTATTACAACAAGAAAGACAACGAACTTGACCCCCAACAGGGCAACTGAAAACGAAAAATCTCGAGGCATCGACCGGAACGATGTCTCGAGACTTCACATGGTGCCCCCAGTGGGACTCGAACCCACACTGAATCGATTTTAAGTCGACTGCCTCTGCCGATTGGGCTATGGGGGCAAGGGCAAGGAATATTTTAGGCCACCCCACCCTACGGGAGTTAACGAGGGGTACCCTCAGCAGCCAGACCAGCGATAATGCCGTCGAGAATGTCCTTTTCACTGATGAAAAAGCTGCGCGCATCGCAATTTCGCTCGATAAGCTGCATGATGCCTTCGACGGCTACCGCCCCACCGCCAATGACGTCGGCACGGCCGGGGTGAATGACGGGGTTGAGGGCGCGGACGTCGGAAGGCAGGCCAATAAGCTGCTGCAAAAGCACGCGCAGGGCATCGAAGCGGAGCTCAGACCCGTGAATGGCATCGGCGTCGTAGCGCTCAAGGCCCTGAGCCAATGCAGAAAGAGTGGTGAAGGTGCCTGCGCATCCGACGATGGTACGGGCCTTAGAAATAGGTACTATCTTCTCCACTTCCGCCGTGCGCTCGCCGACGTACTCGGAAGCGATCTCAATCTCCGACTCGGTAGGCGGATCGGTACGCATAATGCGCTCGGTTAGCCTGACGCACCCCATGCGGGCAGAGTGGGTGCCCAAGATATCGCCATCGGCCGTGCCTACGACGAACTCGGTCGAACCGCCGCCCAGGTCGATGACACAGAATGGCCCGCGGTCTGGCTCCACATCGGCCACGGCGCCATTAAAGGACAGCAGAGCCTCTTCCTCGCCCGAGACGACCTCGGCCTGTGCGCCAGGCTGAATTTGGCCGAGCAACTCAGCGGTCATGTCGAAGAATTCCTGCTGGTTCTTGGCATCGCGAGTAGCGGAGGTAGCGACCATCCGCACGCGGGTGACCTTCTCAAACTTCATCTGGCGTACGTAGCCTTCCAAAGCCACGCGGGCGCGGTCTAGGGCCGCAGGGGCGATTTCGCCAGTGGCATCGACTCCCTCTCCCAGGCGGATAATTTCCATGGTGCGGGTAATATCGCGGACCTTGCCGTCATCCTGAATCTCAGAGATGAGCAAGCGAATCGAATTCGTACCGCAATCAATCGCAGCAACGCGAGTCATAGCATTCCTCCTATTCCGCGTTAGAGAAGTCGAACTGGGCCAGGTCAATTCCCAGATCCTCGACGCTGGGCCAATCCTGCGGGATGGCAGAGCCTCGAAGCTTGCCGTGGTCGGCAGCCATGGCCACCGCTTCAGTTCCCAACCGGAAATGCTGTGGGCCTTCAGCAAGCGCGTATGCGATGAGCACATGCAGACACTTGACCCGATCGGGCATGCCGCCACCGGAGAAATCGGTGCCAAGGTCTTCGATGTCATTGCGCTTGGCCAAGAAGTATTCGTGGGCGCGCTGATAGTCGGCAGCCAATTCCTCGTCCTCACCCAAGCGGGCTTCCATCCACTTCATAACGTGGGCAACCTCCAAGCGTGAGGCTTCGGCAGTAAGCCGTGGGTCGGTGAGGTAGTAGAGGGTGGGGAATGGGGTGCCGTCGGCAAGCTTGGGCGCCGTCTTAATTACCGCGGGCTGCCCATCCGGCGTGCGATAAGAAACCTCTAGGACCCCGCGCGGGGTGCGGCCCAATTGCTCAGTTACTACAGCGATATCTGCATCAGTGACGGTCATGCGGACAATTATCGCACATCTGGATTCTCTTCCGGCGCCGGCTCAATCGGAAGATGATTTACCTGCTCGGATGGAGCTTCCTCCTCAGGGGGCTCAGCCACGGAATCCCACAAAACCTCGTACCATTCGCGGGAATCTTCTTCCTTCTGACCATCTGTAGTGAGCTGGTCATCCGGCTTTATCTGCGGGTCAATGATGCGGTAGGCGGTCTCGCCCTCATCGACGACCCCGAATCGGCGCCGCGCCTCCTGCTTGATGTACTCATCAGACTTATATCTATCAATCTTTTCCAGCAAAGCAGCCTTCTCATCCTGCTTGGCGGCGATTGACTCATTGAGGCGGGCAATTTCGGACCGGCCGTGGTAGTAATTGCGCAGCGGAATAGCGATAGCAAACAAGACCACAAGCACGATGGCCACGATCACGCCCACTCCGGCAATACTCATCCGGTCCGGCTTCTGCTTCTGCTTCAGTTGCGCACGTTGAGCTTTGCGGATATCCGCAGCACGCGAGGCCACCGGAACCCTAGTGCGGCTCCGGTTTCGCTGCGTCTTCTTTTCGCGTGCCATAGGCCTCTAATCCTAGCGCCGTCACTCCTGTAACAGGGACGTGGCACGCGCAATTTGGATACACTAAAAGAAATTCTCCCTCCCAGGAAGGAAGTTTCATGTCCCTCAAGCGCCTCCTCCCCGTTCTCACCGCAACCCTATTCCTTGCCAGCTGCAACCCTTCCGCCCAAGACGGCGAATACCCCGTCTACGGAGACGGCTACGACCTGAACACCAAAGACGGCATGGCCGACTATCTCAAGGAGTACAAAACCCTGCCGGATGATTACATCAACCACGATGCTGACCAGCTCGAGGGCGACGATCAGCCCGAGACCTTTGAAACCAACGCAGATTCCGTGAAGAAGGCCGGCGAAGCTACCTGCAAGAATGACGAGTTGCTCGACATTTCAAAGGAATATTTCCGAGGAAACACCGACAAATTTGGGGAAGCTGTTATGTCATCAGTCAGCGGCTCTGATGATAAATACAGTGATGTTTTTGAGGCACTGAACATCCCCGATGACGCACCAGACAATGACAAGATCATGGCTGCAGCGATGACCTCACTCGGTGCCGTGATGGCTTGCGGCGATGAATTCAGCGATGAAGAACTGGAAAAAGTCGCTGAGTCCATCCATTCCAGCTAGAGCTTCGAACCAGATTCCCTACTTAAGGAATAGCTATGCCCCTCAAGCGTCTCCTCCTCCTAGCCGCCGTAGGCACCCTACTTACCGGGTGCAGCTCGACCGACCACAAAGAAGAAGCAGCCACCAAAGCGGAATCCCCCACTAGCGAAAGCCCTACCAGCAGCGAAACCCCCACCACCACAAGCAGAAAGCACGACCTCAATACCAAAAGCGGCTTCATTTACCACATAAAGGAACACGGCACGATCCCGGACTTCTACCTAGATGTGTTCGGCGCTGGGGCTTCCGAAGAGGAAGACGGCCCTACAAGCTACGAGGTCAATGCCACGACGCTGAAGAAGGCTGGATCTGTTGCCTGCGAGAATGAGCAAATCCTGGACGACGCCAAGTATTTGCTAACCCATGGCGACAGCGCATTTGAAGAACTCGTCCCTAGCCTTGAGGAGTTCGATAGGAAATACGCTCCCGTCTACGAAAAGCTTGAAATTTCAGCGGCTTCTCCCGTCCTAGACAAGCTTTTTACCATGTACATGGCTGGCGTGGGTTCCCTCGCCACCTGCGGTGACAAATATGACGATAAGGAACTCGAAGCAGTAGCTGACAACGTTTTCAGTTACTAACCCCCGGAATTTCGCACATTTTTTCGTTTTACCCCTTGCGCACGCCGGAAAGGCGGCTTATACTAGGGGCAGAAATTCGATTGGGTGTGCGATTTATTCCAGAGGGGGAACTTTCCGTGACAGCCGGCGACGCACCACCAAAGAACGCCTATTTTTCTACCAATAACCTCGACGATACGGTTTGCGTTTTGGGCATGCTCCAACGCATTCAATCCTGGCAGCTATACCAATCCGTGCTTCCGCGATTAGAAAACGATGTCGAATGCACTACCACTGCTTTAGCTAAGCGGGTGGGCTTGAGCTACTGGCGCGTCTTATCCGCTCTGCGCTCTCACCTGCGCATGCGTGAGTTGCCGTTAACCACGGCGGTACAGACCGAACATTGGATTCTTGACCTCCCGCGGCTGCACGTTATTGATGCCGAGCTTGCCCCGCTTGGCGACGACGCCGAGGGCATCCAACTAGTCGATGCCGCCCTTGCAGACTTCCTCACCCCAAAGGAACCTGCCCAACATGTCCCCACGGAATCTGAAATCCGTAGATTCTTGCGCGACTACATCGACGGAATTCTCAAGCCAGATATTGAGAAGGAAATCGAGCGCTCCGTTTCCATTTCTTATTCCAAAGGCCAAGCCACCATCACCCTGAAGACGGATAAGGCTACCGCCAGTGCTATTTCACGGCACATCGATAAAGCAGCGCGAAAGAAGAACATCACTAAGTCAGAGGCTTTGGAAGCGCTGATCTTTAATCGCACCCAGACAAAAGTAGTTATCAACACCTATGCAGCAGGCGACGATACTTCTCGGGTATACATACCTTCGGCGGGATGGTGCGTTCTTACGGAGCATTTAAGCAATTACTCGATGACTCGCGAGTTGTGCCCAGAAGAAACTTCCTCCTACGTCCCCACCGAGCAAATCAGGACATGGGTTCACGGTCGCGATGCCACGTGCCGTTGGCCGGGGTGTTCCATGCCGGCGCATTACTGCCAGCTTGATCATCGTGTGGAGTATGCCGACGGCGGACCGACGAGCGTCGATAATCTTGTCACTCTCTGTCAACACCACCACAACGTGAAGACCGATGGAAGGGCACGCTACATCATGGATCCCATCACTGGAGACGTTGCGTGGCTCTTTTCGGACGGCACCTTCGAAATTGACCGTGCCCAAGGGCCTTTAGCGCCGCGAACCGTGAATTGGAAGCAAACCTGGCAACAATACCTAGACATGCGAAAGCGCCCCCGCGGCAATGCGAGGGCGCTACGAAAGGAGGCGATTAAGCCTTAAAGCGCGGGAATGCGGAGCGGCCGGCGTAAACTGCGCCGTCGCCAAGCTCCTGCTCGATGCGCAGCAGCTGGTTGTACTTAGCTACGCGCTCGGAACGAGCCGGTGCACCGGTCTTGATCTGGCCGCAGTTCAGAGCAACAGCCAGGTCCGCAATGGTGGTGTCCTCGGTCTCACCGGAGCGGTGGGACATCATGGTGCGGTAGCCGTTGCGGTGAGCCAACTCGACTGCGTCGAAGGTCTCGGTCAGGGTACCGATCTGGTTGACCTTAACCAGCAGGGCGTTGGCAGCCTTCTTTTCAATACCCTCCTGCAGACGAGCAGGGTTGGTGACGAAGAAGTCATCGCCGACGATCTGCACCTTTTCGCCAATCGCGGCGGTCAGGGCGGTGTAGCCATCCCAGTCGTCTTCCTGCAGTGGATCCTCGATGGAGACGATCGGGTACTGGTCGATGAGGTCCTCGTAGACCTTGGACATCTCTTCAGCGGTGTGCTCGCCACCCTCGAAGTGATACTTGCCGTCCTTGAAGAACTCGGAGGAAGCAACGTCGAGTGCCAGGGCTACGTCCTTGCCGGGCTCGAAGCCGGCCTTCTTGATGGCGTCCACGATGACGTCAAGAGCAGCCTTGGTGGAGTCAACGGAAGGAGCGAAGCCGCCCTCGTCGCCCAGACCGGTGGACAGGCCCTTGTCCTTTAGCACTGCCTTCAGTGCGTGGTAGACCTCGGCGCCCATACGCAGAGCCTCGGCGAAGGACTCCGCACCAATCGGAGCGATCATGAATTCCTGGACGTCCACGCCGGAGTCAGCGTGTGCGCCGCCGTTGAGGATGTTCATCATTGGCACCGGCAGTACGTGTGCATTCGGGCCGCCGATGTAGCGGTACAGAGGCAGTGCAGCGGACTCTGCAGCGGCCTTGGCTGCGGCAATGGAAACGCCCAAGATAGCGTTAGCGCCGAGCTCGGACTTGTTATCGGTACCGTCCAGCTTAATCAGTGCCTGGTCAATGAGGCGCTGGTCGTCGGCTTCGAAGCCAGCAATTTCGTCGGCAATCTTCTCGTTGATGTTCTCAACAGCCTTCAGAACACCCTTACCCTGGTAGCGCTCGCCACCGTCGCGCAGCTCGTGAGCCTCGTGCACACCGGTAGAAGCACCGGAAGGAACGCCGGCAACACCGCGGGCGCCGTCATCAAGGAAGACCTCGGCCTCGACGGTTGGGTTACCACGGGAATCAAGAATTTCGCGGGCGAAAGTGTGGATGATGTCAGCCATGCTGTTTTTCACTCCTCATAAAAAAGTTCGCTCTGGACCAGCCGGCCCAGCTACGTTGTCAATTGTTGCAGAAAACTTTACTGTGTGACACTACTTTGCACTTTGCGGAACCGAGTAGGCGTTGGCGGCGTGTGCAACTTTATGCAAATACTCGCTGGACTGATTGTAATTTAGGATTGCTTCCTCCCACTGTTCTGGGTTAGAGAGATCTCTATCACCAAAACATAAAAGTCCGGCGGCGCCAACTGCGGCGTCGTCAATTTGATTGGGATCTGCCTTGCCATCGCCGTTGGCATCAGCGCCCACCGATTCCCATGTGGTCGGAATAAATTGCATCGGGCCGACGGCGCGGTCATATTCGGAATCCCCATCGATTTCGCCGTTATCGGTATCTGGGGTGTGCGCCGTATTGTTCAGGCCATCGAGGGCGATGCCGTTGATGGGTGGTTGGGGGTAGCCGGCGTCGTCAAGCTTGGAGGGCTTAAACCAATTGCCGTTGTAGGTGCCATGGCGGGTCTCCACGTAGCCCAGGCCGGCAAGGGTATTCCACCGCAGATGGCAATTCGGCCATTTTTGCTGAGCGATGAGTTCGGCGTTGCCATAAGCGCGCAGGGCTGCCGGTGGGATACCCGTCTGCTCAGCTAGGTCAGAGGCCCAGTAGGTGAGCTTATCGGCGGTGCGGCCGGGGGCATTGACGTCAATATGCGCGACCTCTTTGCCCTCAACGGGCGGAATGTTCTCCGGTACGGGCTCCTGTGAAGTGCCGTGCCCCGTCAACAGCCATGCCACCAGCGCGATTATCACGGCTACGGCCACCCCGCAGCCCCCGAATATCTGCAGCAGCCTCTTCATGAGAAGCCATCCTACATTCCCTTGCCTTCGCGCCACAGCCTCTCTTGCGTGTCAACGTCGACAATCTCCGTGGTGCCATCAAATAGGTATGGGGCGCGGGCGCGCATTTTGGTGAGGAAGCTCTGGGCGACGTCGTCAAGCGAAAAGGTGGAGATTTCCGCATGGAAAAGTACTTGGAGGAAGATATCCCCCAATTCCTTAAGCATCTCGCTTTCCGGTTCGCGGCTGCGCACGGCCGCGGCGAATTCGGCGGACTCCTCCTCGAGGTACGGCAAGAGGGAAGTATGGGTTTGCTCGCGCTCCCACTCCCCGATGCGCCGCGCCGTGGCCATGGTCTGGCGCGCTTGCATGATGGGATCCGCGAGGGATTCGGCGCGAATGACAGGCTCGCCGCTAGCAAGGCGGGCGCGAGTTTCCGGATCGTGTTCGTCGGTGCTTACCAAGGTGCCGGTGGCGTCCTCGCCTACCAGCAGATCGGAAAAATTCCACCGTACGGACACGGGTACCTCACCCGTGAAGTGGACGGGGCCACGCAGCTTCCCGTATGCCTGCATGGGGATCATGGTGGGCCAGCGTTCATCGAGCAACAGCACAGTCATGTGCACAAAGTCTAGCCCGAGTTCCCATTATGGGGCTATTCAAGGTATTTTAGGCCAATGACCTCCAGCCAGAATAGATCCCACTCCGTGACGTTGTGGACCCTCGTCGCGCTGATTATCGGTTCCACCGTGGGCGCGGGTATTTTCTCGCTGCCCCAAAACATTGCCTCCGTTGCCGGCCCAGGCGCGATGCTCATTGGCTGGCTGGTAGCGGGCATCGGCATGCTGTCTGTGGCGTTTGTTTTTCAAATTCTGGCCCGCCGCAAGCCGCACCTTGATTCTGGCGTTTATTCCTACGTGCGGGCCGGCCTCGGCGATTTTATTGGTTTTACCTCCGGCTGGGGCTACTGGCTGGGCTCCGTTATGGCGCAGGTGGGTTATGCCACCCTCTTTTTCAATACCTTGGGCCATTACCTGCCGCTTTTCGACGCCGACCATTACTGGACCTCCGCCATCGCCGTCTCCCTCCTATCCTGGGGCATTTTTGCGGTACTTGCCCGCGGCATTAAGCAGGCCGCGTTCATGAACCTCATCACCACAATTGCCAAGATTGTGCCCATCCTGGCCTTTGTGGTGCTCATTGCGTTCCTCGGGTTCAGCTGGGATAAATTCACCTTGGATTTCTGGGGACGCGCGTCTGAGGCCAGCGTTTTCGAGCAGGTCCAGGGAATCATGCTCTTTACCGTGTGGGTCTTCATCGGCGTGGAGGGAGCATCCGTTTATTCCAAGCAGGCTTCTAAGCGCACCGACGTCGGCCGCGCGACCGTCATCGGTTTTTTCGCCGTGCTGGCACTGCTGGTTTCCGTGTCTACCTTGAGCTTTGGCGTGATGACCAAAGAAGAACTAGCCGCATTGCCAGATAATTCCATGGCCTCCGTACTCACCGAGGTCATCGGCCCCTGGGGCGGCGCGCTGGTGTCTATTGGACTGTGCTTGTCGGTTTTGGGAGCCTATGTGTCCTGGCAGATGTTGTGCGCCGAGCCCATCGTGATGATGGCCATCGACGGCCTCATTCCCCGCCGCATCGGAACCATCAATGTGGCGGGTGCGCCGTGGGTAGCGCAGCTGATTTCCACGATGGCCATCCAGCTATTCATCATCGTCTTCTACCTCAACGAGGCGTCTTATAACGCCATGGTGCAGCTGGCAACCATCATGTACTTGCTGCCCTATATCTTTTCTTCCTTGTACCTATTGCTCTTGACGCTGCGGGGCAAGGGGCTGTCTCACCCGCAGGCGGGTATCAAGTTCGATCTTTCTGGACCAGAGGTAGGCCGCAAGGATAACCGCAAGCACTTGGTCATTTCTTTGCTCGCGTTTATCTACTCCCTGTGGCTAATTTATGCGGCCGACCTCGTCTACGTCCTACTCGGCGCATTGGCCGTGGTACCGGGACTTATTCCGTATGTCGGCACCCGTTTGTGGAAGAAGGAACGCATCTTCAACACCTTCGAGTGGTGCGTGGTGGCCATTGTCTTGGCCGGTGCCGCCACCGCCATTTGGGGCTTGAGCACCGGCTGGCTCACCCTCTAGCTACTCCCCTACGCTGACCACGTTCGAGGTGGGCTGGGCGCCGCTGACGTTGATGGGGTCGACGTCGAAAAGCGCGCTTAGGAAGTCCGCCGCCCACTGAATGAGCTCGGTATCGCGCAGCTTCGGGGAGGTGACATTGCGCCCTGCCTTGGGGAACGGCACGTTGATTGCCTTCGCCGCCGCACGGAAGCTGGAGCCCGGATATAGGCGCTTGAGACGCACCTGCTTGGAATCCGGCAGCTCCACGGGGTGGAACTTGACGCGGGTGCCCTGAACGGTGATATCGGAGATGCCGGCGCGGCGCGCCTGGTGGCGCAGGCGGGCAACGGAAAGCAGGCGCAGAACCTCCTGCGGCAGCGGGCCAAAGCGGTCTTCCATTTCCTCGATAACGGCCTTGAGATCATCGTCATTCTGCGAGGCCGCAAGCTTGCGATAGACCTCCAGGCGCAGGCGCTCGGAATCGATATAGCCTTCCGGAATATGCGCATCCACAGGGAGATCGATGCGGATTTCCTTCGGGCCTTCATCGGTAACGGTGGGGGCCTCGCCGCGAGCGAGCGATTTGAAGGTCTCGACCGCCTCGCCAACGAGGCGCACGTAGAGATCGAAGCCCACACCGGCAATGTGGCCGGACTGTTGGGCGCCAAGGACGTTGCCGGCACCGCGCATCTCCAAGTCCTTCATGGCTACGGCCATGCCGGCACCAAGGTCATTGTTCTGAGCGATGGTGGCCAGGCGGTCATAGGAAGTTTCCGTGAGCGTGGCCCCCTTGGGGTACAGGAAGTAGGCATAGCCGCGCTCGCGGGAGCGGCCCACGCGCCCGCGCAGCTGGTGCAGCTGGGACAGGCCCATATGGTGGGCGTTTTCCACAATGAGGGTATTCGCATTAGCGATATCCAGGCCGGTTTCCACGATGGTGGTACACACCAATACGTCGTACTCGCGATCCCAGAAACCCTGGACGGTCTGTTCGAGCACCTCCTCGTTCATCTGGCCATGCGCGACGACGACGCGGGCCTCCGGTACCAGGTCGCGCAGCTCGCGGGCCTTCTTTTCGATATCAGAGACTTTGTTGTGGATGAAGAAGGTCTGACCATCGCGCAGCAGCTCGCGGCGGATGGCCGCGGCTACCTGCTTGTCCTCGTAAGCGCCGACATAGGTTAGCACCGGGTGGCGGTCTTCCGGTGGGGTCAGGATGGTCGACATCTCGCGGATGCCAGCCATGGACATCTCCAAGGTGCGCGGAATAGGTGTCGCGGACATGGTAAGCACATCCACGCTGGCCTTGAGCGCCTTGATGTGTTCCTTGTGCTCCACGCCGAAGCGCTGCTCCTCGTCCACGACGATGAGGCCGAGGTTCTTCCAGTGCACGCCGGTCTGGAGGAGGCGGTGGGTGCCGACGACTATATCGACGCTGCCATCGGCCAGCCCCTTGAAGATGTCTTTCGCTTCCTTCTTCGAGGTAAAGCGCGAAAGCACCTCAATCTTGACGGGGAAGCCGGTCATGCGCTCGCTGAAGGTATCAAAGTGCTGCTGCGCCAGCAGCGTGGTGGGCACGAGGACCGCTACCTGCATGCCGTCTTGCACGGCCTTGAAGGCGGCGCGGATGGCCACCTCGGTCTTGCCGTAGCCCACATCGCCGACGACGACGCGGTCCATCGGCACCGTGGACTCCATATCGTGCTTGACGGCGTCGATAGCCAGCATCTGGTCTTCGGTTTCGACGAAGGGGAAATTATCCTCCATCTCCGCCTGCCACGGATTATCCGGGGAGAACTGGTGCCCCGGCGCGGCCTGGCGCTTGGCGTAGAGCTCGACCAGCTCGCCGGCGATTTCGCGTACGGCGGCGCGCGCCTTCTTCTTGGTGTTCTTCCAGTCGGAACCGCCCATCTTGGACAGGTGGGGCGATTCGCCACCGGTGTACTTGCTGAGCAGATCCAGCGAGTCCATGGGAACCCAGAGCTGATCGGCGGGCTGACCACGCTTGGAGGGCGCGTACTCGAGCACGATGTATTCGCGGCGGCTGGTTTCATCGCCGGACTGGATGGTGCGCTCGGCCATCTTGAGGAACTTGCCGATACCGTGGGTCTCGTGCACCACAAAATCGCCCTGCTTGAGGGCAAGCGGGTCAACCTTATTGCGGCGTTTGGCGGGCCGGCGCTTCGCTTCGGCGATATCGCCTACGCGGTTACCGGTCAGATCCGTCTCGGTTACAACGACCAGTGGGAGGGCCTCGGCATCCTTGGGCTTTTTCACCTTGGGAAATACCAGGCCGGCGTGGCTTAGTGCTTGGTAGAGGGTGACTTCACCGGCGGTGGGCTCCCAGCCAGGGGTGGCCACCTTGGTGCGGATGCCTTTTTCTGCAAAGCGATCCACCATACGCTTGATGGCACCTTGCGCCGGCGCGATGAAGGCTGCCCGGCCGCCGGCATTGGTGTGCGCGAGGAGTTGGGCCATCATCGCGTCGATTTCTTCGATATTGCCGCGCGGGGTGGGCCCTGGTTCGAATTCGAGCGGGAGGGTCTCCTCTTCCGAGGCGGCGAGCATTCCCGGTGGGGAGAAAGTCCACAAAGGCAAGCCGGACTCGCTGATGGAGACCTCGAGCGACTCATAGGAGCGATAGCTGGATGCCTCGGTATCGAGCCCTTCGGTAGCCAGCGGGCCATCGGCACCCATGGCCGCGGCCTCCCAACCGGCAGCGAGGAATTCCGCATCGGTCTTTTCTAGATCCGCCACACGGCGGCGAGTCTTTTCCGGGCCGACCATCACCACGTGGGTGGTGGGGCGCAGGAATTCGGGGAGGGTGATCATGGGGGCGTCGGAAAGCGCGGGCAGGAGCGCCTCCATGCCTTCGGCCGGGATGTGCTCGCTTACCTTGGTCAGCAGCTCCACCAAGGCGGGATTGCCGGGGTGCTTGACGGCAAGATCGGCTGCACGCTTGGCAATAGCGTCCGTAATAGGCAGCTCGCGGGCCGGGAAAATGTCTACGCGGCCCACCTCGATTTCAGGGATGGTGCGCTGGTCAGCTACGGAAAATTGGCGGATATCGGTAATCTCATCGCCCCAAAACTCCACGCGGACCGGATAGTCCAGCGTGGTGGGGAAAATATCGATGATGCCGCCGCGCGTAGCGTACTCGCCGCGCTTAGCCACCATGTCTACGTGCTTATAGGCGCGGAACTCGAGCTCGCGGACTACCTCATCGAAGTCATATTCGTGATCTTCTTCGAGGTGGACGGGAGCGCGGCCCTCCACCTCCTGCAGGATGGGCTGGGACAGGCCGCGGGCGGCGGTGACGATGACCTGCAGGCTATCGAGATTGTGCAGAACTTCAGCGCGGCGGCCGATGATGTCTACGCCGGGGCTCAGGCGCTCGTGCGGCAGGGTCTCCCAGGAGGGGAACATGGCCACCTTCTCCCCCAGCATCGCCGTAAGCTCCGCCGTAAGGTCCTCAGCCTCGCGGCTCGTAGCGGTTACCACGAGCACTGGGGCATGATGAGCCAAGGCGCCCAAGGCCCACGGCCGAGACTGATCCAAGCCTGTGATGTGGAGGTCTTCGCCCACATGAGAAATCATGCCCTTAAGCTTGGGATCTGAGGCCGCTACCTTGAGCAGGCCGGCCAGCATTGGGGTCGCCATTTATTTGCCTCCTAGCTTGGGCTTTACTTCCATACCGGACAAACCATTCCAGCATAGATTGACAATATGCGTGGCGACGACTTCCTTGTCCGGGTTGCGCTCATCCAGCCACCATTGCGCGGTGGTCGATACCATTCCCACCAGCGCTTGGCCGTAAATATCCGCCAAATCCGGGTCAATGCCGCGGTGCTCGAACGCTTCTCGCAGGATATAGGAAACCTGGCCCACCGCGGAATTCAACAGCGTGGAGAAACTGCGTTCATCGCCGGGCTTGGCATCGCGTACCAAGATGAGAAAGCCATCAGTTTCTTCCTCAACATAGGTCAAAATGGCCATGACGGCCTGCTCGATGCGCTCGCGCCAGCTTCCGGTCTCTAAGGAATCAGTAATGACCTTTTCCAAGGCCAGCATCTCGCGGTCAACAACCACCGCGTAGAGGCCTTCCTTGCCCCCGAAGTGCTCATAGACAACGGGTTTGGACACCCCGGCGCGTGCCGCGATCTCTTCGACGCTGGTTCCTTCAAAGCCTAATTCCGCGAATGCGGCGCGTCCGATGGAAATGAGTTGTTCGCGGCGTTCCCGGCCGGTCATCCTTTGTCGAGCCATGCCCTCTACCCTATCCTTTGCCCCGCAATTTGTGATTTACCCGGGGGCGTCAGGTACGCTATGCCTACAGCTTTTGCTGTGTTTCCCCATGGTGTAATCGGCAACACTACGGTTTTTGGTACCGTCATTCTAGGTTCGAGTCCTGGTGGGGAAGCTTTTTTAGTTTTTCTTCCTACCGCGGCGAAAGCCTTTGAGCTCGGCTTTCTTCGCAATAGCCGCCACTTGGGCGGCGGTGTAGTTGACGGGGGCTACACCGGCGCGGGGCAGGACCCAGCCGCGCCAATAGGACACGATGGCCATGCCACTGCCGACGATCGGCGCGACCACCATGCCGAGTGCAAACTGTCCGTAATCGGCAAAAGTAACCATGACGATGCCGGTGAGGATAGAGGGCACGGCATACAGGGGGCTGCCACCAAAGATGGACGGGATTTCCCCAGACGCAATATCGCGGACCATTCCGCCGCCCACTGCTGTCAGCACGCCCAGAAAGACACAGGGAATAAGGGGCATGCCGTGGGTGAGCGCTTTAACGCAGCCGGTAGTGGACCACACGCCGAGAATAATGGCATCGCCGTGTTCGCGGAATAGCTCCCACGCCTTGCCCTTGAGATCGATAAGAAACGCTATGAGAGCACCTCCGCACGCAAGGCCGAGGTACCACGGGTCTGAGATCGCTGCCGCTGCTCCATCCCCGATGAGCATGTCACGGATCATGCCACCGGCCAGCCCTGAAAAGAGGGCGAGGAATACGAAGCCCACAATGTCGAATTCGCGGCGGCGGGCAAGGGTGCCGCCAATGATGCCGTTCAAAACTACGCCGAGAAGATCGAAGGCTTGGTAGAGCGAATTGATGAGGGGATCGACATCGTGCATGATTCTTAGGCCTCCTGCCGCGCGGGTAGAATTTCGGCGTGACTGCGGCCGTCTTTTACTCTCCGGCGTGTCAGCATGGCTCTTATTTAACCAACTCGTTTCTCTGAAAGATCGCATTTCTCATGTCTAAATCCAACGCCCGGTATTTCATCTGGTCCAATGGCCTGCAAAATTTGGGCGATCAGATTGTTGCTGCCAAGACGGTGCTTCCCGCGCTTTTTAGTGCGGCCGGAGTGCCTGCGTTCTTTACCGGTCTGCTCACCCCTATCCGCGAGTCCGGTTCGATGCTCCCGCAGGCGGCGCTGACCCCGTGGGTGACTACCTATAGGGCCCGCAAGCGCCTGTGGATTATCGGTTCGCTGGGGCAAGCGGTATCCGCTGCGGTCATTGCGCTCGCGGCATTTTTTACCCGCGGGGCGGTATTGGGTGTGGTGGCGCTGGTGGCCTTGGCGGCGCTGTCCCTCTTCCGCGCGCTGTGCTCGATTGCGGGCAAGGACGTGCAGGCGCGCACCATTTCTAAGGGTGCGCGCGGCCAGGTGACCGGTAGCGCGGCAGCGCTCGGAGGCGGCGCCACTTTGCTGACCGGCGTCATCCTTTACTTTTTGGGCGAGCTCAGCATTCCCATGATGGGCACGGTCCTCGCCATCGGTGCGGCCACGTGGGCCATCGCCGCGTGGGTCTTTTCGCACGTGGATGAGCCGGTGCCAGAGGAAGCCGAAGGGGGCATCGATAAGCGCTGGTGGCAAGATACCTGGCAGCTTTTTACCAGCGACGGCCAATTTCGTAACTTCGTCATCGTCCGCGCGCTGCTGCTCGTTTCGGCGCTATCGACCTCTTTTATTGTGCTGCTCAGCAGCAACCTTTCTGGGCTCTACGGATTCGTGCTAGCTTCCGGCCTAGCCTCCCTGGTGGGCGGGCGCATCTCCGGCGTGTATTCGGATAAGTCCTCTAAGAACACCATGGCCGTGGGCGCGGCCGTGGCTTCCGTCGTGCTGGTGCTTTTGGTCGCCAGCTCGCACTGGGCACCGGATGCGGTCAATGCCTGGGTCATGCCGATTGGCTTCTTCGCCGTGAACCTGGCGCACACGGCTATTCGCGTGGCGCGAAAGACCTACGTGGTGGATATGGCTGGTGGGGATAAGCGCACCCAGTATGTGGGTGCGGCCAATACGATGATGGGCGTTATCTTGCTTATCGTCGGTGGCATTTCCTCCGTGGTGGCACTGGCCGGACCTGAGGCGGCGCTGCTCTTCCTTGCCCTCATTGGTTTCCTCGGTGTGTGGCGCGCCCGCGGCCTGAAAGAGGTTTCTCACACATAAATCGCACTTGGGCTATAGGATGTAGTCCGGATAAGAATCAGACTCGACCCCAGGAGTTCAATAACCCGTGGTAGCAACAACCTCGTGTGCTGTCGTCGTCCTTGCGGCTGGCGCCGGCACCCGCATGAAGTCCACTAAGCAGAAGACCTTGCATGAGATTGGCGGTCGCACTTTGCTCGGCCACGCTCTGCATGCTGCGGCCGGGATCAACCCGGAGCGCATCGTGACGGTGGTGGGCCACCAGCGCGATCAGGTCTCCCCCGCCGTGGATGCCATCGCCCAGGAGCTGGACTGCGAGGTACTGCAGGCGGTGCAGGAAGAGCAGCTGGGCACCGGTCATGCCGTGGCCTGCGGCTTGGAGCCGATTCCGGACTTCGAGGGCACCGTCATTGTCACCAACGGCGATGTCCCGCTGCTTACCCCAGAGACCATCGAAGGCCTGCGCGCCACCCACACCGAGCAGGGTAACGCGGTCACCGTGCTCTCGATGCGCCTCGATGACCCGACCGGTTACGGCCGCATCATTCGCGCTGAGGACGGCAGCGTGTCTGCCATCGTTGAGCAAAAGGATGCCACCGAAGAGCAGCGCCAGGTCGATGAGGTCAACTCCGGCGTCTTTGCCTTTGATGGGCGCGTGCTTGCCGATGCCCTCCAGAAGCTCGACTCCAATAACGCCCAAGGCGAGCTGTATATCACCGATGTACTCGAGATTGCCCGCACCGCAGGACACGGCGTCGGCGCGCACGTAGCAGCGGATCCGGCCGAACTCGCGGGCGTCAATGACCGTGTGCAGCTCGCCGCTGCCGGCCGAGAGCTCAACCGCCGCATGGTAGAAAAGGCAATGCGCGGCGGCGCCACCATCGTGGATCCGGAGACCACCTGGATTGGCGTCAACGTCACCGTGGGCTCCGATGTCATTATTCACCCGGGCACCCAGTTGTGGGGCGCTACCAGCATCGCCGATAACGCCGAGATCGGCCCCGACACCACCTTGACCAATATGCAGGTGGGCGAGGGCGCTTCCGTCGTGCGCACCCATGGCAGCGATTCCGTCATTGGTACCAACGCCAAGGTCGGCCCGTTTACCTATATCCGCCCGAAGACCGTCGTGGGCGAGGACGGAAAGCTCGGCGGCTTCGTAGAGGCAAAGAACGCCCAGATAGGCCGCGGCTCCAAGGTTCCGCACCTGACCTATATCGGTGACGCCACCGTGGGCGAGCAGTCCAATATCGGTGCCTCCTCGGTCTTCGTGAACTACGACGGCGTGAACAAGCACCACACCACCATCGGCAGCCACGTGCGCACCGGTTCTGACACAATGTTTATCGCTCCGGTCAATGTCGGTGATGGCGCATACTCCGGTGCGGGTACAGTAATTAAAGACGATGTTCCTGCGGGAGCACTCGCAGTCTCCGGTGGCAAACAGCGCAACATCGAGGGCTGGGTTCAAAAGAAGCGTCCGGGTACTGCCGCGGCTGAGGCCGCAGCCCGTGCGCAGGACAACGAAAAGTAAGGGGCACATTCTCCCATGACTGGCAAGGTAACTGGTAGCAGCAAGAACATGAAGCTCTTCTCTGGGCGTGCACACCCAGAGTTGGCAGAGGCTGTGGCTAAGGAGCTCAAGACCGATCTGGTTCCTACCACCGCCCGCGACTTCGCTAACGGCGAAATCTTCATCCGCTTTGAGGAGTCCGTGCGTGGCGCCGACTGCTTCGTAATGCAGTCTCATACCCAGCCACTCAATAAGTGGCTGGTAGAGCAGCTCATCATGATCGATGCTTTGAAGCGCGGCTCCGCTAAGCGCATCACCGCCATCCTTCCCTTCTACCCATATGCACGCCAGGATAAGAAGCACCTGGGCCGCGAGCCTATTTCCGCCCGCCTGGTGGCAGACCTCTTGCAGGCTGCCGGCGCAGACCGCATCGTGTCCGTGGACCTGCACACCGATCAGATCCAGGGCTTCTTCGATGGCCCGGTCGATCACATGCACGCTCAGCCCATCCTGACCGATTACATCAAGTCCAAGTACGCCACCGATAACATCACCGTGGTCTCCCCGGATGCTGGCCGCGTGAAGGTGGCAGAAAAGTGGGCCCACGACTTGGGCGATGCCCCGCTGGCCTTCGTGCACAAGACCCGCTCCAACACCGAGGCCAATAAGACGGTGTCCAACCGCGTGGTCGGCGATGTAGAGGGCAAGGACTGCGTGCTTCTCGACGACATGATTGACACCGGTGGCACCATCGCCGGCGCCGTGCGCGTCCTGAAGGAAGCCGGTGCGAAGAAGGTCATCATCGCCTGCACCCACGGCGTCTTCTCCGATCCAGCCCGCGAGCGCCTGTCCGAGTGCGGCGCGGAGGAAGTTATCACCACCGATACCCTCCCGCAGTCCACCGAGGGCTGGTCCAACCTCACGGTGCTGTCCATTGCACCGCTTTTGGCACAGACCATCCACGAGATCTTTGAGAATGGTTCCGTGACCACCCTTTTCGATCGCGCCTAAGCGCAGAGCCGCCGAGATTTCCCTCGGCGGCTTTTGATTTGCTTCTGGTGCGCGTGCTAATCTAACTCAGTCTCGGCGAGGGCGACCTCAGGATGAGGAAGCCGTTATCGACGCGATTGAAGTTAGAGCATGTTGCTTTTTATATACGCCTGCGATGACTCGTCCAAGACGTCCATCGGCAGGCTTTCGTCGTTTTTATCGCGTTGGCCGCGCCGCACTACTTTAACTAAGGAGAATGAAGCATGGCACAGCGCCCAGTAATTAAGGCTGAAGCACGTACCGAATTTGGCAAGGGTGTCGCACGCCGCCTGCGCCGCGAGTGGAAGGTTCCAGGCGTCATCTACGGTTCCCACCAGGAGCCGGTCCACTTCGCAGTTCCGCTGCTGGACATCCAGTCCCTCGTCCGCAACAACGGCGTCAACGCCGTTCTGGAGCTGGAGATCGACGGCGAGCAGTACCTGACCATGGTTAAGCACGTTGACCAGAACGTCCTGACCTTCGACATCGACCACGTTGACCTGCTGGCTATTAAGCGCGGCGAGAAGGTTGAGGTTGAGGTTCCGGTTACCCTGACCGGCGAGCCGGCTGCAGGCACCATGCACATCCAGGATGCCGACGTACTGCTGGTTGAGGCAGACGTACTGAACATTCCGGAGGAGATCGAGGTTTCCATCGAGGGCCTCGAGGACGGCGCAGTTATCACCGCTGCCGACGTCACTATGCCGGAAGACACCACCCTGGTGGCAGAGGAAGACACCGTTATCGTCTCCATCTCCCTGCCTGAGGTTGATGAGGAACTCGAGGAAGCAGCCGAGGCTGCTGAGGAAGGCGGCGCTGACGCTGGCGCCGAGTCCGTCGACGAGGGCGAAGAGTCCTCCGACTCCGAGTAGTCCCCTCCCCTTCACACACCTAGGCCGCCGTGAGATTCGCTTCTCGCGGCGGCCTTGCCGTTTTTCTCTCTGCCTATGAGACAATTGAGCGCGTGACTCCACTTCTCGTAGTAGGCCTTGGCAACCCTGGCCCCAAGTACGCAGGCACCCGGCACAATATCGGCTTCGATGTGGCAGATGAACTCGCAGGAGAGATCATGAGCAGTTTTTCGGTCCACAAGAAGACCAATACCGAGGTTGCCGAGGGCATGGCAGGCGGCCGCAAGATTATTTGTGCTAAGCCACGGTCTTTCATGAACCTCTCCGGCGGGCCAATCAAAGCCCTTAGCCAATATTTTCACCTTTCCCCTACCGACATCATCGTTGTTCACGATGAGCTAGAGCTCGATTTCGGCACCGTTAAGCTGCGCAAAGGCGGCGGCGACCATGGCCACAATGGGTTGCGTTCAACCACAAAGTCCCTGGGCACCAAAGACTATCAACGCCTTTCGATAGGAATCGGTCGCCCACCGGGGCGCATGGACCCGGCGTCGTTTGTGCTTAAGCCCTGGGCAAAGCAGGAAAAGGCAGAAATCCCCATCCTTTGTGCCGACGCGGTCGAGGAAATCTTGCGCGTAGGATAGTCGCCATGAAATTGGCTACCCTACGCACTGGCTTTGGAACTTCCGCTATCCGCATCGACGGCGATAACGTGGGTGTTGAGTTGGATTATGAGGACGTGGGCCAGCTGCTGCGCAGCGAAGATTGGCGCAAGGCCGCCCAGCTTTCCGGCGAGCCCGTGGTCTTTGACCACGCTGATTTGGAAGCCGTCGTACCAACTCCCGGCAAGGTCATCTGCGTGGGGCTCAATTACGCCAAGCATATTCGCGAGATGGGACGCGAATTCCCCGAACATCCCACCTTGTTCATCAAGTTCGCCGACGCCCTCACCGGCCCCTATGATGATGTCTTCATTCCCGAATATGGCACACAGAAGCTGGATTATGAGGGAGAATTGGCGGTCATCATCGGCGAGCGTGCCCACCGTGTCAGCCGCGACGAGGCACTAGATTATGTGGCTGGCTACGCCATCATGAATGACTACACGCTGCGTGACTTCCAACGCCAGACTAGCCAGTTCCATGCCGGTAAATCCTTTTATCGCACCGCCGGCTTCGGCCCTTGGCTTACCACCGCGGATGAGTGGTCACCGGGGTCCGGAGCTGTGCTCACCACTACCGTAGACGGTGAAGAGAGGCAGCACGATAATACCGATGACCTCATCTTTTCCGTAGCTGAGCTCATTGAGTTCTGCTCGCAGCTCTATCCACTCAATCCGGGCGACGTCATCGTTACCGGCACGCCAGAAGGCGTGGGTTTTGCCCGCACCCCGCAGCAATTTATCGAGGATGGCCAAAACGTCACCATCGCCATCGAAGGCTTGGGGCATATTTCTAATACCACCCGCTATGGAGAGCCCGGCTGCGGCCCCGGCTGTACTTGTTCCTAAGCTGTGCCCAGGTTCTCACTCCAAAGTGGGCGGTCCCGTTTTCATCCCAGCCGCTTGCGCCGGTTAAGCTGGATTAATGAGCACAAAAAGCAGTAAAGCCCCTAAGAAACTCAACAAGAAGGCCTACGAGAAGGAGCTCGAGCGCCTCCAAGCAGAGCTCGTGGACATGCAGCAGTGGGTCGTTGAAACCGGCGCCCGCGTAGTCATCATCATGGAGGGCCGCGACGCCGCCGGCAAAGGCTCCGCGATTAAGCGCATCACCCAGTACCTCAACCCGCGCACCTGCCGCATCGAGGCACTGCCTGCACCGAACTCGCGCGAACAGGGCCAGTGGTACTTCCAGCGCTACGTGGAAAAGCTGCCTACCAAGGGCGAAATCGTCATCTTTGACCGCTCCTGGTACAACCGCGCCGGTGTCGAGCGCGTCATGGGCTTTTGCACCGATCAGGAATACGTCCGCTTCCTGCACCAAGCACCCACCTTTGAACAGATGTTGGTAGAAGACGGCATCATGCTGCGCAAGTACTGGTTCTCTGTATCTGATGAGGAGCAGATTAAGCGCTTTGAATCCCGCCGCAACGATCCGCTGCGCCGTTGGAAGCTCTCCCCTATGGATCTGCAGTCCATTACCCGCTGGGAGGACTACTCCCGTGCCAAGGATGCGATGTTCATCCACACCGATACCCCAACCGCGCCGTGGTACACCGTAGAATCAGAAGACAAGAAGCGCTCCCGCATTAACGTCATTTCGCACCTTTTGAGCACCATTCCCTACGAGAAGATCGAGCGCGAGATGCCGGAGATTCCGCAGCGCCCTGACTCTGATGGCGAGGCCTACGAGCGCCCTGCCCGCGAAGAGTTCCGCTACGTACCAGACGTCGCCGCCAAGCTAGAGCGCAAGTCCGAACAGAAGACGGCAAAGAAGACGTCCAAGAAGGGCAAGAAGAAGGATAAGAAGAAGTAGCAGCACCGGCTGTATTACTATCTTCATTCATGAGCACTGACACCGTCGCGCAAGCGCGTTTAGGAGATAAAATCCTCACCGCGGTGGCGGTGCTCATTGCGCTATTTTATGTCATTTCTGCCGCGAAGAATCCCAGCATAATTGAGATTATTCAGGCAGTTCTATCGTTGCTATTCCTGCCATTTATGTGGATCTGGCGGAGCCGTCCCGTGCTCAGCGCCACGGGCTTTATTGTGTTGCTCGCGGCATGGGCCGCGGCTTGGATGAGCCAGCTGCCCACCAATCTAGGACTTACCCCCTGGGCCCTGACTGCACCCATGGCAGTGTATTCCACCTCCCGCTATGTCACGCGCCGCGCCATTCCCCGCACGGTACTGGCTCTAACGATTCTTGGCTCCTTCATTTCGCCATTCATGTGGCGCATAGATCCGGAGTCTTTCGTTTTGCATTACCAACTGGACCGCCGCTACTTGGCCATGTTAGTCGTGCACTGGGCTGTTTTGGGCACCACCTACTTCGCCGCCGCACGCTACTTCGATTTGGCACGCCAGCGCGAGCGCCTAGCCCAAAAGCGTTTCCACCAAGCCCAAGAGGAAGAGCGATTGCTCATCGCACGAGAGTTACATGATGTATTGGCCCATTCCCTAACTTTGATAAAGGTTCAGGCCAATGCTGGAATCATTGCCGGGCAATCAGATGCTAAAGCCGCCGAGGAAGCGCTGGCCAGCATTCGCGATGGTGCAGATTCTGCGTTGGAAGAGGTTCGCGGCATCGTCACGGCGCTGCGCAGCACTGGTCCCACCACACTGAAGCCAACCACGCAGCTAGAGCACATCGAGGGAATCATCGATGGCTTCCGCGCGGCGGGCTTAGAGATTGCAGCGGACTTACCAGAGACCTATGAGGCCCCTGCACTTACGCAATTGGCCTTGGTACGCATCATTTCTGAAGGCCTGACCAATGCGCTGCGCCACCAGGGCCCCGGCACGCAGGTAGAAGTAGAGCTCGCGCTTGCCGACGCCGCCCGGATCACCCTAACCTCTACCAATCCCTCCCCGACTCCCAGCGAAATCCCCGGTAGCGGTGTTGGCCTAATCGGCATCGAAGAGCGTGCTCACACGCTGGGTGGAAAACTGGAGTGCTCGGGTGATGCGAAAAAGTTCACCCTGCGCGCCGAGCTACCGTTGCAGAAGGAAAGCCGTGTCTAAGATTCGTGTCCTGCTCGCCGATGACCAAGCGATGCTTGTTGCCGCATTGTCTACCATCCTTAACGCACAGGATGATATTGAGGTCGTGGCCACCGCCAATACCGGCTCAGAAGCCGTCACCGCGGCGATGAGCCACCGCATTGATGTAGCCATCCTGGATATCCGAATGCCGGGAATGGACGGTATCGCCGCGGCCCAAGCAATCCTTTCTCGCGTCCCTGACTGCCGCGTCATCATGCTCACCACGTTTAATGAAGACGATTTGGTGGCTCAATCTATCGCCGCTGGCGCACATGGATTTCTGCTCAAAGATGCCGATCCGGAGGTGCTGGCGGGGGCTGTCCGGGACGTCGCCAAGGGCGCATCGGTACTGGCTGCTCAGGTAACTGGACCGGTTCTGGAGGCGTATCGCACCGCCCTTACGCGAGGGGAATTGAGCGCGCAGGAACGCCAAGGGCTTAGCCTGGTTACCCAGCGCGAGATGGAGGTACTTTCGCTCATCGCCCGCGGGGCCACCAACGGGGAAATTGCCCGTGAAATGGTCATCGCGGATACGACTGTCAAGACACATGTTTCCTCTCTGCTTTCCAAACTGGCTGCACGCGACCGCGTAGCTCTAGTGCTCTTGGCGCAAAAGGCTGGCATCGCCTAAGCCTCCTACCGTGGTAGGAGAACCTCGCTCGAAGGTCCATAGCCTAGGCGGAGGTTATTGCGGCGCTCTGCCGCGAGACTAGGCGGTATGAGTTTTGAGATCTCCTTTGAACGCGTCAGCAAATCCTTTGGCTCCCACGCGGTACTGCGAGATGTGGATTTTCGTATTGCCCCTGGCCGAGTCCACGCCTTGCTTGGACGCAACGGGGCCGGAAAATCAACTCTCTTTTCCATCTTCCTTGGCCTGCTGCCGGCAGATTCCGGAATAGTACGCGTGGCTGGTGCTCCTTGGTCACGTGAAGTACTCGACCACGTGGGGGCATCCGTGAACGGGCCCGCCTTCTACGGGCATCTTTCCGCCGCTGCCAACCTGCGCGTACATACCCGCTTGCTAGGTCTGCCGGAGTCTGAGGTAGAGCGTGTTTTAGCCATTGCGGGGCTCGCCGAGGTCGGTTCTAAGAAAGCCAAATCCTTTTCCACCGGTATGAAGGCCCGCTTGGCATTGGCGCAGGCTTTATTAGGGGATCCGGAAATTTTGCTGCTGGATGAACCTCAAAATGGTCTTGATCCACAGGGCATAGTGGAGCTGCGTACTTTGCTGCGAGACTTGGCAGCAGCCGGCCACACTGTTGTGGTCAGCTCTCATCAGCTTGGCGAGGTCCTTCATTTGGCCGACGACATCACCATTTTGTCTCAGGGCACCATTCGCTATTCCGGGTCCTTGCAGGAGCTTGCCCCCAGCGGCCAATTGGAGTCCGAGTTCTTCCGCCTCACCTCCCTGGGTGGTGAGTCTGATGTTTAAGCGCTACCTTTCGGCAGAGTTGCTGCGCAGCCGTGGCAGCGCTGTGCAGTGGCTACCTCTTCTCGCCTTACCGCTTGCGCTAATGACCATAGTCTTTTCTGCTATCGCTTCCCCGGCTAAGGATGCTACCGGTGTTCTCGGCTGGCAATCTATGTTTGTCACCGGCATGTACGCGCCGCTCGTTGCGGTATTTGCCGCGGTTACAGAGCGCCGTGAGGTTCTTGCCCGTGGCGGCGGCACCTTGTGGCGCCGCCTCACTACTCGTTACGAACACATTGCCCGCTTAGTTGTAGTGCTCGCCAGCCTGGGCGCGTTCCATCTCCTCAACTTTGGGGTGTCCTGGGCAGTAGTGTTCGCACAAGGCCGCGAACAGCACCACCTTGTGGCACTCGCCGGGCTGTATTCCGCCCTCGGTGCTATTGGCATTGCTGGTCTTGCTTCTGCCTGCTCGCGGCGCTATGGCCTTGGCGCGACACTAATACTCAGCGTTATCTGGCAGGTTTCAAGCGTGACCTCCAAGGTCGTCGAAGGCCTTACGTGGTGGGCTTTTCCACCAGCTTGGCCCATGCGGCTAATGCTTCATTCACTGCACATTCATCAAAATTCCGTGCCCTTGGATCCAGGCGATCCACTCCTGCAAGAAAGTCCGCTGCCGGCCCTCGCTCTGACGCTACTTCTCGCAGCAGTGGGCGTCTATGCGGCCATCGTCACTCCGCGCCGCCTGCGCCGTCTCGCTTTACCTCGCCGCGGCCAGACGACCGCTGTCTCCAGCGGCACCACTGCCACGTGGCGCCCGGCCACAGCACCGCGTGCCACCGCCCGCCCCCGCTTGGTAGGCGCGCTGGTTGGTCTCCACCGAGCGGCGTGCAGCCCAGCGGTTATCGCCTGCTTGGCGTTAAGTGCCTTGGCACTGCTATTTCTTGCCCTTTTCTACCCTCCGACTTATGTCCAGGGCTTCTTTATTTTTCTGCTTCTCCCTGTAGGAGCGGGTGTGTTACCGGTTGTGGTGTGGCCATTACTCGCGCCGGTATGGCCACTCAGCCACATTGAATCCCGCCATTGTTCCAGCGCGCTCCTCTGGTGGCTTTTCGGGATAGTATCCACAGTATGCGTGGGCGCTTCGCTCGCACTTAGTGCTTCTGGCAGCTCAGCTTCGGCGACGGCCGTCCAACTGCCCCTAGCCATTGGGGTGGGATATGTTATTTCGGTATTCTCTCTTCTCATCGTGATTCGTCTGGGCATCATGAGTGGCCTGGCACTGTGCATCGTCTGCACTATCGTCTCCGTGACCTTGGGCGGAGACGTCCTCGCTAGAACCCCGCTGTGGTTGATCGCCTTCCCCGCATGGCCCATGAACGCGGATTCTCCTGCCCGCTATATTCTTGCGACGGTGCTGATAGGAATCTTCGCCACGGCTGGTACGTGGATGGTGATCCGGCTGCTTAAAACTAAAGCGCTGCGGCCGGCTAACTAAGCCTCGCAAGAGTATCGCTCTGCTAACGGGTTGACCTGGCACCACCATCAGGAGACTGGAAGAATGCAGCTAGTTGAAAAAGGCGCACACAGAACACCTCACAAAGGTGGATTTAGCCTTTGGGGCAAGAAAGGATAAATAAATGAATGAAGTGCCCCGAGTTTTGTTCCTAGGCATTTGCCTTGATTTCTATTATTGCTTGTGGCGGGTTCTGCTTCCAAAATTCGGTTTCCACCTCGACCGGGGTTCGGTATCCCAAGCTTTGGTGGAGCCTAGTCTCGTTCCACCATGACACCCATTTGAGCGTCGCGATTTCGACCTCGACAACATCATCCCACCTGCGGGTATGGATCAGCTCGTTCTTGTAGGAGCCGTTAACGTTTTCAGCAAGAGCATTGTCATAGGAGTCACCAACAGTTCCGGTGGAAGCTGCAATGCCATGCTGGGTAAGTCGCTCGTTGTAGACCACGCTGACATACTGCGACCCGTGATCCGAATGGTGAATGAGACCTGTTGTTTCCTCAGCACACACGATTGCCTGGTTGAGAGCTTGCAGCGGCAACGCTTCGGTGCGCATGGAGTCTGATAACGCCCACCCAACGATCCGTCGAGAATAAACGTCGGTGACAAACGCGGCATACACAAAGCCTTTCTTCGTGCGCACATACGCAAATGTCAGCCACCCACAGCTTGTTCGGGCCGGGGGCTTTGAACTCACGCTCGACCAAGTCCGGGCGCAGATCAGGCACGTTAAGCTTTTCGGGTTGTGATAGGTGATCCGCCTTTGCCTTTGCCAGAAACACCGGCCAGGCGCATTAAACGGGCGGTTTGTTCACGACCGATATCAATTCCTTCACGGCGGAGTGCATGCCACATTTTCCGTACACCGTAGACGCCGTAATTATCCCGATGAATAGCACTAATGCGTTCGACCAGCGCAGCATCGCGAAGGCGACGAGCACTTAGTCCACGGGCCTTGGACTGGCGATACCCACGCGAGGTGATAAACCCACCAGCGCGATTATTCTTCAACGTCTTACAGATGAACTCGACAGAAAAACTACTCCGGTATTCATCGATGAACCGGATCATTTCCGACGTTTTGGACCTGGTTCCGACGCGAAAAAAGCTGAGGCAGCCTTCAGAAGTTCATTGCTCTCGCGTAGCTCTTGATCTTCACGGCGTAGCCTCGCGTTTTCGGCGACCAAATCTTCAGGCACAGACTCTGGGATGTTTCCCGAACGCCGGGCAGGCTTAAGTCCATTGACGAGCTGTGTGCCACGAGACCCCAGCTTTGGAGCTACTTCCTGGCACGCGGCTTGCATCGACATGTTTTCCGCCAAGATGCGGTCCTCTACAAGACGGACCACACGGTCCTTTGCATCCTGGTCAAATTTCCTTGGCATGTTCCAGATTTTCCCATCTACTCAAGCGGAACAAAACCTGGAACACTTCACACATACGTGTCCGTTCTGTTAAAACGTAGTTGTGCCATATGCCTACACATATGTCCTGCCATACGGCATGTACTGTGGAGCGTATATTCACCCGCCCCATCGCGGTAGCTATGCGTTTTCAACGCCCGATACACCGTAGGGCTTGAACGGAATTCGCGTAGGCGCAATCAGGGGCTATAAAGTATCGCATTACTTGCATCCCAACCTGTACATTCAGAGAATTGCCTTGGACTGGCGGTAACAGGTACCAGATATGCGTTCGTAAAATTCGCGCGCGTTAATGTCGCTCCACGAAGGTCTGACTCGCTAAGAATTGCGTTCGTAAAATCTGCGTCGGTGAAATCCGCCGATTTCAAGTTAGCCCATGCCACCATGGAGCCGCGAAACGAGCATCCTTTGCATATGCTTCCTTCGAGATTGATATCCGTCAGGTCATAGTTGGACATATCTTTCCCGGAAATGTCTTTCCCAGCGAGCTCCGTGGCCCACGATTGAGGCATCGTTTTGTACATTTGCTATTTAATCTGCGGTGAATTGATAATCCATTGCGGGCAACGGCCTTGGTAGCCAAGGCAGTGGGTGGTTACAACTCCGTAAGGTTTGCCGTCCCTTATCTTGTTGAAGCCAACCACCGTTAATATGTCTGTGGTTTCAACTTTCCGGCACTTCTTAAAAGGTCCCCAACCTGAGCAGGAAATATGATCCATGGGCAGGCGATATTCATAGCGGTCGCCGGAGCGCTTAATTTTTGGCGCATATTTTGTTGAAGCTTGTGAAGCACGAATGGATAGACCGTGTTTGTTCTGGTTTTTCGCCCGAGCCTTTTCCCGAAGGTAAACCAGCTTTCCATTTTTATCCGTCCACTGCGACACGATAGTGTAAGGGCCTTTATTTCCAAAGAAAGATAATTCCGAGTCGACAGAAGTGTCGAGGTTCTTCGAAGCGGCAGCTTCTGTCAAGATTTCCTCCGCTGTAGAGTCATAGCTTTCCACTGTTCCTGGGATTACCCCGAAATCTTCTGTAGGGGCAGAGGTAGATGCATTGGCAGCTGGTTGAGACAAATTAGCCATTAGAAGTAGAGCAGCCATTGTCTTGCCTAGTGCGTTTTTGGTCCAGTATTTCCGCACGATAGAGTCTCCCACTTGTAGAAAAGCACTTATCCTAAAAGTACCTTCTCTAATTAACGAAGGGAATGCTCATATGCGTGATATGAAATACAAACTGGATGAGTGGCCGATCTGTATTGCGAGGGTTTCATAACAGGAGAACAATATGTGCGGAATAACTTCCCTACATATCGGGCATGTGCCAAGAGGGTGTTTTAGCGTATTTTCTGCCGTATGGCGGGACTGACAGGTGCGCAGATTTACCGATACGGCTGCACCGCTCTAGGCGTTTTTCAACGCCCGATACACCGTAGGACGGGTAACTCCAAATTCCCGCGCTAATGCTGCCTTTGACTCCCCCGCCAGTGTGCGTCGCTTAATCTCCGCTACTTGGTCGGGTGTGAGGGCGGGTTTGCGGCCTTTGTACTTGCCGGCCTTTTTCGCCAACGCAATACCTTCCGCCTGGCGTTCACGGATAATGGCCCGCTCAAACTCCGCAAACGAACCTAAAATGCCGAGCATTAAATCCGCGCGCGGATCCGTGGTGCCTTTCGCAAAGATAAGATTCTCATGCAGGAAGGTAACAGTCACACCTTTGCCGGTAAGTTCATCAACAATCCCGCGCAGATCTGTCAGCGAGCGGGCGAGGCGGTCAATCGACGACACGACAAGCTCGTCACCGTCGCGCACATACGCCATACACTCCCTCAGTCCTGGGCGGGCAGTCTTGGTGCGGCCGGAAATCTTATCCTCAAAGAACCGGTCAATCCTGCCGGAAGCATTGAGTAGTTCTTTCTGGCGCTGATTATTCTGCTCCACTGTGGAAACCCGGATATAGCCCACCCGCTGCCCACGCGAACCAGAACTTTTGGCCATTAGTCTTCGCCCCGCGAGGGTGTAAAGGCAGCATTCTCCTGGGCGATGACCGCATCACGATACGACTCGATTGCATCCGAGAGGGCATAAAGCTGAATGCCGTCGAGAGCATCAGCGTCAGCAAGTAAAGATGAAGTGCCCCAAGCAGCATAGCTAACCCCCGACGTGTCTACTTTCCGGGGTCGGGCCCCAGCTACACCGGCTGGGGTGCCCCAACCATTCAATCAGCATCCAAGAAGACCAAATCTAACCCCACCAACACGCTGAATCACAAACGTTTAGCCCTAAGCCCTGGAAAACGACTTAAGCCCGCGGATAACCGCGGGCTTTAGACCACTGAGCCTTAAAGCTCAGCAGGAGATACGCGCTTCGGCAGAACAACCGGGCGGGTACCCGCCAGTTCTTCTACGATGCGTACTACCTGGTTGGAGTAGCCATACTCGTTGTCGTACCACACATAAAGCACGAGGTGCTTGCCGGAGGCGATGGTAGCAACGCCGTCGACGATGCCGGCGTGGGTATTGCCGATGAAGTCAGAGGAAACGACCTCTGGAGAGGCAATGTAGGAAATCTGCTGGCGCAGGTCGGAGTGCAGGGAAACGTTGCGGAGGAAGTCGTTGACCTCATCGCGCTCTACTTCCTTTTCCAGCTCAAGGTTAAGCACGGCCATGGACACGTCCGGGGTAGGAACGCGGATGGCGTTGCCGGTGAGCTTACCCTCAAATTCCGGCAGGGCCTTAGACACAGCCTTAGCAGCACCGGTAGCGGTGAGCACCATGTTCAGGCCCGCGGCGCGGCCACGGCGATCACCCTTGTGGTAGTTATCGATGAGGTTCTGGTCATTGGTAAACGAGTGCGCCGTTTCCACGTGACCGTGGGTTACGCCGTAGCGGTCGTTGATGACCTTGAGTACCGGGGTGATGCCGTTGGTGGTGCAGGATGCGGCGGAGAGGATCTGATCCTCATCGGTGATCTTTTCGTTATTGATGCCGTAGACGATGTTCTTAATATCGCCCTTGCCCGGTGCGGTCAAAAGCACGCGAGAGATGCCCTTGGCCTTGAGGTGCTGAGACAGGCCCTCGCGATCGCGCCACGCGCCGGTGTTATCCACCAAGATGGCGTTGTTGATGCCATAAGAGGTGTAGTCAATCTCGGAAGGATCGTTAGCGTAGATCATCTGGATCTTGGTGCCATTGGCCCAGATGACCTCATTTTCCTCATCCACGGAGATGGTGCCGTTGAAAGCGCCATGGACGGAATCGCGACGCAGCAAGGAGGCACGCTTGAGGATGTCCCCATCGCCCTTCTTGCGCAGGACGATGCCACGCAGGCGGACTCCACCATAAGCTGCCTCGCGGGCGACGAGCAGGCGGGCCAGCAGGCGGCCGATACGGCCGAATCCGTAGAGCACGACGTCGGTGGTTTCCAGATCCACGCCAGCACCGACGATCTCGCACAGCTCGCCTTCCAGGTACATGCGGAGGTTTTCCTCGTTGGACTCCTCCCAGCCCAGAACCAAGCGGCCCAGATCCACGCTAGCGGCGCCTAGGTTCATGTCTGCCAATTCCACCAGGATTGGCAAGGTCTCCGCCGTGGACAGGTGGCGCTGCGCAATGCGGCGACCGTAACGGTGAGACTTGATGATGTCGATATCGGTCTGCCCCACCAGCGGGCGGCCGAAGATGGTGGTGACAACGTTATTGTTGCGGTGCAGCTGGTGGATGAGTGGAATCATCTGCTGCGCCAGCTCAAGGCGCTCGTTCCAATCATCATGGCCAACATGTGCGTTCGCGGTCACGTAATTCATTCCTTTTCTGTCACGGGGGTGGCATTGAATCTACAAACATAAATATTAGCGCCTACTAGTGTGGGTTTTGGCATAGTCGGTTAAGGATGTCGGCCACAGTACCCCCGTTAATTTTGGCTACCTCTTCACCTACGAGGCAGTAGGCCACGGCATCATCGTGCTGCGCACGGCGTTTCTTTAGCACCGGATTCAAAAGTGGGTAGACCGGGGGCAAGTCAGGGTGTCTCCGGGTGTACTCGGTCTCCAAGCCGCGGGCGAAGCGGCCTGAGAAAGCACGTGTGGACACGGTCTTTCCACCACGGCGAAGAAGCTGCCGGTTATAGTCGCTCGTGCCGGCCTCTGCGGCGAGCAAAAAGGCGGACCCGCAAGAGCAGGCGGCAACTCCACTCCAGGACATAGCGTTGGCTACATCAGCCGCGGTGCGCATGCCACCTGCTGCGATAAGGGGAAGTTCAGGCACAGCGGCATGCACGTCGGATACTAGCTCTTCCAACTGCCTGGAATCAGGAGTCACGGTTATATCCCACGTGCCGCGGTGACCACCGGCGGCGGGCCCTTGGACGCAGAGCACGTCGACGCCGCCACGTGCGGCCGCAATTGCCTCCGTAGGGGTGGTAACGGTGGTCCATGCCTCTGCTCCTGCGGCATGAATTTGCTCTACGTGATCAGCGTTAAAGGTTCCAAACATGGACCACACCACCCGGGCGCCGCCGCGCAGGGCTAGCTCCAGCTTTTCTGCATAGTCAAAGGAGTAGTCGGGCTCGGGTAGCGGCTGGTTTTCTGCTTGAGCCAGCTCGCGTGCAGCTGCCAAGTACGGCTCGGTAAGTGGATCTTGAGGGCAAAAGAGGTTCACCCCGAACGGAATTCCGGCGCACTGTTCTATCTGTGTGCGAGCAGAGTCGATGCTGGCAGAGCCCAAACCTAGGGTGCCGAAAGACCCAGCCGCATAGGCTGCGTGCACTAGTTCCGGGGTGGTGGGACCGCCGGCCATGGGCGCGGGAATTACGCTACGGGAAAGGGAGCTAATAACCTGACTCATACCACCCCACCCTACCGAGAGAGGAAGCTAGCGCAGTGGCAGATTTAGGAGATTTTTTCGCGCGGATCTTTGGCGCAGGAAAAAAGACGCAACCGGGGCTCAATCCGAATGACCTGGAGGCAGACTGGCTTATCGTGGGCTTGGGCAACCCCAGCGCGAAGTATGCCGCTACCCGCCACAATGTGGGCTATATGGCCATCGACGATCTACTGGCTGCAGGCGGAGATGTCCTCGAACCGGTGCGCGGGCTAGATCTGCAGGTAGCTTCGCTTAATTGGGAGGGCCACAAAGTACTTGCCGTGCGTTCGGGCACCTTTATGAACCTGTCGGGGGATCCTGTGGCACCGCTAGCGCAGCAATTAGGAATCGCTCCAAACCATGTGATTGTCCTCCACGATGAGCTCGATCTGCCGGCCAATAAGGTCCGGCTCAAGCAGGGTGGCAATGAAAACGGGCACAACGGGCTAAAGTCCCTCACCGAGCGCTTAGGCACGCGCGACTACTTGCGTGTACGAATTGGCATTGCACGGCCGCCCAAGGGCTCGTCGATTCCAGACTATGTATTAGGCCCGGTGGATACCGGCGCGGACTTTGATGACGCCATTGCCACTGCAGCTAAGGCGGCTCGGCTCATCGTGACCGAAGGGCTAAGCAAAGCCCAAAACCAGATCCACTCGCGTTAACCACTCGCGCTAGCACTGGGAGAATTTCTCTAGGGCCTGGGGACTGCCGGCGGCGACGATGAAATCGGTGGGGGCAAGTTCGGTGGCGTCGGCAAGCGGGGCCCATTCCCCTTCCGCACAGCGCACCGAAACCAATTGCACGCGGTGGGTGCTCCAGATGGCAGCGAGGTCGAGGGGCTGGCCGAGCAAAGAAGAGGGTACGGCCATCTGGGTCACGCCATAGTCGGTGGCAATCTCCGCAAAATCCCGGAAACGCCCGCCCAAAAGGTAGGCGACGCGGCGACCCGTATCTCGCTCTGGCCGGATGACGTGGTGGGTGCCTATCTGGCTCAAAATGCGCGCGTGCGCCTCCGAATCTGCCTTGGCCCAGATATCTTTCACCCCCAGCTCCACCAGGTTAGACGCGGTAAGAATGGAATCTTCTAGGTGAGAGCCGATAGCGACGATGACGCGCTCGACCTCCTCCACGCCCAGCTGGCGTAGGGCTTCCGGGTCAGTGGTATCTGCCGCAATGGTCTCAGTAAGGTATGGTGCCTCTTCGCGCACGCGCTTTTCGCTGGAATCGATGCCAAGGACCTCAACGCCATTGGCCATCAACTCATGGGCTAGCGAGGAGCCAAAGCGCCCCAGTCCAATAACGACGACGGGTGGAATGTCAATGCCGGCGCGGGTGCGTCCCAGCGCCTTGAGAATATTAGCCAAGGAACGGCCTTTCTTCGGGGAAGCTATAGCGCCGGCTGACGGATTTCGCCGCCAGCGCTGCTACCAAGGTGGTTGGGCCAACGCGGCCCAAGTACATGATGAGGCATAGCACTATCTGCGAGGGCGCAGACAGGCTTGCGGTAATTCCGGTGGACAAGCCCACCGTAGCGAAAGCAGAAAGAACTTCGAAGGAGACTTGATCACCGCTGAATTCTGGATCGAAAAAGCGCAGGGCCGCCACGCCGAGTGTGACCACCATGACTCCGGCAAAGCTCAAGGCCAGGGCCTGGCGGGTCACCGAGCGCGGAAGGCTGCGGTGCCCGATGGTGGTGGTTTCGCGCCCGGTGAACTCTGCTGCCATGGCTGCCAGGAGCACGCACGCGGTGGTGACCTTGATGCCGCCGGCGGTACCGGCCGAGCCACCACCGATGAACATCAAGATATCGGTGCCCATCAGGGTAATGGGGTGAGCCTGCCCGTAGTCGATGGCATTAAAGCCGGCCGTGCGCGGAGATGCACTGGCAAAGAAAGAGTTGAGCAGTTTTTCTCCCAGCGACATGGACGACAACAGTCCGGTCCATTCCATGCAGGCGAAAAAGACCGCACCCGCTACCAAAAGCATGGTCGTAGCCACCAAAGTCATGCGCGCGGTAATGGAGATGCGGTGGACCACGTAACGGTTGCGGCGCACGAGGCGTACCAGCTCCGCCCATACCGGAAATCCCAAGCCGCCACCAATCAGCGCGGCGGCCAGGGGCAGCAGAATCCAGGCATCTGCAACAAAGGGCACCAGGTTATCGCTATTGGTGCTAAAACCCGCGTTATTGAATGCAGAAATGGCGTGAAAGATGCCTTCCCATACCGCGCGCGGAAAGGAATGACCATAGCCAATCATCAACCGCGCAGCCACGATGACAGCGATGATGATCTCTGCCACGGCGGTAAAGGCAAAGGTAAAAATCAGCGTCTTGCGAATTCCGCCAGGAGCAATGGGGCGCCCCTCATAGGCACCCGTCTTGCGTGCTTTGAAGCTAATCCGGCCGGTAAAAAGCAGGCCGGATAGCGAGGCCAGGGACATGATGCCCAAGCCACCCAGTTGGATGAGTGCCAAGATGACTACTTGGCCGGCCGGGCTCCAAAAACTACCGGTATCCACCACGATAAGTCCGGTGAGCGATACCGCAGACGTAGCGGTAAAAAGGGCAGACAGAAATGATGCACGGGCGGTGCCGGCCTCGGCGAACGGCAGCATGAGCAAAACCGTTCCCAGCAAAATGAGCAAAAGAAAGCCGGCTGCGGTTAAGCGCGCCGGTCCCCAGTGCCGTATGGAAAACAGATGTTTCACGAGCGGAAGTATAGACCTGCTTGGGGTGCAAGGAAACTGCTAGCGAGCACCACCCCCGCCTCGAAGTTAAGATTGGGGCTATGACTTCGCCAAATAGCACTGCCAAGACCATTGTGATTACCGGCGCATCCGGCGGGTTGGGGGCCGCGGCTGCTCGTCAGTTGCACCGCACCCGGCCACAAGACAACCTGGTTATCGTCGGCCGCAATCCGGAAAAGACCCGCGCGGTGGCCGAGGAAGTCGAAGGCCAGTACTTCCTGGCGGACTTCGAGTCCTTGGGCCAAGTTCGCCGCTTGGCACAGGACTTGGAAGGCCTGGAGCATATCCACGCCCTGGGCAATAATGCCGGCGGCATTTTTGATGGCCCCTCCACCACCGCCGATGGATTTGAGCGCACCTGGCAGGTCAACGTGGTCGCGCCCTTCCTGTTGACCTCATTGCTGCGCGAGAAGCTGCGCGCAGATTCCGCCAACGTAGTCCAGACCGCTTCGCTGGCCAATTTCCTCATGTCCAACTTTGACCCGAACGATCCCGATACTGTGGAGCACTTTAGCCCCGAGCGTGCTTATGGCAACGCGAAGTTGGGGGATATCCTGCTTACCCGCTATTTCGATGCCCACGGGCTTAATGCAGTCTCTTTCCACCCGGGCGTGCTGGCCACGGACTTTTCCAAGTCCTCGACGGGCATGATGTCCAAAATGTATTCCGGACTGATCGGCAAAACCTTTGGCAAGCCTGCAGACGGCGGCGATAACCTCGCCTACTACCTGACCGGCACGGAAGGCATCCACTTCAAATCCGGCGAATACTACAACGACAAGCGCAAACCCGGCCTGCAGCGTCCCATTGCGAAGAAGCTATCGGTAGCCCGCCGCGTCTTTGATGATTTGGGGCGCCGCCTCAATGTGGAGTGGTAGCGCAAACCCACTAGACTATGCCGCATGAGTTCTGTCGTTTCTGAGGCCTCGCGCCGCCGCACGTTTGCCGTTATCGCCCACCCCGATGCTGGTAAGTCCACGCTGACGGAGGCGCTGGCGCTGCACGCACACGTTATTAATGAGGCCGGCGCGGTCCACGGCAAAGGCAACCGCAAGTCCACCGTGTCTGACTGGATGGACATGGAAAAGGACCGCGGTATTTCCGTGGCTTCCTCAGCGCTGCAGTTCGAGTATGCGCCCGAGGGACACGAGGGCGAGCCCTACATGATCAACCTGGTTGATACCCCAGGCCACGCGGACTTTTCGGAAGATACCTACCGCGTGCTCACTGCGGTGGATGCGGCAGTCATGCTTATCGACGCCGCCAAGGGCCTCGAGCCCCAGACCCTCAAGCTCTTCCGCGTGTGCAAGGCCCGCGGCTTGCCCATCGTCACCGTGATCAATAAGTGGGACCGTGTAGGCCGCGAGCCCTTGGAGCTCGTCGATGAGATCGTCAACGAAATCCAGCTGCAGCCCACTCCGCTGTACTGGCCGGTGGGCATAGCCGGTGATTTCCGCGGTCTGGCGCATATCAATGACGACGGCGAGGCGGATGAGTATATCCACTTCATCCGCACCGCTGGCGGTTCCACCATTGCTCCAGAGGAACACTTCGACCCGGATGCCGCCGGTGAGAAGGAAGCAGATGTATGGGAAACCGCCGTCGAAGAGGCCGAGCTCCTCGCCGCCGATGGTGCCCTGCATGATCAGGAGCTTTTTGAGCAGTGCGTGACCTCCCCACTCATTTTTGCCTCTGCGATGCTGAACTTTGGTGTGCACCAAATCCTGGATACGCTGTGTGCCATTGCCCCGGCACCGCACTCGCGCGAGTCTGATCCTAAGGCGGTTGAGGCTGCCACCAGTGCTATCGACGAGGTCCGCGAAGTAAGCGATGATTTCTCGGGCGTCGTCTTCAAGGTCCAGGCGGGCATGGACCAAAAGCACCGCGATAATCTCGCCTTTATGCGCGTGGTTTCCGGTGAATTCGAGCGCGGCATGCAGGTCAACCACGCCCAATCTGGCCGCAGCTTTTCCACCAAGTACGCCCTGACTGTCTTTGGTCGCACGCGCGATACCGTGGACACCGCCTATCCGGGCGATATCGTGGGCTTGGTCAACGCCGGCTCGCTTGCCCCTGGTGACACCATCTATTCCGGCAAGAAGGTGCAATTTAAGCCCATGCCTCAGTTCGCGCCGGAAGCCTTCCGCATTCTGCGCGCGAAGTCGCTGGGCAAGTACAAGGCCTTCCGTAAGGGCCTAGAGCAGCTGGCGGCCGAGGGCGTGGTCCAGATTCTCAAAAACGAGGCGCGCGGCGATGCCTCCCCGGTCATGGCGGCGGTGGGTCCCATGCAGTTCGAGGTCATGCAGGCCCGCATGGAGTTCGAATACAACGTGGAAACCGTCACCGAGCCTATCCCCTATTCCGTGGCTCGCCGCACCGATGCCGAATCCGCCCCAGAGCTCGGCCGTCAGCGCGGCGTGGAAATCTTTACCCGCCAAGATGGCGAGCTCATCGCGCTCTTTGGTGATAAGTGGAAGCTCGCCTTCATTGAGAAGGAACACCCAGAGCTCACCATGGAAACCCTCGTGGCGGATTAGAAACCACACAGCTTCACACGGCAGAGAGAAAGGCCGCTTCTCAGAACGGGAAGCGGCCTTTTCCGTTGCGTGTTAAACCATCAACATCACAGGGACAACGGCAATCTTGACCACCTGCGCCACCACAATGGTGGCCGCATAACCGGTCATGATGCGCGAGTCGGAGCTCAACCCCGTGGCGTAGTTGACCACGGCCGGCTGAGCGAAGATGCCAGAGAGTCCGCCGGAGGTACGGGTCTCGGACTGACCCATGAAGCGATTCGCTACAGCGAATAGGATCGAAACCACCACGGTGACAATGGCGGCGAGGATCATGCACTTCAGACCCATCCAGGAGAAGGCGGTGGACAAGAATGCCTCGCCGGACGAGAGGCCCACAGAGGCCAAGAAGATGACGAGGCCCCACTGCTGGAAGGCAGTATTAATGGAGGCCGGAACCTGCCACGGAATGCGGCGGGTACGGTGCAGCGCGCCCAGGATAAGACCCGTAATCAGCGGGCCAAGCGCAAAGCCCAGCTCGAAGGAAGCGCCACCCGGCATCGGAACCACGACCTGGCCCAGCAGGTAACCCAGGAACAGGCCACCACCCAAGGCCACCCAGTTCAGCTCGGAGTAGGACTTAATTGAGTCACCGAAGTAATCCTTGATGTCACCCAAGCGGTCAAACTTCACGATGAGCTCCAGCATATCGCCAGAAGCCAAGTGGGTTTCGTTATTGGCCAAGAATTCCTCATCGCCGCGCTGCACGCGCACGATGCGACCGCCATAGCGGGAGAACAGGTTGAGCTCCTCAACGGTGCGGCCGGCGATATCTTGGTTAGAAATAGCCACGTTTTCGATGACCAGGCGTTTATCCACGAACGGAGTTTGCGGCTGACGCTTGCCCAGCATCTGGGTCAGTTCACGGGCCTTAGCCTTGGTGACCATAACGCGCAGGATATCGCCCTTGTGCAATTCGGGGCGATCGCCGGCAACCCGGACCTTATTACCGCGGCGAATGGTAGCGATAACAAAGTGATCCTTGAACTGTTCTTCCAAGTCATCGTAGTTCACGTCTTTGGTAACGCGAATGGTACGGGAACGGAAGATCTTGGAGGCCGAATTGTCCTTATCGTGCTTGGCGGGCCAATTCTGCTTGAGCAGGAATGCCACGACCAAAATGGCCACCGCCACACCCACGGGATAGCCCAGCGAGTAGCCCACAGCGGGTAGCTCTTCACCGGTTTGCTGTTGGGCAACTGCCAGCGACGGCGTCGAGGTCGTGGCGCCGGCGAATACACCAACGGAGGCCAGGGTATCCAGCCCCAGCATGCCGCCAAAGAGGAGGGCTGCGCCCGCGGCCACCACAATCGCAATGGCTGCGGTGAGCATGTGCTTCATCTGCTTAGAAAAGCCCTTGAAGAAGCGCTCACCGGCGGACAGGCCCTGCATATAAATAAAGAGTCCCAATCCCAGCTCTTGCAGGGAGCTTAAGATGTCTTTATCTAGATCAATAAATGAGCCGAAGGCCAAGCCCATAAACAGCGTGCCCGCCGCGCCAAAGCGCAGCGGACCGAAGGGGATCATGCCAAATAGCGTGCCGAGCAACACTATGAAAAAGATGCTCAGCCATATATTTCCATCAAAAATTGCTAACACGCTGGAATATTTTAGGCATTTTCCTCCAAAGTGCCACGTGAAAGGCACATTCTTTAACGACCACCAATGGCATCGCTACTGCTTAAGCCCTTTTCGTCAGGGGCCACCCACCCCCAGCAGCGGCACATCTCACAGGAAACGCTCATAGTGAACTAATCAAGGAGGAACTCCTTCCACCGTGGCCACTCCGTATAGGTCTGGGCTTTCCCCGCCTGATAGTTCGCCCGCAGCTTGTGCACGTTGCGTTCGGTAGAGGTCACCTGCATATCCTGCGGGAAAAATAGTTGCGCCCTACCTTGGCGCTCCAACTCCAAAAGCCGGTCTTTGGCCGCGTTATAGAGGGCGGGGCGGGCTACGAGGGCGTCGGCAATAGCGGGGTACCTGCGGAAGACGCGGCGGACGAAGGCTGGGCGCGCGACCGCAGGGCGCACGTACCCGCGCGGCTTTGTACCAATAAACAGGAACTTCTCGTAGCCGGCCTCTTCTGCTTGCGCAATGGTAATGCCACCGGAAGAGCCCAAAGCACCGTCCACGTACGGCGCGCCGTCGATAGATCGCATCGGCATAATCAGCGGCAGCGTGGAAGAAGCGCGCACGCGCACGAAGAGATCTTCCGGGGTGTGGATGTCCTCGCGCGTCCAGTAAACAGACTCGCCGGTATCGGCGCGCGCTGCAGCAAGCACCATATCGGCCGGATGCTCACGGTAAGCCTGCCAATCAAAGGGCAAATCCTTGTCCGCGGCGCGCTCATAGATGTACTCGGCATTGAAATACCCGGTGCCACGCACCAGCGAACCCACTCCGCCGAAGCTGGGGCTTTGAGCAAAGTCTGTAAAAGACTCTTCGGCGCGGCGGGCATCGCGCGACAAGTAATTAACGGTATGCGATGCCCCGGCGGAGACGCCGCCTACCCAGCCAAAGTCCACGCCCTCTTCGATGAGTTTGACCATACAGGCGGCCGTATAGGAATTGCGCATGCCGCCGCCTTCAATAACGAGTGCGGTGTTGCTGGCGTCAATCATGGTGCCCCATACTACGCTGGGCCCAATGAAGCGCATTTTCCGACAATTGCTCGCGGACGAAGAAGGCACCTTCGATATCGAAACCGGCCAGCAGCCTCGCACCGGGTTCGCCTATAACCCCACCGGGAAAGCGCTGTTGCGGGTGACGGAGCCTACCCCAGCCGCGGTGAGCAAGGCCTTGGCCTTAGCCAAAGAACACGGCGCGCGGTATCTCGGCACATGGCGCCAGCCCGATGGTCCGCTAGTCTTCCTCGCCACGGCCGTCACCCACGATGAGTCCGTGGCCCGCGAGCGCGTCGCCGCCACCGGCCAACGTGCCTATTTCGACCTGGAGCGCTGCCGCACCATCACCGTGAGAGCTCACTAGACTAGGCTCCCATGGGATTAAAAGATGCTCTCGCCCGGCTGACCGGCACGCAACCCCCGCGCCTGGCGTGCCCCGATTCCACCTGGCTTAGGCCATTTTAGTGCGGAACAATCCCACCCCACCGTCAAATACCACCAGGTAGCAGTGTCAAGAGAAACGTTACTCACCCACACATGACCTAAGTCGGGAAGCGCCAGCTAACCCCGTAAGTATTCGGCCGCCGCGGCGGCAAGTTCCTCTGGGGCCTCGCTGACATCCAGCACGATGCCCGCTTCCCCCGGCTGCAGTTCCTCGAGTGACTCGAATTGCGAGTCCAGAAGGACGACCGACATGAAGTTGCCCAGAGCGCTGACTCATGCGCTCCTTGAGCAGCTCATAAGAGCCGTGCAGGCCCACAAAGATCGTATCGATGATGTCGCGGTGGGAGCGCTTGAGCGCGGAGCAGCCCACAATGGCACCGGCGTCCTGGTCCGCGAGAAAGCAGCCTAAGGACTCGAACCAGGGCTTGGGGTCGGCGTCGTCAAGGGCCTGCCCCGAGGCCATTTTCTAGATGTTCGCCGCCGGATGCATATCGTCCCCATCCCGAAAAGGCAGGCCGGTGCGCTGCGCCAGCAACTCCTCGACCGTGGACTTACCGCAGCTCGAGACTCCGTTGATCACCACGTGCTTGCGCATCATCCCTCCTTGCAGCATTCCACCAAATCGTACGCGCTGCGCAGTGCCTGACGCAGCGCGATTCAACGCAACATGACGCAACCACCGTGCGGCTTGATAAAGCGCGGTTTAACCCAGCGGCGCGTACATGAGGTTCGCGCGCTGCACCTCGCCGCGTGAGGTCGGGTCAAAGGTGGCGCACAGGGCAGCTGCCACGTAGCGCACGCCACCCATCGGAGCAGAGGAGCCGACCCGCTCGGCGCAGTTCTGCAAGGCCGGCAGGCCGATGTCGTCGCCCGGCGAAGTCATGGAGAAGAAGGACGCGGCCATCATGGTGTCACCATCGGCACGCACATACTCGGAAGAGCCCTTGATGGCCTGCCAGGCAATCGCGCCAACGGGGTCGGTACGGAATTGGTCCCGCTCAGTCTGGGTCAACTCGGCGTTGGCGGCGGGTACGGACAGAGATGCGACGAGGAGCGCAGCGCATGCTGCGAGGAAAGAAGGCTTTTTCATAGCAATATTGTATCCCCCGTGCATTGGGGTTGTCCTGGTATTCCTTCGCTATTGTCCAGAGGAACCGCTTGTTGCGCGAAGGATGGAAGCGCGCAGCTGACGTATCTCAGTGGACCCCACGCGGCAGCACCCGCCCAGCAGGCTAGCACCGGCAGCCGCGAGATCCGTTACGGCCTCAGCCAGGCTCGCCGCGCCAACGGGGGCTGGCCGCCAATCATGGGCGCCGTTGTCCCAGCCGAGGCTTGTGTCCAGATCTGGCCGTGGGCGTAGTCTTCACCGGGGTTTTCCCGCCGCCAGGTTTCAATCACCTCAGGCACGGTGGAGGTTTCGCCGACAAAATGTAGTACAGACCTGCATCGATGAGTGCTTGCTTGTTCGCCGCTGACACCATGCCCGCATCAGCAACGACGGTAACCTCGTCGAGCTGGTAGGCATCTTGGAACCGTGTGATCATCGGTAGCATCGTGTGGGTTTATGCCGAGTTGCCAGCAAACGCGCCCACATGCAGTGGAAACCCGGTGGCATCAGTAAGCAGCCCGACAAGGCTTTGTGGCTCCACACGGCGTTCTTTGGAAAATAGGGGTTTGCGAAGCTCATCAGGAGTATCGGCTTCAAAGTACAAGATGGTCACGTTGTACAAGATAAATGCGCCTGGCCCAATACCTGCATGATGGGCCAACGCTTGGGTTTGTATCTCCCCGAACGATTCGGTGGCGAAGGAGGAACGACGCCTCTGGATGGTGCGGTAGCTTGCGCTGGTGATGCCAACCCCGGGAAGAGTCTCGATGAAATCCAGCTTTGAGCTGGGATGGATGATCCGGGCACGCACCAGAACACGAAGCACCGGATCATCTCCGCTTGCTGCTGCACGGCCTAACTCGTTGAAACACGCATCAATACAGTCCAGCAAGTATCCAGCCCGCTGACCGGCTACCGGCAGCGGGTTGGAAACACTGCCTGTTGCCGGTGGGGTGTGTGTAACCTCGCCGAAGTCCATTGCGAGTTGGTCACCATCGACGATGCGTTGAGCCTCAGCCCGCAAAAGCGCAAGCTCAGACTCTGAATGCGCTGAGCCGATATGCTTCATTCTTTTCGCACTTTTGCGTTCAGAGAACACCACGTGCACCGCTATCGCTCCTGAGGCGGTCTTGACGGTGCGAATATAAGGACTCACCAAAATCAGACTACTGAACACCCCGGAACTACCCACTTAGTGCGGAAAAATCCCACCCCACAAACAAAACCACCAGGTAACAGTGTCAAGAGTGACGTTACTCACCCGCCCATGACCTAAGTCAGGTTAGACTAAAGGCTTATGGGATTAAAAGACGCCCTCGCCCGACTTACCGGCGCGCAGCCCCCGCGCTTAGCTCACCCCGATTTCACCGCCCCCACCGCGCGGGTAGAAAAACTGGAAATCCACACCGCTGGCCCGCTTATCATTGTGGTCACTAATCAGCCCGGCGCGGAAGTGCTTTGCGAGGTAGCCCGCGCCCGCGAGTCAGCTACATTGGCCTCTCCCACCACGACGGTGCATTTTCCCGCCGTGAAAAAAGATGCCTTGCCCATCAAAGATCCCCGGCGCGGCTGGGTCATTCCGCTTACGCCCGCGCTTGCCGACGCCCTCGTAGACCACCTCCCCTACCCCGGCGACTACGAGCTTTCCCCCGCCCTAGCCGTAGTGGTGGAATAGTTTCCTGGAAAGGACTGACATGCTGCTTTTGCCTTGTGCTGGAAAGAAGCCCCGCATCCACCGCAGTGCGTGGATCGCCCCTAACGCCACCATCATTGGTGATGTAGAAATCGGCCCGGATTCCTCCGTCTTTTATGGCAGCGTGCTGCGCGGCGACGTGGGCGCAATTCGCATTGGTGCTAGGTGCAATATCCAGGACAATTGCGTCTTCCACGTAGAAGAGGACACCCCGTGCGTATTAGAAGATGATGTCACGGTGGGACACATGGCAATGGTCCATGCCGCGCATGTGGAGGCCGGTTCCCTGGTGGGAATGTCCTCTTCGCTGCTCTCGCGCTGCACTATTGGCACCGGCTCGCTCATCGCGGCGGGCGCCGTGGTGCTGGAAGGAACCACTATTCCACCGCGCAGCCTTGCCGCCGGCGTGCCGGCCAAGGTGCGCCGTGAGCTCAGCCCGGAAGAGTCACAGGCCTTCATTGCGCATGCTGCCCGCTACGTGGACTGCGCGCGCAGCCAATCCGATGTGACGTTGAGCCTGGATGAGGTCACCTTTGGTTAAAGGGAAAGCACGCCCATGAGGATGAGGAAGACCGCCACGAGGTAGCCGCCGAAGAGCGCCACCTGAGTGCTATTGGCGCGCGCCGCGGCAAAAAGACGGCCGGCGGCCGATTCGGGATGGGCTCGCACCACCGCAATGAAAAGGCCACAGATGGTGGGCAGGGATAGCGCCAAGCTGGCGTACCACACCAAGCCGCCGTACTGAGCGGCCGGAGCGACATCTTCGGTAGCCAGGTGCATGAGCCCGTAATAAAACGGCACCGAGGTCAGCGATTGCACCACGCCCATGATGAAACCGATGATCGCGGTAAACAGCGATGGAGTACGCAACGGCTCGAGCAGTCGATTTACTAAGGCATTGGGCTGGCCTTGAGAGCGCCACGAGCCAAACCCCACCGCGATGCCCACTGCGACAAGTACCCAGCCGGCAACGGGCGAGCTCAAAATGGCCTCGATCTGATCTTTTACTCCCAGCAGCACAAACATCACCACGGCCGCTGCGGCGAGGACGCCAATCCAGTCTCCTACCACCACTAATGCGGCAATGCGCCGGTACTTGCCGCGGGGCAAGATGATGCCAATGGCCACGAGGATTCCGATGAGTAAGGCATTGACGGAATCCAGGAGGGCAAAACTAACGGCGTGGAGCATGCCGGTCAGTCTACCGCCCCATGCCGCCATCGCCGATACGCCCGAGGGCACAAGCCCCATCTTTCACGCGCAGCTTCCTATGGTCCACCGCACCGGTCTTTGCGCACGTTCTGCAATTTTGTCTACACTATGCAATGTTTCGCACGGGGTGAAAACTTCTCCCCGCGGATTCCATAGTCGCTGTTACCTGCGCGCAGAGCATTGCACGCATACTGCACAAGAAAGCACATTTTTATGTCTAAATTCCTCTACCGGCTAGGTAGCTGGTCCTACCGCAAGGTGTGGCCATTCCTAGCGTTTTGGCTCATCGTCTTGGTGGCCATGGCGGGACTTACCGCCGGCTTTGCCAAGGCCCCCAACCCTAATTTCTCCATGCCGGAAATGGACTCCACCACCACCCAAGACAAGATGATGGAGCGCTTCGGCCAAGACACCGATGCCATGAGCTCTCCCGAGGGCACCGTGGTCATCCAAGCGCCGGAGGGGAAAAACCTCACCGATAAGCAGGTGGCCAGCGAGGTAGATGACCTCCTTGGTGAGCTCAAGGACACTGGCGCGCTCAAGGACCAGGAAAAACTGGTCAGCCCAGTGATGGCTGCAGCCGGTATGGAGAAACAAATGGGCGAAAAGATGAAGGCCCAGCACATGCCAGACAAGCAGATTCACAAGAATCTGCAGCAGCTCTCCCCTCTGAGCGAGGATAAGTCCACCGGCACCGTCACCATCACCTTTGATGCGGAAACCGTCATGGACATCCCAGAAGAGGACATGACCAAGGTCACGGACGTACTCCACAAGTACGACGAGGGCGACCTCACGGTGAAGTACCAGGGCAATGCATTTAGCTCCGCTGGCCAAGAGATGGGTGGCAGCGCCGAGATTATCGGCCTCATCGTCGCAGCGATCGTGCTGCTGATTACCTTCGGTTCCTTCGTGGCCGCTGGCATGCCGCTCATTTCCGCCGTCATCGGCGTGGGCATCGGCATCCTCGGCGTGCAGGTATCCACGGTCTTTACGGATACCGTCTCCGATATGACCCCGACATTGGCCTCCATGATTGGCCTGGCAGTCGGCATCGATTACGCGCTGTTTATTGTCAACCGCTTCCGCAACGAGCTCATCACCTCCTCTGGCCTCAACGATCTTTCGCCAAAGGAACTGGCCCAAGAGCTCAAGAAGATGGATAAGGCCACCCGTGCCCACGCCATGGGCATGGCGCTGGGCACCGCGGGCGGTTCCGTTGTCTTCGCCGGCACCACCGTGGTCATCGCCTTGGCCGCGCTGACCATTATCGGCATCCCGTTCCTGGGCACCATGGCCATCGCTGCTGCGGCTACGGTCATCATCGCCGTATTGGTTGCCAATACCTTCATCCCCGCCCTGCTTGGACTCTTGGGCACCAAGATCTTCGCTGGCCGCGTGCCTGGCCCCAAGGTTCCAGACCCAGAAGACGAAAAGCCCACCATGGGCCTGCGCTGGGTTCGCCGCGTGCGTGCCCACCCGTGGCTGCACCTTATCGCGGGTGTGGTCTTGCTGGGCATCCTGGCCGTACCATTTGCCCAGCTGCGCCTGGCCATGCCCACCGATGGCACCGCAAAGCCCGGCACCCCGCAGCGCGAGGCCTATGAGATCACGGCAGACGCCTTTGGCCCTGGCCGCAATGCCCCGATGATCGCGTTCGTTGATGCGGCCGACGTCCCTGAGCAGGACCGCATGCCGGCCTTCCAGGACCTCCTGCAGGAGATCAATGGCAACGACGGCGTAGAAAACGCCCAGATCGTGCAGACCACTGACAACGGTGATGCTGCCCAAATCATGATCACGCCTACCACCGGCGCAACCGATGAGGAGACCACCGAAACCCTTAACCACCTGCGCGATTACCAGGGTGAGTTTGAAAAGACCGGCGGTTCCTACGGCATTACCGGTATCACCCCGATCTTCGATGATATTTCTGAGCGCCTCAATAACGTGCTTATCCCATACGTAGCCATCGTGCTGGGCCTAGCCTTCATCGTCTTGATGCTGGTCTTCCGCTCCATCTGGGTGCCGCTCATCGCCGCGGCCGGCTTCGCTTTGTCGATGGCCGCAACCTTCGGCATCACCGTGGCCATTTGGCAAGAAGGCATGTTCGGCATCGTCGACGACCCGCAGCCGCTGCTTTCCTTCCTGCCCATCATGCTCATCGGTCTTACCTTCGGCCTAGCCATGGACTATCAGGTCTTCTTGGTGACCCGCATGCGTGAGGGATTTGTCAATGGCAAGACGGCCGGCAACGCCACCTCGAATGGCTTTAAGCACGGCGCCCGCGTGGTCACGGCCGCAGCACTGATTATGATTTCCGTCTTTGCCGCCTTCATCTTGATGGACGAGCCGTTCATTAAGACCATGGGCTTTGCCCTGGCTGCGGGCGTGCTTATCGACGCCTTCGTGGTCCGCATGATGATCATCCCCGCCACCATGTTTGTGCTGGACAAAAAGGCATGGTGGTTCCCGCGCTGGTTGGATAAGATCACGCCAAACATGGATATTGAAGGCGAGGCCTTGCACTCCGACCGCGAGGAACTCCTGCGCACCCAACGAGAAAAGGTAGGCGAGACACACCGTGACTAGTCTGCGCGAAGAAAAGAAGCGAGCTACGCGTCAGGCCATGGCCGATGCGGCAGCGCGCCTCGTCCTCGACGGCGGTGCCGAAGCCGCCACGATCTCCGGCATCACCGCGGCCGTCGGGGTTTCCCCGCGCACCTTTCACAACTACTTCTCCTCGGTGGCTGATGCGCTACTGTCCTTTAGCACCGATGTGCTTGCCAAGTTTTCCAAGGAAGTACCCACTGTTTTTCCTAATTCATCCATTTCTGAATTCCTCGAACAAGTAACGCTCGATGCCACCGAAAACGAGGGCAAAGAGCTACATTCTTTTACCTCTCTTTTCACCATTGGCGAGGCTTTAGAAAACTTGAGCCATACCTCGAAAGAGCGCCAACAATTCCAAGTCGTAGCTGACCAAGTTTTGGAAGCTTTCCACCAACGCGCCCCAGATAAGTCGCGCTTTGAAATCGCGGTCATTCTCCAAGCGTGTGCGGGTGCCAGTGCGATGAGCATGAAAGAAATCCACCGCCGCTCCCAGGCCGAAGAATCACTGGACGCTCACACAAAGCATGAGATAGTTCGCACAGCCTTTGCCACCGTGCGTGCCATCGACTAGCTAGCCTAATGGGCGCTTTAATCCGTATGCTCGGCAATAGTTATGGATAAGACAGCCCCTATATCGAGCACCGCGCAAGACGCCCGCTTCATTCAAGCGGGCGTTAATGCCGCATTTCAAGACCGCATCGGGGAGGCGACCGATGTGGAATTCAATTTCCTCGGCCCCTCGGCTGGCGATAGCGAAGGAAGCTATGCCACAGACCAACTCGTGGAGGTACGGGTAAGCTCCGCGCAGCACGTGGCGGATTTTCGCGGCGTGCGCCTGGCCGTCATCGCCGCAGGCACTTGGCACTGGACTACCGCCGCGACCGAGCACTTTGCTGACCTTCCGCAGTCAAGTACGGCCACCGCAGACATTGACCGAATGGTTGCTTATGCCTCCCTCATCGTGGGCACCATGCCGGTACTGCGCGCCCAGCAGGGCGAGCACGTGGCCATTGTTGCGGTAGATTTCCACCCTTACCTGGACTTTCGCCAGACCTTGCTGCGGGGTCTCCAGCACAGCAGCGCGGAAGCGGACGAGAAGGGGCCGGCCCTCGCACTTGCCCGCTACCTGGATATGGAGTCCACCGAGGAAGAGCCCTACCTGCATTTTTCTGATGGCACCACAGTGCGTTTTGAGCAGGCAAGCCCCGAAGTACACAAGATTTCCGGCATCACCCCTGGCTTAGCGGCCGCGCGCGTCCTAGAGGATGCTTTTTACTTAAGCACCGAAAACCAAATGTTTTTCCAAGGCAGCTTCCCAGATGCCACGGTAGAACTCGATGTGGATAAGGCCACCGCCACGGTGTCCTATCGTGGCGGGCAGATGACGGCCAATGCGGTGCTTATCGCGACCATTTCGGACGAGGAATTCACGTGGGCTTGGGCAGATCCGCAGCTCAAGGACACCACGGCGGCGCGGTTGGCAGGAAACCTAGCGCGCTTTGGCATCGACGAGGCCGTGCCCGAACTGGTTCGCCCGCACCTTCCGCTTCAGCTGGCGCGCGAGCACCAGCTACCGCACCTTGCTCTGCCCATTTTGGGGATCTGGACGCTGGCGGGCACTACGCTTGCCGACGCCCGCGTGGGCCTCGTCCTCCTCGATACCCCACAGCTGCACCTCCCGGAGCCGACCCCAGCTGCCACCGAAGCGACGTTGGCGGTTCCCCCTCCTTCATGGATCAACACCGATCGCGCCCGCGCCGCCTATGGATCATTTCGCGGGGTGGAGGTGTAGGGCGCTGCGGAGGGCGTCCACGTCGACGTCGGCAAGCGCGGCAGGCTCAAATGCCGCATCGTTGGTTTTATCCACCAAGACCGCTCGCACGCCCTCGGCAAAGTCCCCACGCCGGTACATATAGGCGCCCAGGTTGGTCTCCATATCTAGGGCCTCGCGGATGCTGCTGCACTCCTGCTCGGCGTGGAATAGCTCCATGGCCGCCACGATGGAGGTGGGGCACGCCTGCGCGGTCAGCTTTTCCACCTGTTGCTTTAGTTCTGGGTACTTTTCCAGGGCCGCAGAAATGTCTTGCCAGGTGTTGTGGGAAAAGGCGTCCTCGATGGCGTCGATAAGCTCGGCCAAGGGGGCCTCGCCGCTAGGTGCGGTGGCATGCTGGGCTAGCGCCGTGGCTAGTCCCTGCTCAATAACCGCACTAGCAAAAGCCTCGCCGTCCGCCACATAGTGGGTGGCCAGCCCGCTCCATACAAGGTCTGCGGCATACATGCGGTAGCCGGTAATCCCCCAGAACTTCGCCAACTCGGCCGAGGCCTTCCCTCGCGTTCCCACCGCCCGCTGGGCGGCATAGGCCATGCCCACGTCCGTGACATAGCCAATATTCATCTCTGGCATGGAGGCAAAGGTTTTCTCCGTAACCACGCGGTGGGACCCATGGGCAGAAATGCCCAGACCGCCGCCCATAGCGATGCCATCGATGAGCGCAACGATGGGCTTGGGATACTCCGCGATATCACCGTTCAACGTGTATTCGGTGGCGAAGAAGGCATCGACCTCCTCCACCTTGCCCTCCTTGACCCCTTCGCGGGCGTAGCGAACATCGCCGCCGGCGCAATATGCCTTGGGACTAGTCGAGGTAAACAGCACCTGTTCCACCTCATCGTTGTCGCGCCACTGCGCCAGCGACTCCGCAATGAGGTGGATCATTTCCGGGGTGAGGGAATTGAGAGCCTTGGGGCGGTTGAGCTCAATGACTCCGGTATGGTTACGGATTGAGGAAACGATAGGTGCAGTATTAGTCATAACCCCTAGTGTGACACAGAACGCTTGCGCCTATCCACCATCAGCCAATTCACAGATAGGTTCGGAATTTTGCTCCCACAGCTCATCGCCCTGGATATGGACGGCACCCTACTGGACGGCAACGGCCAGCTTCCACCAGATTTCGCCGCGATCAGCACCCGTGCCCACCAGCTCGGCGTCACCCTAGTACCCGCCTCGGGTCGCCAGCTCGCCACCCTACAAGAGATGTTTCCGCAAGAAGACACCTTCATTGCAGAAAATGGCTCCGTGGTCGTCCACGATAACCGCGTCATTAGCGCCACTACCCTGCCCAGCGCAGCCGTGCGCGCCGCCGTGGCCGCACTCCAGTCTGTCGAGACCCCGCATACCATAGTGCTATGCACGCCGGATACCGCCTATGTGCACAAAGGCGCCGATGAACAGGCCCGTGCTGAAATTGCCAAGTACTACAGGTCAGTGGAATGGGTAGATGACCTCGATGCGCTACTGGATGCAGACATCATCAAAATCGCCGCTTACTGCGCCGACGGCAGCGAAAAGCACCTCCACCAGCCCCTCCTTGCGGCCGTACCGGAACACAATATCGCCATCTCTGGCGCCGTATGGCTCGATGTCATGGCCGCTGGCGTCAATAAGGGCGTAGCACTACAGACCATGGCCGAGCTCCTTTCGGTCCCCATGTCTCGCACCGCCGCCTTTGGCGATTTCCTCAATGACTATGAGCTCCTCCGTGAGGCGGGCACCGCCATCGCCATGGAAAATGCGCACCCAAAGTTGAAGGAAATCGCCGATCGCATTGCCCCACCCAATACCGAATATGGGGTCATGACAGTTCTGCGTCAGCTTTTTGACAGCGAAGAGTCTTAGACTCGAATTTTCGCCTCCGCCCCGCGCGCCGCACCTTAACTCCCCCGCATGGGGAGAAGTGCTGGTGCGCAGGCTAAAATAGTCCGTTTAGAAAATACACGTAGTGCTTTGGGAGTTTTTGTGAAGCAAATTTTGCGCTCACTGCTGGGGAAGAAGAAACCTGGGCGTTCGAACGAACCACGCACACCGGTCTATCAGCCAGTACAGCCCAAAGCTGGCTCTACCAGTGCGCCCCAGACCCCTAATAAAAAGGATTCTGCGCCCCAGAAATCAGCCAACACTGAATCCACCACGGGTGCACAATCCACCGAGCCGAAGGGCAAGCCCCAGGATCGCACCACTAAGGACAGCGAGTCCGCGAAACAAGCTAAGCAGGCTCCTGCGCGCAAGCCCACCCCGGCGAAGCCTGCACAGGCTTCCGAATCCAAGCCTGCTGCTGCTAAGCCTAAGGATGCGAAGCCTGCCGCCAAGCCCGCGGCTAAGGACACCACTCACCCCAGCACCGAAAAGCCACAGGCAAGCAAGGCCACTTCCGCAAAGCCGCAGCAGCCTAAGTCGACCTCGCCATCGCCTGCCGCCAAGGCGCCGAAAGCCAAGCCTGCAGCCCAAGAATCTTCCGCTAAGCCAACCGCCGCACAACAAAACAAGGCAGAATCCTCCCCCAAAGCAGCTGTTAAAAAGCAACCAGACTCGCCCGCTCAGGACAAGAAGCCGCAGCGCAAAGCGCACGAACCGGTTCAACGACCGCGCCGCGGCGCAAGCTTTAGTACTACCCCGTCTAAGTCCTCCCCAAAGACTCCATCTACCCGCAGTAATTCCCCGAAGCCGGCCGCGAAGCCTGTCACCCAACCCTCTCAGAAAGGCGCGGTAAAGCCCGCACAGCAGGCTCAACCCACTACCCAGAAGCCGCAGCAAACTTCCAAGCCATCCTCTTCTTCCAGCGCGAAGAAGGCTTCGCCGCAACCGGCACAGCCGCAGAAATCCCAGCCAGCTAAGACCAAGCCGGCCACAGACCAGCAGCAAGCGCAGAAGCCTGACTCCCCCAAGCGGGTCCCGGCAAACTCGGCAAAGAAGCAACCACAGCCGCAATCTGCGCCGAAGAAGAATGCGCAGCCGTCTAAGCCTTCGCAACCGCAGAAGGACCAGGGCTCAGCGCGTACTCCTGAAACTGCAAAGCAGAAGGCTGCCCCACAGGCCTCGACGCCTAGCTCTCCAAAGCCGAAGAAGGGCACCACTGCCCCCAAGCCGAAGGTGACTGCACCAAAGACTGCAGCCGATACTTCTCAGCAGAAAGCTCGGTCGACGCAGAACAAGACTACCCAGGATGGAAACAAGGTAGTCCAGCCGAAATCGCAGCAAGGCGCACCCTCTAAGGGCAACCTGCCCAAGCAAGAGGCGAAGACGCAACAGCCACAGCCGAAGGCAAAGGAAGCGACGCCGCAGAACAAGACCAAGAAGGCAACAAAGCGCCGCCCCCAGGTTAAGCCCTCCGATATCAGTCGCGGATTGGCCCGCAAATCACAACAGGTGGGCACTCCTTCCGCAGCGCAGCAAAAGCCGTCGCGAGCTGCCCAAAAGCCCAAGGCAAAGCAGCAGACTGAACAGCCCCAGCCAAACAAGGCCGAGCCTCAAGCAGCTCCAAAGACGCCGCCTGCGCAGAAGGGAAAGTCCGCTGCTACAGGCGCTGTAGCAGCCGGAGCGGGTTCAGCCGCTGCCGCTGCTGCCGCAGAGAAAAAGCGGGAGAAGGCACAGCCGTCGAAGGAGCAACATCCAGCCCCTGAAAAGCCACAGGAAAAGGCCGCACCGAGCCAGCCACAACAAGCTGCGCAGAAGCCAGCATCACAGAAGGCCTCGGCAACGCAGGTAGATACTAAGTCTAAGTATCCGCTACAAAAGCAGGCCAAGGACCCTGAAGCGCTGGCTACGCCGCCTGAGAGCAAGGTCGTTAAGAAGAAGCGCCACGCCCGCCTGCGCCAGGTCAAGGGGCTGGATGGACTGCGCGGCCTCGCGGTTATTGCCGTGGTGTTGTACCACTTCTTCCCTTCCCTGCTTCCCGGTGGTTACTTGGGCGTTGACCTCTTCTTCGTCCTTTCTGGATTCCTCATCACCTCGTTGCTGGTGCGCGAATTCCGCACCTCCGGCACAATCAGCCTGAAGGACTTCTGGGTGCGCCGATTCCGACGCATCCTACCGGCCGCAGTATCCGTCTTGGTCATGTGTACCGCTTTGGTGGCATGGATAGGCGGGGACCTCGCGGTCGGCTTGCGCCAGCAGTTCTTGGGAACTCTGTTCTTTGTCAATAACTGGACCCAGATCGCCACCTCCCAGTCCTACTTTGCGGACAATGAGATTCAGGTCTTTGCCCACTATTGGTCGTTGGCCGTGGAGGAGCAGTTCTATGTCATCTGGCCGCTTCTTATCACTGGCGTTTTCCTGATTTCTCGCCGTAAGCCGCGCCGGCTTCCCATCCTCGTAGCCGCAGTCTTAGCTATCGGTTCCGCCGTGGCCATGGCGCTTCTTTACGTGCCGGGTGAAGACCCGACGCGCGTCTACTACGGCACCGATACCCATGCTTTCGGCCTGCTCACTGGCGCCGTGCTGTCTTTGCTGATGACTTCTACCAAGTCCGATCCACAGGCGGACTCGTGGGCGGCGGCAGGCAAAGCCGAATCGCGCATCGCCGGAATCATCGGCACTTTGGCGCTCATCGGCTACGGTGCCCAGCTATTCCTCATGCCGGATGACGCGGAGATCACCTACCGGGGTGGGCTCTTCCTCACCAGCGTGCTTGGTGTCCTGATGGTGTGGGGCGTGGTTCGCGAATACGGCCCGATGACCCCGCTCTTTAGGACCAAGGTCATGCGCTGGTTTGGCCAGCGTTCCTTCTCGCTATACCTCTGGCACTGGCCGGTCATCATGATGCTCAAGGCGCTTTTCGAGGGCAACCAGAACTCCGATAGATCCTGGATTCTGGGCCTTGTAGCCGTGCCTATTTCGCTGCTTCTGTCCGAGATTTCCTATCAGTTCATTGAGAATCCTTTCCGCCGCGGCGGCTATAAGAAGACGTGGAAGACCTACTGGTCCTCCCGCCCAGGATTTAGCGAATTGCGCGATGGCTTTGGCAAGACCATGTGGCCGGTAGTCCCATTCCTGGTCATTGCCTCTATAGCCGGCGTAGTCTACGGCGTTGTGAACTCCAGCGATAAGACCGAGTTGGAGCAGCAGTTGGAGCAGCTCCAGCAGCAGAACCAGAGCAGCAATAATGCCCCGGCGCAGCCGAATGATGCTGCCCCACAGCTGCCTGCTGAGGACAACGACGATAAGGCTGACGCGAAGGATAAGAAGACCCGCCCGATGCCGCAGGGCAAAGACATCACCGCCATCGGCGACTCCGTGATGCTGGGTTCTAGTGGCGCCCTCAAGCAGCGCTTCCCGCAGATTTACGTCGATGCAGATGTATCCCGCCACTACACTGCGGGTATCCAGATTCTGCAGCAGCTCAAGGATTCCGGCCAGCTGCGCGATACCGTCTTCCTCGGGTTTGGTACTAACGGCCCTGCCTTCCCGGACCAGATCAAGGAAGCTCTAGACATCATCGGCGAAGACCACACCGTTGTCATGGCTGTCCCCTATGGTGACCGCGAATGGATGGCCCAGTCCCAACAGGATGTCCTCGACGCAGCCAAGGAATACGACAACGTATATGTCGCGGACTGGTGCGGACATGCACAGAGCGACCCCGCAATCCTCTATTCCGATGGTGTTCACCCGATTCCGGAACGCGCTGGCGAGTACTCGGATGCTTTCTACGATGCGCTAAAGCAGTACTCGAATGGCGACAAGACCGTGTCTTCGCAGTGCGTGCCGCAGTAGAGCAATGAAAGGCGCGAGGAGGGGCGTCGGAAAGCGCTTAGCTCCCTCCCCTCCCTTCGCGCTCACCGGAAGGTGTGCTCCGCTGGCAGTAGCATCCGCTGTGAGCGCGAAGGGCGCTGGTGCGCCTAGGCATAGAAAAAGCTCGCCCTCTACATCGCGGTAGAGGGCGAGCTTTATTCGTTGGGATTAATCGACGGAGAACTCGCCCATCTTGTCCCAGCCGGTGCGGCCTTCGATGTGAACGTTAATGATGTCCGGAGTTTCCACGAGGTACTTCGGGAATTCCTCGCAGGAGCGCTGGAAGTGCTCGCTCTGGACGTGCTCTACGTCCTTGCCATCTGCGTAGGACTCCAGCAGCAGGAAGCGCTGACGATCTTCCGGATCGCGGAACCACTTGAAGTCGATGCAGCCCGGCTCTGCATTGCAGGCCTCGGTGTACCAATTGATTTCATCGAGGAAGGTCTCTGCGTATTCGGGCTTAACGTGGAACTGTACGTTGATCAAAATCATGCCCCGATTCTACCGGCACCGTGTAGCTTCGTCATCGTCGCAGATTAAGACCACGAATGCAGTGAAATCGGGGCTAGTAGAAAAGGCTTAGTTGAGGAAGAACTCCGCAACGTAGATGTAGGTTCCGTCATAAGCAGTTGCTACGCCAAAGCCGTGTGGGGACCCAGCATTGACTGGTACATCGCGGTTGAACCAGTTCAGGCGGTCTTGTGCCTGCTGCTCGGTGAGGCGGTGAACAGAACCCTGTCCTTCGTCCTTGTGATTCAGGCCGTGGGCTACCCCGCCCTTGTAGTCGAGCTTGCCGGCGGCACCCTGGTTGGCCCATTCTTGGGCGATGGCGGTCGCGTGGGCGTCCTTGCGGTGCCCAGCCTTCTCGAGGTGGGCGGTGGTGGCGGCCCCCAACTCACCAGCGGCCTTGGGCGCGTGGCCCGCTGGCTTGGCCAGGAATTCTGGCAGCGAGATATTGTACTTCTCGGCCAGCTCATAAGCCTGCGGTGGCAAGGTGAGGCGGAAATCCTGCACAGCAGCGAAAGGATCAGAAGAAAGCTGCTGAGCCTGCGAAGAAGCCTGCTGAATCTGCGGCGGCAAGGCCGGCTGAGCAGAGGCCATGGTGGAAGTAGCAGTAATGACAAGAGCGGTGGACAGGGCGGCTACGGTTGCACGGTGAGAAAGCTTCATGCCCTCCACCGTGCCATAAGTGGCCGGCAGTCTGGAAGGAGTTTCCGGGCTGCGCAGGAAATTCGATACCACTTTGTTATGGTGCCTGTGTTCTTGGGGAAATACGGATGGTGGGACAATATCCTCACCGCGCATTTTTGGAGTACTGCGAAAGGTTGTTGACTGTTGCTGGACGTATTGACCGGGTTTGCGATCATTTTCGTAGTCATCGGCGTCGGGTTTGTACTGGCCCACAGGGGTGTTATTGGCAAGGGCGAGGCGCGCTTGCAATTCAATCGCACGGCCTTCTGGGCGGCTACTCCGGCACTCATCTTTTCCAGCGTGGCTACATCCGATACCTCCGCGTTTGCGTCCCCCGTGGTGGCCGTCATTGCCGCCGCGTCCGTCGCCACCATGCTGTTGTATTGGCTGTGCAGCCGCCTACTTTTTCCACGCAGCGGCGCCGAAACCATGGCGGGTGCCGCGGCGGCGAGCTATTACAACTCGGTCAATATTGGCCTGCCCATTGCCACCTATGTCATTGGTGATGCCACCTACGTCATCCCGGCATTAGTTCTCCAGATGGCGGTGCTCTCCCCTTTTATCATTGCAGGGCTTAATGCGCAGGGCACGAGCCTGCGATCGATATGGAGCTCCGTGGTCTCGGGGGTTACCGCGCCGGTGGTGTTAGCTGCGGTGGCGGGATTTATTGTCTCCGCGGCGCAGTGGCAGGTACCGGATGTGGTGATGAAGCCGCTGGAGATTTTGGGTGGCGCTTCCATTCCTATGATCCTGATGAGCTTTGGTGCCTCGTTAAAGGGCGACGGGCTGTTGGAGGAGGACCGTCTGCCCACCATTACCGCGACGGTGTTGAAGTTGGTGGGCATGCCCGCTGTCGCGCTGGCCGTGGGCGCAGCGCTGGGCCTAGACGGGGCGGAGCTATACGCGGCGTTGATTTTGGCGGCGTTGCCCACGGCGCAGAATGTGTATAACTATGCCGCTACCTATGAGGTAGGAGAAACCGTGGCTCGAGATACGGTCTTTCTCACTACATTCCTGTCGCTTCCTGCGATGCTGGCCATCGCTGCCCTGTTTGGCTAAGGAGCGCTCAGTAGATCCCGACGTCGAGCGCGGCAAACTCGCGGCGCAGCTCATCTGGATCGATAGCTCCCGCCACGTCTGGACCAGCGATGGCGGCAAAGCCGTCGAGCACCGATGCCCCGTAGTTATGACCGTGTCCATCGGGTACGTCCTTTGCGCCGGGCAGATCGGCGGCTACTTGGAGGGAGGAGATGATGGGTATCCACTGCATCACGCGCTCGGCAGAATACGGGGTCCGCTCGCGCATCCAATCCGGCTCCTTAAAGGCCATCTGTGGCGACCACCAGGCCACCGGGTCCGAGGGGTGTTGGATATAGAGCATGCGGGTGCGTCCCCACTCCTCTTCTGGCACCGTGCCCCATTGGCGCACCTGCGCGTCATCGTTGGCAAAGCGCACGACGAGGCCGCCGGCGTATTCAGGGGAAATCTCAGAAGAGCCAGGGTCGCGGCGTTCCACAAACTGGGTACGCAAGCGATTAAAGTGCGGCGGCCCCGTCAACAAGATGCCGTCGACGGAATTGGCGATATCGCGCACCCCGGAAAAGGCCGCTTCAATGCCCGTGGTGCCCAAGGATTCGCCGTAGAGGTAGAGCTTCGGGCGCTTGTCCTCCGGCAGGCCGTTCCACCAGTCCACGATGGGGTTTATGAACTCCTGCCCGGCGCGTTCTACCTGACCACCGCCGGACAGGAAATGCAGGGCCGAGGGCATGGCGGAGTACTGGGCGGCCGCGATGGCGGTGTCGCCGCCGTAGAGCAGCTCGAAGGCCTGTGCGGAGTAGGACGACACCCATCCCGTTCCGGTGGTCATAATGAGAAGCAGGGCCTTGCGGTCTTGGGCGTGGGTGCGCTCGAGTTCGTCGATAAGCAGCTGCGCTCGCTCCTCATTGGAGGCGCGATTGCCCAGGCCGGCATAGGCGCGGATGGGTTCTTTAGCGGGCTTTCCGGTTACCTCTTCCAATTCCGCGCGGTGCGCACCGGAGGAGAGGAAACGCGAGCCTTGCAGTCCCACCCCATTCCAGTCCACGCGGGAGTCTGGGGAGCCACTGCGCTCAGCAGACGTGGGACGCTGCGTCGCGGGATCGGGTTCGGCATTTTGGGCGGTAAAGATTCTCTCCCCCACACCCACAATGGCGCCGGGGATGAGGTTTTCCACGGTGTACGTGCCCACCAGAGCCACGATGAGTACCGCGCCCACAACGCGGTAGGCAGCGCGGAAGCGCTGGGGGAAGTGGCTGGAAAGCCAGCGCACGCAAAAGCGCAGCACGCGCAGGATGAAAAGGAAGGCGGTAAATACCGCAAGCGCCAACGGAACCACCAGCACATAGCTGGCAATGGTGGGTGCCGGTGCGGACAGGGTATCTGCGAGTTGGCGTTGCCACCGCACGGCAAAGATCGCGAAGCCTATCATCCACACCACAAAAGTGGCGGTGGCGATGCGGGAGACGAGGCGGTAGCGCCGAGCTGGCCACGTGGTGGCATCAAGCCAGGCATGCCGAGGCGCCACATAGCGCACCACCAGCCGGTACCACACGAGCTTGAGGGCGATGCCCAGCGTATAGCCGAGCCCTGCGGCAATGCCGGAAACGAGCCCTTGGTAGAGCCAATCGCGCGGCAGAATGGATGGGGTAAGCCCCAGGGTAAATAGCGCTGCGGCGCCGATAATGCCCCACAGGTCGAGGTGGCTGACAATATCGGCGATGCGGGCTTCTACCCTTCGAGCTTCTCCCCCAACTCCAGCCATTCCATCTCCAATTCCTCGTAGGCACTGCGGTTTTCCTTTAGCTCTCCGTCCAATTCGGTCAAGGCCTGGGTATCAACCTTTTCCGCGGCGGTGGCCATCTTCTCATTGATCTGCGCGGCCGCCTTTTCTAACTTCTGCATCTTGCGCTCGAGCGCGTTCATCTTCTTGGTGATTTCGCGCTCTTGCTGGGACGAGAGCTTCTTTTCTGGTTTCGGTGCAGCGTTGTCTGCCTTCTTTTCTCCCAGGTTGAGCACACCGGAGCTCTGCTGGGCCTCAAGTGCGGCGCGCTTGCGCAGGTACTCGTCGATGCCGCCGGGAAGGTTGGTGAGCTTGCCATCGCCAAAGAGCGCGTAGGTGTTATCCGCGATGCGCTCAATGAGGTAGCGATCGTGCGAAATGACCACCAGGGTGCCTGGCCAGGAGTCTAGAAGGGACTCCAGCTCCTGCAGGGTATCGATATCGAGATCGTTGGTGGGCTCGTCCAGCAGCAACACATTGGGCTCGGCCATCAGTACGCGGGTGAGCTGCAAGCGGCGGCGCTCGCCACCAGAGAGGTCGCCTACCGGGGTGCGCTGACGCTTGGCGGAAAATCCCAGGCGCTCGGCCAGCTGGGAGGCGGAAAGCTCCTTTTTGCCGAGCTGAACGTAGGTGGCGACGTCCTCGACGGCGTCGATAAGCCGGCGCTCCGGATCTAGGTCATCGAGTTCCTGGCGCAGCCAACCGAGGCGCACGGTTTGGCCCTCGATGCGCTTGCCGGCCGCCAGCTCGTACTCGCCAGCCAGGGTGTGCAGCAGGGTGGTCTTGCCGGAGCCATTAACACCCACCAAACCGATGCGCTCGCCGGGGGCTAGGCGCCAAGTGAGGTGATCTACCAAAGTGCGACCGTCCGGGGACTGCACGGTGGCATCCTCTAGCTCGATAACCACGCGACCTTGGCGCTGCTTGGAAAAGGCCATGAGCTCGACCTTATTGCGCGGCTCCGGGACGTCAGAGATCAGCGCCTCGGCGGCCTCGATGCGGTAGCGCGGCTTAGAGGTACGCGCCGGTGCGCCGCGGCGCAGCCAGGCCAGCTCCTTGCGGGCGAGGTTCTTGCGGCGCTGTTCCATGGCATCGGCCTGGCGAGCACGCTCGGCGCGGGCAAAGGTCCAATCGTTGTAGCCGCCCTCGTAGGTATCGACCACGCCATCGTGTACCTCCCAGGTCCACGTGGCCACGGTATCGAGGAACCAGCGATCGTGGGTGACCACGACCACGGCCAGGTTGCGCTTGAGCAGGTGGTCCGCGAGCCACTGCACGCCTTCCACGTCGAGGTGGTTGGTCGGCTCGTCGAGCACCACGAGGTCCAAATCCTGCACCAGCGCGGCGGCCAGGTTCACGCGGCGACGCTCGCCACCGGAGAGCGAACCCACCGGAGTATCGAGCCCAAGATCTACAATGCCCAGCCCGCCTAAGACATCGCGCACCTTGGCATTGGAGGCCCACTCATAGGTCTCCAATTCCAGCGGCTCAATAATCACCTGCGCGATGGTCAGCTCATCGGGCAGGTCAAAGCGCTGCGTGACCACAGCCATGCGCAAATCAGAAGTATGGGATACGCGGCCGGCGTCGGGCGGCTCGATGCCTGTGAGCACCTCCAGCAGGGTGGTTTTGCCACCGCCATTAACGCCGACGATGCCGATGCGATCGCCGCTTTGCACACCTAGGGATACCCCGTCTAGGAGGGTTTTTAATCCATAAGTTTTGCTGACTTGCTCGAGGTTAATCAGGTTTGCCATAACGAGTGTCCATCTTAATACCTCCCTGCACATACCCCCGCATTTCTATTACCTATTGCTATTGATTTTCAGGTCCAATACTCTGCCAATGTATGAAGCATTACACACTTTCTCTCTGCGCCGTGCTATCCGCTGCGGCGGTAGCCATCGCTTCCTGCTCTGCTCCTACCGAGGAAGAAAAGGACTCTCTGCACTCCCACGAGCACGCGCACAATGAGGATGACCACGACCATGAGCATGACCACGAGCACGGCCATGACCACGCCGGGCACTCGCACGAAGGCTTTGAAGCCGAAGAGGGAGAAACCGAGGTAGCCCAGCTGCCCACCCGCATCGTTATCTCCCATGCAGACGGCTTGAGCGCTTATGACGCCAAAACGGGCAAAGTAATCGGCGAAGACAAGATGAATGCCTTCCTGCGCCTGAGCGATGCGGGCGATGACCGCCACGTCGTGGTCACCAAAGGCGATAGCTTTCTTACCTACGACACAGGCCGCATTACCAAGGGCCACGGCGATCACAACCACTACTACACCGCTGAGCCTTCGCTTGGCGACGCCCCCATTAAGGCACCGCATGCAGGCCACGTGGTCCACCACGACGGCTTCACCGCACTATTTTCCGATGGTGATGGCGTAGCACGAATTTACAAGACCGAAGACATCGGCAAAGACGATGCCCAGCCGGTCAATACCGTAGATACGGGGGCCGCACACCACGGCGTGGCCGTACCGCTGAAGGATGGCTCGGTAGTCGTTACCAAGGGCACCGAGGACGAGCGCCACACCATCCAGCATCTGGATAAGGAGGGCAAGGTCCTTACTGAAACCACCAAGTGCCCTGGCGTGCACGGCGAGGCCGCCGCTGGTAACGGCAATATCTTCTTCGGTTGCGAGGACGGCCCTGTAGTCTTCGATGGCACAAAGTTCCACAAGGTGGACGCCTCCGCCTATGCCGGAGCAGGCGGATACCAGCGCTCCGGCAATGCTGCCGGTTCGGAGGAATCCGATGTCATTCTGGCCGATAATAAGACCGACAAGGATGCAGAGCTCGAACGCCCCACCTCCGTGATCCTGGTGAATGCCAAGGATTTTTCCGCCAAGAAGGTTGAGCTCGATGCTTCCTACTGGTTCCGCTCCCTGGCCCGCGGCCCGCTGGGCGAGGCACTGGTGCTCACCACCGACGGCAAACTCAACATCATCGACCCGGATTCCGGGGAAATCACCTCGCAGATCGATGCCATCTCCAAGTGGAAAGAAAATAAGGAGTGGCAGCAGCCGGGGCCCATCCTGCAGGCTGCCGATGGCTACGCCTTTATTACCGACGCCCAGAAGAAGCAGCTCGTGGTCATCGACCTCCTCCAAGAAAAGGAAGTCAACCGTTTCGACCTCGACATCGAGCCCACCGAGATGACGGTGCTCTAGCTACAGCACCACGGCGCCGCTAGCGGGACCATGGGTAGCCACACCCTTGGTTCCGGGAATTTCCACCGTCACTTGGGAGACGACTTCCCTAGCCTCCTCTGCCCCAGCGCAGAGGAAGGCACAGGTCGGACCACTGCCGGAGACGATACCCGCAAGTGCTCCGGCGGCCACACCCGCCTCCAGTGTCTTGCGCAGGTCCGGGCGCAGGGAAAGCGCCGCCGGCTGCAGGTCATTATGCAAGTGCTCTGCCACCCGGTGCGGGTCGCCCGAGATCAGTGCCTGCGATACCGCCGCGGTATCCATGTGCGGTTCGCCGCCGCGACCCTTTTCTCGCATCTCATCCAGCTTGTGAAAGACCTGCGGGGTAGAGAGCCCGCGGTCCGAGGCGATAAGCGCCCAATGGTAGGTACCGCGCGCCATCATCGGGGTAAGCTGCTCGCCGCGCCCCGTTCCGAGCGCGGTGCCACCCAGCAAGGTAAAGGGAACATCCGAGCCCAACGCCGCGCCCAGCGCGTCCAAGATCGGCTCACCCACCGAGTCGATGCCGTAGTAGCCGCCATAGCAGCGCTCGGCTAAGCGCAGCGCGGCTGCCGCATCAGCAGAGCCGCCCGCCATGCCTCCGGCGGTAGGGATGGCTTTGTGGATTTCCAGCGCTACCTCCGGCAGCGCCTTCGGCCCACGGGTGGTGTATAGGTACTGCATGATGCGGTTTACCGCAGTCCACGCCAAGTTCGTGTAGTCTTCTGGCACACCCTGTGCATGAGGACCCGTAACCTTTAAGCCTTGAATGCGCGGCTTATCCACCTCGGGGTTACCCAAGTCCGTGAGCGTCACGGTGTCATGCAGCTCCAAAGACTGAAAGACACTGGCAAGCTCATGGAACCCATCCTCGCGCGGTTCCTCCACGCCGAGGTGGATATTGACCTTGGAGTGAGCGCGGGCGGTGTAAACGAATGGTTCGTTATCTAGCGGTGCACTCATTTAGATTCCTGCCAATCGTACGAAGTCCTCCACGGCGAGCTTCTCGCCGCGCTGCTTCGGATCGATGTCCGCCGCTCGCAGGGCCTCCTCAGCGGCGGCACCCGAACCAAAGTGGCCGGACAATGCCGCGCGCAGGGTCTTGCGGCGTTGGGCAAAGGCGGCGTCGATAACCGGCCAGACCTTAGCCCGCGACTCATCGGTGATCGGCCAAGGAGCATCTTCAAAGACGTCGATGCGCACCAGCCCGGATTCAATATTGGGCGCCGGCCAAAAGACGTTCTTGCCAATCGTGCCGGCCTTGGAGACCTTGCCGTAAAAGCCCGCCTTGACCGAGGGCACGCCATAAACCTTGCTGCCCGGCTGGGCGGCGAGACGGTCCGCCACCTCCAGCTGGACCATCACCAGCACGCGGCGAATGGAGGGAAATGTCTCTAGCAAGTGCAGCAGGACCGGTACAGCGACGTTATACGGCAAGTTGGCCACGAGGGCAGTCGGCTCCGTGACGTCAGAACCCGTCACGCGCAACGCGTCCTTTTCCACCACGCGCAGGCGGTGTGCATACTCAGGGGCGCGCTCGGCCACGGTATCGGGCAGCTGAGCGGCCAAACGGGAATCGATCTCTACCGCAGTCACCTCCTCCACGGCCTCAACCAAGCCAAGGGTCAGCGATCCCAAGCCGGGGCCCACCTCGAGGACGCGATCTGTGGGCTCCAGCTCCGCCGCGGCGAGGATACGCCGGATGGTATTCGGGTCATGCAGAAAGTTCTGCCCCAGCTTCTTCGTGGGCACGATGTCGAGCTTCTCCGCGAGGGCGCGGATCTCTACGGGGCCCAAAAGCGCGGCGCCGGTGGAATTAGTCATGCCTTCTAACTTAGTAGAAGAGACAAAAAGGCCGCACACCACAATGGGTGTGCGGCCAAGAAGCACTGCGGTTTAACGCAGGCCCAGCTTGGAAGTACATGCCGGCCATGCACCCCAGCCCTGCGCGGCCTGCACCTTTTCTGCCACGGCAATCTGCTGCTCGCGGGAAGCCTGCCATGCCTCCGGCGCGTATTCGGTACCGCCGAATGCTGCCCAGGTGGATGGGGTGAACTGCAGGCCGCCAGAGAAGCCGTTGCCGGTATTAATGGCCCAGTTACCGGTAGCCTCACACTGTGCAATGGAATCCCATACGGAGCCATCGGCCACCGCCGGAGCAGCAGCACCGGAGTTGCCGCCCTCCTCCGGCTTTTCCTCCTCGGCCTTCTTGGTGCCGCGGGCGATGGTGGCAGCCTTAGGCTTGACGGTCACCTTTTCCTTGATGACGTCATTGGATTCCTTAGCGCCGTCCTTCATTACCAGCTTGTGGGTAATAACGCGCTTGCCCTTAACGCCTTCCTCGCGGACTTCTTCGGTGCCCTCTTCCAGCTCCGGGTCATCGACAAAGTTGGGCTCAGCGTCAAACTCTTCTTCCGAGTCATAGGTAGTGGTGGACACCTGGTCCACCTTGATGGACATGCCCTCGGTAACCTTGGTCTCCTTGGACGGGAAGACGCGGTCATCGTCATCAACGTCGATATTGCGGGCCTTGAGGACGTCCTCAACGGTCTTAGCGGCAATCTTGGTGTAGGTTACCTTGCCGCCATCATTAATCTTGACGATCTTCGGGGACACAACCTCAAGGTCCATGCCCTCTTCCAGCTGGGCGTCCTCGTCCACGTCAGCATCACCGGACTTCACAGAAGCACCCTTGACTACGCCGTCGAGGTTACCCAGCAGGTCAGAAACGGTGAGGTCGGTGGTGGACAGCTGCTGCTGCACGCCATCGATGGTCACGGCTACTGGCTTGGCGGTGCGCACGGAGATCTCATCGCCATCACCCACGGACTCGGACGGGGCCGGGGAGACGATGTCCTCCTCGCTCACCTGCACGCCGGCTGCCTCCAGCGCGCCGTCGACATCCTTGGCAAAGGTAGCCAACTCCACCTTGTCGCCGTTGATGTCCACGGTGACGTCCTTTTGTGCCGCAACGGCTACCACGCCGCCGACGGCCAGGGTGCCCAATACGCCACCCGTTGCCAGACGCAGTGGCAGCGAGCGGGAGTTATTGAGGCGCTTGATCTGATGAGGTGACATGCTGAATGAATCTCCGGTAGTGCAGGTTTCAACAATTACAAGAGTTTAGGCCAGCAGAGTTGTCCACGCAGGCGTTTGCCCTACTAAGATCCGCTGCTGCCGCACCGAGGGTGGCGCTGCAGGATCCCAAAACCTAAACGAACGATTAATAACGATACGATAACAGCACCACAAAGTCGAGGACCAATCCACCACACGCCTCACTGGACACACAACCGCCACACTAAGCACCCCCGCAACTTCTGACCAGCGGGTTTTATTTTTGTGAAAACCGTCACCTAGGCATTAGCGCAGGCCGTAAACGCGATCAAAAGTGTCGTTTACCTCCGCTGCTAGCGCCTGCACCGTCTGGTGGCGCACGCGAGCGATGCATTCATATGTGTGCCCGATAAGAGCCGGTTCATTGCGCTGGCCCCGGTAAGGCTCTGGCGTCATATATGGCGCATCGGTTTCCACCAGAAGCTGGCCGGCCGGTGCCTTCGCCGCCGCCTGCCGCAGCTCGGCGTTGCGCTTGAAGGTGACGTTGCCGGCAAAGGACAATACGTAGCCGCGCTCCAAGGCTTCCTCGGCGACTTTCAGCGGCGAGGAAAAGCAGTGCAGCATAACGGTGTCGGGTGAGGGGGCGTCGGCAAGAATGCGCAGCAGGTCCGCATCCGCCTCGCGGTTGTGGATCATCAGCGTCTTGCCATGTCGCACCGCAAGGTCAATATGCCAGCGCAGGGATTCCTCCTGCTGGGCCATGGTCGCGGTGGTCTCCGGCTCGTGCTGCACCCAGTAGGCATCGAGGCCGGTCTCTCCCACTGCTACGCAGCGCGGATCCGCCACCATCTCCTCCAGTGCCACCTTGGTAGGTGCATCCAACTCGTTGGCGCGCACTGGGTGGATGGCACAGGCGGCATAAACATCCGGAAAGGAATGTGCAGTAGCCAGCGCCGCTGCCGATTCACGGCGGTCATCGCCCACCGTCACCATGCGGCTAATACCGGCGGTGCGCGCGCGATTGACCAGCACCTCATCGGTGTCCTTATGAGAAAACAGATGCGTGTGCGCATCGATGAGGCCGCTTAGGCCCGGTGCCGGAACGGGAGTGGGACGTCGCTTCTTTTTAGCCATGTAGGCAATTGTAATATTGGCTGCCATGTTGATCAGACCCGCTGGCCTTGCGGATGTGCCCGCCATGACCGAAACCCTCAACTGGGCCATCGAGCACACCGACGTTATCTTCCGCACCATCCCGGCTACTATCGCCGAGCGCGAGGACTACCTGCGCGGGATCTGGGACGAGGGCTGCCCGTGCTTCATCGCGGAGTCCGATTCTGGCACCTACCTGGGGTGGGCGCTCTACCATCCTTATCGCGATCCGCAGGTGTGGACCGGCTGTTATGAGACCACCATCTATCTCTCCCCTGCCGCTCAGGGCCAGGGCGTCGGCACTGCGTTGCTTGGCGCCTTGGTAGATGCGGCCCGCGCCGATGATAAGGTCCATTCCCTGCTCGCCCTCATCGTTTCCACCAATGCGGCATCGCTAAAGTTGCATGAAAAGTTCGGGTTTGAAAACGTGGGTACTCTTAAAGAGGTTTGCTACAAGTTCGATCACTGGTTGAGCCTCACCCACCTACAACTTCTGGTGTAAAGGAATTTCTATGCATATCCGTCCTGCTGAGCTTGCCGACGCCCCCGCACTCACCGCTATCTACAACGCCGGCTCCGCAGCGAAACCCGCCGCTAACCTGGTCACGTGGCAAGAAGATGTGTCTGACCGCGAAGAGTGGCTCAAGGAGATGTTTAAGGCCGGCTCCCCGGTCTTCGTAGCCGTGCACGATGATGAAGTCATTGGCTGGGCGGCCTACTTCCAGTTCGTCACCCCCGCCATCTATTACGGCACCGTGGAAGATTCCGTCTACATTTCGCCCTCCGCTCAGGGTAAAGGCGTGGGCTCCGAGCTTCTCGACGCCCTCATGGACGTCGCCGCCGACGACGCCTACGTGCAGACGATGATCACCTATATCGTCGATACCAACGAGGGTTCTATCGCCCTGCACAAGAAGTTCGGCTTCACCGAGACCGGCCGCATGCCAAATATCCATACCAAGGATGGCGTCCGCCTCGGCCTGGTGCACCTCCAGCGCGATTTCGAGCGCTAAACCACCCTTCCTGGCAAGGATTCGGGTATTTCGTACTCCTTCCTTCCAGACCGGAATACAGAAACGGCCGCGTTACGCCCTTTTCTCTGTTGGAAAAGAGGCAATAACGCGGCCGTTTTAGGTGCTATTACTTAGTAACAGGCGCCCACTCCGGGCCAGTCTCGCCCAGCTCTGGGTCAAGCTTAGAGATGAGCGGCTTCGGCTTGGCCAAGGCGGTGCCCGGCTCTACCTGGATGCGCTCCCACTTTGCCTGCTGCTGGGTGTAGTCACCCATGATGACCGGATACTCGTGGCCCTCTGGCGGCAAGCCAGCACCGACGAGCTCTACGGGGATATCGTCCTTGACATCGTGGACCTCTGGCTGGGCCGCCCACACGCCGCTACGGCCCAAGGTTTCATGGACCTTCTGCGCGGTAAACGGCAGGTACGGCGTGAGCATGACATTGCAGTCAGAAACCACCTGGAGAGCAGTCCACAGCACGGTAGCCAGACGCTCGCGCTGGGCCTCATCCTTGGCCAACTTCCATGGCTCTTGGTCTGCAATATAAGCGTTGGCTTCGCCGACGACGTGCATGATGGCGGTAATCGCCTGCTTGAACTTGGACTGTTCCAGCAAAGAACCGGCGGTCTCGAAGGTCTCTTCCGCCAGCTGCAGGATTTCCTTATCCTTTTCTTCCAGCGCTGCTGGTGCTGGAACCTCACCGAAGTTCTTAAACGCCATGGAAACAGTGCGGTTGACCAGGTTGCCCCAGCCATTGGCCAGCTCATTATTGATACGACGGACGAATTCATCCCAGGTGAAGTCCGTGTCATTGTTTTCCGGACCGGCCACGGCGATGAAGTAACGCAGGGCATCTGGGCCAAACTCCGCCAAGAAATCCTTGACGTAGATGACAACACCCTTGGAGGAGGAGAACTTGGAGCCAGACATGGTCAAGTACTCAGAGGAGACAATTTCCGTTGGCAAATTCAGCTCGCCGTATTGGTGAAGCTCACCGCCCTTGTTGCCCTTGCCGGCATAGCCCAGAAGCTCGGCCGGCCAGATCTGGGAGTGGAAGGTGATGTTGTCCTTGCCTTGGAAGTAATAGTGGCGTGCCTCCGGGTTCTGCCAGAAGTCTTTCCACGCCTCCGGCTGACCAGTGCGGTATGCCCACTCGATGGAGGAAGACAGGTAACCGATGACCGCATCGAACCACACGTAGAGCTTCTTGGCGTTATTGTCCTGCCAGCCCTCAACGGGGATCGGAATGCCCCAGTCAATATCGCGCGTCATAGTGCGCGGGCGCATATCCTCCAGCAGGTTCAGGGAGAACTTTAAGACGTTGGGGCGCCAGTCCTCACGGGTGGAAAGCCATTTTTGCAGCTCGTCCTTGATGGAGGGCAGATCCAGCAGGAAGTGCTCGGTTTCAATGAACTTTGGGGTCTCGCCGTTGATCTTGGATACGGGGTTGATCAGGTCCACCGGGTCGAGCTGGTTGCCACACTCATCGCACTGGTCACCGCGGGCGCCATCCGCGCCGCAGATGGGGCAAGTGCCCTCAATATAGCGGTCCGGCAGGGTGCGTCCGGTAGACGGCGAAATAGCGCCCTGGGTGGTCTCTTTGAGCATGTAGCCATTGGCATACAGGCCCTTGAAGAGTTCCTGTACCACGGAGTAGTGGTTACGGGTGGTGGTACGAGTAAAGAGATCGTAGGACAGGCCGAGGTTGGCTAGGTCAGTGACGATCTGGCGGTTGTAGCGGTCTGCGAGCTCGCGAACGGACACGCCTTCTTTGTCCGCTTGAACCAATAGCGGAGTGCCGTGCTCGTCCGTACCGGAGACCATGAGTACGTTGCGGCCACGCATTCGCTGGAAACGTGCAAAGACGTCAGAAGGAACACCAAAGCCGGCCACATGACCGATGTGGCGCGGGCCGTTGGCATAGGGCCAGGCAACATTTACTACTACAGACTCAGTCATGGGTTCTACTGTATCGAAGCCGGCTCCTGCCCACACGATTAGGGCAGACATTTACTCCGCAGGTGAACCGCTTTTTCAGAACAAAGCGCCCACCGCTTCCCCACTGCTGAGGAAACGATGGGCGCTATGAAAGCAAACCGTGAAGGGCGCGAATTACTTGCGCTTCATCGGGTGCTTGAGACGCTCGTTGCGGCGCTTCTTGAGTACCTGCGTGCGCTGGTACTCGCGGTGCAGGCGGCGCTCGCGGGCCATCTTGCGCTGGAACTGCTGTGCCTCGCGGTACTCGAGGTAAATAACATCCTCGCTCAAAGCCTTGTAGATGGCGAACATCAGGCCAACGACGATGAACAGGAACGGCAGTGCAGCAACGATGGTGACGTTCTGCAGGTTAGACAGCGCGTCCTCATTAGCCAGGAGCAGGGTCAGGCCTACCAAGGCAGTCAGTGCGCCCCATGCTGCGGATAGCCACGGCTTAGCGGTAGAAGCACCATTTTGGGACATGGAGCCCATCACCGTGGACGCGGAGTCCGCAGAGGTGACGAAGAAGGTAGCCAGAAGGACCGCCGCAACAATACCGGCAACGAAGCCGCCGGGCATGGACTGAAGGAGATTAAACAGCTCTTCCTCAGCAGACTCGCCGGTAATGGATTCGCCGTTTTGCTCCATGTGGATAGCGGTGCCGCCGAAGATAGCGAACCACAGGGTGGATACGCCGGCTGGGATAAGCAGGACGCCGAGGCAGAACTCGCGGACGGAACGACCGCGGGAGATGCGTGCCAGGAACATGCCCACGAATGGGGACCAGGAAACCCACCATGCCCAGTAGAAGATGGTGTAGCCGGACAGCCACTCACCGGCGGCGCCGTTTTCGGACTCGGCCGTGCGGCCAATCATCTCGGTGAAGTAGTTGAGGTAGTTACCGATGGAGCCAGGAATCTGGTTGAGGATGGTAACGGTCGGGCCCAAGATGAACACGAAGATGGCCAGCACTGCGGCGAGGACCATGTTTGCGTTGGAAATGTACTGAATGCCCTTGCCCACGCCGGACATCGCAGACAGGAGGAATGCGAGGGTAAGGACCAGAACGATGCCAATAACCACGGAATTGGTGGGGTTATCGATGATTCCGGATGCCTTCAAGCCGGCCTGAATCTGCAGGGCACCCAGGCCCAGGGAGCAGGCGGTACCGAAGACGGTGGCGAAGATGGACAGGACATCGATGAACTTGCCCACCGCACCATTGGCGTTACGCTCGCCGATAAGCGGCACGAAGGCCTGGCTTAATAGCTGCTTGCGGCCAATGCGGAAGGTGGAGTACGCGATGGCCAAGCCAACGATGGCGTAGACCGCCCAGGGGTGCAGCGTCCAGTGGAACATGGCATAGGCCATGGACGATCCAACGTTGCCAGTGCCCTGGCCTGGGGTGCCGTCACGGTAGTTAGCCAGCGGCTCGGAAGCGCCGTAGAACATCAGGCCAATGCCCATACCGGCGGCGAACATCATGGCAATCCACGATGGCGTGGAAAATTCCGGCTCCTCATTGATGTGGCCCAACTTGATGGAGCCGAACTTGGAGGCGGCAATAAAGACAACGAACACCACGAAGACGGTGCCGAAGAGGATATAGGCCCAACCGAAGTTGTCCACGACCCAGGTCAGGGCCGAAGAGGAGAAGTTGGCAAAGTTGTCCGGGGCGGCCAGGCCCCACACAACGATCGCGGCGACCAGAACTCCGGCGATGCCGACGATGGACCAATCGATTGGCATATTGTCACGATCGGCCGCGATTTCCACCTCAGGATCGTCATAGCGCTCCGGGTGGAAGCCATCGGAGTGAATCATATCCTGAAGCTGGCCGGTGGCAGATTGTGCGTCCAGCTGTTCGTCTACAGTCTGATAATTCTCAATAGGCTGCCCGCTCGAAGAAGCAGAGGCCGGCTGCGCCTGTGCGCCGACCGGTTCCTTTCCTTCTTCTGGCACGCCTGTGCCCATATTTTCCGAGTTTGTCATGAGCTATACAGTGGTGCGGAACTGCTCAATTATCAAACGAAGCACGTAGAAACTTCGCTGCTCAACGCCGTTTCCCAGGGATTTTCCACGATAATTTGAAAGGTTTTTACGCTTCATTTCCCCATGTAAATACCGCTTTAAGCCGCCCACACGCCCGAGCACTATAACAATTCAATTACAAAGCCCCCGTTGGTGAAGCCGTCTACGCGCGCTACGGGGTGTGACGTAATCGAATAAGCGGTGGGGACTAGCCCTCGCGAGCTGCCAAAGCGGCATCATAAAGCTCGCGGTTGGAAACCTCAGTACCTTTGGCTACCTGCTTGCACGCGTCCTTCAGCCGCATCCCCGCCTCCGCTAGCTCGAGCGCCTTGGGCACCAAGTCTGCGGCGGTAGCGGCAGCGGCTGTACCGCCCTCGATCACCACGGTGATCTCTCCCCGAGCACCGTCTACTGCCCACTCGGCAAGCTCACCCAAATTGCCGCGGCGGATTTCCTCATAGGTCTTGGTCAGCTCCCGGCACACCGCGGCCGGGCGGTCGGCGCCGAGAATTTCCGCTGCCTCGGCCAGGGTTTCGGCCACGCGGTGAGGAGATTCGAAGAAGACGATGGCTCGCTTTTCGTTGCGCAGTGACTCCAGCCACGCCTTGCGGGGACCGGGCTTGCGAGGAGGAAAGGCGTCGAAAAGGAAGTGCCCCACGCCCAGGCCCGAAAGCGCCAGGGCCGTCGGCACCGCGGAGGGGCCGGGAAAACAGGTCACGGGAATATCGCGCTCGGCTGCAGCGGACACAAGGGACAGGCCCGGATCAGAAATAATCGGCATTCCGGCATCGGTGACGACGAGGACGGTGCCAGCCGCGGCGGCGTCGATAAGCTGCTGGGCCCGGTCCTTTTCATTGTGGTCAAAATTGGACACCACTCGCCCGGAAATCTCGATCCCTAAGGCCTGGGCCAGATTGCGCACGCGCCGGGTATCTTCGGCCGCGATGACGTCCGCATGCTGCAAGGCATGCATTAAACGCGCGGAGGCATCTCCTACGTTTCCCAGCGGCGTGGCGGCGAGGATTACCCCGCGCGGTAGTGGATCCAGACCTAAAACAGACATGCCTCTAGCATTCCATACTCTCTAATGCGCGGTTGCGCTACGTTGTCGCCTAGACTCAACCAAGTGACTATTGCTACCGCTGCCCCATCGCGCCCCACGCACGACACCGTGGCTCCGCCAGCACCCCGCGCCTATCAGTGGGGCAAGGCTGACTGGATAAGCACTAGCGTCGTCGGCGTCCTTGCACTCATTACCCGCTTTGTCGGCCTTACCGCGCCCGTTTCCAAGGGCACGCCCGTCTTTGATGAAAAGCACTATGTTCCCCAAGCCTGGGACATGGTGCGAAGCTGGGATAACCTTTTTATCGGCGGCATTGAAACCAACCCCGGCTACGGGCTGGTGGTTCACCCACCGCTGGGCAAGCAGATCGTGGCACTTGCCGAATGGGTCTTTGGTTATTCCCCAATGGGCTGGCGTTTTATGACGGCGCTTTTCGGAGCAGCCACCGTGCTCTTGACGATGTCCCTGGCCCGCCGAGTCTCTTCATCCTGGCAGGTAGCAACCCTAGCTGGCCTCATCGCCGTATTTGATGGCGTGCTCTTGGTCTCCTCCAAGTTCGGCATGCTGGATATCTTCCAGGTCTTTTTCGTGGTAGCCGCCGCCTGGGCGCTCGCCCGCGATCATAACCAGATGCGCGAGCGCCTCCACAACGCGTTTGTGAAGGACCGGATGGGCTCGTCCGCCTTCGGCCCGCGCTTTGGATTCCGCTGGTGGCGCCTCCTTGCAGGCGTCTGTCTTGGCCTTTCCCTGGGCGTGAAGTGGTCCGGGCTGTACTTCATCATGTTCTTTGGCCTGATGTCCGTCTTTAGCGACCTTGCCTTGCGCAAGCGCTATGGGGTACGCCGCTATATCCTCGGCACCCTGGTGCGCGATACCCCTGCTGCCTTGGCCTCCCTTGTGCTCGTGCCGGTACTGCTCTACGCCTGGACCTGGCGGGCGTGGTTTTCCTCCGAAACCGCCGTGTACCGCCATGCCAAGGTGGATGGCACCATCGAGGATGGATCGTGGCTGCTGAACCTGCCCGATTCCTTAGCCGGCTGGTTCTACTACCACTCCTCTGTCCTGGAATTCCACGCCAGCCTGACCTCCTCCGGCGGCCATCATCACCCGTGGGATTCCAAGCCTTGGGCCTGGCTCGTTGCCGCCCGCCCGATCTTGTACTACTCCTCCACCGACCTGCAGTGCGGTGATGGCAGTAACGAATGCCGCAAGATGCTCTACCTCTTTGGCACCCCGGCCATCTGGTGGCTGGTCATCCCGGCCGTGCTGTGGGGCCTGTGGTCGCTCATTATTCGCCGCAACCGCGCCTTTCTTATCCCCTTGGTGGGCTTTGCGGCAGGCTTTTTGCCCTGGCTCGCGGCCTTTGACCGCCAGATGTACTTCTTCTACGCCACGGCTTTTATCCCCTTTGTCATCGTGCTTATTGCGTTAGCTTTAGGCCAGCTCATCGGGCATGGCAGGCCTGTGCGGTGGGGATGGCTGAAGAGCTTGGCCGGCGGCCCCGTACGTTGGGGTACCATCGCCGCAGTTTTCTACCTAGCCTTGGTAGTGGCGATGTTCTTCTACTTCTCTCCCATTTTGTACGGCTACAAGATTCCAGATTCCTGGTACCACTCCATGATGTGGCTGCCGAGCTGGACCTAACCGCGCCTGAATGAAGTTTATTGCGGCTGTGCGTTGAGGGACTTCCACCACGCGCGCACGAGGTAGCCCTTTTCTGCCGCCCAGGCCCACGCCAGGCTAATAGTTGCCAGCGCGGTGGCGATAAGGAAATACACCTGCTCAATGGTTACGGTACCCAGCGCTATATCGCGCATGCCAAAGCCGAAGAGGAAGGCAAACATCGTGGCCGATACCGGAAGCAGCCCGGTAACCGCTGCGGGGCGCCAGGCGCTGAAGAATAGGCCGCAGGCCATGCCAAAGCGTACTGCAGCGCCCTCCATCAGCAGGTTGGCTCGCTCCGGATCCGCAGTGGGATCTAGGACCTTCCCTTCCGCGCCCAACGGTACGAGCCCGGAGGCGTGCACGATGAGCACCACTGCCCAGATTGCAAAGATTGCACCCATAACCACCATGGCGGCGCGTGCGACCGTGAGGTTAGCTTGGCGCGCGCTCGAGGTACGCCGCCATTCCGGCTCCACGCCGGCCAAGATGACATCAGAAAGATCCGTGGGCGGCGCCATGCCGGAATCCACGGGCTCCACAAAGCTCAGTGAACGCGATAGCGCAGCCGCCTTGTCACGGAAAGCGCGGCATTCGGCGCAGCTTTCCAGGTGAGTATCGATGACGTCCTGAGATAGATCGGAATCTTCGCCGTCCATGTGCGCGGAGATAGCCGCTTGGACCTGACTATGCGTCAACATTGCTGAGCACCCCGTCCATGCTGGCTCTACCGGAGCCAAAAATTACGATCATCAGCAGGGATAACAGCAATACCAGTGGGTATTCGATTCCACCATCGGCAGCAAAAAGCCCGTGGCCCAGGTGCACGAAATACAGGGCACACCCCATGAGCAATGCGAGTGCCCCGGCGACAAAGGTGGTGAGCAGACCGACAACGAGGAATGCACCGCCGGCCATTTCTCCTATGGCGGCGATATAGCCGGAAAGCTGTGGCTGCGGCACCCCCAGGGCGGAAAATTGCCCCACGGTTTCATCCATGCCGGTCATAAACATCTTGTCCACGCCGTGTGCGATAAAGATTAATCCGAGGACCGCTCGAAAAATAAGCAGTGCGGCATCGCGTACGGCAGGTCTATTCATGCTGAACAGATTACCCTGAACCCCTCACCCGATGCGAAGGCAATGGACTACACCCATGCTCCTGGGAAATTCGCCCTTTGGTGGGGGAAGGAAAAGAACTCGGCCGCGCGGGCTGTTTCAATGGGAACCACGCACAAAAGATAAAAGGAGAACACCATGAGCGAACCAACTACGCAGTCCGAAGAGCGCACCACCTTGGTCTATGACGATGATGGCCTGGGCCGCCCGCCTTGGGCGATGTCCTCGCCGATGTTAAAGGAGTATTACGACACCGAATGGGGCCTGCCCATTTTCGATGAAGCTGCACTTTACGAGCGCTTGAGCCTCGAATCTTTCCAGTCCGGCCTGTCCTGGGCGGTGGTGCTCAAGAAGCGCGAGGCCTTCCGTGCGGCCTTTTGCAACTTCGATCCGGACAAGGTCGCCCAATTCGGCGAGGCAGACGTGGAGCGGTTGCTTGGCGACGCCTCCATTATCCGCAACGAAACCAAAATCCGCGCCGCGATTAATAACGCCAAGGCGACCATCGCTCTGCGCGAGGAAGGCGGGCTCGCGGAGTTCATTTGGGCCTACCAACCTCCGGAGAACCTCTACCCCACCGTGATGGAAGATATTCCGAAAAAGAGCTACGAGTCCAAGCTCATGTCCCGCGAACTCAAGAAGAAGGGCTTTCGCTTCGTTGGCCCGGTTACCTGTTTCGCACTCATGGAGGCCATCGGCATGATTGATACACACCTTATCGGCTCCCATCGCCGCGGTACCTCCGGGGTGTGGCTGGAGAGCGGCGTGCCGAATTATGGCCTAGCGCAGGAATACAACGCGCTCGCGAACTCGCAGACCGCGAGCGCCGACGAGCTTCACGGTGCTGCTAGCTAGGCTGCCACATGCGCTTATCCAGCGCGGCGGGCCGCTAGGTCATCGCGACGGCCATAACCATCGGGCCCGGCGTGCGGGCCGTCAAAGTCGCCGTCCTCACCATCGCTATAGCTCAGCGGAAGGTGCACGAAGTCCGGGCTCTCATCGTCGATTTCCACAACCACGGCGCCTGGGCGGCGCAGATTGCGCGGAATCTTTAGCTCTTCATCCTCGGCGTTGCGCACGCCCAAACGGGCGCGGCGCAGGTGGCGCACACGGCGGCGCATCAGTGCCTGTTCCTGGCGTACCTGAGAGCGAAGGGCGATCAAGTAGGCCACGGTGAGCACGCCAGCGACGGCAGCCAACCACCAAGTCCAGCCACCGACCACAATGCCCAGGGCTACCGTGAGCACCACGGCCACGGCAAGCCCCAGCAGGGTGCGCTGACGGCGCTGGTAGCGCGTTGCAGACTTTTCCTTTTCCGCTACCGGATCCCAGCCACCGCGGCCCAAGCGACGCTGGGCGAACTCGACCTCGTCCTCGGACAAGTCGGTATCCATGCCGGCTTCGTCTGCTTCCTTGGCAGCCGCGAGCTCCTCGGATCCCTCGGCCTCGTCTACCTCGTCCGCGCCGGCAGGATCTACGGAGTCATCCTCATTGACCTCGGCCTTGTCTACGGCGCCCGGGTACATGAGGTCTACCGGCGAGGTATAGGTTTCGTCGTAGGCATAAGCATCGCTCGCCACGCTAGAGACAGCTGGGGCGCTAAAGACCTCAGCCTCGGCGGCGGCAACATCGGAGGTTTTGTCCTCAGTGGACTCGTCCGCGGCGTCGTCCTCGTCCTCCAGGAGCACATCGTCGACGTCGTCCGCCTCTGCGGTATTGGCTTCCTTGTCCGCATCAGCCTGCTGAGAGGCAGGAACCGCAGCTGCCTGTGGCTCGACTGCAGACGAGTCTTCTTCTGCAACCGCTTCTTCCACCAATTCGCCGTCGATGGTTTCTGCCCGCTCCGTGGAATCTTCACCAGCGGTGGAGGTGGAAGCGCCGGTAAACGCTCGGCTACCGCTGCCGAAGGGCTGGGACTTGGCCCGGCGTGCGGCACCGGCAATCGTTACGGAGCGCGACGAGGACTTGGTGGCCTCGGTATCGGATTCACTGTCGGCAG
>NZ_JAKRDT010000012.1:0-68496 GCF_022347385.1 Corynebacterium tuberculostearicum
AAAAAAGTTGAACACAATCACATGCCAACCAATCCATCTCAATGCAGCCGAAACACCAAACAGCATTCAAAAGAGTACGTGTTCCACATACCCAACCGGCACACACCAACCAACAAACCACCTAGGCCTGCTGGCAGACAAACCAATCAACACACAACCATGCACACAAAAAATAAAAAGTACATTGGCACACTATTGAGTTCTCAAACATCATCACCACACAACAACCACACACACACTTTGGCATGTAGCTCGTTGTGAGCAAAAAGAATTTTGTTTTGTCAGGGCCTGTTTTCCTATCGCCGCTTCAGCCAGGAACTTTCTAGTTCCTGTGGGGCGCTGTCGGTCGCGCTGACTCGTATTAAGTTACACAGCGACTTAAACAAACACAAATCCCCAGGCCAACCCTTCTTTTGAGCGGTTTAATTTATGCCCATCCAAGCGCTCATTCCCCCTCGGTGCGCGTTCGCTCGGCGAATGTAGGCGGGGAACGTCAATGCCCAGGCCGCATAGAAGGCCACCGCCAAGAAAAGCTGGACAACCGCGGGAACCGCCACCTGAGTACACAGTAGGGCCATCCCGGCGATGAGGACCGCATAGAAGGCGAATAGGTGCCAATTCTTCTTTCCCAGAAATTCCAGACTGGCCACTACTGGGGCGCAGGTGGCGCTAGGCAGCGCGACGGCCGCAACGAGTTCACCGTCTTTCCCTAGTACTGCGCTGAAGGTTAAGGCGACGACGACAGGGATCAGTCCGAGCACTGCAGTGTGGCGGGCCCAGACGGTACGGCTACCACCAAGCACCGTGTATCCACGAAGGGATACCCGCAAGCTGTGCAAAGCCGCAGCGAGCGCTACCGCTGTCAGTGCCCAGCATAAACTTCCTAGGAAGCCTAGGACTGGGATTTGATCCTCATACCTGTAGAGAGCAAGACCGATCGCAGGAGCCAAACACGCTGCGCCCCACGCCTTGACCTGGGGGCGATAGATTGCTTGCCCGGCCAAGGTACGAGGGAACCATCCAAATCCGTTTGAGGGTTGGGAACCGGTCGTGGTGTACCCGACCCGTTTAGGAGTAGCCCTGCGGTACATGGCCCACGCCGCTGCGACGGCATAAATGGGCAATGCCCACCACAACTGCACGGTGAGGGCACCGATAGCTGCCGCTAGTGCGCACAGGGCAACGAGAATGCGGCGATGCTCATTCCAGATTTTCGAGCCTAGGCCCACTAGCTGGTACTTCTTAAAGTCTGGTGTCAGGGAAAGTATTAGTGACAAGGAAAAGATCACCGGGAGCACGTTCCACGTTCCCTGCGCCATGACGGGCATGACGAGCAAAGCGAAAAGGAAAAAGGTCCAGCGCCACCAATCGCCTAGGTACCACAGGAGTTTCATGCTTTCTCCTCCAATGCCATAACCGCACGTTCCAAGGAAACTTCATTGATCCGCAGGCCATGGGCCTGGGCCGTGCGGAAGATAGGCTCGGTGGCGGCAGAGCGGGCGTCGGCAAGCAGGCGATCTCCTACAAGCGTGGTTTCTCTACTCAGTACTGGGAGATCGAGCTCTTCGACCGCTGCGTTGAGAGCCTCAGATGGGCCGGTGAGCTCAAGAATTCCCTCGATGAAGTCATCAATGGGGCCTGAAATCGGGCTGTCCCCCATAAGAGCGACGGTGTCGAGGAGGCCCGCTACCTCATTGAGGTGATGGGTGGAGATGACAATGGTACGACCGTGTTCCTCGCGCAGCACCTGATAAAAGAGCTCGCGGCGCTGTGTATCAAGGCCGAGATAGGGTTCGTCGAGAAGCATGACCTCGCAGCCGGAAGCTACGGCAAAGATGAATCCCACCGCAGACTTTTGCCCGCGGGACAGGGAAGAATAGGCCTTGGCCGGTACGTCGAAGCGAACCAACAGCTCATTGAAACGCTCCTCATCCCAACGCGGCCAGCGCGCCTTACCAATGACGCCCAGCTTTCCGATGCCCCAGGAATCCGGCAGTGGGTTATCAATCCCCATCAAAATAACCCGGTTAAGGACCGATTGCTTGTCAAAGGGCTCTTCCCCGAAGACCGTAATACCGCCAGATTGGATTTGGCCAGCGATTTTGCGCAGGAGCGTGGTCTTGCCAATGCCATTGGGGCCAACTAAGCCATGTGTGAGGCCATCGGCAAAGGTGAAATCTCGTGTTGTAATCATGAGTACATTCCTCGGCTTTCTGCAACGCGATCAAATAGGTCGTGGAGTTGGGCCCGGTTGTAGCCCAGGCGAACGGCTTCGTCGACAAGCGGTGCCATATATTCCGCCGCGAAATCGGCGCGGCGGCGCTCGCGGATCGTTTTCAGGGCGCCTTCTGCCACGAACATGCCGATGCCGCGGCGCTTATCCAGCACCCCAATATCCACCAGGAGGCTGATGCCCTTGCGGGCAGTGGCCGGGTTGATGTTGTGGAAATCAGCAAGCTCGTTAGTAGATGGGGCCCTATCCCCCTCGCCCAAGGTTCCGTCCACGATGGCGTCCTCCACCAGAGAAGCAATCTGACGGAAGAGTGGTTGCGTGGAATTATCCATTGACCCTCGGTTCGTTGGTTAGTTACTTGTGTAACCAACCATATCGGCAACACCCCACCCCTGCAATACTTCCAAAGAGAAAACTTTTTTGCTGCCACTGCGCTGGGATTTTGTCCAAGGTTATCGACGTTTTGTGACTAATGGGGCACACTGGAAACCACAAAGAATTTTATTTAGAACAATTAGAACGGAACTTAGGAGCCATGCTTGAACGCACACTCGTCTTTGTCGATACCTCATACTTGCTCGCAAGCTTTTATAACTCGTGGGAAACGGGTGCCCGCGCACAGCTAGAAATCGATCTGCCCGAGGTGGTCAGCACCATGGGCGGGATGATCGAGAACCAACTGGGAACCCCAATCCAGCGCCAATACTGGTATGACGGCATTCCCGATACCGGCCCACACCGCTACCAGCGCGCCCTGCGTACCTGCGAAGGGGTCCAGCTGCGCACCGGTCAGCTCATCGAATGGGGCGAGCGCCGCACCCAAAAAGCCGTAGATACCCGCCTCGTAGCGGACATGGTCATCGCCGCCATGAAGGGACAATTCACCGACTTTGTCCTCGTCAGCGGCGATGCGGACATGATTCCCGGCGCACAAGCAGCCGTAGATAACGGCATCCGCGTACACCTCTATGGATTCGGCTGGGACTCCATGTCCTCCGCACTGCGCCATGCCTGCGATTCCACCACCATCTTGGACCCTCGCGAGGACTTCGCAGACGCTATGGAATTGCAGGTCCTAGAAGGCCCGCTTCCTCCAGTGGTGCGCGAAAATGCACATAAAGAGGGCGAGGAAATGCCCGAACCGGATGAATGCGGCGAGCCTTCAGAGGTGGAGGCAGCCTTCGGCGCCACAGAAAAGCCCACCCCGGCCCCAACGCCCAAGCCGGCTCCTCCCAAGGCGGATGCCGCAGAGGATTCCGCCGCCGAGGAGGACTCCCCCGCGGAGAAGCCGGCGCCCAAGCCATCCATGATGGCACCGCGCCGCAAACTGCGCTCTAAGTATGTGCCGCTGCCGGAAGAAGTATGGAGCTCAGCTGGGTTCCAATCCCCATTCGATGTGGGCCAGCAATACGCCTCGTGGTGGTTCGATAACGCTGCTAGCACCGAGCAGCGAGATCAGGCACATCTACTTTCAGGCGGCGGGCTTCCCCCAGAGATCGACCGCCCGCTGTTGCAGTTTGCCTGCGAAACCCTGCACGAATACACCCTGACCGAAACCCAGCGCGTGAACCTGCGCGATGGATTCCACTCAGGGATTCGTGGGGTTCTGATTAATGTTCGCCGGCAGAATTAATCGCCGGATTCGAGCTCTTTCTTCTTTTTAAGATCCGCCCGGATGGCATCAAGGCGCGCAGTCGCCTTCATGTCATTGCCGGCGGCTTGGATCTCATTAATGCGATCGCCGCCGGTGGCGTGCTGCAATTCTTGCGCACCAAGGGCATCGGCATAGCGCTTTTCAATCTTTGCGCGCACAGAATCTAGAGTAGGCACGGAATCGTCCGGGTTGAGCTGATTCATGGAATCAATAGCCTGGGCGTTCTTTTCTTGCATAGCCGCCTGGTCCGCCTGGGCCTCCAGCTGGCTAACCTGGGCCAGCTGTTCCTTCAAGCGCGCCTCAGACTGCTGTTGCTGGCTCTTGGCCTGCGCGGCAGCCTGTTCTGCGGCGGCGTACTGCTGCTTAACGTCTTCCAGCTCCTGCTCCACCGCTACCAGCTGGGAGGCAACCACTTCCGCAGCCTGGTTATACTCGGAGGCCTTTTGCGGGTCCTCCGCAGAATCCGCCAGCTCCAATGCACGCTGGGTTTGAGACTGGTAGTCCTGCTGAGACTTAACCAGGCGGTTCATCTGCATCTCCAGCTGGGATTTATGGCCAATGATTTCTGCAGCGTGATCAGAAATCTGCTGGTGCTGCTCCTTGGCGGCCTGGACGGCCTGCTGGATCTGCACCTTCGGATCAGCGTTCTCATCAATCTTCTGATCGAAGGAACTCATCATGTACTTCCAGCCCTTGCTGAAGGGGTTAGCCATTATCTTCTCCTTTGGACATAAAAAGACGCTTTCTAGCGAGTTTAGCGATACTCACCAGAAAGCGCCTAGGAAGCTAGCGGGGATTAACCCTGCGCGTTCTGCTCTTCTACCTGGCGGCGAACCTCCGCCATATCGAGTTCCTTGACCTGCTTCAGCAGGTCTTCCAATGCTGCAGGTGGCAGCGCGCCAGCCTCGCGGAAGACCAAGATGCCATCGCGGAAGATCATCAGCGTAGGAATGGACTGAATCTCCAGCGCGGATGCGAGGCCCTGGTTGGCCTCGGTATCGAGCTTGGCAAAGGTAGCATCCGTGTGCTCTTCGGAGGCCTTTTCAAAAACCGGCGCAAAGCGCTTGCAGGGGCCGCACCAATCGGCCCAGGCGTCTACGAGCGTAATGCCCTCGCCGGTAACGGTTTCTTCAAAGTTTTCTTCGGTGACATCGATAGTAGCCATGGTTGTTCTAACTCCTTTGCGGATTGCTTTATTCCCCAACGTACATGAAATATCCTTGTCATATACCCCTAGGGGGTATATAATGGGCCCGGAAACCAACCCTAAGAAAGGATCATCATGAGCACCAAGAACTACACCGTAGAGGGCATGACCTGCGGACATTGCGAAATGTCGGTAAAGGAAGAGGTCGGCGAAATTTCTGGCGTTAGCGAGGTCACTGCGGACCATACCACCGGCGCCGTCACGGTTACTGGCACCGATTTCACCGATGAACAGGTAGCGGCCGCCGTGGCTGAGGCCGGCTACACGCTGAAGTAGGAACCACCATGTCCCACTTGGACCTTGGCGTAACGGGAATGACGTGCACCTCCTGCTCCTCCCGCGTCGAGCGCAAGCTCAACAAGCTCGAGGGAGTAAGCGCCAGCGTCAATTTCGCTACCGAGGCGGCGGCCATCGAGTATGACTCCCAAACGGTAAGCCCACAGGAGCTCATTTCGGTGGTGGAGGGCGCAGGTTACGGCGCCTTCGATATGGCGGGGGCGAAGGCGGAGGAGCCCCAAGCCGAGAAGAGCAATGACGGGGGATTGCTGCGCCGCACCATTATCTCTGGTGCTCTATCGCTACCGCTCATGGTGGTCTCGATGTGGCCGGCACTGCAATTTCCCAATTGGCAGTGGGCCTGCGCCATCGTGGCCACCATCGTTTTTATCTTTGGTGGCGCGCCTTTCCACACCGCTACGTGGACAAACCTCAAGCACGGTTCTTTCACCATGGACACGCTTATCACCATGGGAACCTCAGCGGCCTACTTTTGGTCGCTATGGGCGCTGTTTTTCGGCAATGCAGGCGAGCCGGGCATGAAGATGCACATGACGTTGGATGCGAACGCGGCGCAGATGGATCACATCTATTTTGAGTCCGTGGGCATGGTCATTACCTTCCTCCTACTCGGCCGGTGGTTCGAGGCACGGGCCAAAGGCCAGTCCTCTGAAGCCCTGCGGGAGCTGCTCTCCCTAGGTGCTAAGGAAGCTTCGGTGCTGCGCGAGGGAGGCGAGCAGCGCATTCCCATTGCCCAGTTGCAGGTAGGCGATGTCTTCGTAGTACGCCCGGGCGAAAAGATCGCCACCGATGGCATCGTCGTTGCCGGCAACTCGGCGGTCGACGCCTCCATGATCACCGGCGAGCCCGTGCCCGTCGAGGTCGGGTCCGGCGATGCGGTGACCGGCGCAACCATTAATGCCTCCGGCAAGCTCGAGGTCCGAGCGACCAAGGTGGGCGAGGATACGGTACTGGCCCAAATGGCCCAGCTGGTCACGGATGCACAAACGTCCAAGGCGCCGGTACAGCGCCTCGTGGACCGCATTGCGCAGGTCTTCGTCCCCGCGGTCATTGCCGTAGCAGCGCTGACACTCCTTGCCCATCTCTTCTTCGGCGGGGTGGCCCCGGCCTTTATCGCCGCGGTCTCCGTCCTCATTGTGGCCTGCCCTTGCGCCATGGGCTTGGCGACGCCCACCGCAATCCTCGTCGGCACCGGCCGCGGGGCACAGCTGGGCCTGGTTATTAAGGGCCCGGAGATCCTGGAATCTACGCGGCAAATCGATACCATCGTCATGGATAAGACCGGCACGGTAACGGCCGGAGAGATGTCCGTTACCGCCGTGCACGGCGACGTCCTCGACTTGGCCGCGGCCGTGGAACACAATTCCGAGCACCCCATCGCTCGCGCTATCGCTAGCGAGCGCAGTGTAAAGCCGGCTACCGACTTCGCAGTGGTTCCGGGTGGCGTGGAAGGAACTGTGGAGGGGTTCCGGGTGGGCGTCGGCAAGCGCCAAGGCCCGTTGGGCGACCTAGAAGCGCCGTTCCGCGCCGCGCAGGACGCTGGTGCCACGCCGGTGGTCGTCACCGTCAACGGACAGCCCGCAGGCGTCATTGAGGTGCGCGATACCATCAAGCCCAGCTCGGCCGCCGCCGTGGCGCAGATGAAGGAACTGGGGCTAACCCCTTACCTGCTGACCGGCGATAATGCCGGGGCCGCCCGCGCCGTGGCTGCCGAGGTGGGAATCGATCACGTCAGCGCTGAGGTCCTGCCAGAGGACAAGGTGAACCACATCAAGGAGCTGCAGGCCGCGGGGCACACCGTGGCGATGGTGGGCGATGGCATTAACGACGCCGCCGCGCTGGCCCAAGCCGACCTCGGCCTCGCCATGGGCGCGGGTACCGATGTTGCCATTGAAGCCTCCGATATCACCCTGATGAACGGCGATCTACGCTGCGCCGCTGATGCCATTCGGCTCTCGCGCCGCACGCTAGCAATCATTAAGGGCAATCTCTTCTGGGCCTTCGCCTATAACGTCGTACTCATTCCCGTGGCCGCGCTCGGCTGGCTCAATCCCCTGCTGGCGGGCCTGGCCATGGCGCTGAGCTCGGTTTTCGTGGTTACTAACTCGCTGCGGCTGCGCGGCTTTTCCGTCCGTCGCTAAATAAGGCCGCCGAGCACCCCTGAGCAGGCTAGCATTGGCGGGGCGTACACTCCCCCGCCACGAAAGAAAGGACTAGCGCGTGCTCAGCAGGGTATCCCTCGCCGCGTGGACCGCGGTCATGGTCGCGTTAACCACGCTCAAGCCCTTCTACCAGATTGGCTATTTGTGGAAACCGGAAAATCAGCGCGCCCGGGATTTGCGCTGGGTTCCTTTCGATGAATTTTCCGGCGGCAGCTGGTTTGGCCCGCTATTTGAGTACGCGGGCAATACCGCATTCTTCATCCCCTTCGGCATGCTGGTCTTTAGCCTCTGCCGCTCCGTTAAGAAGACAGCTGCGTGGGGATTTGGCCTCAGCCTTGTACTAGAAGTGTGCCAATATGCTTTCGCCCTGGGGCGCACGGATATCGATGATCTTCTCTTCAATACCCTGGGCGCTCTCGTTGGCGCGGCGTTCGCCCGCCTCTGCGGCGAACGCCTTTTCCCCGTGTGGCGGTGGCTGGCGCTTGCCGCAGCTGCGGTTTTCTTGGTATTGGTCATCCTTGGCCCACGGTTGGGAGACCCCAACGCGGTGGTAGACCTGTAATTTAACCGTGCGCCATATTGACGAACTTGGAGTAGTGCAGCTGGTGCGCCACCTGCACGGTATCGATCGGGCCGCCACGGTGCTTGGCTAGGATAATATCCGCCTCGCCGGCGCGCTCATTATCGCGGTCCTGGGAGTCGGGGCGGTAGAGCAGCATGACCATATCGGCGTCCTGCTCCAGCGAGCCAGACTCACGGAGGTCCGCAAGCTGCGGCTTTTTATCCGTACGCGCCTCAGGGCCACGGTTCAGCTGCGAGATCGCGATGAGAGGAACCTCCAGCTCCTTGGCCAAGAGCTTCAGCTGGCGGGAGAACTCAGAGACCTCTTGCTGGCGAGACTCGACCTTTTTACCCGAAGACATCAGCTGCAGGTAGTCCAAGACGATGAGGTCCAAGCCGTGCTGCTGCTTGAGGCGGCGGGCCTTGGACCGAATTTCCATCATCGTGAGATTCGGTGAGTCATCAATGAAGAGTGGGGCGTCTTGCACTCGGTTGAGGGTCTCATCGATCTTTGCCCAGTCCTCGGTAGAGACACGGCCACCGCGCATATCGGCCAGCTTCACCTCTGACTCCGCCGAGAGCAGGCGCATGACAATCTCAGAAGCCGACATCTCGAGAGAGAAAATCACCGAGGACTTGCCGTGCTGCAAGGAGCAGGACCGCATAAAGTCCATGGCCAGGGTCGATTTACCCACACCAGGGCGAGCAGCAACGATGACCATCTGGCCCGCGTGAAGGCCGTTAGTTAACTTGTCGAGGTCGATGAAGCCAGTAGGCACACCTAGCTCCACACCGCCGGCTTGCTGCAGGGCGGCGAGCTCATCAATGGTGGGGTCAATAAGGTCTCCCAGGACTCGGTAATCTTCTGCCGTCTTGCGCTGGGCGACGGCGAAGACTTCCTGCTGCGCACGGTCCAGGACGGACTCGATTTCTGCATCTTCGGTGCCGGAAAATCCGAGCTGTACTACGCGCGTACCGGCATCAACAAGCTTGCGCAGCACTGCCTTTTCCGCGACGATTTCGGCGTAGTAGCGTGCGTTCGCAGCCGTGGGCACCGTGGCGAGCAGCGTGTGGAGATAGGGGGCGCCGCCGACGCGCTCGAGGTTATTAAAGCGGTCGAGCTGGGAGGCCAAAATGACGGCGTCGACGTCCTTGCCCTCGGAATATAGATCCAGCATGGCGCGGTAAATCAACGTGTGCGCCGGATAGTAGAAATCCTCCGGCTCTAGCTCCTCGATGACCTCCATCACCGTATGGGGGCTCAGCAACATTGCGCCCAGGACGCCCTGCTCCGCTTCGCGGTCTGCGGGAGGCTGGCGGAATTCGCCATAGCGCTTTGGCTCTTCCTGCTGATAGCGGCGGCGTGGGGCCGGTTCCTCCTCCGGCGGCGGCTCTGGTGGCAGGTGTTCATCATCAAAACTGGCGTTGGTCATGTCTTCCCCCTTGTAGCTATTCGAGCGTCCGAGCGTATCGGAATCTCAGTGTAGTCTAGTGCCCAGACACCACCCCCTGGGCATAACTTCCACAGTTATCCACAGGGTGCTGTGAAAATTGCAGGTCGCGAGAGCCTTTGCCCATATTTGCCCTGCATAGACCTGTGGATAACTCTAAAGGCCCATGACCTGCACAAATCAAAATCCCAGCTCAGGGTATGTTTTTCCCGGTGTGAAAATAGGCACATCATCCGTGGATAAGGGGCCTGACCTGCGAGTTAATAAAGCAGCCTCCACGTAAACAGAAAGTTAAACACACAAAGAGTTATCCACAGAATTCCACAGTTATCCACAGGCCGGTGAAAACGCGCTAAAGGCCCCAAGTTCCTGCCACCTCACATAGCAGGAACTTGAGGCCTAAAGCGTTGCTGTTGTCTTTGGGTCTATATGGACCGTCGTGCGCCTAGTTAGGCAGCAACGACCGAGAAGTTCACCTTGCCGATAACATCAGCGTGCAGCTTCAGCTCGACCTGGTAGTTGCCGGTCTTCTTGACCAGGCCCTTAGGAAGCACAACGATGCGCTTATCCAGCTTAGGGCCACCAGCCTTGGAGACGGCGTTGACAATGTCTTCTGCTTGAACGGAACCGAAGAGCTTACCGGATTCGGAGGTCTTAACCTCTACCTTGACATCCGTCAGCTGCTCGAGCTGGTTACGGACCTCACGTGCGTGATCCAGGTCGCGAATCTCGCGAGCTTCCTGGGCGCGCTTGATGCCCTCAATCTGCTTCTCTGCGCCGCGGGTAGCCACGATGGCCAGGCCGCGAGGAAGCAGGTAGTTACGTCCGTAGCCGTCCTTAACCTCAACAATTTCGCCAGCGGCGCCGAGGTTCTCAACGGCAGCGGTGAGGATCAGCTTCATGATCCCTGCCTTTCAATTGAGTTAGTTGAATAGTTGCGGGTGACAGACTTAGAACGGAGGTTCAGAATCAGCGCCTCCGAAACCACCTGCAGGTGGTGCGGAGTTCCACGGATCCTCAGAAGGAGCCTGGTTCTGCTGCGGCTGCTGTTGCTGGCCGCCTCCAAAACCGCCCTGATTATTGTTATTCGAGCGCTGCTGGCCGCCGCCAAAGTTATTGCCGCCCTCACGCGGATTGCGGTTTACCTGAGCGGTGGCGTAGCGCAGAGACGGACCGACTTCGTCGACGTCAATCTCGAATACGGTGCGGTTATCGCCCTCACGGGTCTGGAAGGAACGCTGCTTCAAGCGGCCGGTAACGATGACGCGCATGCCCTTAGACATGGTCTCGGCAACGTTTTCCGCTGCCTGACGCCATACGTTGCAGGTCAGGAACATAGCTTCGCCGTCTTCCCACTGATTCGTCTGCGAGTTATAGCGACGAGGGGTGGAGGCGACGCGGAAGTTAGCTACTGCCGCACCCGCCGGGGTGAAGCGCAGCTCGGGGTCAGCAACGATGTTGCCTACCACCGTGATATTGGTATCTCCCTGTGCCATGTCTTTACTCCTTATCGGTTACGTGGATTGTGCTTGATCCCAGTATCCGCTACTTGCTGTCGGTGCGCAGAACCTTGGTACGCAGGATGGTGTCGTTCAGGTTCAGACGGCGGTCGAGCTCGGCAACCGAAGTGTGCTCGCACTCCAGGTTGACGACGGCATAAATGCCCTCTTCCTTCTTGTTGATGGGGTATGCAAGACGACGCTTGCCCCATACATCAAGGTTCTCAACCTTGCCGCCTTCCTGGCGGACGATTTCGAGGAACTTATCCAGGGACGGGGTTACGGTGCGCTCATCCTGATTAGGATCCAGAATGATCATGACTTCGTAGTGACGCACGGACCTCATCACCTCCTATGGTCTAGTAGTTTTCGGCTGCATCACCTTTGCGGATGCAGCAGGAGGGTACGTTGCGTCAAGCAACCCCACTACAGTACCGCAAATGACCGGCGAAAAGAAATCTAACCAGTGGTCGTTGCGGCGAAAAACACAGCTGCCGTCGCCGGAATGATGGTGAGGAAAAGAATGGCCAAGAGCCCCAGCACGATGGGCCCGCGACGATCCTCCCGATTGTGGAAGAGCCAGAAGGCCCCCATCACGCAGAGGAATCCCAAAAAGATGGATGCCATTCCGATATAGGTAACGATCATGCGAATGCTCCTGCCAAAGGGTCGCGGCCAGCGTGCGCATCGCGCACCTTATCCGTGGTCTTGCCGCACATCTGGCGAATAACGAGGACAGCCATGGCGATAATGAGGGCGTCGCGGGAGATAATCGCAACGTCAAGCAGCTCGTGCGGAATACCCTTATTGTCTGTACCCAGCATGTGCCACATGAGTAGGGGCCACACTAGGGCGTCGACAAGCGCCCAGCTAAAGACCAAGCGCCAGCGTGGCAGGGCTAGGGCCGCGGGCACTACCAGCCACATCGAATACTGGGGCGACCATACCTTGTTGAATAGTAAGAAGGCTGCCACGATGAGGTAAACCAGCTCTGCCATGCGCGGGGTCCGCGAGCTGCGCAGGCCCAGCACCGCAATTGCCGCACAGAGAGCCAAAAACGCCACCAGGCTGAAGGTATTGAGGAACTCAGGGCTAAAGCTAATCCCAGTATTGCGGCTAATCACCGAGTAGATGGTGGTCCACTCCGCACCGCGCTCTTGGTTGAGGCGGAAAAATTCGCGCCATGCCTCCGGGTACTTCAGTGCCACCGGCGCGTTGACCACAATCCAGGTCACGGCCGCGCCGAGCAAGGCGTAGAAAAATTGCGGCCAGCGACGGTTGCGCACCGCTAAGACCAGGAACGCACCCAAGAGAAAGAGCGGCCACAGCTTAAAGGAAGTGCCAAGGCCGATGAGGACACCCGCTACGACAGGGCGCTTGCGCGCGGCGGCCAAGAGCGCACCTACGGCAAAGGCAATGGAGGGGATATCCCAGTTGCTGAAGGCGTGGATGATGACAAGGGGGCTGGCGGCGACGAGGATGGTGTCCCAGGTGCGGTTGCCCACCAGCAGGTAGACCATGTAGAGCACGCCTACCCAGATGCACGCCATGACCAAGGCGGTCAGGCCGAAGTACCATCCGGCCTCCGGGATGCCAACCCACTCAACCAGAGAGTACGTATTGCGGGCAATCCAGCCCATCAACCCCTGGAATAGGCCCGCGAGGACTGGGTACTCCATATAGCGGGTCAGGTCACCCTCTTGCCAAGAATAGGCATAGGGGAAGCCGCCTTCGTCGAGGCCACGGCCACCGTAGAGCGGGATGATGTCGTTATAGCAAAAAGAGGTGTACTGGCGGTTGCCCGCCCAATTTAGGTTAATGACCCCGTCATCACCGCGGGTGCCGCCGGCGCAATTAGCCTTCGAGAGGAATCCGCACGCCAGGAAAACCCAGCCGACGGCGATTATGGCGCGCAGAGGGGTCCACCACTGGGTGCGGCGTACACCGGCAAAACGGCCCCTTGGCCCGCCGAGGAATTCAATTACCCCGCGGGCCAAGGGTTCTGAGGAGGCGGGAATGCGCTGGTGCGGATTCGCTGTCACTGCCGCCTACCCTAGGAGGTCTGCCAAGTCGCTATCGGGGCCGATGAGGTCATCCAACGACGGCGCCTCTGGCTGGGCCGGTGCCTGGTTGCTATTACCGCTATTGCCACCATTGCCGCTATTGCCATTGCCGCGTTGCGGTTTCGGGGCAGGCTTCGGGCTCTCCGGCTTGTTCTCCGGCTGAGCCGGCTTGGTTTCCTCTTCCGGAGCTGCTTGCTCGGCAGGGGCCTCGTAGTCCTGGGTATCGCCAGCGCCGCTATCCCAGCTCGGGTCATAGGCCGGAGCGGCCGTTCCGGCGCCCATGTTGCCGAATCCCAGCGGATAGGCAGCCGGGAAGTTTTGGAATTCGGAGTTGGCCAGGGAGTTGTCCAGCACGGCCTTCCAAATCTTGGTTGGCGCGCCGGCGCCGTACATGATGCCGCCGTACTGATCGAAGATAGCGGAGGTGTTATCCGCGGTACCTACCCACACGGCGGTAGCCAGCTGCGGGGTAGCACCGACCATCCAGGCATCCTTGTTATTTCCGGTATCGCCCATCTGAGTGGTGCCGGTCTTTGAGGCGGAAACACGGCCACCGGCAAGAGCGCCATTAGACCATGCGGCCACCGGCTCCATGGCTTCGATGACGTTTTTAGCCACGTTGGACGATACGCGGCGCTCGCCCTCGTCTTCGGGGTGCTCGTACAGCACTTCGCCGGCAGCGTTTTCTACGCGCTGCACAAAGTGCGGGTTATGCCACACGCCCTGGTTAGCCAGGGTGGACATTGCGGTGGCCATATCGAGCGGGCGGGACTGGTACTGGCCCAGAACAATGCCTTCGAATGGCTGCTTGCCCTTTTCCGTCAGCGTCTTTTCAATGCCCGGCAGGGACTTAGCCACGCCAAGGGCGTGCGCCATATCTGCGGTGTCCTGCGTGCCGTTCTTGAGGTCCTCCTGCAGGCGAAGGAAGGAGGTATTCAGGGATTGCTTGGTAGCCTCGCGCAGGTTGCATACGCCGCAGCCGCCGCCCACGTTGGTGACAACATCCGAGCCAGGCAGCTGGTACGGAGCGGAAGAGTAATTGGTATCTAGACTGATGCCCTGCTGCAAGGCGGCCGCAAGGGTCATGATCTTGAAAGTAGAACCGGTCTGCAGCGGGGAGTTGGCGTAGTCCCAACCATTGGAATCGTGGCCGCCAAAGTATCCACGGACCGCACCGGTCTTCGGATCGATGGTCACGGAAGCCGCACGCGCGTCCTCTTGCAGCGGAGCCATCTGGTCATCGACTGCCTGAATGGTGTTGTTTTGCACATTCATGTCGATGGTGGTGGTGATGCGCAGGCCGCCGGTGGACACCTCGTTTTCGGTGATGCCTACCTCTTCCAGTTCGCGGATGACCTGATCCTTGATGTGGCCATTGGCGCCGGGCGCCTCGGTGTAGGCGGAGTACTCAGCTGGGTCGCGGGTCTCCGGGAAGACCATGCCATCGCGCTGTTCCTGGGTGAGATCACCCATTCCCACCAGGCCGTCAAGTACGTAGTTCCAGCGGTCCTCGGAGCCCTCCTGGTTCACGCGCGGGTCGAGGCCGGATGGGGACTGAATGAGGCCGGCGAGCATGGCGCCTTCCTCCGGAGTGAGGTCCTTGGCGTCCTTATCAAAGTAGGCATTGGATGCCGCCTGGATGCCGTAGGCATTGCGGCCGAAGTACACGGTGTTGAGGTAGGCGTTGAGAATATCCTCCTTATCCCACTCATTGGTCATCTTCACCGAGTAGATGAGCTCGCGAATCTTGCGCACGTAGGAGTATTCGTTGCCCACCAGCGTGTTTTTCACATACTGCTGGGTAATGGTGGAACCGCCGCCAGCATCTTCATTGCCGGTTACCTTACCAACCACGGCGCGGCCGAGGCCGGTGAAGGAGAAGCCGGAGTTATCCCAAAAGTCACGGTCCTCCGCGGCCAGCACGGAGTCCTGCACGTATTCCGGGATTTCATCCAGCTTCACGTGGGTGCGGTTGCCTTCCGGCGGCACCAAGCGGGCGAGCTGGGTCTGATTATCACCCGCATAGATGGTGGAGACCTGGTTATTGGCTAGGTCCTTCGGCTCCGGAACGGAGTATTGCGAGTATGCGTAGGCAAAAAGTCCTGCGGGCAGTGCTACAAAGACCAGTAGGAACGCCAAAACGACCCACGGCCAGATGCGGCGCTTCTTTGTCGCCTGCTTTTTGCTGGGGCGAGCCCCCTTAGCGGACTTGCCGGTAGATTCCTTCTCGGTCACTGATTCGTGTCCTCATTCATCCCTGATCACAAACTAAATAATTGCAGCTTACTGCCTAAGGCGGTGCGCTGGAAACTAACACGCGTTAAATGCAGTAGCAGAACGCAACAAGTGGTTCCACCGGCACTGGCGGCATACCTCCACCTCGTGCACCGTAAACTCCAAGCCCTCAGCTACAAACTCCGCTATTTCTTTCTCACTGCGGGCGCTTCCGGCGCGGCGGCCGAGGTTCTCGCCATAGACCCAGCGCGTAAGCCGCAAAGGCTCGCCGCACACGGGGCATTCCTTATCCATGGTGCGCCCGTGGTGCTCAGCTGCGGCGCGCAGCAAAAAGTCAGCATCGCACACGTCCTCCCGCGTGAGCTGCCCGGCGCGAAATTCGCGCAAGTGGTGGGCGCGCTCCCACTCATGGGAGAGCACGTGCTTATAGGCAACGGAATTCACCCGGATCATCCTAATTACCTCTTCTTGATCGATCCACATGGCGTTATGCCACCGTAGGGCATAATTTTCGGCTTACCCTTGCGCAGTCACTGACAGCTACAACTCATGGAGTTAAAGGAGTAGACCGTGTCCGAAAAAGTAAAGGTCGCCATCGTGGGCGTCGGCAACTGCGCCACGTCCCTCATTGAAGGCGTGGAGTTTTATCGCAACGCCGCGGCCGATGCAGATATTCCCGGTTTGATGCACGCCCAGTTTGGCCCGTACCACGTAGGCGATGTGGAATTCGTTGCCGCCTTCGACGTGGATGCGGACAAGGTGGGCAAGGACCTGGCGGAGGCTACGCGCAGCTCCCGCAATTGCACCATTTCCATTACCGACGTCCCTGAGCTGGGCGTTACCGTGCAGCGCGGTCCTACCCTGGACGGCCTCGGCCGGTACTACCAAGAATCCATCGCGGAATCGGAAGCCCCGCTTGCCGACGTCCCCGCCACACTCCGCCAGTCCGGCGCCGACGTCGTAGTCTCCTACCTACCGGTGGGCTCTGAAGAAGCGGATAAGTTCTACGCCCAGGCGGCCATCGATGCCGGCTGCGCCTTTGTCAATGCCTTGCCGGTCTTTATTGCCTCTGATCCGGTATGGGCGAAGAAGTTCGAAGACGCCGGGCTGCCCATCGTGGGCGATGATATTAAGTCCCAGGTGGGCGCGACCATTACTCACCGCGTCATGGCGAAGCTTTTTGAAGATCGCGGCGTGCGTTTGGAGCGCACCATGCAGCTCAATGTGGGCGGCAATATGGATTTCAAGAATATGCTCGAGCGCGAGCGCCTCGAATCCAAAAAGATCTCCAAGACGCAGGCCGTAACCTCTAACCTGCACAACTCGCCCATCGCCGGCAAGCGCGAAGACCGCAACGTCCACATCGGGCCTTCCGATTACGTGGAATGGCTCGATGACCGTAAGTGGGCCTATGTCCGCTTAGAGGGCTCCGCCTTTGGCGAAGTACCGCTGAACTTGGAGTACAAGCTGGAGGTCTGGGACTCGCCTAACTCCGCCGGCATCATCATTGACGCCGTACGCGCCGCCAAGATTGCCCTCGACCGCGGGGTGGCGGGCCCGGTACTGGCTGCCTCGTCCTACTTGATGAAATCCCCGCCGGTGCAAAAGGCCGATGACGTGGCGCGCGCCGAGCTAGAAGACTTTATTGCCGGAAACTAATTTTTTAACTTCCGAACTACCGCGCAGGGAAAACGGGCTATACAATCGTTTTCTATGACGCAGCAACATGAGGAGAAGGGCCCCGCTCAATCCCCGTCTACGTACGAGGATGCTGTCGAGGTCGCGCGTTCCATCCAGCCGTCGCTCAATAAGCTCATTCTTATTTTCCAGCGCACGGCGGAAGGCTCCTCATTGACCACCTCCCAGGTGTCCATCATGAACCAGCTGCGTATGCGCGGACCGTCCCGCGTTTCCACCATCGCGCAGGCAGAACTTATCCGCATGCCCACCGCCTCCAACGCGCTCTATCAGCTAGAGCGCCGCGGATACGTGGAACGCCACCGCGATGAAGAGGATCGCCGCGGCGTCTTGGTAGCGCTGACGCAACTAGGCGAATCCGAACTAGCCATCGTCTCGCAGCAGCGCGCCTCCGCCCTAGCAGAGATCATGCGGTGGCTCGAGCCGAAGGATTTGGAGACCGCCAACGAAGTAGCCACCGTTATCTCCAAGCTGGCTGATGTCTATCGCCCCACAATGCACGGCGAACAGCGCTAGTTTTGCCCGCGGTGATTTCATTTTTCTTGGGCTTAACGTGATAATTGAGAAAACGAAAACCGTAATCTCTCACTAGTTCACTCCGTATGGCAACTGATTCTTCCGATGGGCATCTGCCGGCCTTAAGCAAGGGCTCGGCCGATAAACCCCTTCGCATTCTTATTTCTTGGAGCCCTTCTTCCTCCGGCACCGAGGCTCTAGATTGTGCCGCGTGGCTTTCCCGTACCGCCGCTACCCAGGTGCGCGTCATCTCGACCGTGTTTCAGCCGTGGACTACTACTTCCCTCAGCAAGCTGGGCGGAAAATATAAGAAATGGTTTAAAGCACAAAAGGAGGCCTGCGCGGCCGCGACCCATGCCGCCCTCGATGAAGCCGGCGTACCCCGCAGCTGCTGGGATGACAAGCCTTCCCTTTTGGTGGACGGGCCTTCGCGCCCCCAGCTGCTCACGGAGATGGCCAAGAAGTTCGAGGCAGACCTCATCATCTTAGGCCCCAACCAGGCGGCGCCGAAGGGCCGTTTCTTCGCTGGTTCTACGGCCGATACCCTGCTGCATTATTCCCCTCAACCATTGGGCTTGGTTCCCCGCAAGGTGAAGCTGTCCAAACACGGCGTCACCCGCTTCAACTTTGCCATCACCGAACGCAGCCCGCGCGAAGATCATGAGATGCTCGCCGCAGCGGAGCTCGCGAACCGCTGGAACCTACCGCTGCGCCTGCTTGCCTTCTCGGCAAAGGGACTGCTCAATACGCCGTCCAAGGATAAGCACGATATGGCGCTTAAGCTGACGGCCGAGTGGCTCGAGGATTCCCTCGCCATGCTGGACCGCGCCCGCGATAGCATCCAGGAGAAATTCCCCGAGCTGGTTGTCACCTCTGAAATTGGTTCCGGCGCGGGCTGGGGCGGCGCGGTGGATTCGCTCAAGTGGAAGAAGGGCGATCTCATGCTCATGGCCTCCACCCCGCAGGGCCCCATCGCCCGCGTGTTCTTGGGATCTACCGCCACGGAGCTGCTGCCGCATATTCGGGTGCCTATCTTGGTCCACCCATCCTGCGGTTAGGATTGGGGCATGAGCCTGCGACCAGAGCATCCCGAAAACGATCTGACCTCCGACGCGGACTATGCCAATCTGCGCCGCCCGGAACCGCGGAGCTTTGATGAGCTGGCCGATGAGCCGGACCCTTTAGAGATTGCCGCTGCTAACCGCCGCTCCACCCGCCAGGCTGTCTGGTACATGCTCGGGGTCTTGTTTTTCTCCGCGCTTTATGGTTTCGCGGTCGCACTCGTCACCCGGCTCTCCGGTGGTCCCTTGTGTGAGGATGGCACCGCCACGTGGCTCTGCACCGACGGGCAGCGCACCTTCTTTAGCCTGACCACCCCGATCATTCCCTTCTTCGGCATGATCGGCTGCGCCATCATCATGGTGCGCAAGCTGCACCGCTATCTGCGGTGGCGCAGTTGGATGGCCATTTTCTGGGTAATGGCCTGCAATTTCATGCTGTGGACTATCACCGATATCCAGCTGTTCCTCATGGACTCGGCCGCCGCGTAGAAACTTTCCGCCTCCCTATGATCCTCCTGCTTGATAATTACGATTCTTATACCTTCAACCTTGCCCACCTCATCGCGGAGGTAGCCGGACGCGAACCACTCGTCGTCGCTGCCGGTGAAGCGGACGGACTGGCCGAGCGCGTCCGTGCCGGCGAATTTTCGCATGTGGTGATTTCTCCTGGCCCGGGCACGCCGGAACGCGAGGAGGATTTCGATGCTGCCCGAGGCATTGTCGCCGCCGCAGCCGCGGCCGAGATTCCGGTGCTGGGCGTATGCCTTGGCCACCAGGGGCTGGGACTGCTGGCCGGTGCCCAGGTGTCGCGCGCGCCGCAGCCGCGCCACGGTTTTGTCTCTACCATCAGTCACTCGGGCGAAGGCATCTTTGCCGGAATCCCGCAGGATTTTGAAGTGGTGCGCTACCACTCCCTGCATATAGATAAGGCGCCCGGCATTACCGTGCATGCCCGCAGCGAGGATGGCGTCATCCAAGCGCTTAAGGTCGACGGCTTGCCGCACTGGGGCGTGCAATTTCACCCGGAGTCGGTGCTTACCCAGTACGGCCGGGAGATTATGCGCAACTTTCTGGGCGGGTTCCGCCTGCTCCACCGCGAAGTCCCCGGCGCGGTGGACTGCCCACGGGTCTTTGCCACCCTGCGCGCCGAGGGCAACGATGCCTTCTTCCTCGACTCCGCAGATCCCCGCGGGCGCTATTCCATCCTCGGCGATACCGCCGGCGCATTGAGTCGCTCTTTCCGCTACCGGCTTGGCGACGCCCCCGATATCCTCACCCTCCTCGACCGCGAGCTCGCCACCCGTATCATCGACGCACCGGCCCTCCCGTTTACCGGCGGGGTCATCGGGTACTTGGGCTACGAATGCGCCCAGCTCACCCTGCCCATTGAGCTACGCCACCGCTCCCCTTACCCCGATGCCTACTTTGTGCGGCCGCAGTCTTTCATCGTCTATGACCACCAGGCAGAAACCGCGCACCTGTGCTGCCTTGCCGGCGACGGCGCCGAGGAATTGCTAAACCGCCTGGAAGCCGCCTTAGATGCAGAGGGACCACGGTCAACGGGGGAGGACGGTGGGGCGTCGCTAAGCGCGGGCTCCTGGCGCAGCCCTGGCTACCTGGAGCGGATTAAGCGCGCCCAAGAATTCCTGCACGCCGGCGAGAGCTACGAGGTCTGCCTGACCGATACCTACACGGCCGCGGCCGAGGGTGAGCTCTATCCCCGACTGCGCTCGCACAATCCCGCCCCCTATGCCGCGCACCTCGTCTTCGACGGCGTCGAGGTCTGCAGCGCCTCGCCCGAGCGTTTCCTCACCGTGCGCGGCCGTGAGGTAGAGGCCAAGCCGATTAAGGGCACCATCTCGGCCGACCAGGATCCCGCGCTGCTGACCACGGACCCGAAAACACGGGCCGGAAATCTCATGATCGTTGACCTACTGCGCAATGATCTCTCCCGGGTATGCGAGCCCGGTACCGTGCGCGTGCCGAAGTTGATGCAGGTAGAAAGCTACGCCACCGTGCATCAGTTGGTCTCCACCATTACCGGGCAGCTGCGCGCCGGTGCCACCGCGGTCGATGCCCTCCGCGCCACCTTCCCTCCTGGCTCTATGACGGGCGCGCCGAAGCTGCGCACCTGCGAGATCATTGACCAACTCGAAACGGGACCGCGCGGTGTGTACTCCGGCGTGGTGGGCTACCTGGGGTTTGACGGACAATCCGATCTCAGCGTGGTCATCCGCACGGCCGTGCGGGCGGCCGGTGAGGTCACCATCGGCGCCGGCGGGGCCATCGTCCTGGATTCGGATCCGGCCGCCGAGCTGGAGGAGCGCAACCTCAAGGCCCAATCCGTGTTGGGGGCGTGGCAATGAGCACCTACCTCTGGCACCAGGGCAGCTTCATTCCAAGCCAGCCCCAACCCGGCCCCTTTGACGTTGCGGATTCTTGGCGGATGCTTGGCGACGCCCACTCCAACGCCCTCCCCCTTCACCTCCAACGCTTCGAGTCGGTAGCCGGCCCACTTCCCGCCGGCTTCGTCCCCGCGATGCTGCAGCTTATGGGCCCCGGCGATCTCTTCCCCCGCATTTCGCTAGCCGGCGGACACCTGCGCCTCGATATTCGCCCCGCACCCCCTGCGCGCCGAACCACCCGGCTGACCTATGTGCAAGCCCCCGACCCGCGCACGAAGCCTTTAGTCAAGGGCCCCGATTTTCCAGCGCTGGCACGTTACCGCGACGAGTATCAGGCAGACGGCACCGATGACACCGCCATCGTGGATGCCTCCGGTGCCATGGTGGAGACCACCACCAGCGCGCTCGTTGCCTGGGATGGGGAGACGCTCATCCTCCCCACCGGTCCGGCGCTGCCCAGCATCACGCTGCGCCAAGTTGCCCGGCGCGCTGCGGACCTAGGAATTCACACCGAAACGCGCCCCATCACCGCCGAACTCGCCGCCGAGTGCCCCCTGTGGTTCCTCAACTCGCTCCACGGCATTAGCCCGGTCAGTAAGCTGCACACCTCTACCGGCATCATCTATCCGCCGGGCAGCCCGTATACCACCGCGTGGCAGCACTGGTGGTGGGGCTGCCTCCGCAAGGAAACGGCGCGCGGCTAGCTCTCCTGCTTGGCTAGCTGCGCTGCCACTTCGGCGCAATCCGGCCGGCCGCAGTGCTGGGTTTCTACGTGCTGGATGCAATCATCACAGATGAGTACCTGCTGGCGGCAGGTGTCTTCATTGATGCAATTGTGGAAGGTATTCGTACCCTTGCCGCAGTGCACGCAGTGACCCAGCTGGATGAAGCCGGGGTCTTGGAGTCCTTGGCCAAACTCGTGGTGCATGCGCTTGTCAAAGACATACATGGAGCCTTCCCACAGGCCATCATTGCCGTACTTTTCGCCGTAGCGCACGATTCCGCCATCGATCTGGTAGACCTCTTGGAAGCCACGGTTCTTCATCAACGAGGACAGGATTTCGCAGCGAATGCCACCGGTGCAGTAGGACACCACCGGCTTATCCTTCATCCAGTCATACTTGCCGGATTCGATTTCCTCGATGAAGTCATGCGTGGTTTTCACATCGGGCACGACGGCATTTTTAAACTTGCCAATCTCTGCCTCCATGGCGTTGCGGCCGTCAAAGAAGACGACCTCCTCGCCACGTTCTTCTACCAGCTTATTTACCTCTTCTGGCTTGAGGTGCACGCCGCCGCCAACGACGCCGTTTTCATCGACCTTCAGCTCGCCCGGCGCGCCAAAGGCCACGATTTCATCGCGCACCTTGACCGAAAGGCGCGGGAAGTCATCCGCGCCGCCCTCGGACCACTTGAACTGCATGCGCTTAAAGCCGGGGTATTCCTTGGTCTGGCGGACGTAGCGCTTGCAGGCTTCCATATCGCCGCCAACGGTGCCGTTGATGCCGTGCTCGGAAATGAGGATGCGCCCCTTGAGCCCCAGGGACTCGCACAGGGTGCGCTGCCACAGCATGATTGCGGTGGGATCTTCGATGGGGGTAAAGCAGTAATACAGGAGAACTTTGCCAATAGTCACGCCCCAATCTTAGGCCTGCAGCTGCGCAGATCCCCAATCTTGTAGCTCTCGCTCATATGACTGCGGCCCCTCCAGCACAAGCTGAAAGGGCCGAACCTTGAGCACGCGAAAGTTAGCGCTTTTGGTACAGCGCCTTCTTGCGGGCGAAGACGGGATCAGAGGTCACGAGCACGCCCAGGTTGCGGAAGATTCCCTCATCCACAGAACCCAGGATGGTGGTGGTGTGGACGTCACAACCAGCAAGCTCCTTGATCTGCTCCAGCGCCTTACGGGCGTTGTCATCCTTCGCCGCAGACACGGACAAGGCGATCAGCACCTCGTCGGTATGCAGGCGTGGATTCTTGGAACCCAGGTGCTTGGTCTTGAGCGTTTGAATCGGCTCGATGGACTCGGGCGACAGCAGGTGGATATCGTCATCGATGCCCGCGAGGTGCTTCAGCGCGTTGAGCAGCATCGCCGCCGAGCAGCCCAGCAGGGGCGCGGTGCGGCCGGTGATCATGGTGCCATCGTGCAGCTGCATAGCGGAGGCGGGTTCACCAGTTTCTTCCGCGCGCTGGCGCGCAGGTGCCACCACGGGGCGGTCTTCTACCTTGATGCCGGCCTTGGCCATGATGACCGCGGCGCGCTCGGATTGCTCGGTGCCCAGACCCGCACGAGCCTCTTCCACCTGTGCCTTGAAGTAACGGCGGATGATTTCTTGCTGGGCGGCGGCGCGGCATACGGCGTCATCAGTAATGCAGAAGCCTGCCATGTTCACGCCCATGTCCGTCGGAGACTGGTACGGGGTGGTGCCGGTGAGCTTTTCCAAAAGCGTGCGCAGCAGCGGGAATGCTTCCACATCGCGGTTGTAGTTCACGGTGGATTCGCCGTGGGCGGACAGGTGGAAGTGGTCAATAATATTGGAATCGTTGAGGTCCACCGTGGCTGCCTCATAGGCCAGGTTCACGGGGTGTTCCAAGGGGAGATTCCAGATAGGGAAGGTTTCAAACTTGGCGTAGCCGGCATTATTGCCGCGCTGGTGCTCGTGGTAGACCTGCGAGAGCGCGGTGGCCAGCTTGCCGGAGCCAGGGCCCGGCGCGGTGACAACGACGAGGTCGCGGGAGGTTTCCGCAAACTCATTGCGGCCAAAACCCTCTTCGGACACGATGAGGTCCGTATTGGTGGGGTAACCAGGGATAACGCGGTGGCGCGCCACCTTGAGGCCGAGGCGCTCTGCCTTTTCAATGAAGGCCTCCGCCTGGGAGTTGCCTTCCTCCAGCTGGGTCATGACGATGTTTTCCACCAAGAATCCGCGGCTGCGGAATACATCCACCAGGCGCAGCAGGTCATCTTCATAAAGAATGCCCAGGTCCGCGCGTACCTTCTGGCGGGAGATATCCTTGGCGTTGATGCAGATGAGGATCTCTACGTCCTCTTTGATGCGCTCCAGCATCGCGATTTTATTGTCCGGGGTGAAGCCGGGCAGCACGCGGGAGGCGTGCATATCGTCAAAAAGCTTGCCGCCCATCTCTAGGTAGAGCTTGCCGCCGATTTCCTCGCGGCGGGCGTGGATGTGCTTCGACTGCAGCTCAATGTATTTCTCGCGGTCAAAGCCGATTTTTTGCGTCATGATTTGAAAGCCTTCCCCTGAGTTAAATCATTCCGCATTTCGAGTTTACGCTATTGTCTCCCCGCAAATAAGTGAGCTGGTTAGCGCCCGGTTTTGCCGAAAATTCTTCCCGATTAAACTGGATTTCATGCCTGAAGGTCACGTCATCCACCGCCTAGCTAAAAAATTCAACGCCGATTTTCGCGGCATGCCGCTGCGCGTGACCAGTCCGCAGGGTCGCTTCGCGGCGGAGGCGGAGCTTCTCGATGGCGAGCGCATCGAGCTGGCAGAGACCTACGGCAAGCACCTTTTCGTGCACTTTAGCGCCCAGGATCCGCACCATATCCTCTATATTCACCTAGGCCTGATTGGCAAGCTGCGCTTCGAGCCCCGCGAGGAAGCCGGGGGACAGATCCGGGTGCGCATTGATAATGGAGCCGAGGCCGCTAACCTGCGCGGACCGCAGTTTTGCCGCCTGCTCACTGAAGAGGAGTACCGCGCACAGCTAACCAAGGTAGGCCAAGACCCGCTGCGCAAGGACGCCGACGTGGAGGCGCTCTGGGCCAAAGTGCATAAATCTCGCCGCAGCATCGGCTCACTCATGATGGATCAGCACCTTTATTCCGGAGTGGGCAATATCTACCGGGCGGAGACCCTCTTTCGCCACGGGCTCTCCCCTTTCCTACCGGGCCGAGATGTTTCCCGTGAAACTTTTGACGCCACGTGGGCGGACTTGGTGGATCTGATGGGGTACGGGGTGGAGCACGGCCGCATCGATACTGTACGGCCCGAGCATTCCCCCGAGGCCATGGGCCGCGAACCGCGCAAGGACGACCACGGCGGCGAGGTCTACGTCTACCGCCGCGCCGGCCTACCTTGCTATATCTGCGGCACCCCGGTGGCAGAAAAGGTCATGGAGGGACGCAACCTATTTTGGTGCCCGACCTGCCAACCGGCTCCTTAAAGGCCTATCCTGGCGGGCATGCGACATGCCTTTAGCGTTGCCGCCGTCCGCGCGGCGGAGCATTCCCTTCTAGCCCAACAGAACTTTGACGATGAGCTCATGCGCTTGGCCGCACGAGGCGTAGCAGCCACGGCCGCGAGCATGCTCGGCGCTTATCGGCGCGTAACTATCCTTGCCGGGCCAGGCGGCAACGGCGGCGATGGACTCTATGCTGGCGCTTTCCTGGCAGAAGAGGGCTACTCAGTGGAGGCCATCCTTGCAGCGGATAGCGCCCACGAACCCGCACTAGAGGCATTTACCGCGGCCGGCGGAACCATTGCGCACGGTCTAGGAGACGCCGATCTGCTTATCGACGCCGTCGCCGGCCTCGCCTCCACCCGCGGCCTATCCGGTGCCCCGCTGCGGGCCTATACCGAGGCCAAGGAGCGCGGGGTCCCGGTATTAGCGGTGGACATTCCGTCGGGCATTAACGCCGATACCGGCGTGGCCGCAGCCGAAGCCGTAGAGGCAGACGTGACCATTAGCTTTGGCTGGGCTCGTACCGGACATATCTTTGCCCCGGAATGCGGTGCGGTGGTCCTCTGCGATCTGCGCCTGCCCGGCGCCCCGCGCTCCTTTGCAGAAGAGCTTTCCGCTACCGCGGAGCCGGTGGGCTATATCGCCAATGAACCCACTATTACCTTGCCCTACCAGTGGCCGACTGAGCCGGTGCTTTCGGGAGAACAAGGCCTGGTCACCGCCCCGAAGCCGGTGGGCTGCACTGGACCAATCCTGGATCCGACTCCGGGGGCGACAAGCACCAAGTACACCGGCGGGGTGACCGCGGTCTGTGCTGGCAGCAGCGCCTATCCCGGCGCGGGCATCCTCGCCGCCACGGGCGCGGTGCGCGCCACGCCGTCCATGGTTCGCGTCGTGGGCAGTGACTCCGTGGTCACGAGCCTGCCGGAGGTAGTGCCTCATGCCAGTGCCCAAGAAAAGGTCCACGCCCAAGCCTGGGTCGTAGGCCCAGGGCGGGGCACCGGACCGGAGGCGGCCGCGGAATTGCGCGCCGTGCTAGAACGCGGGCTGCCCACGATTATCGACGCCGATGCGCTGACCGTGCTTTCGACCGACGGCGATCTACGCGAACTCGTGCGCGATCATCCCTGCGCTGTCCTGACCCCGCATGCCGGGGAGTTTGCGCGGCTCTACGCGGCAACTCTCGGCCGCGAACCTGATCTTTCGGAGGGGCTCGGGGTGCGCCTGCGAGAGCTTTCCGATGCCCTCGACTGCTTCATCCTGCACAAGGGCCGGATCACCACGGTCACGGCCCCAGGCCAGAAAATTTATGGCATGAACGCAGGGCACTCCTACGCGGCCACCGCCGGTTCTGGTGACGTACTCTCTGGCATCCTCGGAGCCACGCTCGCGCAACTGGATGCCGCCGAGGCGGATGCGGAGGCGATAATTATGGAAATCCTGCACGCCGCGGCCATCCACCAACACGCGGCGGCCATTGCCGCCCACACCCCGGACGGCTTTGGCCTTTGCTCCGCCTCTCAGATTGCCGCGGCCGTGCCGCAGGCAATCGCACGACTACTCCTCATGCAGCGCTAGCTGAGGCTAGCTGAGCGCAGAAACCTTCTCCTGCTCGGAGACGTGGCCGTCCTTGACCTCCACGACGCGGTCAGCGAAGTTCAGCAGGGAGCGGTCGTGGGTCACCAGTACGGTTGCGGTGTTCATCTCCTGGGTGACATCGCGCAAGAGGCGGATGATTTCCTGCGAGAGGTGGGAATCAAGCGCAGAGGTAGGCTCATCGGCCAAGAGCAGGTCCGGCTGCTCCATGAGCGCTCGGGCGATATTGACGCGCTGGCGCTGGCCACCGGATAACTGACCCATGCGGCGGTTTCCCATCCCCGCTAGGCCAACAAACTCCAATAGCTCATCGGCGCGCTGTGGGCGCAGCTTGCGGCCAGCGATATGGTCCATGATCACCAATTGGTCGCGCACATTGAGCGAAGACAGCAGGTTGGCCTGCTGGAAGATGATGGAGCGGGTACCGTCCACGTGCACGGACCCGGAGTCTGGGGTGATGAGGCCTGCGGCTACGGACAGCAACGTGGACTTGCCGGACCCGGACTCACCCACGATGGCGGTAAGGGTGTTGGATTCGGCGATGAGGGAGGCGTCGGCAAGCGCGGTGGTCGTGGTCTCACCGTCCTGGTAGGTCACGGTGGCGTTGCGGATATCAAGAATGGTGGACATGTTAAGCATTTCCTCCAAGAGCATCGAGTGGGTTGGCTTTAGCTACGCGGCGGGTAGCAATAAGGGCGCCGGCCATGCCGAGGGCCCAGATGCCAACCGCGGGAACGGCGATGGTGCGCAGGGAAACATCGAAGGGCACGGTGCCGGAAGCAAGCGCGCCGAGCACCCACCCAACGACAGCGCCCGCAATGGTGCCGGCCGCCAAGATGATGGCGGCTTGTGCCAGGGCATCGCGCAAGAGGTAGCGCACGGTGGCACCGAGCGCGCGCAGGATGGACAGGTCGCGGGTGCGTTGAATGGTCCATACGGTCAAGAAAGCGACGGTGACCAGCGCGGAGATGCCATACAAGAAGCCCTGCATGGTAAGCAGCGAGCCGCGCTCAGACTGATAGGCCGCTAGTCCGGAGAAGGACGTGGACACCTTCACGGAGCCTGGAACCTCGTACTTATACAGCGCTGCGGTGCCGATCACGCCTTCCGGAGCGTGGCTAATCTGCTGCCAGGACTCGGTGGAGGCCCACACCACCTCGGAGTGGGAGTACATGGTCTCTGGGACGGTGCCCTCCACCGAAAAGTCGGCGCCGCCTAGGGTGACGGTATCGGCCGCGTCGATGGACTCTGGCAGAAGCACGCCCTCCTCCGGGATGGTCTTATCGCTACCCGGAACCTGGGTGCCGGCCGGCAGGCTGAGGACGGCAACACCGCCGTGGCCCTCCAGCTTGGTCTGGGCCGCACCGAAGGGAATGCCATCGCTGGCGATATCGCCGGCGTGCATCTCGGATTCGCTAAAGGAAGGGTCCTCGGTGGAAAAGGAAATATATGGGTACTCCTCTTCCAGGGACTCCAACGCGGAAGTATTTTGCTTGGACAGGCCCTCCGTCAGGCCGGAGAGCATCACGAGCAAAAGGGTAATGAGCGCAACCGTGCCGCCGATGAGCGCGAAGCGGCCGCGCGCTGTGGTGATTTCTCTGATTGCTAGGAACATAGTTCTATATTCGCTTTATGCAGGTCAGAAGTAATCGGCCAGCTCGCTGAACCTTGAGTCAACCAAGTGGTTGATTCACGGTCCACCCGTACGCGGATATCCTGAGTGGTTGTGTTTAAGGGACAAAAATTATGGGTCTATGGCCTCCACGCCATGTTCGCGTTTCTGCTAGTCTTCGGCGTGACGCGCGCCTATGTGGATGACCGGCTCGACGCCCGGGTGATCGGCTTAGCCATCACCCTCGCCGTGGTGTATTCCGCACAGCGTTGGCTGCCCACATGGTTATGGCTGGGTGGGCTATGCCTCCTGTGGCTGGGCCTGATGGTGCATGCGCAGGATTTCATGTGGCTGGAATTCCCGCTCATTTTTGTCTTTCTGCGCGCCCTGCCCACCATGCCTGGGTTGGTCTCCATCGCCGTGCTGTGGGCAGCAGCGGCATTCATCCCCGCCTGGCTGCACCCCGAGGGCTGGTCCATCGCTGCGGCCGTGGGACCGCTTATCGGTACCGCCTTTGCGGCCACGGTCTTTTTCATCCAGCGGCGGCTGCAGGCAGAGGCGGCGCACCACAGGGACATCGCCAAGCAGCTGCGCGAAACCCAAGCCGAGCTGGCCGCCAGCGAGCACCAAGCCGGCCGACTAGAGGAGCGGGAGCGCCTCTCCCGCGAGATCCATGACACCGTTGCGCAAGGCCTCAGCTCCATCTTGTTGCTCTCCCGCGCGGCCCGCGGCACCGATGATCCAGCGACTAAAGAGGAGCAGCTGGCGGTTATCGAGGATGTCGCGAGCGAGAACCTGGCTGAGGCCCGACGCTTCGTCCGCGAGCTTGCCGGCCCGGATGAGCGGCTGGAAACCCAGCTCACTTCCCTGCTGTCCCAGATGCGCAGCCGTGTAAAAGCCTTGGGGGAAGAGACCACCTTTGAGCTGGTGGTTTCCGGCAGCGGCAAGGTGCCCGAATGCATCAAAGAGGTCATCGTGCGCGCCGCGCAAGAGGGCCTAAATAACGTCATCAAACACGCCCACGCCTCGCGCGCCGTGGTCACGCTCGGCCTTTTCGAGGATGCGGTGACCTTGGACGTCGTTGATAATGGATGCGGACTATCCGCCTCCCCTCGCCCCAGCGGCGGGGATCATGGTTTCGGGCTTACCGGCCTGCGCGACCGCGTGGAAGCTGTGGGCGGCACCATGAACCTGGAATCCGGCGAAGGCACCGCCCTGGCCGTCCGTATCCCGCTGAAGGAGAAAAGCAATGGTTAATGTCATGCTGATTGATGATCACCCAGTGGTCCGGGCCGGCCTGCGTGCCATCCTTAATGCCTTCTCCGATGTCGAGGTAGTCATGGAAGGTTCCACCGGCGCGGATGTAGATAAGCTCTTTACGGACGACGCCCCGCAGGTAGACGCCGTGGTCTGCGATATTCAGATGCCCGGCATGGATGGCATCGCGGCCACCAAGCGGGTAGTGGAGGCCGGCGGCCCACCCGTGCTCATCCTGACCACCTATGACACGCAGGCCGATATCCTTGCCGCGGTGGAGGCCGGCGCGATGGGCTATCTGCTTAAAGATTCCCCCGAGCAGGCGCTGCACGAGGCCGTGCTCAATACCGCCGCGCACCGCCGCACCCTGGCACCGGAGGTAGTGGACCTCCTAGCCCAGCGCGTGGGCCGACCGCAGGAATCGCTGTCCACCCGCGAGCTAGAAATCCTCCGGGCGCTGTCCACCGGTTCCTCCAATAAGGAGCTGGCCAAGCAGCTTTTCATCTCTGAGGCCACGGTCAAAACCCACCTCATTCACATTTTTCAGAAGCTGGGCGTGGAAACTCGCACCGCCGCGGTGACCGTGGCGCGGGAGAGGAAGCTCATTTAATGCTGGACTGCATAGTCATTGGCGCCGGTCAGGCGGGTCTTGCGGTGGGCTATTACCTGCGCAAGAAGGGGCTGAATTTTGTCATTCTGGACGCCGAATCCGGCCCCGGCGCGGCCTGGCGCCACACCTGGCCTTCGCTTACGCTCTTTAGCAATTCCGCCTCCTCTAACCTGCCGGGATGGCCCATGCCCCACCACGAGGGCTTTCCGCCGGCCAGCCACGTTATTGATTATTTTGCGCGTTATGAGAAGCGCTATGAACTGCCCATCCGCCGGCCGGTCAGAGTGGATGCGGTAACCCATGATGGCGCGTGCTTCCACGTCTTTGCCGGTACAGAGCATCTGACCGCGCGCACGGTCGTGGCGGCCACGGGCACGTGGTCCGCGCCCTTTATCCCCTACTACCCCGGCGATTTTGGCGGACAGCAATGGCATTCGGCTTTCTACCCGGGCCCGGAGGACTTTGCAGGGTCCACCGTGGCGGTCGTGGGCGCGGCCAATTCCGGTGCCCAGATCGCGGCCGAGCTCCTGCTGTCCGGCGTGGAGACCACCTGGTATACCCGCAGCTCCCCGCGGTGGATGCCCGACGACGTTGACGGCCGCGTGCTCTTTCAGCGCAATCGCGCCCGCCTCAACGCCATGCTGCGCGGCGAACCAGACCCCGGCGCGGATTCCAACCTGGGCGATATTGTGATGGTTCCGCCGGTCCTACGCGCACGGGATTCCGGACTTTTGCAGGCCACCCCCATGTTTTCTTCGCTTGAAGAAGTCACCGCAGACCACCTCATCTGGTGCACCGGTTTCCGGCCTGCCCTCCGGCCTATCCGCGGGCTCCTTGATGGCACCTCCCCCACCATCGACGGCCTCTTCCTCGTGGGTTACGGCACGTGGACCGGCCCCGGCTCCGCAACCATTACCGGGGTAAGCCCCTTTGCCAAGCAGACCGCGAACGATGTAGCGAATATATGTGACTAAAGCTATAGGTTAGTCCCAGCTAATTCGACTACACTGCCTTCACGCAGAGAGTGCGACACAATTTGGGAAAGCTGGTTTATACATGTCTGCCTGGGATCTCTACGATGACCTCATCGATGCCATTCCCCGTGACATAGTGGTCTCCCGCGCCGCCCAAGGCCCGCGGTGGACCAGGGTATACACCGAAAGCCCTAGCTGCGGCATGGCCATGACTATGTCAGCAACTTCTCGCCCGGCCCAGATGCGCGCCGAGTACTCCGGCGTTCCTTTACGCGCCATAGCCCAGCTGGCCAAGAGCTGGAATTTTTCGGAGGCTTCCTTCGGCATGGCCGCGCTAAATTCCTACTACGCCACACCTTCCGTGGCCGGTGAGCATGGCTTTGCGCTTGCCGACGCCCCCTGGCCCCACATCTTCGATCCCTTCCGCAACGCCGTCGCCGGGAAGAAGGTAGCGGTAATCGGCCACTTCCCTTTTGCACCCAAGGCACTCAACCAGGCTGCAGATTTTTATATGTTGGAGCGCTCGCTCAATGAGGGCGACTATCCCGATTCCGCCGCCGAATACATCCTGCCCGAGTGCGATTATGTCTTCATTACCGGCTCTGCCTTTGTTAATAAGACCGCTCCCCGCCTGCTCGAGCTCTCCCGCGAGTCCTTCAATGTCGTCCTGGGCCCGTCAACTCCCTTAGCCCCGGTACTGCTGGAAGACTACGGCGTATCGCAGGTCACCGGAATGGTCCCCACCTCTCCCCTCGCTATGTTCGAGAGCTTGAGCGGCACCGATGCAGCCACCACCATGTTCGAATGGGGGCACCGAGCGGAATTATCCGCCTAAGGCCGCGCCTCCAAAATCGCCTCGCATGCCGCTGCATAGATCTCTGCTAGCTCGTCGATGGTTTTCTCTCGCACATAGCGAACGAGAATCACGTTGCGCGTGGTCGCAACGCCAGCCAACATTGCGCCAATAAAGGGAATGCGTTCCCGCTTTTCTGGCGTATCGAATACCGTTGCACTCAATTTAGATTGGGATACTAGCTCCAAGAATTGCTCGTCCATATATTGCCGCAATACTCCGGAAGCATGGGAAGAGCCCACTCCGGCGCGCAATACCGCCTTCAACCTCGACCCCATGTCTTCTGCTTCCCAGAGCTGCAAGTACTTGGCAATGAAGCCTTTTAGGTCTGCCACATCTTCCAACCGCCCAGGGAGTTCTTGCAGGCTTGAGACAACCGCGTCAAAAAGGCCTTGCTTGTTTTTGAAGTAGTGCATCACCAGCGCAGGGTCTACCTCGGCCTCTGCCGCCACGCTGCGAATTGTGGTGGCCTCAAAGCCTACATCGCCAAAACGCGTACATGCTGCGGCCAGGATTTTTTCTCGAGTCTCCTCGTTCCCAGGCCGACGTCCTGCATTTTTGTTCTCCATACCGGCCATTTTACCTCTACTTCATTTGAACTTTTCAACACCTGTTGAATTTCAACGTGCGTTGAATTAGCATGTTCAACGTTCGTTGAATTGCGGTTGACGAACTACTCATACGACCCGAAAGCAGGTATCCCATGCACAACGTAAAGAAGGCGCTAGTCGTCGGGGCTCTCGCCCCCTTAGCGCTCACGCTCATCCTTCTAGCCTTCCTCTGGCCGATGGCTACGATGGAACCCCGCGATATTTCCACCGCTGTTGTTGGCGAGCCGCAGCAAGTTACACAGATACAAAACGCTCTCGATGAGAAGAAACCCGGCTTACTTAAGACACAGCCCGCCGCGGATCGAGCCGAAGCTGAACGGCTCATTCAACAACGTGAGGTATCAGGTGCAATCGTCCTTGGCCAAGAGCCCGAGGTTCTTTTCTCTTCGGCAGCGGGCTTGCCCCAGGCGAATATCATCAAAAACCTGTCACAGCCATTGAGTGAGATGGCAAATCGCCAAGCCAAGGCCGCCGCTCAAGCTAAGGGTCTTCCTGAGAGCAAAGTTCCCTCCGCTGAGGTCAAAGCAACAGATGTAGCCCCGCTGGATAGCCGTGATCCGCAAGGAATGGCAATCAATCTCTCAATTCTGCTCGTTGCCATCGGCAGCTTGATCGGCGCGGCACTAATCTCCTTTACCCTGCAGAAAAACAGCCAGCGCCTTCTCGCATTCGCTGTATACGCACCACTCGGTGGCCTCCTCGTTTCCTGGGTCTTTAGCGGGGTATTCGACCTACTGCCGGCTGGCTTCTGGACTTCAGCGGGCGTGTTTGCCCTTGGCATCACCGCCTTCTCATCCTTCATTGTTGGGCTCCGTGCCTTGTTCGGAACTGCAGGGTTCGGGCTCGGCGCTATTACCATAATGCTGATTGGCAACCCCCTAGCCGGAACGATGACCCCCAAGGAATTCATTGCCAAACCATGGGGAGCCGTAGGTCAGTTCTTCCCCAATGCGGCCACTGCTTCCCTAACTCGCTCGGCAAACTACTTCCCCATCGCTCCGATTAGCGCCGAAGTATGGATTCTCCTGGCCTGGATTGCGGTTGGCCTTTGCGCCTTAACGGCAGGCATTGTTAAAGAGCGCAAGCAGTCTTAGCATGAAAGCCCGGCTCCAGAGGATCCCAACCAGCTGCAACCGGCCTAGGGCTCACCGCTCACCGCCCTACCCCAGCGCGTGCGGGCGTCCACTCGTCTAGCTTCTAGACAACAATCCCTGCAATAACGGCAACCAGTAAAGCACCCAAGCCCAACGCTGCCAGCCACCCGATTACTCGTACGGTTCGTAGCTGCGCTTTCGCGCTGCTGCGGCTTACTAGGAACGCGCCCAAAGACGCGCCAAGCGTATTGAAAACCAAGTCATCAACATCGCTGAAACCCAATGAGAATATGTACTGGGCGATTTCAATGCCTAGGCTGAGCATCATCCCTAAAAGGATGGTGCCGCCGCGTCCGAAGCGGACGCGCCGCGAATTTTGTCCCATCACCACCAAGCAGGCACCCAGCGGCATAAAGAGGAAAACATTACCCAAAGTATTGGTCCACGGACCCCACCACGGATGAGGGTTATTAAACCCGTTAAACATCTGCAAATCTAGGCTGCGGCGTGCGTGCGCTGACGCATCGACCACACCGGGGATATCTATGAAAGGCTTGCCCACCGTAGCTACTGCAATAGCCACCATGACAACCACGCAGGCTACGGCTGCACTGCGCCACAGCGTGCGCTTAGCTGGCATGCCAAGCGCACCAATCTGGCGCGAGGCGCGGGTAGGCATCGTGGTCATCGTCATGTTGTTCAAATTAACAAGCGAGCCTGAAAATTCTCCGTGAGATTCGCTGTTAAATGTCTGCATCACATTTAACGTACGATGGTGAGCATGAGCACTCTACTAGTTACTCGCAACGAAGATAAATCCGTTACGACCTCCTTTGAAGAGGGAGAGTTCCTCGGCGAGGGCGACCTTACCGTCGATGTGTCTTATTCTTCGCTGAACTACAAGGACGCCATGGCGATTGCCGGCGATCGTGGCGTCATGCGCACCAGCCCGCTGGTTCCGGGCATCGACGTGGTCGGCACCGTTGCCGAATCCAGCGTGGAACGCCTCCCAGTTGGCACCCTAGTAGCTTCCTTCGGTGATGGCCTAGGCGAGTTTCGCCACGGTGGCTACACCCCAAAGCAGTGTGTGAATTCCCAGGCGACCGTCGCGCTGCCAGCAGACTTCACCGCAGAACAGGCGGCCGCCGTGGGAACCGCAGGTTACACAGCCGCCCTGTGTGTTAACTCCCTGCGCGGACTTCCCGATGGCCCCGTCCTGGTCACCGGCGCCACCGGTGGCGTGGGCTCCATCGCCGTGAATCTGCTGTCCAATGCCGGTTACGAGGTTCACGCGATGACCGGCCGCCCGGATGACTATTCCCAGTACCTCCACGAGCTTGGTGCCCATACCATTGTGGACCGCGCCGAATTTGCTGAGGCCGGAAAGCCCCTGCAGAAGGCAACGTATGCCGGTGCGGTTGATACCTCCGGCTCCCACGTCTTGGCAAATGTATTGGCCCGCACTGTGTGGGGCGGCACCGTCGCCTCTACCGGTATGGCCGCCGGTCCAGACCTGCCCACCACCGTCTTGCCGTTCATTCTGCGCAACGTACACCTTGCCGGCGTCAACTCTGTAGACGCCCCATTGCACTACCGCCAGAACGCTTGGCAACTGCTCGCACGCAAGCTGGACCGGTCCATCCTTGAGTCCCTGACCAATACGATTCCATTGTCGGACGTCGTCGAAGAATCCAAGTCCCTCCTCGAGGGCACCCACCACGGACGCACCGTTCTTAAGATTTCCTAGATCCCGCCTAGCCAATCTTGTAAGGCACCTGCTGTTATGGCGGGTGCCTTTTTACATGCACCGGTCAGCGCGGACAGCTAGCTTTCCGAAGCCCCGCTTTTAGCAACCCCTCTCAACAATTTACGGGAGATCCTGCCCAAAGTATGTAGGTCCTCGTCACTAAGGGTGCTCACTACTATTTCATCGACTGCGGCGGTATGGCGCGCGATGGCTGCACTGAAAGCGGCACTTCCCTTTTCCGTCACTGTGACTTCAATAGCTCGAGTTCCCAACTCCGGCGCGTCCCGCCTGGAAACCAATTTTCGGGACTCCATGCGCAACAGCTGACGATGCAATCGCGACTTCTCCCACCCGAGCTCCACCGCCAATTCATTCGGTCTCGTATGAATTTTTCGACGGCGCTGCAACACCGCCAAAACCGCGTAGTCCGCTTCACTCAGGTTAGAGCCGCTCTGGAGCTGTCCAGACAGCCGCGCATGCAACGCCTCTTGCATGGCGACAAAGTCGCCCCATGCTGCACTCTGCTCCAAGCGCATCGCGTCCTCCTAGAGTCGGTTGTATTTAACAGTTTATACAGCAAGGTTGATCTAGCAACTCATCGTTGCCATATGGGTTGATATGACAACTCCTACTACTTCCCTGCGGGGTGGGTATACATAGACAACAATTTCATCAGCCAACATATTTGGCTAGAAAACATATTTTGTTTCCTTTTGTATAGCTATCTCTAGAGATATTCCACTATGTAGAACGGGATAGTCTTAGGTTAGAAATTGAATGGGTGATGAGGTTTGCCGATTAGAGTTGGCCCGCAAGGGCACTAAGCGCGACCGGCCAAATGGAGCGAAGCGTTTAGAATTGCGGTCATGGATAAGCTATTTGGCACGTGCGGATTCGACTTTTTAGATATAGATGAACTCATTGCGGAGCTGCCGACAGAACACGAACTGTGGGATGCGCCAGGATTCGATCGGGTGATTTTCTACGCGGACCCGTCCGGCATGGCGGTCACAGGGATGGAATACGAAGGGGAATGGGCTGCTGTTCCTTCGTATCGCGGTGGGGAAGAGACGCCGGGGACCATATACCGGGCAACGCCCTATATCGGCATTGTAGAAACGGGGGATTTGCGGTTCGCGGCCCTTACGGATGCACCGTTTGCGCTGCCGGCGGGCAACCCGGTCGGCGGAGAAAAGCTAGAGGGGACATTGCGGCCGACGGTGGCGGCGTTGAATTACGAAGTAGGGGAGCCAGAGGAGTTTTCCTTCACTTCGCCCGCTACCGAACGCTTTTACCGGAACTTAAAGCCCAGCATGTTGAACCCGCAGGTGGAGGTGGCGGGGACTATTGGGGGCGTCGCCAAGCACAGCAACGAGCTAGGCATGGGGGAGTTTTGGGTATGCGACCTCGACGGCCTACCGCTGATTGTGAACGAAAAGCTGGAGGTCGGCCAAGGAATCCGGGCGCACGGCATTGCGCTGTGCGCCACGGAATTTTGGGACTAGATTTACCCTCTACTTGACCACGAGGTTGACCATCCGGCCAGGGACGTAGATTTTCTTGACTACGTTCTTAGCGTTGGTCAGCTCGGCAATCTTGGCATCGGCGAGGACAACCTCGAAGACCGCATCCTGGTCAGCATCAGCAGCTACGTTGATGCGGGCCTTTACCTTGCCGTTGATCTGCACCGGCACCTCGATCTCATCGTCTACCAGGTACTTTTCCTCAAAGGTAGGGAAAGGCTGGTAGGTGATGGTCTCGTCATGTCCAAAGCGCTGCCACAGTTCCTCCGCGATATGCGGGGCAATGGGGGAGACCAACTGTGCGATCGGCTCCACGGCGGCGCGTGGGGCCTCGGTGCGGTAGGTCTTGGTCAGGTAATTGACGTACTCGATAAGCTTGGCCACCACGGTATTAAGCCGCAGGTTCTCGTAATCATCGCGCACGCCCGCGATGGTGCGGTGGAGCTGCTTGAGGTCATCCTCGCTCAAGGCGGCGTCGGTAGTCGCCAGCTCGCCGGTGTCCTCGTTGACGGCCAGGCGCCACAGGCGCTGCAGGAAGCGTTGGGAACCTACGACGTCCTTGGTAGCCCACGGGCGGGAGGTATCCAGCGGGCCCATGGACATCTCATAAACGCGCAGGGTATCGGCACCGAAGTCGCGGCAGATATCGTCCGGGGCCACGGCATTCTTGAGCGACTTGCCCATCTTGCCGTACTCCTGCTTGACCTCTTCGCCGTTGTAGTAGAACTTGCCATCTTTTTCTTCTACTTCAGCGGCCGGCACGTACACACCGCGGGAATCCGTGTAGGCATAGGCCTGAATATAACCCTGGTTGTACAGGCGGCGGTAGGGCTCCTGAGAGCTGACAAAGCCCAGGTCAAAGAGCACCTTATGCCAGAAGCGGGAGTAGAGCAGGTGCAGCACCGCGTGCTCGACGCCGCCGACGTAGAGGTCCACGCCGCCCGGATCCTGCGGGCCATGCTGCTCCGGACGCGGGCCGGTCCAGTAGCGCTCGTTCTCGATATCGCAGAATGCCTCATCATTGCGGGGATCGATATAGCGCAGCTGGTACCAAGAAGAACCCGCCCACTGCGGCATAACGTTGGTATCGCGGAAGTAGGTCTGTGGGCCATCGCCCAAATCGAGCTCTACCTCGACCCAATCGCGCACCTTTGCCAGCGGTGGTTGTGGCTCGGAATCCTTGTCCTCGGGATCAAAGGAAACTGGCTTATAGTCTTCTACCTCTGGCAACTCTACCGGGAGCATGGATTCCGGCAGGGCGTGGGCAAAGCCGTCCTTGTCGTAGACGATGGGGAAGGGCTCGCCCCAGTAACGCTGGCGGGCGAAGAGCCAATCGCGCAGTTTGTACTGCACCTTTTCGCGGCCGGAGCCGTCCTTTTCTAGCCATTCGATGGCCGCGGCAATGGCCTCGGCCTTGTTCAGGCCGTTGAGATCTAGGCCCTTGTCATTGGAGGAATTAACCAGCGCGCCGTCCTCGGTCCAGGCTTCTTCCTCCACGTTTCCGCCAGAGACAACCTCCGTAATAGGTAGGCCGAAGGCCTGGGCGAACTCGTAGTCACGGGTGTCGTGCGCCGGAACTGCCATGATGGCACCGGTGCCGTAGCCGGTCAGCACATAGTCCGCGATGAAGATCGGGACCTTCTTGCCAGAGACCGGGTTGGTGGCATAAGTACCCAGGAAGACGCCAGTCTTTTCCTTGTTCTCCTGGCGCTCCAGGTCGGACTTGGCGGCAATATCGGTGCGGTAGGACTCAACGGCCTCCTTCGGATCATCGTGGCCGTAGGTCCAACGCTCATCCACGTCATCGTCATAGGGGATGGGGGAGAGGAGGGCGTCGACAAGCTCATGCTCTGGGGCCAGCACCACGTACTCGGCGCCGAAGAGGGTATCCGGGCGGGTAGTGAAGACCTCAATCTCGTAGCCTTCAGCTGGGAAGGAGACCTCTGCGCCGCGGGAACGCCCAATCCAATTGCGCTGCATGGACTTAACCTTCTCCGGCCAATCCAAAAGCTCCAGATCATCCAGCAAGCGATCGGAGTAGGCGGTAATGCGCATCATCCACTGCGAGAGGTTCTTACGGAAGACCGGGAAATTTCCGCGCTCGGACTTACCCTCAGCGGTGACCTCCTCGTTTGCCAGCACGGTGCCCAAGCCTGGGCACCAATTCACCGTGGAATTAGACAGGTAAACCAAGCGGAATTCATCGATAGCCGCAGCCTTTTCCTCTTCGGTGAGGTCCTCGTAGTAGCGGCCGTCCTTGGTGGTGCGCTTATTGGCCTCTAGTTCCTTGATGAGCTCTGCAATCGGGCGCGCCTTCTGCTGTTCCTCATCAAACCAAGAGTTATAAATCTGCAGGAAGATCCACTGCGTCCACTTGAAGAACTCCGGATCGGTCGATTCCACGGAGCGGCGCGGATCGTGGCCCAGGCCCAACATGCCCAGCTGGCGGCGCATGTTTTCAATATTCGCCTCGGTGGTGGTGCGCGGGTGGGTACCGGTCTGGATGGCGTACTGCTCGGCCGGCAAGCCGAAGGCGTCGTAGCCCAAGGTGTGCAGCACGTTCTTGCCCAGCATGCGGTTATAGCGGGCGTACGTATCGGTGGCGATATATCCCAGTGGGTGTCCCACGTGCAGGCCCGCACCGGAAGGGTAGGGGAACATATCCTGCACATTGAGCTTTTCCTTAGGCAACTCGCCCGCATCGGTGGCGAGCTCGCCGACCGGGTTCGGGGCATTAAAGGTGCCATTGTCTTTCCAGTACTGCTGCCAGGTCTTCTCGATCTGGTTCGCCAGCTCCGGGGTATAGCGGTACGAAGTGGAATCGCTCTGGGTAGTCATAATCACACAGTGTAATAGCCGTATCCCGGCGCGGGGTAGTTCGCTACGCTTTCCGCGTTCCGCAGGGCACGCACATCCAAAATCCCCGCCGTATTCGCCCCCGGTTTTCGCGTCATTTCCGCCGCTCGCAGCCAAAATGCAGATCTGCATGAAAATGATCTAGGCTGGGGTAAATGAGCCAGGAGAAGTTTCGCAGCCAGCTATCATCTTTTGCAGACGCAGCGGTATTCCAGGGGATCCCGCACCTGCGCCTCTCTCCAGCTACCGACACTTTGGAGCTGTTCCTACCGGCCGTAACCGCAGGTTATGAGCCAGAAGATCCCCAGTGGACCGTGACCGCACAGCTGCTCGATGGCAGCGAGGACACCCGCAAGTTTTACTATGTGGAGGGCGAGGAACCCGGCTTGTGGATCAGCATGCCACGTGCCTTTAGCCACCTCAGCGTCTCCTTTGAGGAGCACACTGTGGAATTCGCCGGCGTGGCCAATGGCGGCCTGCTGTTGGATTCCACCCATCGCCCAATCGATACCACCACCGCGGTGGCCAAGGGCTCTTATACCTTCATCGCCCCTGCTGGCACGGAGCTCGCCAAGGCCAAGGTCGGCGAGGCCCGTCCCCACGGTGCATGGGAGGGCTGGACTATCGCCCCGGTAGAGGTCAGCCAGTCTTTCACCGTGGAGGTCCCGCGCCAGGAATCCGCAACCATCAAGGTCTCCGGCAGCCCTGATTTTGCTTGGGACATGGCTGTAAAGACGCTACCCAATGCCCATGGCCTGGATGGCGAACTGGTCTATACCCAGTCCCCGCGGGTCATCGCCAATACGGATCTCAGCATGGAGCTGACCTATGTCCCCATTGGTGGGGAAGAGGAGGCCGTGCTGGAGGATGAACTACCGGAGGGCATCCACGAGGTGCTCCCCGCAGACGCCTTCGAGGATCCCTGGGTAGGCCGCTACCGCTTCACCCTGTACAAGGACGAGGAACTGGTGGATATCCAGTACCTCAACTTTGCGGAGTCGCTGCACATGCGTGCCAAGAACGAAGGCCCGCGCGGCACCAACTTCCGCTTTATCGACGCCCTGGGCAACCTTTCGCCGTTTAGCTATGCTTTGGCTTCTGCGCCGGGCAAGGCTATCCAGATGGAAAAGGGCCAGCGCGTCTTTGGCGAAGACGAAAGCGTGCGCGAGGAGACCGTCGGCAGTGAAGCCGGCTATGAGCTGACCTTCCAGGTGGAGCCGGCGACGATTCGCACCCGCGTCAAACGTACCGCCGCCGAGCCCGTGGATTACCTGGATAAGCAGGTCATCCTGGCGGACCAGCTCGATGCCGATGCACTTTTTACCATCCACTCACCGGAGCCACTGCCGCTGGCAAAGTTCGTGGTTATTGATAAAAACCAGAAGATTAGGGACCTTGTCACCGCCAATGGCTCTACGGAGGCCGCCACCAGCCTGTCCGTGCCTAACCGCGCGCTGAAGTCGGCGCTGACGAAGAAGACCTCGCTGGAGCTCTACCTCCTGTGGTCCACGTTGTCCTATGAGGAATACCTCGAAGGACTGCCGGAAAAGGAGCGCGCAGCGCACCAAAAGCGCAGCTTTGAGCGTCGCGTCATGGAATATGAGGCCACCGCGGCCAGCGACCTCATTTATGCCGCCATTGCCACCGTGCGCAAGGCACCGTTGGTCGCCCGCGCAACCATTGAGGACGGCATCCTCATCCCTGAGCAGGCGCATGAGGAGGAGGTAGAACTGCTGGCTTGGGCGTGGCCGCTGGGTAATCCTGCGGGCGAGCCGCAACCGCTGGAGCCCACGGAGGAAGGCTTTGAGCTGCCCGAGGAGCTGCTGGACGCCGGCCACCTCATCGTGGACTTCCGCGAGGACGAGCCGGCCAGCGACTTGGCCGCGCCGCAGTACCCGCCGGCTAGCGCCCTCATCATCTTCCAGGACGGCGAAACCGAAAACACCGAGGGTATGTGGCCCACCTACGCGGCTATGCGCCGCCTCGCGCCCAAGGCCAAGGAAACCTTCGAGGGAATCATCAAGGAGATTGAGGCGGATCCGCGCGCCAGCATGGATGCCCTTATGGCCGCGGACTTTGAGCCGGGGCAGCGCATGCGCGCCTTTGTCCGCACCGGCTTGGTCTCCCGCACCTTCCGCCGCGAGGAGCCGGCCGGCGAGCCTTCCTCGCTCTTGGCCGCGCTTGCCGACGCCGCCTATGACTATGTCGAAGCCCACGGCTCCGCCTCCCTCGCGCGCGTGCCGTCCACCGGAGTCGACGATGTCACCCGCCCCATGCTGTTGATGAGCGCCACGGGCGAGGCACCTACGCCGGCAACGGACAGCGACCAGCTCTGCGATGATGCCCACCGCATCGCCGCACTGCGCGAGTGCTTTGCCAATGACCTTGCACTCACCCGCCTGGGCACCATTTCCAATCTGCGTAGCACCGCAATGCAGCTGCGGGTGACGCTGCAACAGCTGGGCGTCGATAAGTCCGTCCTACATACCCTGCTCGCGCTGGACGCCTTTGGCGATGGCAATTCGGAGCTCGGTGATTCCGCGTGGATGCCGTTTATTTCCTATGTCTTTGCCATCACGGCGCGCGGTGTGGCCAATGGCAAGCTGGCGGACCCTGCTTTCGCCGCCACGCTTGACGACGCCCTCCCGCAGCTCGCCGAGGCCGTCTCCCTCGCCCCGCAGCTTTTCTACCGCGATATTCTCACCGCGGAGGCGCTCACGCTCAGCTAGGGTGACAGGCATGCAGGTCGTCTCCACCAATGTCGCCGTCCGCCGGCCGGACCCGAGCGGGCGGCATGAGTTCTCGGGCATCGACAAAAAGCCGCAAGACTTTATCGATCTGGCAGCACCCGGACCCCATTATGGCGATGGGTCCGGCGTGCGCGGCGATATAATTGGTGACACCCAACATCACGGCGGCAACGATAAGGCCGTCTATGCCTACTCCCGCGAGGAACTGGATTACTGGCAATCCGAGCTTTCCCGCCCGCTGGCCTCCGGCGCCTTTGGCGAAAATCTCACCACGCAGGGCATCGATCTGTCTGCTCTGCTCATCAATCAGCGCGTGTGCATTGGCACCGCCGTGCTTGAGGTATCCGTGCCTCGCCAACCGTGTGCCACCTTCGCCGGCTGGCTAGGGGAGCGCGGCTGGCTCAAGCGCTGGACCGCGCGTGGCGACTGCGGCACCTACCTGCGCATCATTTCCCCCGGCCGCATTCGCCCCGGCGACGCCATTGAGCTGGATACCCCACCCAGCCACGGCATCACCATGCGCATGGCCTTTGCCGCCAAGATGGGCGACCGCGCCCTTGCCCGGCGCGTTATCGATGCTGGCTGCCTGCCCGCTCACCAACAGAACTCGCTTCGCACCTAGTTACACAAGCACTCATAGTCCGCCATGTCGAGCTCAGCAATGTCCCGTTGTCGCACCCGCAGTCGATGAGCCCAAACATCCAATAGGGGAATGGGACCGTTAATCAGCACATCCATGCGCAGCGGATGTCGACGCATACTCTACTTCCGGAACCGCAGGCTGTGTCAGCGCCTTTAGCTTACCGGCGAGGCCAGCACACTCTTTTTGCCCGTTGTGCGCGCAAAACAAAAGCACGCCAGCGCTAAGCGCTGGCGTGCTTTTCATGCTGAGTGCGAAGGAGGGGAAGTGGCTGTGTTACTTGCCCGCTTCAAAGCTCAGATGGTGCCCCTTCGCCTTAGGGAAGCGGCCGTGCACAAAGAAGTAGTAGATAGCGGCGATGACCACGAGACCCGCGAGAATGAGATACATCGTGTCAAAGCCAGTTGCCGCAACGATGGGGCCCAAGCCAAACGGGGCCAGGCCAATGCCGAGGTCCATGAGCAGGAACATGGTGGAGATACCGGCGCCCAACTGCGCGGCAGACACCGAGCGCACGGAGATGGCTTGGCAGGCGGGGCTGAGGGTGCCGAAACCCAAGCCGGTGCAGGCGCCCGCGACTACCAGCATGACGTCATTGGTGGGGAAGCCCATGATCAGCAGGGCCACGACAAAGGCGGCCAAGCCGAGGTACATTACGGCATTATCACCCTTATGGTCCTGGATACGGCCCAAGAAGAAGCGCATGATGAGCATCGTGACCGCATAGCCGATAAAGAAGAGCCCTGCGCCGGTGGCCAGGTCTTCCTTGCGGGCGTAGGCGTTGAGGTAGGTCACCACGCCGGAGTAGGCGATGCCGACTAGGAGCATGAATAGACCGATAGGAACCACATTGGGATGCACGGCATTGCGCAGACTAAAGGCCGGCTTTTCGGAGGAAACCTCGGCCGGATAGCGCAGCACCAAGGCCAGGATCAGGGAAACAATATTTGCACCAAGGGCGACAGCAAAAAGCGTGGTGTAGCCGATGTTGTTAGCCAATAACAGGCCGATAGCTGGACCAAACGCGGTTGCCAGGGTAGTACCCAGGGCGAAGTATCCGGTGCCTTCCGCACGGCGTTCGTGTGGGATAACGGACTGCGCCACCGCCATAAGTGCGGTGGAGGTCAAGGCATAGGCCGCGCCGTGCACCATTCGCACGATAATCAAGACCGCAACATTATGCGCAAAAAAGTACGCCACAGCTACAAGTGTGACGAAGGCCAGGGAAGCCAAGGCCGCCTTCTTGTGGCCCACGCGGTCCACGATCCAGCCGGAGAACACGCGCATGCACGTCGCGCCCAGAACAAAGGCACTGGAGGCGAAACCGCCCACGGTATCCGATGCCCCGAAACTCTCTACCGCGTAGAGGGCCATGGTGGTTACGAACAGGTAAAAGACCAAGAACTGACAAAAATTAGCCACCCACGCGAGGACAAACGTAGGCGTAATCAGCGGCGGCTTAGCCGCTGCAGATTCTGTAGGCGTCATATACTCACTCCAAATAACAAAAAGAAAATTCCTTCTCCACGCGCTGGCCATAAGGCCGCGCATCGCAGACGAAGGAAATAGAAATTGAATTATACGGAGAGGCACTATACGCCCCGCAGGCTACAAAGGTTAATTGAAAAGCTTTCCAGGCCCTTATCGAAGCCGCCCGTACACGGGCGGCTACCGGCAACCGCTACACCTTGAACTGGAAAAATGCTATGCACTGTGTAGGTAGCGTTGACTTATTCACGCTTAAGAAAAGTTCTTGAATCCTAGGCGCCGGCATAAGGATCACGGATACCCAAGTACTGCACCGAGGTATATTCCTCAATACCTTCGGCGCCGCCTTCGCGTCCTAAACCAGAGTGCTTGACTCCACCGAATGGGGCAGCGGCATTGGAGATGACACCGGCATTGAATCCCATCAAGCCAAACTCGAGGCCGTCGGCAACGCGCCAGAGGCGATCGGAATCCTCCGTATATACATAGGAGGCAAGTCCGTACTCCGTATCGTTCGCAATCTCTAGCGCTTCCGATTCATCCTTAAAGGTAAGGATAGGAGCAACCGGTCCAAAAATTTCTTCCTGAGCCACGCGAGTTTCACGTGAAACATTGCTCAGGATTGTGGGCGCATAGAAGTGGCCCGCGCCCTCGCCGCGAGAGCCGCCGGTGACAACGGTCGCGCCCTTGTCCACCGCATCCTCAACCAGGGCTGCGATATTGTCGAGTGCCTTAGCCTCAATCAGCGGACCACACGTCACACCTTCGTCCATGCCATTGCCGACGACGAGCTTCTCAAACTCTGTTGCCAGCTTCTGCGTAAACTCCTCCGCCACGGACTCGTGCACCACGAAGCGATTAGCCGCGGTGCAAGCCTCGCCAATATTGCGCATCTTCGCGCCCATGGCTCCCGCAACCGCTTGGTCGATATCCGCATCCTCGAAAACAATGAACGGTGCATTACCGCCTAGCTCCATGGAGGTGCGCAAGACATTGTCCGCGGCACCCTTGAGGAGGGTTTTGCCCACTGGGGTAGAACCGGTGAAGGAGAGCTTGCGCAAGCGGGCGTCGGCAAGCAAAGGCTCCGAAATGGCCGAAGCGGAGCTGCCGGAGACCACATTGAGCACGCCCTTCGGCAGGCCGGCATCGAGCATGGTTTGGGCGAAGTACTGCGCGGTGAGCGGCGTCAGCTTGGCCGGCTTCAGGACCATGGTGCAGCCCGCTGCAACGGCTGGGGCAACCTTTCGGGTGGCCATGGCGAGGGGGAAGTTCCACGGAGTAATCAACAGGCACGGACCCACGGGCTTGCGGCGGGTAACCATGCGCAAGGTGCCTTCTGGGACAGGGGAGTAGCGGCCATAGTCACGCGTGGCTTCCTCACTAAACCACCGCAAATATTCCGCGCCATAGGTGACCTCACCTTGGGACTCAGCAAAAGGCTTTCCCATTTCAAGGGTCATCAGGGTGGCGAACTCATCGGCGCGCTCGTGTACCAATTCAAAGGCGCGGCGGAGAATATCGGCCCGCTCGCGCGGGGTGGTGCGCGCCCACTCATCCTGGACCGCACAGGCAGCATCGAGGGCAGCCACCGCATCATCAGAATTAGCGGAAGACAGCGTGGCGATGGTCGCGCCCGTCGCCGGATTTTCTACGTCAAAGGTCTCGCCGGAAGACGCGTCGCGCCACTGTCCGCCAATCAATAGCTGGGTGGGGACCTTCGCTAATAGTTCCTTCTGATCGATGCTCATATTCATCACCTTTCTCCATTGCGTGAATGCACCCCACAGTACCGCGAATCGATAGCCGGTCTTCTTGGTCCTGCGCCAAGCACAAGCGCTTAGGGGGAGTGGGCGAATATTTTTATCGATTACCTTACAGGCTATAGAAATGTAGGTTAGTATGACCGATATGAAGAAGATGACTACTGCTTGGTGGTGGCGCGCGTAACCCGCGGGCCTTATTCCACCTCCCATTTTTAGGCTCGCATTCTGCGGGCCTTTTGGCGTTTTAGTGTCCCTGCTCGCGGAATCTCACTATCCGTTTCCCGGTTTCCCTCACCCACCGAAAGGGCACTGCAATGCCATACACCGCCACTCGCGATATACCCTACGACAGCGACGCGGCCGCGATTTTTGACGCCCTCGCACAACCGCACGACTCCCTACTTCTTGAAAGCGCGGACATTGAGACCAAGAAGAATCTCAATTGCCTCGCCGTACTCCAAGCGGCCCTGAAAGTAACGTGCCACGACCAGAGGGTCGAGATACGCGCTCTCACGGAAGCAGGGGAGACGCTCCTCCCTTCCCTCGAGGACCGGTTCCACCATCGCCTAGTTTCACGTGAAACTACCGCGGCGGTTTTCGAGTTCTCGCAGTCCACCCATCCAGACGAGCGGGAGCGGCTACTTGCCGAATCTACCGCTGATATTTTGCGGTTCTTGCAATTAGAAGCCAACTATTCCTCTCCTTTATTGCCGTTCCTTGGGGGCGGATTCGCTTATGACTACCTCGCTACTTTTGAGGAACTGCCCGAGGTTGAGCCCGGGGCCAACACCTACCCGGACTTTGAATTCTTGGTAGCCCAAACGGTCCTCGCAGTGGACCACCTACAAGGAACTGCACACCTAGAAGGCTGGGACATCGACGACAAGCGCCTGCGGGAAGAGTTGGATTCTCTTGCCTTACTGCCGGTGGCTGCTCGTCCCACGGCGCCGCAAAGGGAAAGGATCCGGGCGGTGGCCGATGTGGATGATGCAGGGTTTCGGGCGGACGTCGACAAGCTCAAAGGCAATATTCACGCCGGCGATATCTACCAAGTAGTGCCCGCGCGCGCCTTCACCGTGGACTGCCCCAACGCCCTGGCTGCCTACCGGGCGCTGCGCGAGACCAACCCCTCGCCCTATATGTTCTACGTCCGCGGTGCCGACTATGAGCTCTTCGGCGCCTCGCCGGAATCAAACCTCAAATTCACGCCAGAAGATAGGCAGGTCCAGCTCTATCCCATCGCGGGGACGCGTCCGCGCGGGCTCAACCCGGATGGCAGCATCAACCATGAACTAGATATCCGCAACGAGCTGGACATGCGTACAGACCAGAAGGAGATTGCGGAGCACACGATGCTGGTGGACCTTGCACGCAATGACCTCGCTCGCGTGGCCGTGCCCCGCAGCCGACAGGTAGCAGAACTCCTGCACGTTGACCGCTACTCGCGGGTCATGCACTTGGTCTCCCGCGTCACGGCGACGCTCCACCCGGACTTCGATGCGCTCCATGCCTACCGTGCGTGCATGAACATGGGAACGCTTACGGGAGCGCCCAAACTTCGCGCCACCGAACTGATACGCCGCACGGAAGGAAAGCGCCGCGGCTCCTATGGCGGGGCGGTGGGATACCTGCGCGGCGATGGAGCCATGGATAACTGCATCGTCATCCGCTCGGCCTACGTCCAGGACGGCACCGCAGTTGTGCAGGCCGGCGCCGGCGTGGTCAAGGATTCAGTGCCGCAAGCCGAGGCCGATGAAACGGTGCATAAGGCCTACGCCGTCCTCCATGCCATCGCCATGGCACACGGAGCCGAATTGGAGGTACAGCGATGAGCTCGCCGCATATTGTCCTTCTGGATAACCACGATTCTTTTGTCTACAACCTCGTTGATGCCCTCGCTGGATTCGATACCACCGTGTTTCGCAATACCGTAGCGGTGCACGACGTGCTGCACGCGCAACCCGACATTATTGTGCTTTCCCCGGGCCCCGGTCATCCACGGGACGCAGGCTGCATGATGGAGCTTATCGACGCCACCTTAGGCACCATCCCCATCCTCGGCGTGTGCCTCGGCTTCCAAGCGCTACTCGAGCACCACGGCGGCGCGGTCGAACCGTGCGGCCCGGTGCACGGGAAGTCCCTCCCGATGACCCTGACCGAGGCCGGGGTTATGCACCCCGTCTTTCAGGGCCTTGCCACCGATACCGAGCCGGACCAACCGGATCACCTTGGTACGCAAGTTCCGGTGGCGCGCTATCACTCCCTTGGATGCGCGGACCTCCCTCAGGGGATGCGTTGTCTCGCGCGTACGTCCACGGACATCGGAGAGGTAGCCATGGCGGCCGAAACGGATGACGGTAGGGCCCTAGGAGTCCAGTTCCACCCCGAGTCCATCCTCACGCCCCGCGGCCCCCTCATGCTTGAGCGTTGCATCAATCAATTATATACGCACACCACTATGGATACGGAGAACTAAAAATGAATCACGCACCCCTACGCACCTTGCAAGCCTTCCTGAATAACCCGCAGCCCACCATCGAAGAAGCCATGGAGGTATTTACCCCCTTGGCCGTGGGCGACTACGACGATATTCATATCGCGGCGCTGCTTACCCATATTCGCACCCGCGGCGAGACCTTCGCAGACATTGCCGGCGCGGCCAAAGCATTTTTGAAGGTGGGCTATCCATTCCCCATCACCGGAGAAGGACTCATGGATTCGGCCGGAACTGGTGGCGATGGCGCGAATACCATCAATATCACTACCGGCGCCTCCCTCGTTGCCGCCGCAGGGGGAGTGAAGATGATCAAGCATGGCAACCGCTCGGTCTCTTCCAAGTCCGGATCGGCCGATGTCCTCGAAGCCCTGAATATTCCACTGGACCTAGACGCCGCCCGGGCAGTGCGCCAATTTGAAGCTTCCAACTTCACTTTCCTATTCGCCCCTGCATACAACCCAGCGGTCGCCCACGTACAACCGGTACGCAAGGCGCTAGGTATCCCCACCATCTTCAATACGCTAGGACCGCTCCTGTCCCCAGGACGCCCGTCACTGCAAATCATGGGCATCGCCAACCCGGCCCAAGGCCAACTTATCGCGGAAGTGTTCCGGGAGCTCGGCCGGGAGCGCGCCCTAGTCGTCCATGGCGCTGGCACGGATGAGATCGCTAGCCACGGCACGACACAGGTCTGGGAGCTCAACGACGGCGAGATTGTCTCTTATGAGCTCACCCCAGAAGACCTCGGCATCAAACGCCACGAGCTGACGGACCTAGCCGGCGGCGACGGCGCCGCCAATGCCCAAGCCCTCCGTGCGGTTTTTGCCGGCCACGGCGAGCCCGCCCATTGTGACGCCATTGCCGCCACCGCCGGCGCCATGTTTTACCTCAACGGGACCACGGAGACTATCGCGGCAGGAGTCACTCACGCAAAGCAACTGATTAGCACCGGCACTGTTGAAGATTGGCTCGCGCTCCACGAGAACACCAACTATGCCGTAGGGGAGGAGAGCTAATGTCGGGAAATGCATTACCCACGGTGCTCGAGGAGATCGTCGCTCAGCGCCGCACTCACCTGCCCGCACTCCGGGAGCGGCTATCCCACGTGGACTTAGCTAGCGTGCCACGTTCGGAGCGTTCGCTTGCCGACGCCCTCCGTGGCACCAACCGCTTCATCATGGAGTGCAAGTCCGCCTCGCCGTCCCTCGGCATGATCCGTGAAGACTATCACCCGGGCGATATTGCCCGGATCTACTCCCGTTACGCCTCAGCCATCTCAGTGTTATGCGAGCCCGATCGGTTTGGCGGCGACTACGACCACTTGCAGACCGTCGCACTATCAACGCATGTGCCGGTACTGTGCAAGGACTTTATTGTCGATCCCATCCAGGTCTATGCCGCCCGTTATTACGGCGCCGATGCCATCTTGCTCATGATGTCTATCGTGGACGATGACACCTACGGTGAGCTCAAGGCACTGGCAGACAAACTCGGCCTAGACGTCTTGACTGAAGCCATCACCGAGGACGAGGTGAATCGCGCGGTGAATTTTGGCGTCGATATCATCGGCATCAACAACCGCAACCTCCACGATCTCAGCATCGATCTAGGGCGCACTGAACGCCTAGCCCGCCATGTTCCAGACGGAAAGGCGATAGTTTCCGAATCTGGAATCTGCGATAATGCCACCGTCCGCCGGTTAGGGGCCCACGCACATGCTTTCCTTGTAGGCTCCCAGCTCACCTCCCAGGAGGACATCGATCGGGCGGCGCGCGACCTCGTCTATGGTGCCAACAAAGTATGCGGCCTTACCACCGCCTCCTCCGCACAATCAGCGCGCGCTGCTGGAGCCCGTTACGGGGGACTCATCTTCGCGCCGGATTCACCTCGCAGTGTTTCACGTGAAACCGCACAAAGCATCATTTCCGCGGAACCAAAGCTGGAGTACGTAGCCGTGACGCGCTCTACGGATGTGGAAACGCTGCGGAGCATAGCCCAGATCCCCGGCCTCAAAGTTCTCCAGCTTCACGCCCCATTCCAAGGGAGTAGGGAAGCAGAGCTGCAATTCCTTCACGATGTTCGGGGCGTCGCTGACGGCCTTAACCTTTGGCGAGCCATCGACATGAATAACTCTGAATTCGCTGCCTTAACGCCGGACCTAGTACCAGAAGTAGAGGCCCTCGTCCTCGACTCCGGCAGTGGAGGGACGGGAACCACTTTTGAATGGCGGACGATCCCCGATGAAGTGAAGGAGAAATCCCTCCTCGCCGGAGGGCTCCGGCTTGACAACCTCGAAGAGGCACTGTCAATCGGCACGGCGGGACTCGACCTCAATTCAGGTCTGGAATATGCACCTGGGCGCAAGGACTCCTCACTGATCGCCCAAGCCTTTAGCACCATCCGGAACTACACACACCCATAGAAAGAAGAGAACGATGACAGTTTCACGTGAAACGCTCCTTCCGGCATACTTTGGCGAATTCGGCGGACAGTTCGTCCCCGAATCCCTCATCCCGGCGCTCGACCAACTTGAGGAGGCCTTTGTCGACGCACAAAACGACCCCGCATTTCGCAAAGAGCTAAGCACGCTATTGCGTGATTATCTCGGCCGTCCCACACCAATTACAGAGGCGAAGAACCTCGGGGGTAAAGCGCGCATTTTCCTCAAGCGTGAGGACCTCGTACACGGTGGGGCACACAAGACGAACCAGGTCCTTGGTCAGGCACTGCTAGCAAAGCGGATGGGGAAGACACGCATTATTGCGGAGACCGGAGCGGGCCAGCACGGCACCGCTACTGCACTTGCGTGCGCATTGCTGGATCTCGAGTGTGTGATCTACATGGGTGCGAAAGATGTGGCCCGACAGCAGCCAAACGTATTCCGTATAGAGCTGATGGGAGCGAAGGTCGTCGCCGTCGACACCGGATCCGGAACTCTTAAGGACGCGGTGAATGAAGCCCTCCGTGATTGGACCGCCACTTTCCATGAATCCCACTATCTCCTCGGTACCGCGGCCGGACCTCATCCATTCCCAACCATCGTCCGAGAGTTCCACAAGGTCATCTCCGAAGAGGCTAAAGCGCAAATGCTTGAGCGCACCGGTGGGCTACCGGATGTAGTCGTAGCGTGTGTCGGAGGCGGCTCCAATGCAATCGGCATGTTCGCAGACTTCATTGAGGAAGAGGAAGTGGAACTCGTCGGCGCCGAACCTGGCGGCGAAGGTCTAGACTCCGGCAAGCACGGTGCCACCATCAACAACGGTACGGTTGGCATCCTCCACGGCGCGCGCAGCTACCTCATGCGCAACGCGGACGGCCAAGTGGAAGAATCCTATTCTATTTCCGCCGGACTCGACTACCCAGGTGTAGGACCACAGCACGCGCACTTACACGCCAGTGGCCGCGCGCAATATGTCGGCATTACTGACGTCGAAGCACTCGAAGCATTCCAGCTTCTTTCCACTAAGGAAGGCATCATTCCCGCTCTCGAATCCTCTCACGCGTTGGCCTACGCCTTGAAGCGGAAGGATGAGGACATCAACATCTTGGTCTCCCTTTCCGGCCGCGGCGATAAGGATATCGACCACGTTCGCCACACCCTTGAGAACCACCCAGAATTTAAGCTCCAGGAGAAGAACTAATGAGCACCCGATACGAAGACCTATTCCGCTCACTACGCAACAGGGGAGAGGGTGCTTTCGTCCCATTCCTCATGTTGGGCGATCCCACGCCAGAGCACACGCTGGCCATCGTGCGAACCGTCGTCGCGGCCGGAGCCGATGCATTGGAGCTCGGTGTTCCATTTTCTGACCCAGTGGCCGACGGCCCCACCATTCAGGCCTCCCACCTTCGCGCGATCGATGGCGGCGCCACCGTAGATTCCGCCTTGGAACAGGTGCGAACAATACGCGCGGAATTTCCCGAGCTTCCCATCGGCATGCTCATCTACGGCAATGTGGCGTTCACTCGCGGTTTCGACCGGTTCTACGCCGAGTTTGCAGAAGCGGGTGCGGACAGCATCTTGCTTCCCGACGTCCCTGTGCGCGAAGGCGCTCCATTTATCACCGCAGCAGAGAAAGCCGGTATTGACCCAATCTTTATCGCCCCGGCCCGCGCGACTGCGCACACCCTCGAGGGCGTCGCTCAAAGCTCACGCGGCTACATCTACGCAGTATCGAGAGATGGAGTTACCGGTGCCGAAAAGCAATCAGAAACAATTGGCCTCGAAGAAGTCGTCGCTAACATCAAGAAGTTTGACGGACCTCCGGTACTGCTCGGATTCGGCATTTCCGAGCCTGAACACGTGCGCGATGCCGTAGCCGCTGGGGCAGCGGGGGCCATTACAGGATCCGCAATCACCAAGATTATCGATCGCCACGTTTCACGTGAAACAGACGCGGAAGGCAGGCCAGTGGAAGGAACTCCAGGCCGCATTTCCGACGAGAGAGCATTGCATAAGGAACTCGCCGAGTATGTAACTCGCATGAAGGCAGCGACTCAAGAGTAGTCCTGAAGACGCGAAGAACCCTCCTCAGCTCTCGGCAGCTGAGGAGGGTTCCCTATAAAAAGCCTCTACGCGGTTGCTTCTGCAGATTCCTCTTCGGTGTGGTCCTTCTTGGAGCCCGCGAACTTGTCCACGATCATCGCGATAGCGCCGTCGCCAGTAACGTTGGCAGCCGTGCCGACCGAGTCAATGGCGATGTAGGCCGCGATCATCAGCGCCACCATGCCATCGTCAAAGCCCATCATATCCGCCAGTAGTCCAGCTGCGACCATAACCGCGCCGCCAGGCACACCTGGTGCCGCAATCATCATGATTCCCAACAGGAAGATGAAACCAAGGCCGGTGCTCGTACTAATATCCAGGTTCGCCATGTACACAATCGCAAAGGCATAGAGCGTCAGCTTAATCATGGAACCAGAGAGGTGAATGGTCGCACACAGTGGGATAACGAAGCTTGCCACCGGCTTCGAAATGCCATTCTTCAAGGTGGACTCCATAGACACCGGGATGGTGGCGGCAGAAGAAGAGGTTCCCAGTGCGGTGAAATATGCCGGCACCATATTGCGCAATGCCTTGAAAGGACTCTTACCGGTGATGGCACCAGCGATGATGTACTGGAGCACCAGGTAAACCAGAGTCATGACAACCGCCAGGATCAGGACCTTCGCGAAGGCCGAGAGTACTGAGCCCAAATTGCCATTCATGCCCAAGCCCAAGAACATGCCGAAGATATAGAAGGGCAGAATTGGCACTACAAAGCCCCAAATGACCTTGACTACTACGCTCTCCAATTCCTTTGTGACCGCATACAAGGTATCGGACTTCACTGTAGTCATCGCTACACCGATGCAGAATGACAACAAGAGAGCCGTCATAACCTCAAAAGGCGGCGCCATTTCCACCTCGAAGTACGGAGTGAGTGCCCCCTCATCAATATCGGAGACATTTGTAATCAGATCCTGACCACTGAGTATGGTGGGGTAGAGCCAGTGCGCAAGTACGTAGGCAAGAAGACCCGCAACAATCGTTGAGCCGTAGGCAATGCCTGCAGTAATACCCAACCATTTTCCGGCCCCTCGTCCCAGACCAGCAATCGACGGGGCGATAAGCGCGAAGATGAGGACCGGAATAAAGAAATTGAGGAAGTTACTAAAGAGTCCATTGAAGGTGGCGAATACGCGGCCAAACCATTCTGGCGCGAATTGGCTCACCACCACGCCAAGGATGATGGCGACGATGATGCGGAACAACAGAGATTCCGAGAGTTTCTTGAAATTCATGTACTTACAATCAAATCGGGTGTTTCGCCCCTTGGTAAAAGTTCCAGAGTGAAACAGCGCGGTACAGAGGCAACGGCCGCTTCAATATCTATCGATCGACCTTAAAGGCATACTACCCGACTGGAGGCATAGTCAGAACACTCACCCCAGCGACGATTTTCATCTTGGCGCTACAAGGTTAAACTAAGTACATGATCGCTGTGGGAATCATCTTTTTAATCCTCGCCGTCTTTCTTATCGTCGTGGGAGCCTTGGCCTCAACCAAGCGCCTACCTGGAAACAGCTATATCGGCTTGCGCCTACAGGAAATTCGCAAGTCTCGTGAAGCATGGGACAATGCCCATCGCGTCGCCGGCCCATTCTGGATACTCAGCGGCGTCTGCCTAGTTTTTGGCGGCATCGTCGCGCTCCGCGCTGAGGGCTGGATGTGGCTCATCCCGGTTCTTACTTTTGTGGCCGCTGTTCTAGCCCTCTCCATCGGTTCTAACCTCGGCTCACGTGCCGCGTTCCTCTACGAACAAGCACACGCGGATGAGGAGGGTTGCGGAGAATCCTGTAATTGTGGTTCCGACGGTTGCGGTGGGGAAGAGGTCACCGCAGCATCCGCTCCCCAAGTTGATGTAGACGCGCTCCGTCACGCCGCTCGCGAATCCGACAGGTAGGCACGCACTGCTGCGCAACCAACCCCTTCTGGAGAAAGATTCATCTTCCGTCCAGAAGGGGAATTTTTGTAGCTATCCCATGTGCATAGGAAGCATCCGCAAGCACTTAGGTTTAGTAACCGTGACGGTATTAAGGAGGGCCGGGCGTTGTGCGTTTTTAGTAACTGTCGAATTTCTCAATCTTCCGTTTTCTTGATTGCCCCCATACTTGCACAAACAAATAGTTGATTTATCTTTGCTATCCTGTTTCTGCGAGAGAGGATAGAGGTTACGTAAAGGTGCCATGGAAGCCTGGCAGGCCAAAGCGCAACCAGCCCCCTGAAGGGCAGAATATAGTGCATGAAGAAAAGTACCGCCCTGGCGGCCATCGCCGCTTCAACTTTTGTGATCGGCGCTTACGCTGAGCAAGACCACAAGGTAACGACGGCCGTAGCAGAAGCACACGAACAGCAATCTGCACAGAGCATCGTTGATGATTTAGGAATTGAGTCCGGCACCTATGAACTTATCGCTACCTACGATGGCTCTCCGGATACGTGGGAGGGTCTCCTAGCTGACTAAGTTCAGAGTTTCACGTGAAACTATAATGTCAACCGGACAAACGAGTATGACACATTACGCGAGACCAACGGGCTAGAGTAGAGACATGATTAAGTGCTCTCGTCGAATGTTCTTGCTTGGAACCGCCACCACATTTGCAGGCGCCTACGCCGCGGCCTGTGGCTCCTCTCCGTCCGCAGAAATTGCGGCGACCGAGATTCCGATTGGCTCCGCGAAGATTGTTGATGGCGTGATCTTCACCCAGCCCAAGGAAGGCGAGTTTAAGGCCTACTCCCAAACCTGTCCCCACCAGCACAATCCAATCACCGAGATCGATGGCATGACGGCCACCTGCACGGCGCACAACACCTCCTACAATCTCAGCGATGGAAGCGTAATCTCCGGCCCGGGGCGCGATCCATTGGAAGAATACGAAGTTAAACAAGACGGCTCTAACGTCACCACGGCCTAAAGAGCATTTCCCGTGTGGTTTCACGTGAAACTACACGGGTTGTGTTTTCTCGGCTCGAGTATCTGCAGCATGTGAATACGAACCGGGTTTAAACTCTTAGCATGCTGCAGCGTTTGAAAAAGCCCGACCCGCTTATTGTCCTCATTATCCTGGCGGTCATCATCGCGATAATCGCACCAGCCCGCGGGAACTTTGCCGACATTGTCGGCCAATTAACAAACGTGGCCATCGCGCTACTCTTCTTCTTGTATGGCGCGAGGCTTTCCACTCAAGAAGCCCTCAACGGGCTCAAGCACTGGCGGCTACACCTCACAATTCTCGCTTTCACCTTTGTGGTTTACCCGCTTATAGGCATAGCTCTGCGCCCACTCACCGCTGTCATATCGCACGACATGTACCTGGGCATCTTATTCCTCACGCTGGTTCCATCCACGGTGCAGTCGTCGGTTGCCTTCACCTCAATCGCGAAGGGAAACGTGGCGGGCGCAATCGTATCGGCTTCTGCCTCAAACTTAGTGGGAGTGATCATCACTCCATTGCTCGTCATGTTCCTCATGGGAACTGGGGGAGGAGTTCACATCGATACGTCAGTATTCGGCGAAATCGCCCTTCTATTGTTAGCGCCATTTGTTTTAGGTCAGCTTACTCGGCGCTGGGTAGGCAAGGTTGCACAAAGCAAGGCCACTAAAGTCGTGGACCGCGGCTCAATCGCGATGGTGGTGTATTCCGCTTTTTCTAAGGGTGTGGTGGACGGAATTTGGTCCTCTATTTCTCTGTGGGACCTGGCGTTCCTGGTCGTCTTCGCCGCAATCTTCGTTGCCTTCATGCTGTGGCTCACCAGAAAGGCGAGCCAAAAGATGGGATTCAACCGCGCCGATACCATCGCAATCGAGTTTTGCGGATCGAAAAAGTCATTGGCCACGGGGCTACCCATGGCCTCGGTCATCTTTGCTTCTGGTGGTGCGTCTCTTGGTCTACTGATCCTCCCGTTGATGATTTACCACCAGGTTCAGTTGATGATGTGTTCGTGGCTAGCGGCCCGTTACGCGCAGCACCCCGGCACGTAACTACACTTAAGTGCCATGACGAATTACCTGTACGTACGAACCGAACTGAATGTGCCCGGCGTCGGCTCAGCAATTCACATGGCGGAAATGGAAGAGCGCGACGCAAGCAGCTGCCGCATGGTGCGCATGATTGCGCTTGATCCCTCGGATGCCATCGTCGGGGTAGCAACACCGAGTAGTTCCACGGGCAACGTGGATCAGCCGCAAGAGGTCGTCCCTCACCCGGATACCTATGATGAATTTCCGGACATTAGCGCGCAGTACGTGGACCAGTCTCGGTTCGACGCCCTGTGGTCCGAAGCCACCGCCAAGTTCGGCCTATAAGAGTCGCAAGGGCTAAAAGACTACGTTGACGAGGAGCATATAGAAGGCGGTTCCGCCGAAGATGGACAGCGCTGAGTCCCGCTTCCACAGGTGAAGCAGGAAGGTAACCACCACGCCAAGGAGAGCCGCCCAGATGCCACCAGGCGCACCGGCCTGCCCGTAGACGGTATACACCACCAAAATAGTCATCACTCCGACAGGCATCATCATGCCGAGCAAGGAAAAGAACTGACTATCCTTCATCCATTTCACAAAGGAGAAAGGAAGTTGGCGCAGTACAACGGTAATTAGGCCGACGGGAACCAGGACGGCCGCAATAGCAGCAAGAGTAACTCCAGCGGGCATTTAGCGCTCCTCCCGGAATCGCTTCAGGTCGCCTCGCCTACGCAAGCTAAAACCGGCATCAACGCGTGGGGATAGGTGCCGAATAAAAAGCAAGATGAAGTAGGCGCTGAGAGCCATCATGAGGAGTTGTCCAGGGGCGAAGGCGGCCGCGAGGATCCCCACCATCGCCGCGCTTAAGGGCAAAGAAAAATCCTGGTTATTGCGGAAGGAATCCATCGCCAGCACGACGAAGAGCGCCACAAGGGCGAATTCCATACCCTGCACGGATGAGGGAATCACCTGGCCGGCAAGAGCACCGACAATGCCACCGCCTACCCACAGAGCTTGACAAAAAATTTGGATGGTGAGGATCCGAGTCCCAGTCGGTCGGTCATCGGTGGGGAGGGAGGAGACGATGGCATAGGTTTCGTCGGTAAGCGCATAGGTGGAATAAGCCCTGCCTAGGCGCGAGTGAATGCGGTGGCGGGGAAAGGTGAGGCCATAGAAAATATGGCGGAAGTTCACCATGAAACCGGTAACTAGAGAAGCCACGGCTGTGGCGCCGCCGGTGACCATGGAAATGGCGAGGAACTCCATCGAGCCGGCGTAGATGACGATGGAGAAAATAGGCGTCCACCACCAACTGAAGCCGGATTGGACCATGAGCAGGCCGAAGGCTAGGCCAAGGGGAATGAGGCCGATGGCGGCGGCCCAGGTATCCCGCAAGCCTTGTGAAATATCCTCACGCATGCGGGCTGGTGTAGCCCACTGCCTGCAGCTCGATAGGAATTAATTGTCTTCCACGTTGACAGGATAGGTGGAGTACAACGGCAACGGCATGGGTTGGCGCTTCATAACATCGGACCAGAGGTCGGCCGGGCCCGGCGTAATAACGTCTTGGGCGAGGGCAGGAGAGACGAACCATTCGCCGGCCTCAATTTCCTCCTCCAGCTGGCCCGGGCCCCACTCGGCGTAGCCGGCAAACATGCGCATGCCCGAGACCAAGGGCTCTATCTCTTCTGGGTCGGCACGTAGATCCACATGTGCCAGGCGCGGGGCGAGGCGGGTGAGTCGGTCATGCTTGTCCGGATCGACGCCCTGGTTGGTCTGCGCGAGCCCTACGACAGATTGCTGATTGAGCGGGCCGCCGATGTATAGCGCCTGCGGCTTGGCCACGACGGGAAGCCATTCCGGCAGCACATTGAAGATCGCCACCTCGGAACGCTTGGTCAAATCCACGCCGAAGGTCATCATGTCATTGTGCTCAATGATGAGGATGACGGAACGGGCGAATTCCGGCGAAAGCATGCCCGGAGCGGAGATGAGCAGCTGGCCGGGGGCGGGGTCATTGCGCTCGAGGGCGTTGAATAATCTATCGGCAAACATCACTGTTTAGAATCCCACCACTCGCGCAACTTCGCAATCGCGTCCTCGCGCTCGAGGGGGCCGTGCTCGAGGCGCAGTTCCTTGAGATAGGACCACGCCTGGCCCACCTCAGGGCCGGGCTGGAGCCCTAAGATCTCCATGATCTCGTTGCCGTCGAGGTCTGGACGCACGCGGGCCAGGTCCTCCTTGCGGCCGATCTCTTCGATACGCTCCTCGAGCTGATCGTAGGTGCGCTGGAGGCGACGGGCCTTCTTGGCATTGCGGGTGGTGCAATCGGCGCGCACCAGCTTGTGCAATCGGGGAAGGAGATCGCCGGCGTCGGTGACATAGCGGCGCACGGCGGAATCAGTCCACTGATTTTCCCCAAACCCATGGAAGCGCATGTGCAAATAAACCAACTGGCCGATGGACTCCGTGGTGGCCTTGGGATACTTCAACTTGCGCAGGCGCTTGCGGGCGAGCTTGGCGCCCACCACCTCGTGGTGGTGGAAGGAGACCTTGCCATCGGTGTTATCAAAGGTATCCGGCTTGCCAATATCGTGCAGCAGCGCCGCCCAGCGCAGGACAAGATCAGGACCATCTTCCTCTTGATCCATGGCCTGGCTTAGCACCTTGAGCGAGTGGGCATAGACGTCCTTGTGCTGCGCGTGTTCGTCCGCGGTCATGCGTAGCGCGGGGATCTCCGGGAAGATATAGTCCGCGATTCCCGTAGATACCAGTAGATCAATGCCATCCCACGGGGCCGTGCCGCAGATGAGCTTATCCAGCTCCACCTGCACGCGCTCCACGGTGATGCGCTGGATCTCGCCAGCCATATCCCGCATGGCCTCCACGACGCGATCGGCCACGCGAAATTCTAGCTGGGAGGCAAACCGAGCCGCACGCAGCATGCGGAGCGGATCGTCGTGGAAGGAGATCTCCGGCTTATCCGGAGTATCGAGCACCCGGTCAGCTATGTCTTGAAGGCCGTGGAGAGGATCGTGGAACTTAAAGGAGGCGTCGGCAAGCAGCTCAATGGCCATCGCATTGGCCTTGAAGTCGCGCCGGACAAGATCGCCTTCCAAGGTGTCACCGTAAACCACCTCAGGATTGCGGGACTGGCCGTCATAAGAATCGGAGCGGAAGGTAGTGATCTCAATCTGCTGGCCCTTGTAGGCCGCGGAGACGGTACCGAAATCTATGCCGGTATCCCACACGGTTTCGGCCCACTCATCGAGGATCTCCTTGACCACCTCGGGGCGGGCCGGGGTAGTAAAGTCCAGGTCATTTCCCAAGCGGCCCAAAAGCGCATCGCGCACAGAGCCGCCTACGAGGTAGAGCGAGTAGCCGCGCGCGGCAAATTTCTCCACCAGTCCGCCCAGCAGGCTACTGAGGGAGGAGACGGTGGATTCCGCGCGGGCAAGAACGCCGATTAGCTGAGTGTCCTGAAAATTCACGGGTGAGAGTCTACTACGATTGGTAAGGATGACTAACCAAGAACAGGGCCCCTCCAAGGGAGGCGGCCGCAACCGCAACCGGTCTCGGCGCAGGCGACGCCGCCGGCCGGATAATCGCGCGCGCCGCACCACTCAGCAGCGCAAGCCCTACCGCGGTGGCAATGGCCAATCCACTGCCATGGAAACCCGCGATGAAACCTCCGCGGGCGGCCTCGTTGTCTCCGGCTTGGCGGAGTGCGTCGATGCCAATGGCAACGTCGACCTTTCCCGGCTCTATGTGGCGCTCATCGGCCGCCTCGACCGCCGCGGGCGCCTGCTGTGGTCCATGCCCAAGGGCCACGTGGAAAATGGCGAGGCCAAGGAGGTCACCGCTGAACGCGAGGTATGGGAAGAAACCGGCATTTCTGGTGAGGTTTTTGCGGACCTCGGCATGATTGATTACTGGTTCGTCTCTGATGGGGTACGCATCCATAAGACCGTGCACCACCACTTGCTGCGTTTTGTAGACGGCATTATGAATGATGAGGATCCAGAGGTCACTGAGGTCTCGTGGATCCCCGTCTCTGAACTCATCGAGCACTTGGCCTACGCCGATGAGCGCAAGCTGGCGCGCATCGCGCATGATCTCCTTCCCGATCTCGCACGAAAGGAAGCCGCGGCGGGGAAAGTGACCCCACGGTAATGCGCCAGCGCCTGAAGTCTTGGGCCGTCGTGGGCGGCTGCATGGCGGTAGCGGGGTGGGGCGTGTGCCTGCCGCTACCAGAGGCCGCCGCGCAGATGGACTCGGCCGCCGAAAAGCAGCAGGATATCCAGGCATGGTTGGGCGCGCGCGGACCAGAGCGGGCCACTCTCGATCTCATCGCGGCCGAACCCTTCACCGTGGGCAAGGAACTGAAACTTACCTTCCAGGTGCACAATCCCACCGATGAAGCCATGGAAGACCTCCAGCTCACCAGCCGCCGCGGCGATGCCGTGGAGAGTACCGCACAGGCCCGCACGCAGCTGGCCACCGGCGAATTCCCGTATTACGGTCCCAGCACCACCACCGCGCCCCTGCAGCCGGGTGAATCCCGGGAAGTTACCTTCCAGGTTCCCACCTCCTTACACGGCGAGCAGACCCTAGCCATCGAAGACCCCGGCGCTTATCCGCTGCTATTTACCCTCACCGGCACTGTTGGCGGCGAGGCGGTCAGCTTTGCAGAAGAGCGCCTCATAGGCCAGGTGCAGGGAAAGAAGCAGGCGCTTGGCGATGCCCCCTCGGATCCCACACCCCACGATCTCACCGTGATCTATCCCATCAGCGCCGATATCGACTCGATACCAGGCGGCGCTGGGGGAGAGGAGCTTATCCTCTCCTCTGATGAGTTGGCAGATGAACTGGCTGAGGGCGGCCGGCTCGATCGCTTGGTCAGCACGTACGCCGATCACGACCTGCGCGGGGCAGGCTGCGTAGCCATCGATCCCGCCCTTTTGGATACGGTCAACCGCATGGCGGAGGGCTATAAGGTAGGTTCGGCCCGCCCACCTCAAGCCGAGCGCCCTAAGCGCCTGCGCGATTCGTGGTTCACTAATGAGGACGATGTGCACCTCGAACCCGGCACTGGAAAAGAAGATGCTGCCCGCTGGCTCAAGCGCCTGCGCGAGCTCGATTGCTTTATGTCCATGCCGTGGGCGAATGCCAATGCTTCCTCCGTGGCCAAAGCGAATAATCCCTTCCTTACCTACGAGGGACTGCAACGCGGCAATCACACCATCGAGCGAATCCTCGGTGCCAAGCCGGCCACCACCGTGCTCGCGGTCGGCTCCGGCTATGTGGAACAGCAGCTGCCCCTGCCCGCATTGGTAGCGGATAATACTTCGTGGCCCGGCCGCGCCGTGACTTTCGACGCCTCCCTGGGCGCCCTCCTCGCCCAAACCGGCTCCAAACCACAGACGGTGGGCTATTCCAACCCGGAGCTGCGCTACGATTACTCGCTCGATTCCGATCTTTCTCGTGCCATCACCGGCGGCGCCGCACTGAGCTTGGCCGCGAGCGATGACACCGTGGCGCGCTTGCCCAATTACTTGGATCCCAGCGCGGCCGAGTACGCACTCGACTCTGCCGAGGCGCTCATCGTTTCCGGTAAGTCCCATCCGCGCACCGTCGGCAGCCTAAAGCAGGAGACCGCAGAGCCTGGTTCACTGCCCGGCAGCCCCTTTAGCGATCCCGCCGCCTTCGCCGAATCCGATATCGTCCGCGTGGAGCAGCAAGCCCGCTATACCGATGAGCTGATGAATATCATGGTCGATGATCCCGATATCGCGCTCACTCGCTATGAATTTGTCTTGCCTTTGCGCCGGGATCTGCTAGCCGCCCTCTCGCTGACCAACCGCGATAGCTTGGGCGCCAATGCGGAGGCGCAGCGCCGGTTCACTCACACGATGGATGTGCATTCCGATACGCTGCGGGACCTGCGTTCTTCTGTGGCACTTATCCCACCGGGCAATGTCTACACCCGCGTATCCGAGTCATCGCCGCTGCTCATCGTGGCAGAAAATGGCCTGCCACTACCGGTGGAGGCCAAGCTGCAATACGATGCCCCCGACGGCGCGCGCCTCAACACGCCCAAGAGCGTCCGTATTCCGGCCAAGGGCTCTATTACTGTATCCATGACCGCCGATATGCCTAAGGACGTCGATCGCACGGACATTGGCTTGTGGCTTGCTACCCCGGAAAAGCAAACCATCTCCGAGCCCATCAATATCGCTGTGCAGACGCGTGCCGGTATCGTAAGCGTGTATGGCGTCGGCATAGCCGGCGCCCTTGCGCTGGTCTTAGCCACGCTCTTCCGGCTAGGCCGCCATCGGCGCAAAAAATCACAAAGGCTTAAAAAGTAAGTTGAAGTTGTATCCTCTATGACTGATAAGACTGGCCGCGAGGCCGAACACGTGGAGAAGTCACCTGCGGGTGTAGTTGACCCGAAGGATGCCGCCGCGCCGGCAGAGCACCCCGCCCCGGCGGGTGCCCGCGGCCGCATCGTCCAGGCCTCTCCTCCCGCTCCGGTGCCAGAAAAGCGCCCCACCCCAGCGGTGAAGGACACCACCGTTCCTCCTGAGGAAGATAAGTCCGCGCTCACTGGACGTAACGCGGACAACGAATCATCCAATCAGGATGTCATCCGCGCAACAGGCACGATGGCCATCGCGACGCTGCTATCCCGCATCACTGGTTTCTTGCGCCAGATGCTTATCGGTGCCACGCTCGGCGCCACGGTGGGCACCGCGTTTAGTAGCGCCAACCAGATCCCGAACCTCGTCACCGAGATCGTTTTGGGTGCGGTGCTGACCTCTCTGGTTGTGCCCGTCCTCGTGCGCGCCGAAAAGGAAGACACGGACCGCGGCGAGACCTTTGTCCGGCGGCTATTTACCCTGGCCTTTTCCATCCTGGGCATAGTTACCATCGCCTCAGTGGTGCTCGCACCCTTCTTAACCAGGATGATGCTGCCGGAAGATTCCAAGGCCAATGCCGTACAGGCAACTTCCTTGGCCTTCTTGCTGCTGCCGCAGATTCTTTTCTACGGCCTCTTCGCCCTTTTCCAGGCCGTCCTCAATACCAAGAATATCTTTGGTCCGGGCGCCTGGGCGCCGGTGATCAATAACTTCATCTCCATTGGTGTGCTGCTGGCTTATCGCTTCCTGCCAGGCGAGCTCGACCCGCATGATCCCACGCCAGTAGCCGACCCACACGTCATGCTCTTGGGCTTGGGCACCACCACAGCGGTGATGGTGCAGTGCCTCATCCTATTGCCGTATCTGAAAAAGGCCGGCATTAACCTGCGCCCCAAGTGGGGCCTTGATGCCCGCATCAAGCAATTCGGCGGCATGGCACTGGCCATCATTACCTATGTGGCCATCTCCCAGCTGGGCTACGTGGTCACCTCCCGCGTGGCCGCCTATGCGGATGCCGGCGCACCGCTGGTCTATCAGAATGCCTGGCTCATGCTGCAGGTGCCTTATGGCGTAATCGGCGTAACGCTGCTGACCGCCATCATGCCGCGCCTGTCCCGCAACGCCGCCGACGGCGATGTAGATGCCGTGGTCCGCGATCTCACCCTGGGCTCCAAGCTGACCTTCATCGCGCTTATCCCCATCGTCATCTTCATGAGCGGCTTCGGCGTTCCTATCGCCCGCGCCCTCTTCCAATACGGTGCCTACGGCGCCGAGAGCGCCGAGCAGCTTGGCCTGACCATCAGCTTCTCCGCCTTCACACTCATCCCGTATGCCTTGGTGCTGCTGCACCTGCGCGTGTTCTATGCCCGCGAGGAAGCCTGGACGCCTACCTTCATCATCGCCGGCATCACGCTGACCAAGATCGTCCTCACGCTCTTGGCACCATTGATGACGTCCAACCCGGACCGCGTGGTGATTTTGCTCGGTACGGCCAATGGTTTCGGCTTCGTCTCCGGTGCGGTCATTGGCGGCTTCCTGCTCAAGCGCAAGCTCGGCAGCCTCGGCGGCAAGGCCGTCACGCAGACCGTGCTGTGGGCTTCCGGTGCCGGCCTGGTGGGCTTGGTCGTCTCCTGGGTGCTGTACTGGGGCGTGAATTTCCTCCTCCCGGAGAATCTGCCGTCCATCGTCTCGCTGATCAAGGTCGCGGTGCTCGGCATCATCTTCCTCATCGCCACCGGCTTGGTGCTGTCCAAGTCCTCCTTGCCGGAGGTGCAGAATTTGGCCCGCGCCCTGCAGCGCATCCCGGGCATGTCCCGCTTCATCAAGGTCGATTCCTCCAAAGCCATCGAGCTGGAGGAGCCCGACGTACCGGAAATTCGACCGGTATTCTCCCAGGACGCCTTCAACGCCACCCTGGTGCCGCCGCCGATGTCCGCCGGTATCGTCCGCGGACCACGCCTCGTGCCGGGTGCCCCGGTATCGGATGGTCGCTTCCGCCTGCTCCAAGATCACGGTGCGGTCACTGGTGCACAATTCTGGCAAGCACGCGAGCAGGCCACCGGTCGCCTGGTCGCCTTGACGTTCGTCGATACCAATAGCTTGGCGCCAATTGCGCCGGCAACACCGGGAATCGCGGCGCGCCGCTCCGCGGAGATCTCGCGCAATACCCGCCGCCTGGCCGAGCTGGAGCTCGATACCGTGGCGGATAATATCCAAGTTCTGTCTTATCGCACGGGCTGCCTGGTGGTTGCGGATTGGTTTGAGGGCACCTCCCTTAAGCAGGTGGCTGAGGCCGATAACCTCGATCCCCATTCCGTGGCTCGTGCTACTGCACCGCTTTTTGCTGACGCCGCCGCTGCCCACGATGCCGGCCTCATCCTCGGCGTGGAACACCGCGATCGTTTCCGCGTCTCTACCGACGGTGTGGTCAAGGTTGCCTTCCCCGCCGTGCTGGACGGCACCTCCGCCGCTACCGACCGCGAGGCTCTAAGCTCCGCCCTCGAGCTGCTCGTAGAGTCCACGGAGCCTTCGCCGAAGAAGCTGCGCGATATTTCTGAGGACGCCAACCTTCCCGCGGACGAGGCCGCCCAGCGCGTCGAAGATGCGCACTACGGACTCGATAGTGCTGATGAGGACAGCCGCGAGGAAAAGATGGAGGAGCTGCAAGAGGCACAGGCGCTAACCTTGGCCGGCATCGCCCAGCGCCTGCGCGACTTCGCTCCGGAAGAGCCAGAAGAAGCACCTGAGGCCCTGCCGGTGAAGGCACAGGTAGAACCGGATCAAGAGGATGACCCGGCGCAAGAACCCGGCTTTGGCGGCCGCGGTTATTCCGGTTCCGGCGTCATCGTCATCGGCATCTTCGCCACCATCTTCGTCGTAGCAATGGCCGCGCTCACCACCTGGATCATGTCCTTGCTCAGCAATGTGGAGGCATCCAACCCGGTCAGCGAGACCATCCATGGCAGCACGGGCATTCCGGATACCCCGCCGGTGCGTCTCCAGCCTTCCTCTGCGGTTACCGTCCCTGATAACAAGGACTATGCAGCGCTTATCGACGGCAAAACGGCCACCACCTGGTCCACCGAAGAGGAGGACACCGGCGTCCTCGTCACCTTGGATACGCCAACGCACCTTGCGGTACTGCCGGTGGTGCAGTCCAACTCCACTGGGGCAAAGTACGCCGTCTATGGCGTAAACCAGGACAGCTTCAATCCGGAGAATCCACAAGCTGGCTCCCTGCACCAACTGGCCAGGGGCAAGTTCGAAAGCGGCAAGGAAGATATCGAGCTGGAGGAAACCAACGAGCAATTCGATGCCCTTCTCCTGATGATTACCGAACTGCCCAAGTCCGATAAGGCAACCATCGCAGACATTGGGCTCGTCGGGCAGCCCTAGGCACAACCCACACGGCTATCGGATTCGTCGCCAAGCATGCAATGGTCACCAAGGTTCGCGGTAACTTCGCAGACTTCGAAGGCACCATCACCGTGGCCGAGAACATCGCCGAGTCCGCTGCTGAGGCAACCATCCGCACCGCTTCCATCACCACCGGCAACGATGACCGCGATGCACACGTAAAGAACGAGGACTTCTTCGCAGTAGAGCAGTACCCGGAGATCACCTTCAAGGCCACCAACCTCAACGTTGACGAGAATGGCAACGGCACCGTCACCGGTGACCTCACCATCAAGGACACCACCAAGTCCGTTGACCTCGACGTTGAAGACGTTGCTACCGCTGAGGACCCCTTTGGCAATACCCGCTTGGGCTTCGAGGCAACCACCAAGATCAACCGCAAGGACTTCGGCATCGACTTCAACGCTCCGCTGAAGACCGGCGGCGTGCTGGTCTCCGAGGAGATCAAGATTGAGCTCGAGGTCTCCGCTATCAAGCAGTAGGCCCGTAGCCCCAGACACACTAAAAGTATTAAGCTTCCCCAAGCCCGCAGCCACCTTCTGGCTGCGGGCTTTTCCTACGTCTTCCGGTATAGCGGTACAGCCACTCCTTACCCTTGGGAAAAGCCATTCAGCCCCTCAGCACCTCTGGATATCAGCCAATCAACGGGTTTGGCTTCACCTATAAAGGAAACAATTCAAAGTCGCCACAGGAGAATTGCAGGGTGCTGTTGCAAAGTTGGGCGGAGAGCCGAGACGACCCAGTTTCTCATTTCCTGATGGCCGCTGCGTGCCGGCGTTCTCAGGCCGTCTCGAAGACCCGGTTGACGATCACCGCGTCCGGATTGGGGTGCCCATAAGCAAACATCGTGCCCTGACCTTTCCGTAATGAATGCATCGCTTCCATCCCTTTCAACGTCCGGTAGGCGGAAATTCGATTTTTGAACGCCCCCTTCGGTCCCAGGATTCTTTTAAGTCGGCCATGATCTCCCTCGAGAACGTTGTTCAGGTATTTCACCTGCCGGTGCTCCACCGTCTGAGGGCAGATTCCCTCCGCCT
>NZ_JAKRDT010000013.1:0-65966 GCF_022347385.1 Corynebacterium tuberculostearicum
TGAACTACCAGCCCGAACCAACGACGCAAACCGCGCCACAACAGCAGAATCCGGAACCCATTTCGACTCCACACAATCACCTAACCCATGTCAGGTGTTTCCACGACCGCTAGAAATCAAGGGCCGTGGAATACATCAAGGCACCGCTGATACCGACCCCATTCGCAAGGCCTTCGCCAAGGCCAATGGCATCAAACCCGCACTCTTTTCCGCGCATTCCGAGGGTGCCTGCTCCAAGCGCAGCGGTGTGGGTGCGGTCTACGTGGAGCAAGGCGTGATGAGCGGGTGGACTCCGGCCACACCGTCATCTGCATCGACCACAATCTGGCTGTTCTCGCGCATGCGGATCACGCCATCGACTTGGTCCCCGGCGCCGGTTCGGCCGGCGGCCAGCTGGTCTTTCGTGGCACCCCAGCCGAGTTAGCCGAGCAGAAAGACTCGGTGACGGGGTGCTTTCTTGCCGACGCCCTCGTCTCCCCCTAACCTTCTGCCTTAAGCGTTGACCGGCGCGGCCGCGCGGCGGCGTTGGCGCAGCGCAACGACGCGCTCGGATTCGCTCATTCCGCCCCAGACGCCGTAAGGTTCGGCGGATTGCAGGGCATGCTCGCGGCACAAATCAATGACCGGGCAGGAATTGCAGATGGCCTTGGCGCGGTTCTCGCGCTGGGCGCGGGCACGACCGCGCTCGCCATCTGGGTGATAAAACACGTCCGAGTTTTCTCCGCGGCAGGCGCCTTGTAGCTGCCAATCCCACAGGTCAGCGGTGGGACCGGGAAGCAAATGAGGCTGAGACACGTTACTTAGCTCCTTTGTAAGGGCGAGAATTCTAGTGCGGCTTCCGCAGTGTCGCGGGAAGCAACCTCACGTAGTGTTTCGCGCGTGGGTTAACGATGGGTTACCTATTTTTGACTTTTAGGTATTCTTCCCCTGTTCGTCCCTCCGGCACCGCGGTTTACCAGCGGAAACAACAAAGGTTAACGGTTTGTGAATTTTCTTCCGCTCGGGTTGCGCACGCGCTGGGGCCGCGCGTTGCCTTTGCATAATCTTCCCGTGTGCCAATATGGTTAGTTACCGGTTTAAAACATGTCAGAGGGTGCATACGTGAGTGATAAGGAACAGGAGCTAGCGGATCTCGTCCCGCATGCCGTCGACGGCAGCCGTCGAGCGCTGCAAGAAGTTCTGCGGATCATTCACCCGCAGGTGCTGCGCTACTGCCGCGCCCGCATCGGTGGCGGCCGCCAACCCACCGCGGAGGATGTAGCCCAAGAGATCTGTCTTGCAGTGGCCACCTCCATTGGCTCCTACGAGGACAAGGGCCGCCCGTTTATGGCCTATGTCTACGGCATTGCGTTCAACAAGGTCACCGATGCCCACCGCGCCATGGGGCGCGATAAGTCCACCCCTACCGAAGAAATTCCAGAAGACTCCGCGAACGAAGCTACCCCAGAAGAGTGGGCGCTAGAGGCCGACGGTAGTAACAGAATGCGCGCCTTGCTCGATACGTTAAGTGACAAGGCGAAAAACATCGTGATTCTGCGCGTGTTCAACGGTTTGTCGGCAGAAGAGACCGCGGAAATTGTGGGTTCCACCCCAGGCGCGGTTCGTGTCGCACAACACCGAGCACTCGCTCAATTGCGAAAGACCCTCCAAGCCGCCCAGGAAACTGCGCGCTAAGGGCCTAGCGGCCGACTCTTACAGCAGATATCTCTTAACAGAAAGGAAGGGGGAGAGACACCATCATGGCACCGAAGCACCACGGCGATAATGACGGCCTTGCAGACCAGCTCCAGCCCTTGATAGATGATGATGCATTCCTCACCGAGCTTTCGAAGGGAACTAACCCTTCCGACGGCCAGGATGACCTGGCGGAGCTGCTGCTGGAGTTAAAGGGGGACGTCGATAAGCAGATGCCTCCAGCCCCGCTGGTAGAAGGCGCCGAAGCTGAGCCCGCGGTCATCGACCTAGGCCAGGCCCGCAAGCGCCGCCGCGGCGGCCCGTTCGTACATGGGCTCATCGGTGCGGCGGCCGCAACGCTAGTCATCGCTGGAGCCGGTGGAGCCATGCTGCACGCCGGAACCTTTGATAAGGGCGATAAGACCCGCAACGTAGAGCTGGCCGGCACGCTGGAAGAGATGGAATCTCGCGCGGCCGAAGGTGATATTGAAGGCGCTCGCGAACTGATGAAGGACGCCCGCGCCAAGCTGGATGAGGCCGAAGGCAAAGAAGAAAAGGTCGTAGCCGCCAACCGCGAGGCGGAACAAAAGCGGGCTGCGCACCCGAAGCCCACCCCGCACACCGTGACGGAGACTGCCACCGAAACCGTGGCGGAAGAAGCTTCGCAACCGGAACAGCAGCCGGAGCAGGTCACCGTGACCGAGACTCAATACGCCACCGAAACCGTGGTGGTCACGGAACAGGCGCAGCAAAACCCGCAGCCCAACCCCAACGTTGAGGATGAGCCGACGACGACCATCGAGTTGGACCAGCAGCAGTAGAAGCTAGCGGCCCTCTAGGCCATCCAAGTAACCCAAGGCGTAGTCCCAAGGCACGTAGCGGGAGGGATCCGGCTCGGCGCCAGGTTCATGCACCGGCGCTAGCTCGCCTTCAAGGGTGGCGCGCATATTGGCGGCCATAATGTCCCACTCGTAGAAGTGGTTTTCTTGGCAATCCTCGCACAAGAAGAAGATGCCATCGATGCCACGCGGGCCGAGGATGGACGCGAATTTCTGCACCAGTGCGAGGTCGTGGATGATGGCGATCCGGTCGTCGTCGGTAAGCGGCATGACCTGCTCGTCCTCCTCCAAGAAGGAGGCGGGGTCATTCGGGTCATCGGCGAAAGGATCGCGGGGCATATTGGCGAAGAAGTTCACGCCTGCGAGCCTATTGAACTTACCCTCCCGAGGCAATTTACCCCCTGCCCAAATGGTGTCGTCGGCCGGCAACGCACTACAGTTGTGGTAGCCGCTAAACCTGTTAAGGAGAGACCTCGATGAGCGAGAACCGTATTCATACTGGTGGAGATGACCCGAACAAGGTAGCCCTGCGCGGCCTGACCTTTGATGATGTGCTCCTTTTGCCCGCCGAATCCAATATCGTGCCCTCCGAGGTCGATACTGGCGCGCAATTTACCCGCAATATCCGCCTCGGCGTTCCGCTTGCTTCGGCCGCCATGGATACCGTGACTGAGGCCCGCATGGCCATTGCCATGGCCCGCCAGGGTGGTATCGGCGTGCTGCACCGCAACCTGTCCACCGAGGACCAGGCCGAGCAGGTAGAGATTGTGAAGCGCTCCGAGTCCGGTATGGTTACCGACCCCATCACCGCCCGCCCGGATATGACCATCGGGGAAGTAGACGCGCTGTGCGCCCGCTACCGCATCTCCGGCCTGCCGGTGGTAGACGAGGACGGCACCCTGATGGGCATTTGCACCAACCGCGATATGCGCTTCGAGCCTGACTTTGACCGCAAGGTCAGCGAGGTCATGACGGCCATGCCGCTCGTCGTTGCGCGCGAGGGCGTATCCAAGAAGGAAGCCCTCGAACTGCTTTCGGCCAATAAGGTGGAAAAGCTGCCCATCGTCGATGCGGATAATAAGCTCACCGGCCTGATTACCGTCAAGGACTTTGTCAAGACCGAGCAGTACCCTAACGCGTCCAAGGACTCGGCCGGCCGCCTGTTGGTTGCGGCCGGCATCGGTACCGGGGAAGAGTCCTACCAGCGCGCCGCCGCGCTTGTCGACGCCGGCGTGGACGCCCTCGTCGTCGACTCCGCCCACGCCCACAACAACCGCGTGCTGGAAATGGTCTCCCGAGTGCAGAAGGATTTCGGCTCCAAGGTCGATGTCATCGGCGGTAACCTCGCCACCCGCGAGGCCGCACAGGCAATGATCGATGCCGGCGCCGACGCCATCAAGGTCGGCATCGGCCCGGGCTCCATTTGCACCACCCGCGTCGTCGCCGGCGTGGGCGCGCCGCAGATTACGGCCCTGATGGAGGCCGCCGCAGTAGCTGGCCCGGCCGGTGTGCCGGTTATCGGCGATGGTGGCATGCAGTACTCCGGCGACGTCGCCAAGGCCCTGGCGGCCGGCGCCGATACCGTCATGCTGGGCTCCATGTTTGCCGGCACCACCGAAGCCCCCGGTGACATCGTGGTCTACCAGGGCAAGCAGTACAAGCGCTACCGCGGCATGGGCTCCATGGGCGCCATGCAGGGCCGCGGCCTCTCCGGTGAGAAGCGCTCCTACTCCAAGGACCGCTATTTCCAGGCCGACGTCCGCAGCGAGGACAAGCTGGTTCCGGAAGGCGTCGAGGGCCGCGTGCCCTTCCGCGGCGATATCGATGCCATCGTGCACCAGATTATTGGCGGCCTGCGCGCTTCCATGGGCTATACCGGCTCCGCCACCTTGGCCGAGCTGAAGACCAAGCGCTTCGTCCAAATCACCGCCGCGGGCTTGAAGGAATCCCACCCGCACCACCTGCAGCAAATCGCAGAAGCACCAAACTACCGCTAGGAATATCATGCGTGAATACGCCGAAATCGGCATCGGCCGCGAGGCCCGCCGCACCTTCGATCTAGAGCAACTATCCATCGTGCCGCAGCGCCGTACCCGTTCCTCTAAGGACGTGGATACGACCTGGAACATCGACGCCTATACCTTCGACATCCCCTTCGTGTCCCACCCCACCGATGCGCTCGCCACCCCCGAGTTCATCATCGAGATGGGCAAGCAGGGCGGCCTGGGCGTCATTAATGCCGAGGGCCTGTGGGGCCGCCACAAGGACCTCGAGGGCGCCCTGGCCCGCATTTACTCGCAGCCGGGCGATAACTCCATCATCCAGGAGCTGCACGCTGCCCCGCTTGACGACGCCCTCCTTGCCGAGCGCATCTCCCAAGTCCGCGACTCCGGCGTCACCGTCGCTGTGCGCGTTTCTCCGCAAAATGCTCGCGAGATGGCCCCGAAGGTTATCGCGGCCGGCGCCGAGTTGCTGTTTATCCAGGGCACCCTGGTCTCGGCCGAGCACGTGGCTACCGGCGGTGAGCCGCTGAACCTCAAGGAGTTCATTGGTTCCCTTGACGTTCCCGTCATTGCCGGCGGGGTTACCGACTACACCACCGCGCTACACCTGATGCGCACCGGCGCGGCCGGCGTCATCGTAGGCGCAGGCGTGACCACCAACGCCGAGACCGTCGGCATCGACTCGGCCATGGGCACCGCGATTGCCGACGCCGCCGCAGCCCGCCGCGACTACCTCGACGAGACCGGCGGCCGCTACGTGCACATCATCGCCGATACCGAGTTTGAAAACTCCGGCAATATTGCCAAGGCTTTCGCCTGCGGCGCTGACGGTGTTGCTCTCGGCCCACTGCTTGCCCAGGCCCGCGAGGCCGGCGGCAAGGGCTGGTACTGGCCCGCCACGGCCGGCCACCCGCGTTTCCCACGCGGCTTCGTCCAGTTCTCCGGGGCCGATACCGACTTGGACGTCGATTTCCTCACCACCGGTACCCCGGCCGAAGCCACAGAAGAATCGGCCGCCCCGTCGCTGGAAACCGTGCTGCACGGTCCCTCCAGCGAGCCCTTCGGCCGCACCAACCTGGTCGGCGCGCTGCGCCGTTCCATGGCCAAGTGCGGCTACACCGACCTGAAGTCCTTCCAGAAGGTCGAACTCGCCGTCCGCTACTAATCCGCGCGAGAGTCCTGACGCGGCTGTGCCTTCTTGGCGCAGCCGCGTTTCTTTTTAAGCTTCCTTCTTCGCTGAATAGATACAACTTGGCGGGGGAGGGGGAGTAGTTACGAGAGCAACTGCCAGCCGCCTTCGCGCCTCCACGTGGTCTTGCCCGTCGCTGGCCGCCATTGCCCCGCATTGTGGACCGGGCACACGCGTACTCCCGACGGATTGAGCTCTACAACCTTTTCTTCACCGCTCGCGCGTAGAACCACCGAATTATGCGCAACTTCTGGATGACCCACACGCTCTGCCTGCTGAGTGCCACACAAGGGAACCCACTCATCCCACTCGCTTCCAAAGACTTCCGCGGCCGGAAGTGTTACCTGTTGCGGGCCTTGTTCATCCAGCGCAGACGCCACCTCGGCCGTAGTTGGGGTGGCGTCACAACCGCACAACAGCAGGCTCGCGGCGAGCACAATAGCCAAGCGCTTCATAAGCTATCAGTTTAGTGGGTTAGACTATGGGGCGTGACTAAGCCAAATACTACCCCGCGCCCCGTCCTCGTTGTGGACTTTGGCGCTCAGTACGCGCAGCTTATTGCCCGCCGCGTGCGCGAGGCCAAGATTTACTCCGAGGTTGTCCCCAACTCCGCGTCTGTGGAGGAAATCAAAGCAAAGGATCCAGCCGCGCTTATTCTGACGGGCGGTCCGTCTTCCGTTTATGCCGACGGCGCCCCGGCCCTGAAGCCGGAGCTGCTTGAGCTCGGCATTCCAGTCTTCGGAATCTGCTACGGCTTCCAGGCCATGAACCATGCGCTTGGTGGCACCGTGTCGTCGACTGGCGAGCGTGAGTACGGCCGTACCGATATGAATGTCAAGGGCGGCGTACTTCACGAAGGCCTGGAGGCTACCCACAAGGTGTGGATGTCTCACGGCGATGCAGTATCTGCCGCTCCTGAAGGTTTTGAGGTTACGGCCACGTCGGCCGGTGCTCCGGTTGCAGCGATGGAGTGCCTAGACAAGAAGATGGCCGGCGTGCAGTACCACCCTGAGGTACAGCACTCGCCGCACGGTCAGGAGGTGCTTACCCGCTTCCTTACTGAGGTTGCTGGCCTAGAGCAGAACTGGACGGCCGATAATATCGCAGAGCAGCTCATCGCAGATGTCCGCGCCCAGGTAGGCGAGGAAGGCCGCGCTATTTGCGCCCTGTCCGGCGGTGTGGACTCCGCTGTAGCGGCCGCTCTGGTGCAGCGTGCTATCGGTGATCGCCTCACCTGTGTCTTCGTTGACCATGGCCTGCTGCGTGCCGGCGAGCGTGAGCAGGTAGAAAAGGACTTTGTCGCCTCCACCGGCGCGAAGCTGGTGACTGCCGATGAGCGCGCCGCCTTCCTGGATAAGCTGGCAGGCGTTAGCGACCCAGAAGCCAAGCGCAAGGCTATCGGCGCGGAGTTTATCCGTTCCTTTGAGCGCGCGGTTGCAGGCGTGCTTGACGACGCCCCTGCAGGCTCCACCGTCGACTACCTCGTCCAGGGAACGCTGTACCCGGACGTCGTCGAGTCTGGCGGCGGCGATGGCACGGCGAATATTAAGTCTCACCACAATGTCGGCGGTTTGCCGGATGACGTGGAGTTCGAACTGGTCGAGCCGCTGCGCCTCCTGTTTAAGGACGAGGTGCGTGCCGTCGGCCGCGAGCTGGGTCTGCCGGAAGAGATCGTTAGCCGTCAGCCATTCCCCGGCCCTGGCTTGGGCATCCGCATCATCGGTGAGGTGACCGAGGAGCGCTTGGAGACGCTGCGCGAGGCAGACCTCATTGCCCGCACCGAGCTGACCAATGCCGGCCTGGATGACCAGATTTGGCAGTGCCCGGTAGTACTGCTGGCCGATGTCCGCTCCGTTGGCGTGCAGGGCGACGGCCGCACCTATGGCCACCCGATTGTGCTGCGCCCGGTGTCCTCGGAAGACGCCATGACCGCAGACTGGACCCGCCTGCCGTACGAAGTGCTGGAGAAGATCTCTACCCGCATCACCAACGAGGTGAAGGACGTCAACCGCGTGGTCTTGGACTGCACCTCCAAGCCACCAGGAACCATCGAGTGGGAGTAAAACGGCATGCGTAGAAGGCGCTCAGTCTAGTGCTGAGCGCCTTTTCGCTCGTTTCAGCGGGCGGCGCTTACTCGCGCGGGGTAAACGGTGGCCGCCACACAACGCGTCCGCCCACCCGCTCGAGGCGGCCGCGCCGAGGTGGGGCGTTGGGGTCATCGTCGTTGACGCCATTATGGTAGGCGCAGCACATGACCAGGTTTTTCATATTCGTCTCCCCGCCATTGCTCCACGCCTTGAGGTGGTGGACTTGGGAGAGGTCTGCCGGCTGGTTGCAGCCCGGCCAGGCGCAGCGTGGGTTTTCTGCAGCGGCCATAATGCGCTGCTTGTCATTGGCCACGCGCGCCGTGCGGTAGAGATTGACTGGACCTTCCTCGGGGTGCACGAGAGTGACGTAGCCGGTTTCTTTCTCGCCAGAAAAGCCGACGTCGTTGAGCACGCGGCGCAGATATTCGGTGCCGGTGATGGTGGCGCCATTGGTCAGATCGAGCTCGATATCATCACCATGGCCGTCGCGGATGCGGATGAATTTGTCTAACGGCACGATGGCATTGGTCACCACTTCTGCCCGCGCGGCCGCAGCTTGGTCAAAGAAGATCTTTTCTACTGCCTCGAGCGATTGCTTTCCAGTCGCGGCCAGCGCGGCGTTGAGATCCGCGATGAAACTAGATGTTCCGGTGATGGCAAGCGTCCAGTAATCATTGGGGCGTCGGTAAGTGCGCACGCCTGGGCTTACGGTGTCGTCTTTCATCTCCCGCAGGCGCCGTCGGGCGTGTTTAAGGATGTGGCTCATTGAGCCGGTCATCGCGCAGCATTCTGCGCGCAGCTGCCAGGCCTGCTTTTTGCTGGGCGCGCGGTTAACAATGCGTTCTAGGGCAGCAAGGGTGGCGATGGAGTGGGTGTTGCGGCGGGCGTCGGCAATAGCGCGGCGCTGCAGGCGCGCAAATTTGGTGCGGCCGAAGTAGCTTTCGCACAAAAGAAGCAGATCGGCGGCGATGGCATCGGGCGCGCCGCGGTCCATAAGCTCGGACCCGGACATGCTTTGGCACCCGGCGATGATGTCCATGCCAGGGCCCAAGGCGGTGAGGTAGGTCTCGAGTGCGTTCATGCCTGCAACGCTACGGCGCGCACCTACACCAGCGCACGGCCGGCGCAACCGCTACGGCCGATTCTGTGGATAACCCGGCCCGCATACCCGCCGTGGGCCGAAAAGCTGTGGATAACCTCGAAAAGTGTCGTTTAGATTAGGCAAACGCGAGCCGGCGCGTGCCATCCACATGGGGGAAGACGAAAAAGCTCAGCCCAAAGACCACGAGCCACACCAGGCCGGCACCCCATGCAGGCAGGGACACGATGGGCGCGAGCATCACCATAAGCCACAAGACCATAAGCGGCACGAGCTGTGCGATGGTGGGAACCAGAGTGACGTTGCGCTTGTCGGCATAAGCGCGCATCGCGCGGCGGTAGGGGTGGGCAAAGACGAGAACGAAGGCCGCCACGAGGCATACGAGCGCCCCAACCAGTGCGGCAAAGATATGCGCGCGGCTAGCCAAGAGTGCCACGGCCGCACCGATGAGGATGGACGAGCCCAAGCGCACCCATGGCGGAGTGGGGATGGGGGTGGTGTGCTCGCGCATGGCGCCGTAGGCAGCGTTGAAGTTCATGCCGCTAAGGCTACCATTCGAACATACACTTGCATGTGTCCGGGTGAGGGTTCATACTATTCGGGTGAGTCAAACGAGCGTTCGCCTAGAGAAAGCGGTGGCCGGGCTAAGTAGGTCGGACCGCGTGGCGATGCTGCGTACCCGCATGCGCGCTATGGAGCGCGGCCCGGAAGAAGAGCTGGTAGATACGCTCCCTGGCCTGGCGCGCTTGCTTCCCGCAGGTGGGTTGGCGCGCCGACAGGTGGTGCACTGTGCGAGCTGCCCAGCGCTGGTGGTGGAGCTTATCTGTCACCTCACCGCCCGTGGCGGGTATGTGGGAGTGGTGGGGTGGCCGGATTTGCTACTCGCACAAGTGGCCGAGGAAGGCGCTATCGAACGCGTGGTAACCGTGCCGGATCCGGGCCTGGAATCCTGGATGGTGACGGGAGTATTGGCGGAGGGGTTGGACCTCGTTATCCACCATGGGCCGCCCGGCGAGGTGAGCCCTACCAAGGCTCGGCCGGTGCTGGCGAAGGTGCGCGGTGGGCGCGCGGCGGTGCTTACGGTGGGCACGCGCCTGCCCGGCACGGCGGTGGGGATAGGGGCGCGGGTGAGTGCCTATCGGGGCGTCGGCAAGGGCAGCGGACGCATTCGCGGAGTGGACATGGACGTGGAGGTGACCTCGAAGCAGGGTGCCTCGCGCGGGGTGCTCACGGTAGGTGAGCGTCGCCGGTTGGAGGCCGTATGAGGGTAGCGGCCGTGTGGTTTCCGGATTGGCCCATCCAGGCCGCCGGTGGGCAGGGCCCTATGGTTATTGCGCGCAATCACGCGGTGGCGGTGTGCGATAGGAAGGCGCGCCGAGCGGGCGTGCGGCGTGGGATGCGCCTGCGCCAGGCCCAAGCGCTGTGCCCCGAGGCCGCAGTGGTGGAGGCCAATCCGGACCGGGATGGCGCGGCGTTTGCGGAGGTTGCGGCCGGCTTAGATGCGGTGGCGTCCTCGGTGGAGGTGCTGCGCCCAGGCCTGGCGATTGTGGATGCGGGCGCGGCGCTGCGCTACCACGGGGAGAAAGCACTAGAGATGCTTGTCGACGCCTCTTCGTACGCCGGCTTCGACTCCACCCTCGGCGTCGCCGATGAGATTGCCACGGCCGTCATCGCGGCCCGGCACCGCGGTGTGGGCGCGGTGGTGCCAGAGGGCGGCTCGCGGGAGTTTTTGGCTACCCAGCCCATAGGCGTGCTGGCGGCCGATGAGGCCTTGGGCTTTGAGGCTGGGTTTATCGCACAGCTGGATAAGCTGGGCATGCGGCGTCTGGGCGACTTAGCCGCGCTGCCGTTTAAGCAGGTAGCCACCCGGTTTGGTGAGCCGGGCCGCCGTGCCCACGAACTGGCCCAGGCCCGTGCGGATAGGCGCGTGGCCCCAGAGCTGGCGCGCCCGGATCTGGCGGTGGAAATGGAAGAGCGCATCGAGCGCGTGGACGCGGCGGCCTTCGCAGCCCGTCAGCTAGCGGCCCGGCTGCATGCCCGCTTGGAAGCGGCCGGCAAGGTGTGCCTGCGGCTGCGCGTGGTGGCGGAGTTTGGCACCGGTGAGGAGCTGGCGCGGGTGTGGCGCACGCAGGAAGCGCTGACGGAGCAGGCTACCGCGGACCGGGTGCGTTGGCAGCTCGATGGCTGGCTCACGCGCGCTACTGGTGAGGGCGCGGCCATTCGCCGCCTAGCGCTGGAGCCGGTGGAGGTCGCCGCCCCGTCCGCTGCAGGTCTCTGGGGCGGGGAAGGATCGCAGGAGCAGGTCAAACGCGTGATCGCCCGCGTGCAATCGCAGCTGGGGGTGGATCGTGTGCTGCAGCCGCGGGCGGTGGGCGGCCGTGGGGTGGCCGAGCGCATCGAGTATGTGCCCTATGGCGAGCAGCGCGACGCCCCGCCGCAGGGCGAGTGGCCCGGCCGCATTCCCGCGCCCCTGCCCGCGCGGCTGGGCGGTGGGCCGAACCACCCGGCCGCGCGCATTCGGCTTATCGACGCCGCCGGGCGCCCCGTCTTCGTTACCGCCGAGGCCCTCTTGTCCGGGGTGCCGGTGGCCTTGGGCTGGGGCGCGCATCGCTTCCGCGTGCTGGGCTGGGCCGGGCCGTGGCCGGTGGATACGCAGTGGTGGACCGATACCCCGCAACACGTAGCGCGCCTGCAGGTGGTGGGCCAATCCGACCACGAAGAGCATCAGCGGGCCTGGCTCTTGGTATGGTCCGGCGGTCGCTGGCGGGTTGAGGCGACCTATTAATCGCGAATATCGACCACGAGGCGGGTGGGGTTATCGAGCACCTGCACGGAATAAGGCTTGCGAGAGGTCATGCCGATGACAAATTGGCAGCGGCCCTCGTAGGTGCCGCCATTGACCACTTGGGTGACAATTCCTTCCGTAGGGGCATCCACCACGCCGATGCGGGGATCGTCCTTGCCTGCCTCGAAGGGGTAGACCACGCCGTCGATATTGACATTGAGTGCGGTCTCGCCGGAGTAGTCAATGGTCTTGCCGGAACCCTGCTGTGTGGGCGTGTCGGCGTAATCCACGAACCAGCCGGGAGCGCCGCCGCCATCGAGCTCGAAGACAACGCGCTCAAAACCCTCGTGCCGGCCGATGCGCACGTCGGTCACCGTGAGCTCGGAGGGCGCCTGCGGCCGGAGGGTTTTCATCTCCATATTGGCCTGGCCTAGCGGATTGAGCTGGGAGTTATCCGCAGACGCGGCCATGGTGGTGCGGTCCGTCTCGTGGGCGGCGCAGCCGCTGAGAGAAGCAGCGACGAGAAGCGTTGCGGCGAGACGGACTTTCAACATGTCCCCTAGGTTATATTTTCGGCCGTGAACTGTATAGCTGAGGGGGTACTTCGTGGCCGAATTGTTGCCAAGGGTGTGAGCTGGAATGCAGAAAGGTTAGGCTTAGGTATATGACCGAGTTCTGTTCAGATATCCAGGTAGAGCCGCTGCCGGGCACGGCGAAGAAGGAATCCGTCTATGTGCTTTTCGAGTGGCCGGGTGGATGGTCGCGAGACGTGCTTGATGGCGATACCTTTGGGCCGGAGCTCACAGCGCAGCTTAAGTCCAAGCTGAAGGGCGCGGCGGGGCTGCAGCTTATTCGCCGGCCGGGCCGCAACGGTCGCCAGGTGGGCAAGATGCACCGCTGCTACCTGGTGTGGGCCGAACAGGGCGTGATGGAACTCGTGCTGCTGACGGGCCCAGAGAAAATCCTCGATCTGGATCTGACCGGGCCTGGCCGCAATGGGGGCGGCTCTTTGGATACGCCGCTAGTGCTGGTGTGTACGCATGCGAAGCGCGATACGTGCTGTGCGGTCAAGGGCCGGCCGCTGGCTGCGGAGCTGGTGGCGGATTATCCGGATATGGTGTGGGAGACCTCGCACACGAAGGGGCACCGGTTCGCGCCGTCGGTCATGCTCATGCCATGGGCCTATTCCTTTGGCCGCATGAATAAAGAAGCCGCCGCGCAGATGATTGCGGCGGCGGCGAAGGGGAAGTATTTCTACCCGGTAAATCGCGGGCGCGGTATTTTCGGCCCGCGCGGCCAGGTGGCGGAGTTGGCGGTGGCCCGCGCGCTTATCGACGCCGGCGAGGACCTCTCCTATGGCCAGCTCACCGCCACCGACGGCGGCGAGGTCAGCCACGCTGACGGCCGGCGCTGGCGCGTGGCGCTCGAGGAGCGCGAGGTAGAAGGCGTGGTTTCCTCGTGCGGCGATGCGCCGAAGAAAGGCCAGGCCATCGTAGCGACCGGCGTGGAGCCGGTCGCGGGGTAGGCTGCGCGGGGTGGGGGCGGCGTCGGCAAGCGGGGGCTAGCGGCGCATGACCTTGGAAGAGAGCCAGTTGCCGAGGAACTGGGCGGCCTGCACCAGCACGATGATGATGAGTGTGGCCACGACGGTGACTTCCCACTCAAAGGCGCGGTAGCCGTAGACGATGGCAAAGTCACCCAAGCCGCCGCCGCCGACGTAGCCGGCCATGGCGGACATATCCACGATGGCGATGAACAGGAAGGTGTAGCCCAGAATCAGCGGGCCGAGGGCCTCCGGAACGATCACGGAGGTAATGATCTTCCACGGCGAGGCACCCATGGAGCGGGCGGCCTCGATAACACCGGGATCGATAGCCACGAGGTTTTGCTCCACCACGCGGGCCACAGAGAAGGTCGCGGCGATGACCATGACGAAGGTCGCTGGGCCGCGGCCGATGGAACCTCCCATTACGGCGACGGTCAGTGGCTGGGCAAAGGCCAGCAAAATGATGAAGGGGATGGGGCGGACGAAGTTCACCAGCAGGTTAACAATGACGTAGACAAACCTGTTTTGCAGGATGCCGCCCGTGCGGGTGGTGTAGAGCAGCATGCCTAGGCCAAGGCCGAGGATGCCGGAGACGATGAGGGTGGTCGAGACCATGATGAGGGTGTCGACGATGGCGTCGGCGAGCGAGGGGCCAAGGCGATCCCAGTTGGCTTGGGCGAGGTTGGTGACGGTCATCGTGCAATCTCCTCAATCTGGGTGGTGGTAGAAAGCGTGCGGTAGAACTCTTCGATGGCGTTATTATCGCCGCTGAGTCGCACGGTCAGCTTGCCAAAGGAATGCTGCTGCAACGTGGTGATACCGCCGTGCACGACGGCGATGGACACGCCGGCTTCCTTGAGCCGAGCGGCGGCGGTGAAGAAGCCAGATTCCTCGGTGAGGTTGATGGTAAACAGGCGGCCTTCGTGCGCGAGCAGGTCGTCGGTTTCGACGACGTCGGGTTCGTTGCGCAGCGAGGTGGCCACGAACTTGGCGGCCACGGAGGTCTGCGGGTTGGAGAAGACTTCGTAGACGCTGCCTTGTTCTACTACGCGGCCGTTTTCCATCACGGCGACCTTATCGGCGATGGAGCGTACGACTTCCATCTCGTGGGTAATAACGACGATGGTGATGCCGAATTCCTTGTTCACCCGGCGCAGCAGGTCGAGGACTTCCTGCGTGGTGGTGGGGTCGAGGGCGGAAGTGGCTTCGTCGGCAAGCAGCAGCGAAGGGTTGGTGGCCAGCGCACGGGCAATGCCAACGCGCTGCTTCTGGCCGCCGGAAAGCTGCTCCGGGTAGCTCTTGCCCTTGTCTCCTAGGCCGACGAAGTCCAGCAGTTCTTGCACGCGCTGGGCGCGCTCTTGCTTGCCGACGCCCTGCAGCTGCAGCGGGTATTCAATATTGCCGGCCGCGGTGCGCGAGCTCATCAGGTTGAACTGCTGGAAGATCATGCCGATATTGCGGCGAATGCCACGCAGTTTCCGCTCGGACATGCCAACGATATTGGTCTCGTCGAGCAGTAGCTCGCCAGAGGATGGGGTGTCCAGGCCGTTGATCATGCGCACGAGGGTGGACTTGCCGGCGCCGGAATAACCAATGATGCCGACGATTTCGCCAGGCTCGATGGTCATGGAGACATGGTCGAGCGCCTTAATTCGCGCTTTTTTCTGCTTAAAGATCTTGGTGATCTCGCGGAACTCAATGCGGGTGCCGCGGTGGGTGGAATCTGCCACGTGTTTGCGTCCTTAGCTAGGAAAGTGCCAAACCCCGCCGGGGTCTCCGGCGGGGTAAAAGCAAGGGTGATTAGTCCAGATCTGCTTCGAGCTTATCCAGGATCTTCTGCAGATCCTCCTGGCTGCGCTCCACCTCGACGGAGGTGCCGGCGGAGTCTTCGTCAACGCCCTCCTGGACGGCGTCGCTGTGCCATAGCTCGGCGAGCTTCTTGATGTCCTCGTTATCGGCATCTTCCTCGCGGACGGCGAAGACGTTGATGTACGGCTCTGCCTCTTCAGAGTTCGGGTCGTCCTGGAAGATGGCGGTGGCTGGGTCGATGCCGGCGCGCTCCAAGAAGGAGTTATTGATAATCGCCGGGGTGCCCTCGCCGTGTGCGGACGTGGTCTGTGCGGCATCTACCGGGGTGACCTTGACCTTGGACTTCTTCTCATCGATGTCCAGCGGGGTGGGCTCCAGGTTGTCCTTGTCCTTCAGGGTAAGAAGGCCGGCCTGAACCAGCACGTTGATGGCGCGAGCCTGGTTGGTGGAGTCATTCGGGATGGCGACTTCTTCGCCCTCGATGCCGTCGAGGGAGTCGTGGTCCTTCCAGAACAGTGCCAGCGGCACGATCTCGGTAGCCACGATAGGCACCAGGTTGGTGCCGTTGCCGTGGTTATACTCCGCCAAGAACTTCAGGTGCTGGAAGTTATTGGTGTCCAGCTCGCCCTGGTCCAGGGCCTGGTTCGGGGTGTTGTAATCCGCGAAAGGCTGGATATCGATGTCATAGCCTGCGTTCTTTGCTTCCTGCTCGAACGCTACCCAAGCCTTCTTTGCGTCATCGGTGGTGCCGACTTTGATGGTCTTGGAGTCATCGGAGTCGGAAGAGCATGCCACCAGGCTGGTGGCAGCGATGGTTACGGCGGCGGTAGCAGCCACTACGCGACGGATCTGCATGGGGAATCCCCTTCTTGTAGGAGTTGAAATAATTTGCTTGTTTAGCAACTTAGCAATCAGCGAACCGCTTTGTCTATTGCGGGCATCACGTCCCACCGGCTTGTCTAGAACAATGATTCGATATTACGCTGTGTGGGGTGAAATTTAATGGCGGAAAGGCGCTGTCGTGGTCGCGGGTGGAGCGTATCCTCTCCGGCCGTGAATCTGCTGCGCCCGTGTCGGTTAATCACCTTCATGGGCCAACGGTTCCTGCCCGGCGCGGCCACTCCGCCGTGCCTTTTGCGGAGCTGCATGCGGTAAGTTCCTATAGTTTTCTTGACGGCGCTGCCGAGCCGGAGGAGCTGGTGGGCCGGGCTGTGGAGCTAGGCCTTGAGGGGTTGGCCATCGTGGACCGCGATGGTTTTTATGGACTCATGAAATTCGCCGAAGCTGCTGCTAAAGCAGGCCTTCCGGCCGTATATGGCGCGGAGCTATCGCTCGCGGAGGCTCCGGTGACCGTGCTGGCGCGCACTCCGGAGGGCTATCGCCGCCTGTCGCGCCTCATCGCGCGCGCCCGGATGGAAGCCGGGGAGAAGGATCGCGTAGCCTATCCGCCCTTGGATGAGGTGGCGCGCGAACTGGAAGGGGAGTGCTTCTTTCTGGTGGGGCCGGAGGCGCTAGCGGAAATCGATAACCTGCTCGAAAGAATAAAAATAGACAGCATAGTTCTCGAATATTCTTGCAGCATGTCCCCCGAGGATGCGGATCGGCACCGTTTCCTCGATAAATACAATAACCTGCGGGCCATCGCAACCGCACGGCCCGCGGCCGCGACCCGCGACCAAACTCGGCTCGCCGCCGCCAAGCGTGCCCTAGCCCGGCGCGAATCTCTTGCGGCCGCCGCGCCGCATGCCCACCCCATGGGGGCTGGCTGGCTGCGATCCGGCGAGCAGATGGCGCAACTCTTGCCGGATCGGCCGGAGCTCATTGCCGAAACCGTGGCGCTCGCCCGCGAGTGCTCCTTTACCTGGGACGCCCTCGCGCCCAACCTGCCGCATTTTCCGGTGCCGGAGGGGTACACCGAAATGAGCTGGCTGGAACACGAGGTCTGGCGCCGCGCCAAGGACCGCTATGCCTCGCGCCCGGCCGAGATTAGGCAGGCGGCGCGGAAGCAGATTGGGCATGAGTTGGGCGTCATCAAGCAGCTGGGCTTCCCCGGCTACTTCCTAATCGTGTGCGACCTGGTGGATTTTTGCCGCCGCGAGAATATTCTGTGCCAAGGCCGCGGCTCGGCCGCCAACTCCGCGGTGTGCTTTGCGCTGGGCATTACCAATGCGGAGCCCATCTCCGCGCAGCTGCTTTTCGAGCGCTTTCTCTCCCCAGACCGTGATGGCCCGCCTGATATTGATATCGACATCGAGTCCGGCCGCCGCGAGGAAGTCATCCAGTATGTCTACCGCGCCCACGGCCGCGATCGCGCCGCGCAGGTGGCCAATGTCATTACCTATCGCCGCAAGGGAGCTACCCGCGATGCCGCCCGCGCGTTGGGCTACCCGCAGGGCTCGGCCGATGCGTGGTCGAAAGGTACCTCCGAGCCGCCTGCCGACGTCTCCTCTTTAGCCGAGCAATTCCTCGGCCAGCCCCGCCACCTGGGCATCCACTCCGGTGGCATGGTGCTGTGTGACCGCCCCATTGCGGACGTCGTTCCTATGGAATGGGCGCGCATGGAAAATCGCTCCGTACTGCAGTGGGATAAGGACGATTGCGCGGCCGCCGGCCTGGTGAAATTCGATCTCTTGGGGCTGGGCATGTTGGAGGCGCTGCACCACATGATCGATGCCGTGCGCGCCACCACTGGCCGCGAAGTACACCTGTGGGAGCTCGACCTCGCCGAGCCGGAGGTCTATGACATGCTCTGCCGCGCCGATGCGGTGGGCGTATTCCAAGTGGAATCCCGCGCGCAGCTAGCCACGCTACCGCGGCTGAAACCGCGCCGCTTCTTTGACCTGGTGGTCGAGGTCGCGCTCATTCGTCCCGGTCCTATCCAGGGCGGGTCCGTGCACCCCTACCTGCGCCGCCGCGATGGCTTGGAAGAGGTGACCTATGACCATCCGGTGCTGGAAAAATCCCTGGGCAAGACGTTAGGCATCCCGCTCTTCCAGGAGCAGTTGATGCAGATCGCTGTCGACGCCGCCGGTTTTTCCGGTGCCGAGGCCGATGACCTGCGCCGCGCCATGGGGTCGAAGCGCTCACCGGAAAAGATGGCCGCGCTGCGCAGCCGCTTCTTTGCCGGCCTGCGCGAGACCAACGGTATCGAGGGCGAGGTGGCAGAAAAGCTGTGGGCCAAAATCGTGGCCTTCGCCGCCTATGGCTTCCCGGAATCCCACTCGCAGTCCTTTGCCTCGCTGGTGTATTTTTCCGCGTGGTTTAAGTACCACTATCCGGCGGAATTCTGCGTGGGGTTGCTGCGCGCGCAACCGATGGGTTTCTACTCCCCGCAGTCGCTCATCCAAGACGCCCGTCGTCACGGCGTGCAGGTGCTGCCGGTAAGCATCAATGACTCCGGTGCCCAGGCTCGTGCGACGGGGTCGTCCGAGATCCGTTTGGGCCTTAACCTCATCAAGGGGCTGGGGGAGTCCGCCGCCGAGCGTGTGGAGGCGGCCGCGCCTTTTACTAGTGTGTCCGATCTTTCGCGCCGGGCGGATCTCAGCGTGGAGCAGGTGGAGGCGCTGGCTACGGCCGGGGCGTTGGAGTGTCTGGGGCTGGATCGTCGCCAAGCGCTGTGGCAGGCTGGCGTCGCCGCCACCGAGCGCGAGGGCATGTTGCCTGGTACCTCCGCCCTGGCTTCGCCGCACCTGCCCGGTATGTCCGCGTTTGAGCTCATGGCTACCGACGTCGCCGCTACCGGCGTGACCCATAATCAGCAGCCGATGGAGCTGGTGCGTGCCTCGCTTGCCGACGTCCTCCCTGCCTCCCAGCTCCCCCATATCCCCGATGGCACCCGCGTGCGCATCGCCGGCATTATTACTCACCGCCAGCGCCCGCGCACTGCTTCTGGCCTGACCTTTTTGGGCGTGGAGGATGAAACCGGCCTGATGAACGTGATGGTTTCACCCGGATTGTGGTCGCGGCATAAGGTGCTGGCCCGCACCGCCCGCGCGATGATTATCCGCGGCATCGTGCAAAATGCCACCGGCGCGGTCAGCGTGGTCGCGGATAAGCTCGAGCCGTTGGACTTTGGTGAATTCCTCTCCCGCGGCTCCCGCGACTTCCGCTAGTTGCCGCCGCCGCGCAGCTCGTCCGCGTTGAGCTTATTGGCCAATTCCTTGGCTACCGCAAATGGAATCCACAGCAGCTGGATATAGATGAGCTTGGCAAAGAAGATGGCGATATTGGCCCCCGAGGTCGCCTGCTCCACCGCAACGTGCTCCGCGCCGAAGAAGCGCAGCCCAAAAGCGGTGGCGCCGGCGACGAGGAAGAGCACTATGGCCGTGGCCAATGCGGTTTTCAGGCCTTTGTCGCGGGCGTCGGTATGCAGGCGCAGCTCGTACTCATCCATCTCCGTAGTGGGAACGTCGAGGTGCCGAATGGACTGGCGCAGCCACGTGGTGCACATGGTCGCCGCAATGCCAGCTATCGGCCACAGCAGATTAGACAAGCCAAGCGCGAAGAAGTGCAGGGCCGCCGCCACGATGGCCAGGCCGAGAAAAATGTCGCCGGCTAGGATCAAGCGCTTGCGGCGGGAAACAGAGGCGGGAATTGTGGTAGCCATTAGGAATTCTTCCTATAGATTTCAGTGGACATAGGGGCAAATTCCTGGCGGGAAAAGATAGCCTCCACCGGAAGGTCAAAGACTTCGCAGACGCGAAAGGCTAGGTCCAGGCTGGGGGAGTGGTCCCCGCGCTCGAGGGCTCCGACGGTCTGGGGATTGACGTCGATGGCCTCAGCCAGCTGCGCGCGCGACATGTCCCGCTCGGCGCGCAGCACGCGTACCCGGTTATAAATGGGTGCGGAGGGCTTCTTCTTTGGGGACATGAGTCAAAGTATTGCATAAACCCAACGTCCTGGCAAGGGTTGCTATTCGACGCCGAAGATATCTCCCGGCTGGCAGTCCAGCGCCGCACACAGTGCTGCGAGGGTGCTAAAGCGTACGGCTTTGGCACGATTATTCTTCAATACGGAGAGGTTAACTGGGGTGATACCTACTTCTTTAGCGAGTGCCGCTCCGGTTATGCCGCGCTCTTCCATTATTCGGTCGAGGTGGCAGACTACCTGGGGCCCTTGTGGCTCAGACAAGTCCTTCGACCTCCTCTTCTAGCTTGCAGCCGCGCTTGATGGCGGCTGAGAAGAGTTGTAGGGCGCAGGCAAAGAGGTAAAGCAGCGCGAGCTCGCCAAATGACGTTCCGCTCTGGCTGGACCACCAGTCGATCCCTAGCTGTGAAGAGGCCCAGTTGTTGCCCATACCTTCGAGCGGGAAGCGTCCGATAAACCAGACGAGAATCCCGATGGCTATTCCATTGAGGAAGCGAATATTTTTCGTAGTGAAGACCTGCCCGCGAAGCATGGGCTTGACCAGACGGTAGGTAAAGAACGCGATGATCAAAATAGCCGCAATCTTAACGACGAGTGCTGCGGTGAGCATCCAGAATGGTCCGCCGTCGAGGTTGTGTTTGCTTAGGCCTTCTGGGATGGCTGCGCTCAGTGCGGTGGAAAAGCGTCCGGTGGCAAGCTCACGCAGGTAGGTAGGGCCGAGGATGACGATGGTAAGGAGGCAGATGCCGGCCGCCGCGTTAATTTCGCGGCGCTCGGCCTTGGAGGTGGGTTGTGGGGTGGTCATGACAATCCTTTCCGCCGATTTCTTATCGACTTTCGATGTTGTCGCAATTCGATAATATCGAGTAACGATAAGGTGCGCAAGGGTATGGCCCGATTGATACTGTCAATAACTATGAGCGAAGAAATGAATCCCGTCTCGCCACGCCTGGTGGCCTCGCGCTATATCCACCACCTGAGCTGGATGATTGTCCTCGCGGCGGCCGCCGGTGCGGCAGGTTTCTGGTGGACCCCGTGGTTCTACTGGGCGGCCGGGCTTTTCGTCGCCCTATTCTTCTGGCTGCTCTGGCTCATCCCCGCCCAGGTGCGCAACATGGGCTGGCTCGAGACCGACGACGAGCTGCTTATCACTCGCGGCAAGCTCTGGCATTCCTTCACCGTGGTGCCCTACGGCCGCATCCAATTCGTCGACGTGACCTCCGGGCCCATCGACCGCGCCCTCGGGCTGAAAAAGCTGCAGCTCCACACGGCCTCAGCCAGCACGGACGCCACCATTAAGGGCCTGGAAGCCCCGCTTGCCGACGCCCTCCGCACCCGCCTTGCCCACCAAGCCCGCGAACGGATGAGCGGCCTATGAACGACCAGTCCAGCACCCAACCAAGCTTCCGCCGCGTCCACCGTCTTACCCCACTGCTGCGCCTATGGTCAGTGATCCTGGCCCTCATCGCGGCCTTCGCCCTCAACGTCAACCTGGAAGCCCTGCGCGATATCTTCGCCTTCATCACCGGCGAGCACCGCGGCGAGGCCCTGCGCGATACTGCCTTAGCTTTCGCCGCGTTCGTTGCGGTCTGCGCGGTCGTGTGGCTCGCCTCCGGCCTGTGGTGGCGCCGCATGGGCTACCAGCTCGGCGGGGACGAGCTCTCCCTGCGCCGCGGACTCTTTTCCACCCAACTGCGCACCGCGCGCTATGACCGCACCCAGGCCGTCGACGTCGTCGAGCCCGTCATCGCTCGCCTCTTTCGTCTTGCGGCCGTGCGGGTGGAAACCGCAGGCGGCCAATCATCTGTCATCGAAATCGCCTACCTAAAAAAGTCCGATGCCGAGGCCTTACGCGATGACATCCTCGCCCGCGTGCACGGCGCTCCCACCTCCCAAACCGAGGCGCCGGCCGAGGAATCGTCTGAAGAACCGGCCGAGGAACCAGCTCTCGTGCCCGAAATTCCCATCGCCCGCTCCCTGATTGCGGCCGCGTTGCGCACGTCCACGCTTTTCCTCGTCGGCTTCCTCATCCTCGTTGTGGTTACGCGGCTGCCGCTATCGGCCGCGCTGCCCATCCTCGTCGGCGCGCTCCCCAACGCCTGGAACGTGCTCGATTCCTCCTGGCGCTACACCGCCCGCACCGACGGCGAGGTACTCAACATCACCTACGGTCTGGCCGACCGCCGCCGTCAAAGCATCCGCCTCGACCGCATCCACGCCGTACAAATTACCCAGCCGTTCCTGTGGCGGCCGCTGGGCTGGTACGAGGTGAGGGTTTCGGTGGCGGGATATGGGGCGTCGGCAAGCGGCAAGGCTTCTGGCTCCACCCGCATCCTGCCGGTGGGCACCCTCGCCCAAGCCCGGCAATTCCTGCCGGCCGACGCCGCACCCACCTACGCCTCGCCAGCCCGCGCCAAATGGGTCTCCCCGCTGGATTACCGCCAGCAAACCGTCGCGCTCACCGGCGACTACGTTATCGTGCGCAACGGCCGGCTCAACCGCCGCGTCAAGGCCATCCACACCTCCCATATCCAGGAGCTAACCTACCGCCGCGGGCCGATTTCCCAGGCGCTCGGCTTGGCCACCGTCGACCTCGACCTAGTCCAAGGGCCCGTGCGCATGGCCGCGCGCAACCTCACGCTTGCCGACGCCACCGCACTCCTTGCCCGCCTGCGCTCCCGCCAGCTGCCAGGGCTTAAACCGCCCCGTTAAATCCCAGCTGGCGCCACGCTTCGAATACGGCCGTCGACGCCGAATTCGACAGGTTCATCGAGCGCCTGGCCGGCACCATCGGAATGCGCACGCGGTCCGTCACGCGCGGATGGTTAATATGCTCCTCCGGCAGGCCAGTCGGCTCCGTGCCGAAGAGCAAGACATCGCCCTCCTGGTATTCGATATCCGTAAACCACTTATCCGTATGCGTGGTAAACGCGAAGACGCGCGCCCCCGGCAGCGCGTCCATGCAGGCCTGAAAATCCTTGTGAATCTGCACATCGGCCAGATCGTGATAATCCAGTCCGGCGCGCTTTAAGTGTTTATCGTCGAAATTAAAGCCCAGCGGCTCAATCAGGTGCAGGCTCGCGCCTGTTACCGCGGCCGTGCGGATGGCGTTGCCCGTATTAGTAGGAATGACCGGGTTATCAAAGACAATGTGCAGCTGGCTCATGCCTTCAGTCTAGGATGGTGGCTATGAGCGCTACCAAACTAGATGGCACACTGTACCGCGACGAGATTTTCGCCGACCTCGCCCAGCGCGTGGCCGCACTGAAGGACAAGGGGATTACGCCCGGCCTCGCCACCGTCTTGGTCGGCGAAGACCCCGGCTCCCAGTCCTATGTGAAGATGAAGCACCGCGACTGCGAAAAGCTCGGCATCAACTCCATCCGCAAGGACCTGCCGGCCGATATCACACAGGAAGAACTTGAGGCCGTCATCGATGAGCTCAATGCCGATGACGCCTGCACCGGCTACATCGTCCAGCTCCCGCTGCCCAAGCACTTGGATGAAAACGCCATCCTCGAGCGCATCGACCCCGAAAAGGATGCCGACGGCCTGCACCCGGTCAACCTGGGCAAGCTCGTGCTCAACGAGGACGCGCCCCTGCCTTGTACCCCGAACGGCTGCCTGCACCTGCTGCGCCGTTTCGGCGTTGAGCTTGACGGCGCCAAGACCGTGGTCATCGGCCGCGGCGTGACCGTGGGCCGTCCCATCGGCCTGATGCTTACCCGCCGCAGCGAGAACTCCACCGTCACCCTCTGCCACACCGGCACCAAGGACCTGGCCGCCGAGACCCGCGAGGCCGATATCGTCATCGCCGCCGCCGGCCAGCCCCACATGCTCACTGCGGACATGATTAAGGAAGGCGCCGCGCTTCTCGACGTCGGAGTCTCCCGCGTCGACGGCAAGCTCACCGGCGACATCCACCCAGACTGCTGGGACAAGGCCGGATTCGTCTCGCCGAACCCGGGCGGCGTCGGCCCGCTGACCCGTGCCTTCTTGGTGCGCAATATCGTCGAGCGCGCGGAAAAGTTGGCGTGAATCTAGACAACCCGCACGATGCCGGTCTCGCGCCCTCCCCGCTGCCTCCCGCCGCGCAGTGGGCGGCTATCGGCATGTTCGTGGCGGGCGTGGTCGTCTCTGGCGGCTACGCGGCCTTCGAGTACTGGCGCCGGGCCACATTCCTCCTCGGCCTGGCTTTGCTGTGGCTCACCGTGGTCCGACTGACGTGTGATTCCAGTCGCGTCGGCGTGCTGGCCGTACGCTCGCGCCGCTTCGACGCCTGCTTTACCGGCCTGCTCGGCGCCACGATGGCCTTTCTGGCCTTTTCGGTGGACTCGCTCGGGAGCTAGTTATCCACAGCTTTTTGTAGAAGCGTCACCGATACCGGCCCGCAGAGCCGAAATATGGCCGGTTATCCACAAGCTCCGGGCCGCCACCGCGCGCTGGGTTGCGCGGCCGGCTTAGGCTCGGGGCCATGATTTCGAACTACCTGGCTGCCGTGAACTCCCCGATGGTGCTCATCGAGGAGTGCGCTGGGCTGTCGGTAGAAGAGCTCGTCGATAAGGGCTTTAGCGATCGCGAGGCCGCCGAGTTTGCCCGCCTTGCTGATACCTACTTCGGCCGCACCTCCTTTCGCGCCAAGCAGCGCACCGCCCGCCGCACTACGCTGCCGCTCGACGCGCTAAAAATCATCGAGCACTACGCGCAGAAGATGAAAACCCAGCGCGCGGCCTGGGCACTGCGCGAGGAACTCTGCGCCCTGCGCGTTGCTACCAGCGAGATTGAAAAGCGCGCCCGCCGCCTGGTGCGCGAGGAGCGTACCACCAAGCGCTCTGAGGGCGTGCGCCTGACCCGCCGCCGCGACGACCTGTGGACACTGACCATTACCGCCGAGTCCGAACTGGTGGCAGAGATTAATAACCATGTCTCCACCGTCGCCGATGCCCGCCGCGTCTTTTCCCAGGGTGCCGCCGCCTCCACAATCACCACCAATGTGGTGCTCACCCTCAATGAGATGGTCAAGGTCACCCACGGCGAGGACGTCACCCTGCAGCTGACCAATGGCGCACAGATTTCTGGTGCGGACCTTGCCCGCCGCGCGCTTGCCGACGTCGGCCTTATCACCCTCATCCACCCCGTCACCGGCCCAGTAAACCTCTATCAATCGCGGCGCCGGGCTACATGGAAGCAACGCCAGATGGCGATGGCGGAAAATCCTGTGTGTCCGTGGCCCGACTGTCATACGCCAGCGGATGAATGCCAAGTCCACCACCTCACCCCGTGGCTGCTCGGTGGGGACACGAATCCCGAGAACCTCACCATGGCCTGCAAGTATCACAACGGGGTCAATGATGATGACCCCAATGCGCCGCCGCGCCGCGGCCGGCTCGAGCGCCGCCCCGGCGAAGGTATCGTCTGGCGTCCGCCCTGGGCCACACCGCCCGAAGACTGCTGAGCCCCGTCCCGCCTCTGCTCGCCACGACTGGCCATAGGACCAGCGCAGCGTGCCGCACACCTTATCGATGGTGCGCGCTGCGCAGCTTCGGCGATCGTAGATGCAGTGAGCCTTTAAATCGAGTACTCGGTGGGATCGCCCGCCGCAGAATCGATGCTCGGGTCCGGTTGGGAAAGGGTGAGGAAGTTGCGCAAGATGCGATCCATCTGGCGTGACTCGGTAAGAAAAGCGTCGTGGCCTACCGGGGAGACAACCTTCGCCATCGCCAGCAGGTTGCCGAGGTTGCGCGAGATGTGTTCCTGCTGGTGATACGGGTACAAGATATCCGTGTCCACGCCGACGACCATGGTCGGCACCTCGGATGAGCCCAGCGCGCGGTTAAGGCCGCCGCGGCCGCGGCCGATATCGTGGCGGTTGAGCGCCTCGGTGAGGGTGACGTAGGAGCCGGCGTCAAAGCGATCGGCCAGCTTGATGCCCTGATAGTCGAGGTAGGAGTTGACGGCAAAGCGCTCATTGCGGCGGCGGTAGGGCCCGAGTGGGTTCTCGCCGGTCTGGGCCTGGACACCGAAGCGCTCGTCGATTTCCTGCTCGCCGCGATACGTCAGGTGTGCAATGCGACGTGCGGCCGCCAGCCCCTCGCGCGGGCGCTGCGCGGAGGCGTAGTAGTCGCCGCCATGCCAGAAGGAATCCTGCTCGATGGCCGCGATCTGCGCCGACTGGATGCCAATCTGCCAGGCAGAGGCACGGGCCGATACGGCAATGACGCAAGCGGAATCAACGGCCTCGGGGTGCATCAGCGTCCACTCCAGCGTGCGCGCGCCACCCATCGAACCGCCAATGATGGCGTGGACGTGGGTGATGCCGAGCTCGCGGAGCGCGGCGCGCTCGGCCGAGACGAGGTCGCGCACCGAAAGCGCGGGGAAGCGCGAGCCCCAGGCGCGGCCGTCGATTGGGTGCGGGGAGGCAGGGCCGGTGGAGCCGCCGCAGCCGCCCAGCGCATTGGTGGCGATAACGCACCACTTCGTCGTGTCTAGCGCCTTGCCAGGGCCGACCAGATCGGCCCACCACTCGGCCACATTCGAATCACCGGTCAGGGCGTGTTCGACCACAATGACGTTATTGCGGCCGTGGGGATCGCCGAGGAGGTGGCCGAAGCGGTGGTAGGCAATGTGGGCGTCGGCAAGCGTGGCGCCGGCTTCGGTGTGGAAGTCGCCGATGCTAACTAGCTTCATGCCAGCGCGTTAAAGCCCAGCTCGAGGTCCGCGATGATGTCATCGATGTGCTCGATGCCCACGGACAGGCGGATGGTGGACTGGGTGATGCCGGCCGCGGCGAGCGCAGGCTCGTCGGACTGGGAGTGCGTGGTGGTTGCCGGGTGCACGGCCAGAGAGCGGGTGTCGCCGATATTGGCGAGGTTGGAGTGGAGCTTGAGGGCGTCGATAAACGCCCAGGCTTCCTCGCGGCCGCCGTCGATGTCGAAGGAGAGCACGGAGCCGGTGTAGGCGTAGCCGAGCTTTTCCTTGGTGGCCTTATACGGCGAGGAATCCAGGCCGGCGTAGTTGACCTTGGTGACCTTGGCGTGGCCTTCCAGGTACTCGGCAACGGCCTGGGCGTTGGCATTGTGCTTTTCGACGCGCAGCCCCACCGTCTCGATTCCATTCAGCGTCAGCCAGGCGTTGAAGGGGGAGATGGCGGCGCCGGTATCGCGTAGCAGGCCGGCGCGGGCCTTGAGTGCGAAGGCTGGGGCTCCGAGATCGGCGTACTTCAGGCCGTGGTAGGCCTCGTCAGGGGTGACGAAGTAGGGGAAGACGGGCTCGCCGTTGCGGGTGACTGTCCAGTCGAAAGAGCCGCCGTCGATAATCGTGCCGCCGATGGCCGAGCCATTGCCGGTGTAGAACTTGGTGGTGGAAACCACGACGATGTCCGCGCCGAGGTCCAGCGGCCGGGCGAGGGCGGCGGTGGCGATGGTGTTATCTACGATGAGCGGGACCTGGTTGTTGTGGGCGACCTCGGCGATGGCCGGGATATCGAGGACATCGGCCACGGGGTTGCCGAAGGTCTCGCCGTAGAAGGCCTTGGTATTTGGCTGGACGGCGTCCTGCCAGGATTGCGGGTCATCCGGGTCCTCGACGAAGGTGACGTCGATGCCTAGGCGCTTGAGTGTGACGGTAAAGAGGGTGGAGGTGCCGCCGTAGAGGCGCGGGGAGGTCACGATGTGGTCGCCGGCTGAGGCGAGGTTCAAAATGGCTGCGGTCTCGGCGGCTTGGCCCGAAGCGAAGGCGACGGCCGCGACGCCGCCCTCGAGGGAGGCGAGTCGCTCTTCCAACGCGTCCTGGGTGGGGTTGGTCAGGCGGGTGTAAATGGGGCCGGCGTCGGAAAGATTGAAGCGGTTGGCCGCGTGCTCGGCGTCGTTAAAGACGTAGGAAGTGGTCTGGTAAATCGGCACGTTGCGGGCGTTGTGGTGCCCGTCGAGGTTTTGGCCGGCGTGTACGGAGCGGGTAGCGAAGGACCAGTTGGAATTGGAGTTATCGTATTTCGTCGTCATGCTTGGCAAGACTAGACCAAGCGGTATGTCTTGCGAACGGGTTTAGTGAAACCCGCTGGCAGGGACGAGAATAAAAATAGACCAAGCGGTCAGTGTGCGCTTGGTCTGGTGGGGTGCCTTGCTTAGCGGTGGCGGTCTTGTTTCTCGAGCTGATCGGCAATGCGGCGGGTGTTTGCGCGAGTTTCGTTGCTATTGCGCACGAGCTTGACCACGATGGCGATGATTCCGGCGAGGATGAGGAACGGAATGAGTATGAGTAGAAATTCAAGCGGACCGAGGGACATTTATCACCTTTCTTTTATGGCCTTTGAGATGACGGTATCACTCGCCTAATGCGGCCGCGACCGCGGTGAGGCTCGTGCGCAGCTCGGCGTCGCTGAGGTGGCCGAAGCCGAGGACGACGCCATCTTCGGCGTCGGCGCCGCCCCAATAATCGCGCAGCGGGGTGAGCTTAATGCCGCGGGCGGCGGCGCGGGGGACCACGGCTGGGTCGCACAGCAATACCGCGTGAAGGCCACCGTGGATGGGGAGGAGTTGCGCGCCATCGATGGTGCCGAGCGTTTCGGCTACGAGGTTGCGGCGGCGTTTGTAGGTGCGGCGCATGCGGCCGGTGTGGCGTCGTAAAGCGCCGCTTGAAAGGTAGTGGGCGAGCGCGGCCTGGGGAATGGAACCGACGGGTTGGCCGAAGACCTCGCGCACGTGGTCCACGGCCGGGCGCAGGCGCGGTGGAACGACGAGGTAGCCGCAGGCAATCGAGGGGGAGATGACCGAGGAGAAGGTACCCAGCAGCACGGTGTGTTCCGGGGCGAGTGCGGCCAGGGCGGGCAGTGGCTGGCCGACGTAGCGCAGTTCGGAGTCGAAGTCGTCCTCGATGAGGAGGGCGTCGTGTGCGCGGGCCCATTCGACGAGTTCGGCGCGCCGGGCTGCGGGCAGCGAGCCGCCGTAGGGATATTGGTGGCTGGGGGTGACAATGAGGGCGTCGAGATCGGCCGCGGGGACGGTGACGCCGTCGGGGTCGGTGGGGATTTCCACCAACGTGTGGCCGAGAGCCTGGGGTACGCGGCGCAAGCTGGGATAGCCGGGGGATTCCACGCCCACACGCAGGTGGCGGCTGAGGGAGCGCAGGAGCACGGAGAGGCCGTCGCGGGCACCGGCGGTGATGAGTACGCAGGCCGGGTCCACGGTGAGCCCGCGCATGTGGCGCAGGTGGGCGGCGACCTCGCGGGGCAGATCGCCGGAAGGGTCGACGGCCGCTGCACGCCAGGCGGCCCTCCATTCAGGGGTGAGGATGCCGGCGGTGTCGGGCAGGCCGGGGGTCAGTGACACCAGTTCGGGCTCGGCGGCCGGTGCGGGGGCTGGCTCCGGCCGTGGGGCACGCGCGTGGGGAAGCAGCGGGTTTATGACGGTGCCGGAGCCAACCTCGGCGGTGAGGTAGCCCTCGGCCGTGAGTTGGTCGTAGGCGGTGACCACGCTGCCTCGGGAAACGCTGAGCTGCGAAGCCAAGTGGCGGGTCGAAGGAACGCGCTCGCCGGGCAGGAGGACGCCGGCGGCAACCTGGGTGCGGAGGGCCGCGGCGATTTGCACGGGCAGCGGCCGCGTATCAGAGGGATCGAGGCGAAGGGGCACGGGCCCATCATAAGTGGTCTAATCCAACACGCTGAAAATGGCTCTTGTCTTGTACCACTTGTGTGGGTCACTATGGCACCTATGACTGAACAGGTAAATGAACAAGGACGCGCTACCACCCGCGTGAAGCGAGGACTGGCCGATATGTTGAAGGGCGGCGTCATCATGGACGTCGTCACGCCGGAGCAGGCGCGCATTGCGGAGGACGCGGGCGCGTCGGCCGTGATGGCGCTGGAGCGCGTGCCGGCCGATATCCGCGCGCAGGGCGGCGTGGCCCGCATGTCGGATCCGGAGCTTATCGAGGGCATCGTCGAGGCCGTGGATATCCCGGTCATGGCTAAGGCCCGCATCGGCCATTTTGTGGAGGCGCAGATCCTGGGCGAGCTGGGTGTGGACTTTATCGACGAGTCCGAGGTGCTCAGCCCGGCCGATTATGCCAACCACATCAATAAGTGGGACTTCGACGTGCCGTTCGTGTGTGGTGCGACCAACCTGGGCGAGGCGCTGCGCCGCATCACCGAGGGCGCGGCCATGATTCGCTCCAAGGGCGAGGCCGGCACCGGCGACGTCTCCGAGGCCGTGAAGCACCTGCGCACGATTAAGGCCGAGATTGCCCGACTGCGCCACCTGGACCGAGACGAGCTCTACGTCGCGGCCAAGGAACTGCAGGCGCCGTATGACCTGGTTGCAGAGGTTGCGGAGACCGGCAAGCTCCCGGTTGTGCTCTTCGTTGCCGGTGGCGTGGCCACGCCTGCCGACGCCGCCCTTGTCCGCCAGATGGGCGCCGAAGGCGTCTTCGTCGGCTCCGGCATCTTCAAGTCCGGCAACCCGTCGGCACGCGCGGAGGCCATCGTGAAGGCTGCCACGCTTTACGACGACCCCGCTGAGCTCGCCAAGCTTTCCCGCGGCCTGGGCGAGGCCATGGTGGGCATCAACGTCAACGACGTGCCTGCACCGCACCGCCTGGCCGAGCGCGGATGGTAGCCACCGTCGGGGTGCTGGCGCTGCAGGGCGGCGTCGAGGAGCACCTGCGCATTCTGGACGGGCTTGGTGTGGCGACTCGCCGGGTGAGGGTGCCGCGCGACTTGGACAGCCTCGACGGGCTGGTGATTCCGGGCGGCGAGTCGAGCGTCATCGATAAGCTGGCGCGTAGCTTCGGGCTGGCCGCGCCGCTGCGCGACACCGCGGCCGCAGGATTGCCGGTGCTCGCGACCTGCGCGGGGCTCATCTATTGCGCCCGCGAGCTCGATAACCCCGCGCCGGGGCAGCAGACGCTGGGGCTTATCGACGTCACCGTGCGCCGCAACGCCTTCGGCAACCAGCGCTTTTCCGAAGAGCGCACGGTTCCTGTGACGGCGGGGGAGGAGACGCTCGACATCGAGGCGAGTTTCATTCGCGCGCCGCTGGTCACCCGCGTGGGCGAGGGCGTCGAGGTCATCGCGACGGTGCCGGGCGAGGACGGCGACGCGGTGGTTGGCATGCGCCAGGGCACCGTGACGGCGCTGAGCTTCCACCCAGAAGAAAATGGCGACGCCCGCGTGCACGCCGCCTGGCTCGACAGCTTCTAAGCACGCAGACACACCAAAACCGCCCCGCAGCGAATCAAAAATCGCTGCGGGGCGGCTTTTGCCTGGGAAAAATTACTTCTTCAGGCCGTCGATGATCTCGTTAAACTGAGCAACTGGGCGCATGACAGCAGAGGTCTTCTCGTCATTCGGCCAGTAGTAGCCGCCGAGGTCGGCGGGGTTGCCCTGGGCGTCGACAAGTGCCTGGGCAATCTCGTCTGCCTGGGAGGACAGCTGGGAAGCCACGTCCTTGAACGCAGCGGCGAGATCGGCATCATCGGTCTGGTTAGCCAGCTCCTCTGCCCAGAAGGTGGCCAGGAAGAAGTGGGAACCGCGGTTGTCGATTTCGCCAGCCTTGCGGGACGGGGACTTGCCCTCATTGAGCAGACGCTCGGTGGCCTTGTCCAGGGTGGCGGCCAGGACGCCGGCCTTTTCGTTGCCGTTGGTCTGCTTCTCGTGGCGGAAGGACTCGGCCAGGGCCAGGAACTCGCCGAGGGAATCCCAGCGCAGGTGGTTTTCTTCCTCGACCTGCTGGACGTGCTTCGGGGCGGAGCCGCCCGCACCGGTCTCGAAGAGGCCGCCGCCGGCCATGAGCGGAACTACAGACAGCATCTTGGCGGAGGTGCCCAGCTCGAGGATGGGGAAGAGGTCCGTGTTGTAGTCACGCAGCACGTTGCCGGTCACGGAGATGGTGTCCTCGCCGCGGCGGATGCGCTCGATGGAGGTCTTGGTAGCGGTAACCGGATCCTCGATGGAGATATCCAGGCCCTCGGTGTCGTGGTCCTTAAGGTACTTCTCCACCAGGGACTTGATGTTGCGGTCGTGGCCGCGCTCCGGGTCGAGCCAGAAGATGGTCTTCATGCCGGACAGGCGAGCGCGGTTGACGGCGAGCTTGACCCAGTCCTGGATCGGGGCGTCCTTGGTCTGGCAGGCGCGCCAGATATCGCCTTCCTCCACGTCGTGGGAGATGAGAACCTCGCCCTGGGAGTTGCGAACCTCAACGGTGCCCGCAGCCGGGATCTTGAAGGTCTTGTTGTGGGAGCCGTACTCCTCGGCCTTCTGCGCCATGAGGCCCACGTTCGGCACGGTGCCCATGGTGGTCGGGTCGAAGGCGCCGTTTTCCTTGCAGTCCTCGATAACGGCCTGGTAGACGCCGGCGTAGGAGGAATCCGGGATGACGGCGAGGGTGTCCTGCTCCTCGTCGTTCTTATTCCACATGTGGCCGGAGGTGCGGATCATGGCAGGCATGGAGGCGTCAATAATGACGTCGGAAGGCACGTGCAGGTTGGTGATGCCCTTGTGGGAGTTGACCATGGCGAGGTCGGGGCCGTCGGAAAGCACAGCATCGAAAGCAGCCTTGATTTCTTCGCCGTTGTCCAGGTTCTTCAGGCCCTCGTAAATAGCGCCCAGGCCGTTCTCGCCATTGAGGCCGGCAGCCAGCAGCTCCTCGCCGTACTTGTCATACACATCGGCGAAGAAGGCGCGGACGACGTGGCCGAAGAGGATGGGGTCAGAGACTTTCATCATGGTGGCCTTCAGGTGGGTGGAGAAGAGCACGCCCTCTTCCTTGGCGCGCTTGACCTGTGCGAGGAGGAACTCATCCAGGGCCTTGGCGGACATGAAGGTGCCGTCGATGACCTCACCCTTGAGAACCGGCAGCTCCGGCAGCAGGGTCTGCTCGCCGTCGGCGGTCTTCAGCACGATGGACAGGGTGTCCTCGTTGTCCAGGATGACGGACTTTTCATTGTGGCGGAAGTCGTTGTCCGCCATGGTGGCAACGTTGGTCTTGGAGTCCTTGGACCACTCGCCCATGCGGTGCGGGTGCTTCTTGACAAAGTTCTTGACTGCCTCCGGTGCGCGGCGGTCGGAGTTGCCCTCACGCAGCACCGGGTTAACGGCGGAGCCCTTGACGGAATCGTAGCGGGCAGCAATGTCCTTTTCTTCCTCGGTGGAAGGACTATCCGGGTAATCAGGCAGGTCGTAGCCGGCGGCCTGCAGCTCGGCGATGGCCTTCTTCAGCTGCACCAGGGAAGCGGAAATATTCGGCAGCTTGATGATATTTGCTTCCGGGGTCTTAGCCATCTTGCCCAGTTCTGCCAGGGCGTCCTCGACCTTCTGCTCCTCGGTCAGGCGCTCCGGGAACTGTGCGGCGATGCGGGCGGCCAGCGAGATATCGCGGGTTTCCACGTCGATGCCAGCGGTGGAAGCGAAGGCCTCCACGATGGGCTTGAGGGAGTAGGTCGCCAGCAGCGGCGCCTCATCGGTACGGGTCCACGTAATCTTTGCCATGATTCTCCTAATTAACGTTGGAAAATTGTTCAAGTGCCCAGATTACCGATTTTGTGGGCGGCATGTGGGCCAGTTTGCTGAAAGTGATCCCCCATTTGCCGCCCCTTGAAAAGGGTTGCGTGGCCGCTGTCACCCATGCGCGGGAGGGGTGGAGATATTCACGAGCCCCCGCTGCGGGCATGCTGCAGGCGCAGACGGGGTGTACCCTCACTCTCCATGAAAATCATCGATGAGCTAAGCCCGCGCAGCGCACGCGAACACCGCGTTCGCCGCCGCCCGCTGCCGTTGCAAACGGAGATTACCGCCCGTCGCCGCGCCATCGTCATGGTGGCCATGGCCCTGGGCGCGTTTGCCATCGGCACGACGGAGTTCGTGTCTATGGGCCTGCTGCCGCTTATTGCAGATGATTTTGGCGTTTCGGAAGAAAACGCCTCCACGCTCATCACCATCTATGCCATGGGCGTGGTGGTCGGTGCCCCGTTGATTGCGGCTTTTACCGGCAAGCTGCCGCGCCGCCGGCTCATCCTGCTGCTCATCGGCTTCCTCGTGGTGGGCAACCTCCTCTCGGTCTTGGCACCGAATTACGCCATCCTCATGGTCGCGCGCTTTATTGCGGGCATGCCGCACGGCGCTTATTTCTCCGTGGCTAATCTCTCGGCCGCATCCATGGCGCCCCCTGGCGGCCGCGGCAAGGCCATGGCTTATGTGGGCATGGGCCTGGCCATCGCCACGGTTATCGGCGTGCCGGCCGCCCAAGCCCTCGGCTCCGCGCTGGGCTGGCAGGCGGCCTACCTAGTGGTCGTGGCTTTGGGTATTGTCACCGCCATTGCGTTGTTCTTCCTGATGCCGCACATGACGGAGATGAAGCAGACCGATATCCGCACCGAATTTGGTGCGTTCAAAAACAGTCAGGTGTGGTTCACCGTCATCATGGGCGTGGTCGGCTTTGGCGGCATGTTCTCCGTCTATACCTATATTTCGTGGACCATGACCGAGGTCGCCGGCATGGACCAGAGCCTCATCTGGGTGGTGCTCATGGCCTATGGCATCGGCATGACCATCGGCAATGCCTTTGGCGGCTGGCTGGCTGACCGCAACCTGGAGTTTGGCATTATCTTTGCCTTGGCTTGCCTCATCGTTATCCTGACGGCCTTCTACTTCCTTTCTAGCCATGCCATTCCCGCCACTTTGTGCTTTGGCTGCGTGGCGTTTATGGGCTCCACCTTGGTTCCTTCGCTGCAGCTGCGCTTGGTGCATGTGGCTGGCGACGCCCAGACTTTGGCCGCAGCCCTTAACCAGTCCGCGCTGAACATCGCAAACGCGGCCGGTGCGACCATTGGCGGCGCCGTGGTGGGTGCCGGCTTGGGCTACTCCGCCCCGGCGCTGGCCGGTGCGGCCCTAGCGGCTGCGGGTTGCCTGGTATGGGCTGCGACGATGTGGGATAAAAAGCGCCTTTCTCGCCGCGCCTAGGCTTACCGATATGCTGTTGGCATGACCCTTACCATCGCGAGCGTTAATGTCAACGGAATCCGCGCTGCGTGCAAGCAGCGCAACGAAAATAACCCCGGAATGAACGCCTGGCTAGAGGAGACTCCGGCCGATATCGTGCTCATGCAGGAGGTGCGCGCAACCCCGGAGCAGGCCGAAAAGGCCCTGGCCCCAGCTTTAGAGGCGGGCTGGCACTTAGCTCTTGCCGACGCCGCCGCAAAGGGCCGCGCCGGCGTGGGTATCCTGTCTCGCACCCCGCTTGCCGACGTCGAAGTGGGCTTCGGCTCCTTTAGCGACGCCGGCCGCTGGATTGCGGCTACCACCCGCGATATTCGCGTCGCCTCCTTGTACTTGCCTTCCGGCGATACCGGTTCGCCGAAGTTGGATGAAAAGTACCGCTTCTTGGATGAGTTCCAGGAGGTGCTAGCGGAGAACGCCGCGCGGACGAACTCCGATGGCAGCCCCGCCGACATGGTCATCGGCGGCGACTGGAATATCTGCCACCGCGCCCAGGACCTGAAAAATAATAAGGCCAACGAAAAGAAGGCCGGCCACCTGCCGGAAGAACGCGCCTTCATGGATCACGTCTTTGGCGCGTTCCCGGATGCTGAGCCGCAGGAAAAGAAGAACCTGGGGCAGTGGCAGGGCGTTGTCGAGTACGTAGGCGGCGAGCCGTGGTCCCCGGCCGCAGAACCGCAGTGGTTCGACGTCGCCCGTCGCCTGCATCCGGACGAAGACGGTCCTTATACCTGGTGGACCTACCGCGGCCAGGCGTTTAATAACAACGCCGGGTGGCGCATCGATTACCAGGCGGCCACCCGCCCGATGCTAGAGCGCGCGCAGCGCACCTGGGTGGATAAGGCTCCTACCGTGGAGCAGCGCTGGTCCGACCATTCCCCACTGCTGGTGGAGTACCGCTGATGACGCCACTATTTAGCGTCCTGTATGTAGTTGGTATTACGGCCGAGTCCATGACCGCCGCCTTGTCCGCCGGCCGCCAAAAGCTCGATCTTTTTGGCGTCACCATGATTGCCTCCATGACGGCGCTGGGCGGCGGCACGGTGCGCGATATGATCCTCGATGACCCTCCCTTTACCTGGGTTGAGCACCCCATCTATTTGGTAATCGTCATCGTGGCGGCCGTGGTGACGGTGGGCATGTCCTTCCTCATGCACTACTTCCGCCACCTCTTCCTCATCTTGGATGCCCTGGGGCTTGCGGTCTTTTCGGTGCTCGGCACCCAAATCGCGGTCCATCTGGGCCACGGGTTCATTATTGCCTCGGTCTCTGCGGTGATTTCCGGCGTCTTTGGAGGAGTGCTGCGTGACCTGCTTTCGGATCGCATCCCGTTGGTCTTTTCCGGCGAGTTCTACGCCGCTATCTCGCTGCTCGCCGCGGCGCTATTTATGGCGCTGTACCACAGTGGCCTGGCCGAGGAACCGACCGCGATTATCACCGCCTCCGTGTGCTTTATTGCTCGCTTGGCCGCGATCTACTTCAAGAAGGGCCTGCCCGTCTTCGAATACCGCGACGCCGAGCAGCAGATGGACCCGCGCCTGCGTTTGTCTGCGCGCATTGTGCGCGATGGCGCCCGCAAGGCCAAGCGCAAGGCGGGCGCGGCCACGCGCTATGCCAGCCCGATCACGCGCCCGCTGACCCGGCCGCTTAGCCGACCCTTGAGCCGCACCTTCAGGAACAAGTCTCGAGCGTTTTCTACCGCGACCGAAGGAACGGACTACAGCGATATGTCGAGCAACCGCATCGCGCGCCGGCCGAAGCGGCAGTCGATTACGCGGCCGAGCGGCCGGCACTCGCCAGGGGCGAGGGGAGTAAACGTGGAGCAGCAGTGGAGCTTCAATAAGGGGGACGTCGGCAAGCGCAAGGCACCCAAACACAAGCAGTAGTGCTACTATGGGTAGGTCAAAAAATTCAGTAATCTGCAACGGAGAAAGTTCATGGCTCGCGCAATTATTTCTTTCGTCCTCGGCGCTGTAATCCTCGGCCTGAGCATCTGGTGGTGGACCGTTGTTGGTCCGTCCTTCGCTTTCCTCGGCCCCATCGTGCTCATGGGCGTGGGCGGCGCGCTGATGGTATCCGGTTGGGCCATCCTAATGGACGTGGTCAGCCCCACCTCCCGCAAGCTCTAAAATCCTTGCGCCGCTTCCCCTGCCCAATCGGGCAGGGGATTTTTCGATCCCTCGCTCAGACGGCGCCGGGGAAGGATGTGAACCGTGCGTCGGGGCTAGGGGGTAGGATAAGGCACCATGACTGCAGACAATTCCACCGTTTCCCGCGTCCTGTCCGGTATCCAACCCACCGCTGATTCCTATCACCTGGGTAATTACCTGGGAGCGCTCAAGCAGTGGATTGACCTGCAAGACGGCTATGACGCCTTCTACTTCATCCCTGACCTGCACGCGATCACCGTGGAGCAAAACCCGGAGGAGCTGCGCAACCGCACCATCGCAGGTGCCGCACAGCTCATCGCCCTGGGCATTGATCCGGAAAAGTCCACGCTCTTCGTGCAGTCGCACGTGCCCGCCCACGCGGAGCTTACTTGGGTACTGCAGTGCCTTACCGGTTTTGGCGAGGCCTCCCGCATGACCCAGTTCAAGGATAAGTCCGCCAAGCAGGGCTCGGATCGCACCTCGGTGGGCCTATTTACCTACCCGATCCTCATGGCCTCCGATATCTTGCTCTACTCGCCGGATTATGTGCCGGTGGGCGAGGATCAGCGCCAGCACCTGGAGCTGACCCGCAATCTGGCCGAGCGCTTCAACAATAAGTACGGCGAGACCTTCAAGGTACCGGAGCCATTCATCCCGGAGGGTGCGGCAAAGATTTATGACCTGCAGGAGCCGACCTCCAAGATGTCTAAGTCCGGCGCCAACCCGAAGGGCCTGGTCAACCTGCTTGATGCGCCGAAGACCTCGGCTAAGCGCATCAAGTCCGCCGTGACGGATGATTTGGGCTCGGTGGCCTTCGACCGCGACAACCAGCCGGGTGTGTCCAACCTGCTGGTTATCCAGTCTGCGCTGACCGGTGAATCCATCGATTCCTTGGTGGAAAAGTACGCCGGCCAGGGCTACGGCCACCTCAAGGTCGATACCGCCGACGCGCTGCAGGAATTTACCACTCCGCTCAAGGCGCGCTATGACGAGTTGATGGCGGACCGCGGCGAGCTCGAGCGCATCCTGGCGCAGGGCGCGGAGACGGCACAAGAGATTGCCCAGCCGCTTGTCGACGCCGTTTATGAAAAGGTCGGCTTCCTTCCCCGCCTGCGCAAGTAGTAAGCGGCCGCTTCCCCCGTGCCCCACCCCGCAAAGGGACAAGTGGGCATCTGCCAGTTACTCTAGGTGAGATAAAAACTGTGCGAGCAAGAAGGGAAGCACGTGCCTACCACCACGCAATCCTCCTCGAAGAAGACGGACCACTACGGCATCGAACGCGCCAATGCCGACGATCCCGGTGCGGTAGATAAGATTCGCTCCAAGTCCGGATTCGTTGACCACCTCATGCGCATGAACGAGCGCTACGGTGCCGAAGGCGGCAACCAGTTTGCCGCCGGCATCACCTATTATTCGGTGCTCTCCATCTTCCCGCTTGCCATGCTGGTCGTGGCCACCGTCGCCGCCGTCTTGGCTAACCGCGAGGACCTGCTCAATGATCTGCAATCCCATATCACCAGTTCTATCGATGGCGATATGGGAGATACGGTCAATGAGATCTTGGATACCGCCATTGACCAACGCGGCGCCATGTTCGGCATCGGTGGTTTGACCACCCTGTGGTCCGGCCTAGGCTGGATGAATAACCTGCGCATCGGTATCTCGGCCATGTGGGGCATCGATGCCAACGAGGGCGGTTCCTTCTTGAAGAAGAAGTTGTCTGACCTGGTGGGCCTCATTGGCCTTATCGTGGCATTCCTCATCGCCTTTGGCGTGACCGCCGCCGGTTCCTCCGGCCTTACCCAGAAGATCTTTGAGCGCGTAGGAATCGAGTCCTTCTCGGGCATGGACTTGGTGATTTTCTATGTCGGCTTGGCTGTGGGCCTTCTGGCGAACTTCATCGTCATGTGGTGGCTGATTATGATCCTGCCGCGCACCAAGGTGCCGAAGAAGTCCGGCCTTATCGGCGCGGCCATTGGTGCCGTGGCTTTTGAGCTGCTCAAGCAGCTGTCCACGCTCATTATGTCCTCTGCTACCGGCAGCCCTGCCGGCGCGGTCTTCGGCCCAGTCATCGTGCTCATGGTGGTCATGTATCTGATTTGGCGCGTGGTGCTGTACGTCTCCGCGTGGACCGCCACCACCGCCGAGTCCCTGAAGTACGCTCACCCGCCGGTCCCAGAGCCGGCCGTTATTCGCGTCCGCAACGAGGTCAAGGAAGGCGCGCCTGCAGGTGCGACCTTCGGCGTTGGCGCCGCTGTAGGCGCCGCGGCCGTGGGCGCATGGAGCTTGTTGCGCCGAAAGTAAATCTCCCCCTTAGGGGTGAGGACGCAGCGGTCCTTTAGCTTTAGGATGAATCATTATGAACGCCAATGACATCGCACCGAATCTTTATGAAGAATGGGGACTAGACCGCCGCGATGGCGAGCGGGAACTCTTAGTCTTACTGGAGTCCAAGGATTTATCGCTAGAGCAGCAAGGCCAAGACATTGAAGATCCGCGGCGCGCGCAGCTGCGCATCGCCGCCAGCGTTGTGGGTTCTGCTGCAAAGCGGGCGGAATACGATAAAGCGTGTGAGGCAGGGTTGCGCCCCACCTGGGGAGACCTCGGACAGCTGGGCGCGGTAGGCCAGTGGAACCCGCGGACACAGCAGGCCCAGCAGCAAGCTCAGTCCTTCCAGCCCGGTCAGGCGGCAGGGCCAGGGCGCCACGCTCAGCAGGAGCCGCGATTTACGCAGACCGCGAGCCCCTATGGGTCGCCGTATGCGCGCAATCCCTTTGCCCCGCAGCACAATCCTTTCCCACCTGCGGCGGCGAACGCGGCCGTTCCCGCGCCGTTGGTACAACAACCAGCGGCCGAAATTAGCCAGCGTGCCGGTCAAGATGCGCGCATCGGCATGGCCATTTTGGACCTCATCTTCTTTTCGCTCATTAGCGGCAGCTTCGGCGGCGCGCTGCTCTCCGGCGGCGTGGATCAGCTTTCGACGTTCATTGGCGGCGCCATCATCTTGCTGCTCTACACCTTGGGTACCGAGTGTTGGCTCGGCGCCAGCCCGGCTAAGCTGCTGATGGGATACACGGTGCGCGATGTCGACACCAAAGAGCGGCTCACCCTCACCCAGTCCGCTAAGCGCCAGTGGTGGCGCCTAGTCAATATCGTGCCGGGCCCCGGTACGTTCGCCAGCTGGGTGGGCGCCGGCGTGCATACCTTCACCATTTCGGAGAAGAATAACCGCCGTGGCACCCACGATGAGTGGGCTAACGCCGAAGTAGTGAAAAGGCACCCACGCAAATAGCCAGCAGCGCCACGGCGCCGGCGATAACCCAGCCGAGCCAACCCTGCACCCCGGCCAAGGAGGAGTTCGCTGATTGCGCCTGGGTATCGGGCGCCGGCGTTGCTGCAGGGGACGCAGGGGAGTCGGCGTCGGCAAGCAACTGCCCTACACCATCACCGGGATGCACCTTATAGGCCTCGTGCAGTAGCTTCTGGGCCTGTTCCCACGCGCGCGGGCCGTGCTCCACGGTGGTATCGAGCAGGACCGCCTGCAAGCGCCGGCCATGGCGGTCGAGCGCGCCGACGAAGGTATGGTGCGCGTCATCGGTAAAGCCCGTCTTGCCACCAATACCGTCCGGATCATTGAGGAAGAGCCCGTTATCGTTGCCTAGTTGGTAACCGTCAAAGTCACCCCAGCCGGGAAAATCCACAGACTCCGTGTCGACAATGCGTGCAAAGGTCGGGTTATGGAAGGCCGCGCGGTAAATGCGGGAAATATCCTCGGCCGAGGTAGACATGCCCGGGGCATCGAGTCCGGAGTAACTGGCCGCGTAAGTGGAATTTGTGCCGATCTCGGCCGCCTTCTCATTGACCTTGCGCAGCGTGGCCTCGTCCCCGCCCAATTCCTGTGCCAGGGCGTGCGCGGCATCGTTGCCAGAGGCCATGAGCAAGCCCTGCAAAAGCTGTTCCACCGTGTACGTGCCGCCGGGGCCGATGCCTACCGCCGAGCCATCAATCTGTGCTGATTCTTCGCCCACCTCGACCTTCTGGTGCAGATCCAGTTCGTCGATAACCACCAGCGCCAGCAGCGCCTTGATGATGGAGGCCGGCCGGTAGCGGCCGTTAGGGTCCTTCATTGCGATGATTTCGCCGGTGTCGATATCGGAGACCATCCACGCCGCGGCCACCACATCCTTATCCACCTTGAACCCTTCGGGCAGGGTGGTGCCGCAGGCCTCATCGCTCTCCACCGGCGGCAGCGGGGTGGGTGAGGCCTGCCCAGGAGCGAGGCGCTCCGAGGTGGTGGCGGCCTTTTCCGGGCGCTCGGCGTGCGGGCACTTATCGGTATCCGGGGCGGCGGTACGCGTGGTGGTCGGAGTTTCCGGCTCTTCCGCCAGCGCGAGTGGTGCGCCGCTGAGCAGGACGGTAACGAGAGAACTAGCGATAATTCTTTTCATGACATGACACATCTTAGGCCTGTGCCTACGATGGGACGCATGCATGACGCGCCTTTGATTAGCCCTGAAAACAAGGACTCTGCCGCCGACGTGGTGGCCAAGCTGCCTAAGGTCTCCCTCTTTGAGACCATTAACTCCGCGGCCGCTACGCCGGAGGAACTTACCGCAACCATCCGTGAGCGCAACGAGGCCCTGGCCGCAGACGGCGTGGTCTACGCGGAATTGCACCTGGATCCAGCAGCGATTGGCCTGGACGCTGCCGCGGTCGTCGAAGCCGCCGGTGCAGCCCGCATTCCTTCCCTCGACTCCCGCATAGTCCTGGCCGGCACGGTCCCTGAGGCAGCAGTGCCTGACGACGCCCCCGTGGTGGGTTACAACCTGCCGCAGGACCAGGCGAGCGCGGCCGCGGACTTCCGCGCCGCCTACCTGCCCACCCAGATTCACGTGGGGGAGAACTTCGCGGAAGTTGAGCGCGCCGCCCAGGCCGGCGTGAATCGCCTTATCCACCCGGTAAATATGATCGATGACTTCACTGCGAATATCGAAGGCATCGTGCCCGGCAAGGCCTCTGGCTACATCCGCGACCGCCATATCCCCCTGGTCTTTACCCCACTGGAGGAAGCCGAGGAGCTGACCGACCACCCACTGCCACTGCTGCAGCAGCTGGGCTTTACCTGCACCATTTCCTCGGGCGAGACCACCTTGACCAAGCAGTTCCTCGCGCTTAGTGAGACCTTTGGCTATGGGCTGGAGGAATTTTTCGATCTCACCGTCAAAGCGGTGGAGAATTCCTTCGCTGACCAGGAATTACGGCAGCATCTGCTAGAAACGGTTATCCTGCCAGCATACGAGGAACTTTCAGACCCCGAGCTGGCAGGCCCAGACACTGAAGAGTCTTTGGCAGACGCCGCTGAAGAAACTACTGACTAAAGGAGAATTACATGCCTTCCGTACTTTTTGTTGTTACCGCCGCTGAGGAATGGACCCTGGCCGATGGCACCAAGCGCCCGACCGGTTACTGGGCCGAGGAGCTTATTGCACCGCACCGCGCCTTCCAAGGCGCAGGCTGGGATATCCACTTCGCTACCCCCGGAGCAAAGGCTCCCGTCGTAGACGAGTACAGCCTGGAGGTACTGCCCGATAACGTGCGCATGGCGCAGGAAAACTACCTGGCAGAGTTAGGCGTAGCGCTGGAGAACCCGATGAACCTGGCCGATGTCAATGAGGAAGACTATGACCTCATCTTCTACCCAGGCGGCCACGGTCCGATGGAGGATCTGGCCTATGACCAGGATTCCGCGAAGCTTCTGCAGGCTCGCATGGATTCCGGCCGCAAGCTTGCCTTGCTCTGCCACGCCCCAGCGGCGATGCTGGCCGTGGATAACGAGAACTGGCCGTTCAAGGGCTACAAGATGACTGCTTTCAGCAACGCTGAGGAAGGCGAGGACGTCATCGCCGCCGCCAAGTGGGCGCTGGAGACCCGCCTGCGCGAGCTCGGCGCGGATTACCAGGAGACCGATCCGATGTCCCCGAACGTCATCGTGGATCGCAACCTGTACACCGGCCAGAACCCGGCTTCCTCTGAGCCGCTGGCACAGCGTATCCTGCGCGATTTCTAAATGCGCGTTTCGCGAGTTCTCAAGGCCGGGGCTGCCCTGACCGGTGTGGTCGGGGCAGCGGGCATGGCGGCGTATGCACTCAGCCGCCGGCCGTACCTGCGCGAGGTGGCACCGGGGCTGCGCAGCCCGATTTTGTACCTGCCAATGCATCTGCTTGCCGACGCCACCTTTGCCCGCGCCAGCCGCTTCTTTGCCAGCATCGATTTCTCCCGTCCGGTGCGGCACGCGGTGGATATTACGGAGTTTTCCGCTTCCTTCGATGGCCACGCCTTTAGCGCCCGTGTGCTTACCCCACGCGGCAATGCTCAGGGCACAGCCACCGCTGGGCCGCGCCCCGTGGTCGTGTGGACGCACGGCGGCGGCCATCTTATCGGTGGCCCGGCCATGTATGACCCGCAAAATGCCCGCATGGCGGCTGAGCTCGGTGCCATCGTGGTGGCCCCGCGCTACCACAAATCCACCCAGGAGCCGTTCCCCGCGGACCATGATGAGTGCTACGCGGCGCTGCGCTGGGTGCAAGAACACGGCGATAAGCTGGGCGGGGATACCTCGCGCATCGCGGTCGCCGGCGATAGCGCCGGCGGCGGCCTTGCCGCGGGCTTGGTTCAGCGGGCCTTTGATGAGGGCCATCCGGTCCGCGCGCTCGGCTTGGTCTATCCCATGCTGGATCACCGCACCACGGATAAGTCCGGTGCGGTGGGCCAATTCATCTGGACGGCGGGCCCGAACCGCGGCGCGTGGTCCATGTACCTGGGAGATGACCACCTGGATGTTGACCTGCCGCCCTATGCTTCGCCGGCCACGCGCAGTGATCTTTCCGGACTGCCGCCCACGTGGATCGGGGTGGGCGGCATCGACCTTTTCTGCGATGAATCCGTGGCCTTTGCCCAAGCCCTCGACGCAGCCGGCGTGGACACCACCCTCGACGTGTGGGCCGGCGCCTATCACGGCTTTGACCAGATTAAACCCAAGGCGCCGCAATCGCGCGAGCTTATCGACGCCCTCATTGACCACCTTCGCCGCCACCTCTAAAGTCACGTACTAAGGGAGGACGAGCGATGAAATACAACACGCACGTGTCGTGGGTCGTAACTTTCATCAGCCTTATTGTGCTCGGCCTGATTCTGGGCGGGGTCTTTGGGATAGGAACCCTGGGCCGATCCATTGTTGGCCTCAGCGCCTTTGTCGTGTGGCTGATTTTCGACAAATACATGCGCGACCGGACCCGGAGCCGACGCTAGGAGCAAGAAGCAGCGGGCGATTAAACGCAAAAGCCGCCCCGCTCCGCCCAGCTGCTGTGCAGCGGGGCAAAGGCGCGGGGCGGCGGATGCCACGCGCGGCCGGGGCCGCGCGACCTGGTACGGGTTTAGAACTTGGAGAAGCGCTTGATGAGCATATCTTCCAAGCCCTTCCAGGACTCAGCGTGCTCGTTATATGGCTTGGACGGTACGTAGCCGGCGTGCTCGGTGGAGCCGAGCATGTAGCCCAAGTAGTCCTGCAGGCGCGGGTGAGCCAGCATATAGGAGTTAATGGAATCGTCGCCGGCCCAGTCAGCGGCATCGGCGCATACCTCGTAGCAGCGGGCCATCTGATCGGAATCGACGGCCTCCGGGCCCTTTTCGATATCGCGCACGATGCCGTTGAAAGAGTACTGGTTATCCGGGTGGACCTGAACTTCTAGCTCGCCGGCATTAGCGGCGGCGACAACCTCTTCCCAGGTGGATACGCGGGCTAGGTCGTGGTCATCGTTGTCCATGATCCAGCGCACCAGGGTCTTCGGGGAATCGAAGGTGAAGATCTCGCCCCACTTGCCCAAGAAGATGGGCTTGCCGTCCAGGTAGGTACGCAGGGTGTAGACGGACTTGGACTGCGCGGTGATCTTGATGGGATCGATGCCGGCGGCGGCCCACGGGGAATTATCGTACGGGTCAGCGGCCTCGGCGGCGGCCTTGCGCTTTTCCTCGGCTTCCTTGGCCGCTGCAGCGGAGGCGGCAGCAGCAGAAGAGATGCGCTCCTTGGCATCGGAGACCTTGGCCGCATCAAAGTCATCGCTGGAGACCACGCGGACGTGCTCATCCAGGTCCTCGATGACCTTCTTCCAGTTGCCGGCGATGACGTGGCCCACGCCGGACCACTCGCTCATGCCCTGTTCGCCGGAGTAGTGGTCGGCGCCGCGAGAGACATTGCGCAGGATGGAGTGGGAGGCGAAGAAGATGGTGGTGTGCTCTGCGCCGGCGACGTCGGCAAGCGCGGAGGCCATCTCCAGGTTGCGGGCCACCGTGGATACGTTCCGGTGGCTCGGGCGACCAGCCAGCGCCTCCGGCATGCCGATGAGGTCATACTCATCGCGCTCCGCCGGGGTAACGCGGTCCGCATCGCGGCCGGCAAACTGGTCCCACTGCGGGTGGTCCAGCAAATCGTGCTTAGTGTCAGACTCCACGAAGCACAGCAGCTCGGCGGGCGAGTTGAAGGCTAGGACGGCCTCGTCATCGCCCAGAAAGGCCTGCCACTCGGAGCCATGTTGGCGCCACTTGGGTGCCCAGAGGGTATAAAAATCGCCCTCGGTCAGCGAGAGCTTTACAGGTACAATTGCGCGGGTGCTCATGGCGTTTTAGTCTACCCAACGCCCTAAGCAGCGCGCGAGGCCGCACCGGCCTTAGGCCGTGGGCCGCCAAAAGCCTTTGAATTGCATACCCATATTTGTGGTGCGCAGCGGGTTGGTTTGCACCGGATCGCCGGCCTCCACGATTTCGCCATTGCCGGAATACATTGCCACGTGCCCATCCCATACCACCAGGTCACCGGGCTGCAATTGATCCGCGCTGACCTGCTGACCAACCGTCTGCTGGTCCGCCGTGCGGGGCAAGTTCACTCCGGCCTGCGAATACGCCCATTGGGTAAGGCCCGAGCAATCAAAGCCACCGTTTCCGGTGCCGCCCCATACGTAGGGCTGGCCCACTTGGCTCTTCGCCGCAGCGACCGCGGCCTGCCCGGCGGCCGAACCGCCCTCGGCAGAAGGCTCTGGTGCGGGCGGGGGAGAAGATACCTCGTGTGCGGTGGCGTCGGCGCCAGCATCAGCGCCCGCGGCGGATTGTTCTGGAAGAGCGGTGGAGTGCTGGGCACCGGTGGGGCTTGCGGGGGCGTCGGCAAGCGCGGAGTGCACCGGCCGCTGCGCTACCGGCTGCAGGGACTGAGCAGCCGCGCTGAGATCGCCCATCAAGCGCTGCACGCGGGCAGTGGCCATGCCCAGGTGCTGGGAGATAAGCGCGCGAAGCTGAGCCAGAGCGGCGGCACGCGCCGACGGATCCAGCGACAGGAAACCCAGCGCGGTGGGCAGGGCCTGGCGCACCAGCTGCGTGGCGATGCCCACCAGATCCCGGATGGTGCCCGCCACCAAGGTGCGGGCCTGTCCGAGCGCGGCAGAGATGGTTGCATTATCGAGATCGATATTTTTCGCCGATTCGAGTAGGGGAGCGGGATTGCCGTGGGCGATAGCGGCCAAAGGCTCGGCGGCGGAGAGATCCGGCACGCGGGGAAGCTCAACCTCCGGAAGCTGCGCCGGTTGCATGGTGGCAATCTGCTTGAGCGCGGTATCGAGCATCTACATCGCCGCCCCAAGGTGCTGGCCTAGCGAGGCATCGGTGTCTTCTGCCTCGCGCGACATCTGGAAACCGGAGTGGGCAACCTGTCCCATATCGTTGCGCAGCACGCTCATGCGCGCGCCCACATTATCGAGCGCGGCATGCACAGCCTCATTGAAAGCGGTGAATGTGGAATCTTCAGGCAAAACGGGGTGGGGCGGATTCTCCCCTTGGGACTGGGCGTGCAGGTCGCGGGCGAGGTGGCGGGCATAGTCAGTATCGATCGTGAAAGGTCTCATGCCCTATTGGACTGCCCGATGGCCCATTTGGTTCCCAAAAAGTTTAAAGTGGTGGTCATGGACATCCACGTTGTAGACCACCCGCTTGCCGCCTCCCGCCTTACCCTCATGCGCGATGCGCGCAGCGATAACTCCGCGTTCCGCGCCGCCCTGAAAGACTTGGGCGCCATGCTTGTCTATGAAGCATCCCGCAACCTTGCCGTGGAGAACTTCGACTGTGCCACCCCGGTTTCTACCGCACAGGGCACCCGCCTGCAGGACCCGCCTATCATCGTGCCGATCATCCGCGCTGGGCTGGGCATGGTGGACCCGGCCCTGTCCATGATTCCGGATGCGCAGGTGGGCTTTATCGGTATGGCCCGCAACGAAGAGACGCACGAGCCAGTGCCGTACCTGGAGGCATTGCCGGAGGACCTGACCGGCCGCACGGTGTTCGTGGTGGATCCGATGCTGGCCACCGGTGGTTCCCTGCTGCACGCATTGCGCCTGCTTGCCGATCGTGGCGCTACCGATATCACCGCCATCTGCATGGTTTCGGCGCAGCCGGGTGTGGATGCGCTGGCTGAATCCGGTCTGCCGGTGCGCCTAGTCACCGCCGCTATCGATCCTTCGCTCAACGAGGATGCTTATATCGTTCCGGGCTTGGGCGATGCTGGCGACCGCCTCTACGGCCCGCGCAATATCGACCTTTAAGGTAATCTTCTCCCTGGAAAGGCGACCGCACTTTCCAGGGGGAGAATATGAGTTTCATTCATCTAATGTGGTCGAGCTACGGCCACGGATTTTCGCAACAATTGCGGCGAGTGCGAAAGCGTCGGGGGATTTCGCAGCAGGCGCTGGCGGAGATTTCTGGGGTCTCTCGCAGCCAAATTTCCAATCTGGAGCGCAACGAAAATGGCGTGCACGCCATGGCCGATCCGCAGCTGTCTACGGTATATAAGCTGGCCTTGGCACTAGAAATCCCACCGGCGGTGCTGCTGCCGGCCGGCGGGGACGTGGTGGAAGGGCATTTGACTGATTCCGCGGTGGCCGTTGCCGAGGACGTCGCGCCTTTCCCGCAAGGCTATGTGGATCGGCGTCGGTTTGCTGCCACGTGGAATGGCGCCTTGAGCTAGCGCACCCCGCATCACCACCTGAGTTACTGAACCGCATGGTCTAGTTGTAGACTTTGCACCCAGACGTATTTCAACGACAGGGAAGGCACGCGGATGATCTCGGAATTCATCAACGAGTGGTTCAATGCCCACCGTGCGGAGGTCATCGCGTGGCGGCGCCATATCCACCGCCACCCGGAAACCGCGAACCAAGAGGTGGAAACCACCAACTTCCTCGCCTCTATCCTGCAGGACTATGGTCTGGAGCCACAGCGCTTCCCACAGACCGGTCTCATGGTAGATATTGGCCCCGATACGGAACTAGGCCGGCTGGCCTTCCGCGCCGATATCGACGCCCTACCGGTCACCGAGGTCACCGGCCTGGAATATACCTCCGAAGTCCCCGGCAAAATGCATGCCTGCGGCCACGACGTGCACACCACCGTGGCGCTCGGCCTGGCCTGTGCGTTGGCGGATTTTCAGCGGGTCCACGATCTGCCGCTGGGCATTCGCGTCATCTTCCAGCCGGCCGAAGAGGTGGGGGTCGGCGGTGCGACCGATGTCATTGAATGGGGCGCGCTGGAGGGAGTGCATTCCATCTTTGCCATCCACGCCGAGCCCAAGCTGCGCGTGGGGCGCATCGGTATCCGCGCCGGGGCGATCACATCTGCTACCGACGTGGTGGAGCTCAATATCAAGGGCCCAGGCGGGCATACCTCTCGGCCGCACCTGTCGGCCGACGTTGTGTATGCCCTAGGAAAGGTAATCACCGAACTGCCCGCGCTGCTCTCCCGCCGCGTTGACCCGCGCACCGGCACCGTTTTGGTCTTTGGCCAGGTCAATTCCGGCTACGCCCCGAACGCCATTCCGGAGACCGGCAGCCTGACCGGCACCATGCGCACGGCCGATATTGGCATCTGGCGCGATATGCAAAGCCTCTTTACCGAGCTGGTGGAGCAAATCCTCGCTCCGGTAGGCGTAGAGCATGAGCTGACCTACAACCGCGGCGTTCCGCCGGTGCTTAACGACGACGTCGCCACCGCCCTGCTTGCCTCCGCCGCCCAATCCATCGACCCGCAGGCCGTCGTGCAAGCTCCGCAGTCCTCCGGCGGCGAGGACTTTTCCTGGTACCTAGAAAAGGTCCCCGGTTCCATGGCACGGCTTGGCTGCTGGTCCGGCGAGGGCGAACAGCATGACCTGCACATGGGCGATCTTATCGTCGACGAGCGGGCCATCGGCGTGGGCATCAAACTCTTTGGCGCCGTGGTTGAGCAGTTCATAGGGGAGAATGCGGAGACAGACTAACGCGCTGAAAGGTTCTACACGTTAAACTCGTAGGCGACTTTTAAAGTGGAGCCGATAAAGGAGCAAGTGCGTGTTGAACCAGACCAAGCGAATCGTCATCATCGGCGGTGGCCCAGCAGGCTATGAGGCCGCGTTGGCAGGCGCCAAATATGGTGCAGAAATCACCATTATTGAAGACCAGGGCATGGGTGGTAACAGCGTTATCTTGGACTGCGTTCCCTCCAAGTCCTTTATCGCCGGCGCCAATATTAAGACCGACCTGCGCCGCGCCGAGGATATGAAGCTCAACGAGGGCATTGGCCAAGCCGACCTATCCCTAACCGCGCTGAATAAGCGTGTGCTGGACCTGGCAAGCAACCAGTCCTCCGATATCCGCGCCACGGTGGAATCCCTAGGAGCCCGCGTTATCGACGGCCGCGGCTACTTCCCTGAGGATCAGGAAGCCGATGCCTTCGGCGGCCATAAGGTCACTGCCGTATTCAACGAGGACGGCCACGAAGAAACCATTAACGCAGACCTCGTCTTGGTAGCTACCGGCGCCACCCCTCGCATTCTCCCTGGCGCTCAGCCGGATGGTGAGCGCATCCTTACCTGGCAGCAGGTTTATAACCTCACCGAGCTGCCGGAGCACCTCATCGTCGTCGGTTCCGGCGTGACCGGTGCGGAGTTCGTCTCTGCCTTTGCGGAGCTAGGCGTTAAGGTCACCATGGTTGCCTCCCGTGACCGCATTTTGCCGCATGACGACGCCGACGCGGCCGACGTCCTCGAGACCGTGCTTAGCGAGCGCGGCGTTGAGCTGGAAAAGAACTGCCGCGTGGAAACCGTCAACCGCACTGAGGACGGCAACGTGCTGGTGACCACTCAGGACGGCCGCGAGATTACCGGTTCCCATGTCATTATGTCTATCGGCTCCATCCCGAATACTCAGGACTTGAAGCTGGAGAACGTGGGCGTAGAAACCGCCAAGTCTGGCCATATTCAGGTTGACCGCGTCTCCCGCACCAATATCGCCGGTATCTACGCCGCTGGCGACTGCTCTGACCTCTTCCCGCTGGCATCCGTCGCCGCAATGCAGGGCCGCGTGGCCATGTACCACGCCTTGGGTGAGGGCGTTTCTCCGCTGCGCCTGAAGACCGTGGCCAACGCCGTGTTCACCCGCCCAGAGATCGCTGCCGTAGGCTTTACCCAGGCAGAAATCGAGGCAGGCGAGGTAGCCGCCCGCACCATCACCATGCCGCTGAATACCAATCCGCGTGCGAAGATGCGCTCCCTGCAGCACGGCTTTGTCAAGCTCTTCTGCCGCGCGACCTCCGGCCGCGTTATCGGCGGCGTCATCGTCGCGCCGACCGCCTCCGAGCTCATCCTGCCCATTGCTATGGCCGTGACCAACCAGCTCACCGTGAACCAGCTGGCCGACTCCTTCGCCGTATACCCGTCCCTGTCGGGCACCATCACCGAGGCTGCTCGACGCCTCGTTGCCCACGACGATCTGGAGTAAACCACACCGTTTCCGCCACTAGTACAGCAGCAGCGTATGACAAGAATTCCCCCGGCTCAAGAGACTGCAGTCTTCTTGGAGGCCGGGGGAATTGGTGCATTTAACACCGGGGCAGGTTAAGGCTGGATGCGCCGCGCGAGCAGGTGAATTGCTGCGGTGCAGATTAGGGCAGCTAAACCAGCGAAGAAGAACATGCCGGGCCATGGTGCGCCGATTTCTGCAGCCCCAAAAGATTCCACGAGCGTGATGAGAATGCCATCCGCTAGGAATAGACCGATGATGATGCCGGCGATAAGTAGCAGCCGAACAAACAGGGAGCTTTGGTTTGCGCTACTGACCACCACACCGATGAGCGCGCCAACGTATCCGGTAATGAGGTGGCCACAGGCGAAGCTACCGAAGGTTGCTGCATAGCAGAAAGGAAGGCTGGCTTCGACTGTGCCGGGGGTGATTGCCCACGAAGAATTCGCATACGCACCCGATTGCAGTGCGATGTAGTAAGCGGTCCAAGCGACGGCACCAAAAATGAGCGCGGCTAGCCACAGAGTCGCGTGCATGCTGGTAAGCCATTGCCGGGGGTGCATCCCTAGGCCGCGCAAGGAACGGTATTCGGTTGCGGCGAAGGCACAATAGAGTCCCCACATGAAGACTGCGAATATTCCCCAGCCGGTCGGATTGGCACCGAGGGTAGAAGGATCACTGGGGACGGCATACGGGAGAACCCACAGCAACACGACGATGATGCTTATGACGGTGAGCGCCTTGGTGGCGTTGAGATTAAAGGTCTTGAGTGTCTGCATGGCTAGGACTCCTCTTGTGAGGTGTGGGCGGATTCGTGGGCGCGGGAGACAAGGGAATCAATGAGCTGGCCGTCGTCGAGGTAGGAGACGGTGACGTGGGCAGCGGCTGCGGTATCGGCCGGGAACGGGGCCGGGCACCAGGCGTGCACCTTGGAGGTGGAGCCAAGGGAGGAACGGTGGAGGGGGAGGGCGTCGGCAAGCGCGAGTGCTTGCTCCACGTCTTTGGTGCTGCCGCTAAGCACGGGGTAGTGCGGCCGTTGGAATTCCAGGTCGGTGGGCTTATTGACCGTGCCGTCGTGCACGGTAATGACTTGGTCAACCAAGCCGACGAGGTCTTCGGCGCGGTGAGAAGAAAGCACCAGCAGCCAATCCGGGGTTTCTGCGGCATGAGCGATGATGAGCTCACGCAGGCGGGTGCGCGTCGGCGCGTCCAGGCCATTGAAAGGCTCATCGAGGAGGGTGACCGGTGTGCGCGCGGCCAGGGCAGTGGCACAGGCAACCAATTGGCGCTGGCCGGTGCTCAAGGTGCGGTTCTTGCTGCGCTTATCGACGCCCACCTTATCCAACAACTCCTCCGCATACCCCACGTCGAATCCCTCGCGCACATGCTGTGCGGCGCGCAGGTGCTGGCGCACGGTGGAACCGGCGAGCAAAATATCGGCGCCGGTGCGCGCGATCGCCACCTGTGGGGTATCGATGCTGCCTTTAATGGGTAGGAACCCCGCTACCGCGCGCAAGAGCGTGGTCTTGCCAGTACCATTGGGGCCGATCAGCCCGTACATGCCGGCGTTGAGATCGAGGTGCGGCACGTGCAAGCGGCGCTTGCAGGTAACGTTCTGCAACTTAAGGTGCGTCATGATGGTCTCCTTCGGCTTCGATGAGGTCGGCGATATCGCTGGCGCTTAAGCCCAGCGCGGCTCCTTCCTTGAGGAGAGGCACGATGAAGTCTTCCCTGAGCGCCTCTTGGCGTTGGTGGCGTACCTTGTCGCGCGCGCCTTCACGCACAAACATGCCCAGGCCGCGTCGCTTTTCCAGCAGACCTTCCTCGAAGAGGACGGTTAGTGCCTTTGCGGAGGTAGTGGGGTTGACGGAATGGAAAGCTGAAAGCTCATTGGTACTAGGGGCGCGTTCTCCCTCGGCGAGCTCACCGGAAATAATCATGTCCCTGATTCCTCCTGCTAGTTGCTGATAAATGGGCCGGGTATCGCTCATGGTGCGGCCTCTCGTGCATGCGGCATATGATTCCTTTCGTGGTGTATGGGTTTACCACCTATGTGGGTAACCATATAGCCGGGAAGGCGTTCGGTCAACAACGATTCACTTGGGTGCGCAGGTGTCCCCGCTGCATATTTTGTTGAGGTAAAAATTTGCAAGATTTACAGGCCGGCTAACCCTGTTATTACTGGTCGGGCTGCAGAAACCACCCGTTCAACGGTTTAAGCGCTGGATAGTGTGGCAAAATCCGCTTGAAAATGGGCAGACAAGAAAGGTTTCGATCTCTAAACTGAGATACGGATCACCCAAGAGGAGGTGCTGTATCGCAGTACCTTCCGAGTTGAAAGGAACACCGAAGTGGCTAATCCCGCGCTTCCATCGTTCAAAAAGATTCTGGTAGCCAACCGCGGCGAAATCGCCGTGCGTGCATTCCGTGCTGCCTTTGAGACCGGGGCAAAGACCGTCGCGGTCTATCCTCGCGAAGACCGAAACTCCTTCCACCGCGCCTTCGCGGATGAGGCCGTCCGCATCGGCGCCGAGGGGCAGCCGGTCAAGGCATATTTGGACATTGATGAGATTATCCGCGCCGCCAAGAAGGCCGAAGCGGATGCCATTTACCCCGGCTACGGATTCCTTTCGGAGCGCGCGGATCTTGCTCGTGCGTGTGAGGACAATGGCATTAAGTTCATTGGTCCGACCCCAAGCACGTTGGACCTGACCGGTGATAAGGCTGCGGCAGTTAGTGCGGCAAAGGAAGCTGGACTGCCGACGTTGCAGGACTCGGAGCCATCGACGGACGTCGATAAGCTGGTGGAATACTCCAAGGACTTTAACTTCCCCGTATTCGTTAAGGCTGTCGCCGGTGGCGGCGGGCGTGGCATGCGCTTCGTGGAATCCGAGGATCAGCTGCGCGAAAAGGCGGCCGAGGCTTCGCGCGAGGCGGAGGCGGCGTTCGGTGACGGCAGCGTGTACCTGGAAACCGCGGTCATCAACCCGCAGCACATCGAGGTGCAGATTCTCGCCGATAGCCAGGGCAACGTGGTGCACCTCTTCGAGCGCGACTGTTCGGTGCAGCGCCGCCACCAGAAGGTGGTAGAGATTGCGCCGGCTCCGTCGCTGGATTCTGAGCTGCGTGACCGCATTTGCCAGGATGCGGTGAAGTTCTGTGAGCACATCAATTACGAGGGCGCGGGCACCGTGGAATTCCTCGTCGATGAGCGCGGCAATCACGTCTTCATCGAGATGAACCCGCGTGTGCAGGTGGAGCACACCGTGACCGAGGAAATCACCGGCGTAGACATCGTCAAGGCCCAGATGAATATCGCGGCCGGCGCATCGCTGGAAGATATTCACCTCGCCCAAGACAAGATTTCCATCACCGGTTCTGCCCTGCAGTGTCGCATCACCACCGAGGACCCGAATAACGGCTTCCGTCCCGATACCGGCACGCTGACCGCGTATCGTTCGCCGGGCGGCGCCGGCGTGCGCCTGGACGGTGCAACGTCCGTGGGTGCTGAGGTTTCGCCCAACTTCGACTCTCTGCTGGTGAAGATGACCTGCCGTGGAGTCACTTTCGAGCAGGCCGTGCAGCGCGCCCAGCGTGCGCTCAACGAGTTCACCGTCTCCGGCGTGGCCACCAATATCGGCTTCCTGCGCGCCCTGCTGCGCGAACCGGACTTCACTCAGACCCGCGTGGACACCGGATTCATCAACGCACACCCGCACCTGCTCAAGGCTCCGCCGGCAGTCGACGAATCTGGTCGCATCCTCGAGTACATCGCAGAGACCACCGTTAATAAGCCCAACGGTAAGCGTCCGACGGCTCTGCGTCCGTTTGATAAGCTCCCTGAGCTGGACCTTTCCGAGCCGCTCCCGCGCGGTTCCCGCGATGACCTGCTCGAGTTTGGCCCGCAAAAGTGGGCGGAGAAGATCCGCCAGCAGAATGCGCTGATGGTTACGGATACCACCTTCCGCGACGCTCACCAGTCCCTGCTTGCTACCCGCGTGCGTAGTACCGCCCTGGTTTCTGCAGCCGAAGCCGTAGCCCGCATGACCCCGAACCTGTTCTCGGTCGAGGCTTGGGGTGGTGCGACTTATGACGTCGCCATGCGCTTCCTCCACGAGGACCCTTGGGTCCGCCTGGATATGCTGCGCGAGGCTATGCCGAACCAGAACATCCAGATGCTCCTGCGCGGACGCAATACCGTGGGCTATACCCCGTACCCAGACTCGGTCTGCCGCGGCTTTGTCCAGGAAGCAGCCAAGTCCGGCGTGGACGTCTTCCGTATTTTCGATGCACTTAACGACGTCTCCCAGATGCGCCCCGCCATCGATGCCGTCCTCGAGACCAATACCACCGTTGCTGAGGTGGCCATGGCGTACTCCGGTGACCTTTCCTCTCCGAGCGAGAACCTGTACACGCTGGATTACTACCTCAAGCTGGCCGAGCAGATTGTAGAGTCCGGAGCCCATATCCTTGCCATCAAGGATATGGCTGGTCTGCTCCGCCCTGAGGCTGCTTCCAAGCTGGTTATGGCGCTGCGCAAGGAATTCGACCTGCCGGTGCACGTGCACACGCACGATACCGCGGGCGGCCAGATGGCAACCTACTATGCGGCCGCCTTGTCCGGTGCCGACATCGTCGACGGCGCCTCCGCGCCGCTGGCTGGTACCACCTCGCAGCCGTCGCTGTCCGCTCTTATTGCAGCATTCTCTCAGTCCAAGCGCGATACCGGCATCGACCTGCAGGCCGTATCCGATCTCGAGCCCTACTGGGAGGCTGTGCGTCAGCTCTACGCCCCGTTTGAAAACGGTATCCCTGGCCCGACCGGTCGCGTGTACAAGCACGAGATTCCAGGCGGCCAGCTGTCCAACCTGCGTGCCCAAGCCGATGCCCTTGGCTTGGCGGACCGCTTCGAGGTCATCGAGGACACCTACGCAGCAGTCAATGAGATGCTGGGCCGTCCGACCAAGGTCACCCCATCCTCCAAGGTCGTGGGCGACCTCGCCCTTCATCTTGTCGGTGCAGGCGTCGACCCTGCGGACTTCGCTGCCAACCCCACCAAGTTCGATATTCCGGACTCGGTCAACCAGTTCCTCCGCGGCCAGCTCGGTACTCCTCCGGGCGGTTGGCCGGAGCTGCGCGATAAGGTACTCGATGGCCGGGAGGAAACCGGCGCCAAGGTGAGCGAGGTTCCTGCGGAAGAACAGCCGCATCTGGAATCCGATAATTCCGATGAGCGCCGCGCCAGCCTGAACCGCCTGCTATTCCCGAAGCAGTTCGAGGAATTCAACGAGTTCCGCCGCAAGTACGGCAACACTGAGGCGCTGACGGATACCACCTTCTTCTACGGTCTTACCGAAGGCGAAGAAAAGGTCGTCCACTACTTCCCAGAGGACTCCACCGATCGCGCCGACCTCAAGCAGGTCGTGGTGCGTCTCGACGCCGTGGGTGAGCCGGACGAAAAGGGCATGCGCAACGTGGTTCTCAACGTCAACGGCCAGATTCGCCCGATGAAGGTCCGCGATGAGAACGCCGAATCCACGGTCGCTACCGTAGAAAAGGCCGACCCCTCCAACGAGGGACACGTCGCCGCACCATTCGCCGGCGTGGTCAACCCCACCGCCAAGCCTGGCGACGAGGTTAAGGCCGGCGACCAAATCGCCGTCATCGAAGCAATGAAGATGGAAGCCTCCATCTCCGCCACCAAGGATGGTGTGGTCGAGCGCGTGGCCATCGGCCAGGCCACCAAGGTGGAAGGCGGCGACCTCATCGCCGTCATCAACTAACTGACGCACGCCAGCGCCCCGCTTCCTAAACCTCTAGGAAGCGGGGCGCTGTGCTGTCTGCAGGCGGCTTTCGCGACTTTCGTCCATATAAACCACCGATTTCGTCGACGGTTTTGGTGGTTTATATGGACGAAAATCGTGATTCAGCGTGGAGGGCCAGGATTTTCAGCCCAGTAGTAAAGGCAGCGCTATCGAGCCGACCAGAACCAGAAGCGCGATGGCGAGGAATGCCTTGGCCTGCCAGCGGGCGAAATTAAACGACATGCCGGTGCCGAAGCGCTTATCCACTAGTACCGCCGGATCCTCTGGGTTGTAGTACATCACGCCCCATTTATAGAGATGGTCATTGTCCGGTGATTCTTTGTCTTCATCGGGAAAGCGGATTCCACGCAGTTGCTCGGATAATTGAGATTGCTTGTAGAGAAGAAGCGCAACCAGTCCGATGCTGCCACCGATGGTAAGCACCAACATCGTGATAATGGCGGCGCCATTAAACCGCTGAAATTGCGGTACAGGGCCGGTTACTTGCGTGAAGGCCATGCCGGCACACATGAGCAGGGTGAGAACTCCCATGACGGTATTCGTGAAGGCGAGGTTGGCCTCGTTGCGCAGCCGAGCTTTAATGCTGCGTTCTGAACGTGGGGATACCTCACTATGTGCGATAAAAGAGCAGATGATGGCGAAAAGTAAGAGCGTTCCTAAGGTGATGAAGGAGATAGAAAATACGCTGCCGATATTCTTTTCGCTCCAATTATCCGCCTCCATGGAAGAATTCCAGTGCACTGGAACGGGGTCAGGAATATCGGACCAGTGGGAAGCGACGATGATGGCACCAGCCGCGATACACAACAGCGAGGCGAGCATTGTTATCCACGGAAAAGTCGGCGTGGGGATGCCTGCGAATTCGGGTGTGCCATTGGCGGTGGTGGAAACACGAGCAGCGATGGTGGTTTCGACCTCGTCGAACCAATCGCCGGTCTTTTTCGCCGCGATGATGCGGCGGCGTTGAGAGATGTAGGCCCACAAGCCGCCGAGCGTTACCAAGAGGGACGGTACGGCGGCGAGGAGTGGCAACTTCCAGGCAAAGAGGGACAGAATTGTTGCCGCGATGCCGCAGCCCCAAGTACGTACCTTGTATCCAGCAAGCGCAGAGGTAACTGCACTATCGGAAAGGTAGGCCTTTGGCACGCGCACACCGAGCGGTGTGCCGGGCGAGGCAAGGGAAGGGGCTTTGGCCATAATCCAAGTAATTGCGAGAGTTGTGGCGGCCATTAAAAGGGCGAAAATCATGAGGATACTTCCAAGTGTTTAAGAGTGGAGCTGAGGTGGGTGTGGAGCTCATCTGGGCTAAAGCCTTGGGCACGGGCGAGCGCGACTACTCGGCCTAATTGCTCAGCTAGTTGCCTTTCTTGAGCCTCGGTGTGAGCGCCGGGTCTGACGATGGAGCCGGAACGCCCGGCAGTTTCAACGAGGCCGTCAGAGACCAAGAGGTCGTACGCCTTCTTCACGGTGGCCGGGTTGATGCCTATGTCTTTGGCGACGCGGCGGACAGGGTCTAGCTTGTCGCCATCAGAGAGCTGGCCGCGAGCTATGGCCAGTACTAATTCATCGTGGATTTGTTGGAAGACGGGGACATCTGAATCGGGGTTGAGGTTAATGAACATCTGTCACCTCCAATCTTTATTCTGTATTACTTATAGTAACACAAACTGTGTTATGTGAAGTAATACAGAATAAAGCTCAAAAGAAATCCCCAGGTATGTGCAACTTATTGAAGTGACGTACCTGGGGAAAGCGCAGGGCGACTAGAAAAAGAGGATTACAGCTATGGCCGCAATGCCGTAGCCACCGCGCAGGAAGTAACCGAAGACTTCGGGGGAGAATGAAGCACCGAATCCGCCGGTGTCGATGATGTTCATAGTGGTCACTCGCGCTGGGCGGGAGCGCTTGAAAGAGGCATAGGTAAGTCCTAAACAGCACGCGGCGAGTACGAGTACAGGCAGCTTCCACACGGCGGCGATGAAGGCGGTGCCGAGTACCGCGGTAACAGCGGTCGCGGCCAAAGGCAGCCCCCAGTCGGGCCAAGCACCATTGATGATGCGGCCAAAGGATGCGGCGCGGCCGGTGGCTGCGCCGACGATGGTCCATGCGGCAGCGAATCCCATGAGCGCCAGGCTGCCGAGTTGTGGGACAAGGCCTAGGGTGAGGCCGATGACAGCTACCGCGCCGAGCGGGATGTACCAGCGGCGGTATAGGCGCCGGAAAAAGAGGCGGCTGGGCGACGCCGTGGCGCGCGATCTGGGGCGCAGGCGGGCCGACTGGGAGGCAATGGCATCGGCAGAAACCTCAGAATCCAGCAGTCCAAAGGAGGACGAGCTGACGGCACGGGTGCGGCCCGCGCGAAGAAGCGAGGCGAGGTCGAAGGAACGCCAGCCGAGCGCTATGCGCAGCAAGGGGAGGGCCATCGCCGCATAGAGCGGAAGGCGCAGCGACGCGCACAGGGCTAGGCCGAGGAGGCTCACGCCGGCGAGCTGGGCAATGGACAGCTTATCGACGCCCCGCATACGCCCCCGCGGCCTATCCACATAGACCCACCGGCTGAGCGAAAGGCTGCGCAGCGGATAGAGCGCTTCAAGAAGAACGATGAGGGCGAGGGAGCCGACCCCAGCGCCGATGGTCGCGGTGGCGGGCAGGGCCGCGGCTGTGCGCTGCGCGAGCGAGGGCAAAACCTCGGCGGCATTCTGCCAAGCGTAAACACTGACGCTCGCGATGAGCGCCGCTATAAAGGCGTAATAGAGGGCTGAGGAGGCTGTGGACAGAAGCTTCATGAAATCTCCACCACCTCGTCGCAGGCATCGAAGATGGCCGGGGAGTGGGAGGCCAGCACTACACAGCGGCCCTCGGCGGCGAGGTGGCGCAGCTCCTCGGCCAAGAAGGCGGTCCAGGTGTGGTCAAGGTGGCGCTCGGGTTCGTCGATAAGCAGGGCCTTGGCCGGCTGATAGAGCTGGGCGGCGAGGTAGACGCGTTGGCGCTGGCCAGAAGAAAGGTCGCTGACCGCGGAGTTCCGGATGGCGTCGTCGATAGCCCAGAGCTCATGGACCTCGGCAAAGTCCACGCCGGAGCGGCGCGAAAGCAGGGTGAAGTGTTCGCCGACGGTGAGGTCGGGCAAGAAGACCGGATCCGAAACTGCGATGACGGAGCCGGCGGCCTCTGCGCTGCCGGGTGCGGCACCGTCGATGGAGACGGTGCCTTTCAGCGGGGCAATTTCGCCACTCAAGGTCTGCAGCAGCGTAGATTTACCCGCACCATTGGGGCCCTTCAAGCCGTATACGCGCCCGGCGTCGAAGGTGCGACTCAGCTGCCCCAAAGCGGTGGAATGTCCATAAGTTGCATCTATTTTCAGCATCGTAGCTAGGTTAGCAGGAGGGCGGCCGAGCATAGGGACGAGCTAGAAGCGGCGGAAGAACTTACCGGGGGTGAGCTCTTCAAATCCGGGCAAGGGCTCAGCGGAAGAGATGCCGGGGGCAGTCTGCTCGGCCGCGAGGTCGATGGCGTTGGCAATAAGCAACTCGCGGGCGGCGGGGTCATCGCTGGAGACGATGAGCTCGGGAATGTCTTCGGGGTCGAAGGGGGTGAGCCAGGTGGCGTCGTCAAGCGGGTGCGCCGAGGGATCGCCCAAGAAAGCTGGGCCTTTGTCGGCGGCGGGGTAGTAGCGCAGGAGCGCGGCGCCGCGGGGAGCAACGGTGGGGTCCTCGTTGGCGGCCATGGGCAGGGCGATGACCCCGCCGTCCACAATGGGGGACCAGTCCGCGATAGAAGAAGGGAAGAGGCCCGCAAGATAGTCGCGGTCCTCTTCCTTGGCCAAGCGCACGCCGAGGGAAGAATCAGTCATTCTTCCAAGGCTAGCGGGGTAGGCTACTTGATTTCCAGCAGTACGCTGCCCTTGGTGGTAGAAGCGCCTGCTTCCACGGCCAAGCCGGTAACGGTGCCGGCCTTATGCGCCTTGACGGGGTTTTCCATCTTCATGGCCTCGAGCACGAGGAGAACCTCGCCCTCGGTGACCTCTTGGCCTTCTTCGACGTTGACCTTGATGACCGTGCCCTGCATCGGGGAGGTAACGGCATCGCCGGACACTGCGGCCTTGGCGCCAGAGCCCTTGCGCTTCTTCTTTTTGCGCGGGGCACCGTTGGCGCCGAAGGAGGCGGGGAGGGCAACCTCGATGCGGCGGCCATCGATTTCCACGGTGTGCACCTGGGAAGGCTCGGCCTCGGCGGCCTCTGCATCGGTGGAGTCATCGTGGGCGGGCAGCTGGTTATCCCATTCCTCTTCGATCCACTTGGTGTAGACACGGAAATTGCCGTCTTCTGCGGTAAAGGCAGGGTCAGCAACGACAGCCTGGTCAAACGGGATAACGGTGGGCAGGCCCTCCACCGTGTACTCGGACAGGGCGCGGGCGGAGCGACGCAGCGCGGTCTCGCGGTCTGGGCCCCAGACGATGAGCTTGGCCAGCATGGAATCGAATTGGCCGCCAATAACGGAGCCCTGGACGACGCCGGAATCAACGCGCACGCCCGGACCTGCTGGCTCGGAGTACTTCACGATGGTGCCAGGGGCTGGCATGAAGTTCGCCGCGGCATCCTCGCCGTTGATGCGGAACTCGAAGGCGTGGCCACGCGGGGTGGGGTCTTCCTTGAGCGAGAGCTCGTGGCCCTCAGCGATACGGAATTGCTCGCGCACGAGATCGAGGCCCGTAGTTTCCTCGGAAACTGGGTGCTCCACCTGCAGGCGGGTATTGACCTCTAGGAAGGAAATGAGGCCATCAGCGCCCACCAGGTATTCCACGGTGCCTGCGCCGTAGTAACCGGCCTCGCGGCAGATGCGCTTGGCGGACTCGTGGATGGAGGCGCGCTGCTCCTCGGTGAGGAAAGGGGCCGGGGCTTCTTCGACCAGCTTTTGGAAGCGGCGCTGCAGGGAGCAATCGCGCGTGCCGACGACGACTACGTTGCCGTGCTTATCCGCCAGCACCTGGGCCTCGACGTGGCGGGCTCGGTCCAGGTAACGCTCTACGAAGCACTCGCCGCGACCGAAGGCGGAGGTTGCCTCACGGGTAGCGGATTCAAAAAGTTCGGGGATCTCCTCTGCGGAGTAGGCCACCTTCATGCCGCGGCCGCCGCCGCCAAAGGCAGCCTTGATGGCTACGGGCAGGCCGTATTCCATGGCGAAGGACTGCACCTCATCGGCGCCGGCTACCGGATCCTTGGTGCCTGGGGCCATGGGGGCTTCGGCACGCTCGGCGATGTGCCGCGCGGTGACCTTATCTCCCAAATCACGGATGGACTCGGGGGAGGGGCCAATCCAGGTCAGGCCGGCGTCGATGACGGCCTGGGCAAAGTCGGCGTTTTCAGACAAGAAGCCATAGCCGGGGTGGATGGCATCGGCGCCGGACTTTTCTGCGGCGTCCAGAATCTTGTCAAAGACGAGGTAAGACTCGGCAGAAGTGGTGCCGCCGAGGGCAAAGGCTTCGTCGGCAAGCGAGGCAAAAGGTGCCTGGGAGTCTGGCTCGGCGTAGACGGCGACGGAGGCAATGCCAGCGTCGCGGGCCGCGCGGATCACGCGAACGGCGATCTCACCGCGGTTCGCCACGAGAACCTTAGAGATCTTTTTGGTTTCTACTGCCACGGCAGCAACCTCCTGAACACATTAGGTTGAATACGCAATCTATTCTTGCACACAAAAGCATGAGTTAATTTTCACGCACGCGAGTGGGGATGTTTTTGAACAAAAATAAACCCACATCCCTGCCGGATATGGGTTTATGTGGCGAAACCGAAAAAGTTAACGCTCAATCGGCATTTTCACCATATTGCCCCACTCAGACCACGAACCATCGTAGACCTGCGTCTTTGTGAATCCCAAAAGATGCGTCAACACAAACCAGGTGTGCGCGGCCTGCGCACCTACGTGGGAGTAGAGGATCGTTGCAGATTCAGGCTCCAACATTCCGTAATTAACCTTGAGCTCCTCGGCCGAGCGGAAGCAGGAGTTGGGATAGTTGGAACGGTCCCACTCGAGGTTGATGGCGCCGGGGATGTGGCCATGGCGCATGGTGGTGCCGTAGGCGGAATCGCCATTGGGATCGTGCTCGGTGGCCTCGCCCGCAAACTCCTCTGGGGAGCGGGTATCCACGAGCGCTCCTTCGGACTCGCGTACCTGGTCTACGAAGGCACGCAGGACGGAATCATCGCGGCTTACCTCGGGGTATTCGGATTCGGGGAAGTCCGGCACCATGAAGGAAGTATCGCGTTCCTCGGCCATCCAGGCATTGCGGCCACCATCGAGCAGGCGAACATCCTTGTGGCCAAAGAGGGTAAATACCCACAGGGCGTAGGCGGCCCACCAGTTGGACTTATCGCCATAAAGGACAATCGTATCGTCGGCATTAATGCCCTTGTCCCGCATCAAGGCAGTGAACTCTTTGCCATCGATGAAATCGCGAGTAAGTGGGCTCAATAGTTCCGTGCGGAAGTTGATACGGGTGGCGGTGGGGATATGGCCAATGTCATAGAGGAGCGAGTCTTCATCGACCTCAATGACGCGCAGGCCCTTGATGCCTAGGCGTGCGGACAGCCACGGTGCAGACACGAGGCGCTCGGGGTGTGCGTATTCCTGAAATGGGGGATAGGGATCAACGTCAGCCACTGTCCGCCTGCCTTTCCTATAAGGGTTAGTAATTTGCTCCCACCACTTTAACCCGAATTTTCCCGTGGTGATCACTCGGGGATCATTCCTGTGGTGTGCGATACAGGGCTCGGCCGGGGAAATAGGGGTGCCGGCCGGCGGGGTTAGGTAGAGGGGGCAGTTGGCCGCGCGGGGGAGGAAAAGCTGGGATAAACTTGGGATATGGTGCGAAAACGTGCTATGAACACCACCTAAGAAGGGAACTGCTAGTGCACAAGGCAATCGTTGTATTTGAGGTAGAGGGCGGCTCCGATAAAGGCGCAGATGGTCACCGTAAGGACACCATGCCGATCGTCAACGCGATCAAGGAACAAGGCTGGGATGCGGAAGTCATCTACTTCCACCCAGACAAGGCAGAGGAAATCTACGCCCAGGTTTCTGAAAACTTTGATGCTTATATCTCTCGTGTGAACCCAGGCAATATCCCCGGTGGCGAGAAGGGCTACTTCCAAATGCTCACCAAGCTGGCAGATGCCGGCCTGGTAGGCATGTCCACTCCGGCGGACATGATGGCCTACGGCGCCAAAGATGCACTGGTCAAGCTCAATGACACCCCGCTGGTGCCGGACGATACTGCCGCGTACTACGAGGTAGAAGAGCTGCACAATACTTTCCCCACCTCGCTGTCTTATGGCGAGCGCGTACTTAAGCAAAACCGCGGTTCCACCGGTGAGGGCATCTGGCGCGTGCGCCTCGCGGACCAAGAGCTTGCCCAATCCGTGGAACCGGGCACCGCGCTCCCGCTCGATACCGCCCTGAAGTGCACCGAGGCAGTAGATAACCAGACCCATGACTACAAGCTGGGCGCCTTCATGGATTTCTGTGATCAGTACATTGAGGGCGATAACGGCATGCTGGTGGACATGCGTTTTATGCCGCGCATTGTGGAGGGTGAAATCCGTATTCTCCTCGTGGGAGATGAGCCGGTATTCATCGTGCACAAGAAGCCAGCGGAAGGCGGCGACAACTTCTCTGCCACGCTCTTCTCCGGCGCAAAGTACACCTACGATAAGCCGGAATCTTGGCCGGAGTTGCTCGAGATGTTCGAGAAGGCTCGCCCCGTTATCGCAGAGAAGCTCGGCGATACCAAGGACGTTCCGCTGATTTGGACCGCGGACTTCATGCTTGACGATGCCCCGGATGGCACCGACACCTATGTCCTCGGCGAGATCAACTGTTCCTGTGTTGGCTTCACTTCTGAGCTAGACATGGGCATCCAAGAAAAGGTTGCCGCCGAGGCAATTCGTCGCGTTCAGGACGCGAACGCCTAGCGCACGCTGTATTCTGCCAAGTGGCCCCACGGGTGACCGTGGGGCATTTTCCTACCATCCCCTAAAGCATTTTCTAAGGACCAGATCATGGCTGATAATGATTTCAACTCCGACGGGTTTCCGAAGGATTTTTCTCCGCGCGATTTTTCTGAAACCCCGCGTCACCGCGCCGAGGACGCTGCGAAAAGCGCCGAAGGCGCCGGTGCCTCCGAGGTGAATGAGACTAAGGAATTCGGCTCTACCGATGCCAAGGAGACGAAGTCTTTCGGCCACACCGAGAAGCCTGGTAAGTCTGGAAAATCGAGTGACCTTTCTTCCCCGCAGCCGAGCGCGGAGGGCACCTCCTCTGACTTCTGGGCCTCTTCGAACTCCTCCACCCCAAGCGGGGGCGCTGCCTCCCGTGCGCATAATCCATTTACGGATTCGGCATCATCGGACGCTGCTGCGAACGGCGATCAATTCGGCTCCGCCCAGTCCACTAATGATCAACCGGTTTTCGGCGGCTATACCCAGCAGCAGGGCACGAGCCAGGGATTCGGACAGTTCCCGCAAGCAGGCGATGCTCCTGCCGATTCCGGCCAGACTCTCGGTGATAAGAAGAGCCAGATGAGTGACACTCTCAAGGGCTTGGGCAAGAAGGACGGCCTTTTGGGCGGACTATTTGAGTTCGAGTTCAAGCACTTCCTGACCCTCACCCACGTGAAGGAAATCTACAAGGTTGCCATGATTCTTGGCGGTATCATGTGGATCCTTCACCTCCTCGGTGCCTTCTTTTTCGCCACCGGCATGGGCATTTATGGCATTAGGGAAGATTCCGCGTCCGCCATCTTCGGAAGCATCTTTGCCTTCATCTTCCTGGCGGTACTGAGCACTGTCATCTACTACGCAATCATGGTTGCCATCAGGCTATTCCTGGAAGCCATGGTGGCGAACGTGCGCATTGCGCAAAACACCGGCGACATCCTGGACAAGATGGACTAGCACCGTCATGAGCTGATTGCTCAATTAAGCGAGCAACGACGAGCGCCCCAGCGAAATTGAACTGCTCCCCATTAGTTGGACTGAGAAATCAGTTTCCGATTAGTGGGGAGTAGTTTTCATTGAGAGCTCGAAGTTTGGTGAGTGAGCATCAGCGGGAGCAGTTGGTTGAACTATTTGAGCAAGGCGTGGGCTATCGTGCCGCTGCTACTGCTCTTGGTGTCTCCACATACGCCGCCCGTATGCTCTGTCGTCGGTTTAAGCTGCATGGCAGACTATGTTTAAGCTGCATGTAAGC
>NZ_JAKRDT010000014.1:0-58026 GCF_022347385.1 Corynebacterium tuberculostearicum
ACACACTCGCCGAAGAAAAGATCTATTACAACAAGAAAGACAACGAACTTGACCCCCAACAGGGCAACTGAAAACGAAAAATCTCGAGGCATCGACCGGAACGATGTCTCGAGACTTCACACGGTGCCCCCAGCAGGATTCGAACCCGCGACACATGGGGTAGAAACCCACTGCTCTAATCCACTGAGCTATGGGGGCTTACAACGCACTCATAGTAGCCCACGAGGGCGAGGAAACCTAAGCCAGGGTGCGCTGCGGCGAGCGCAGGATGTCCACCAAGTCTTGGGCAGCTGCGGTCAGCTCGCGATCCGTGCGGTAGGCCACGATGGCGTAGTAGCGCGGCAGGTCATCAGCAATGGGGCGAGTGATGATGCCGTGCGGCTGCACAGCAGGTGCGCAATTGGGCACGATGCTGACGCCGAGGCCACTGGAGACCATAGGAATCGCGCTATTGAGGCTGGCGACCTCCTGGGTCTTTTCCGGCTTGAGGCCCGGGCGGCTATTCCACAGGTCGTGGTAGAACTCGGCCAGTTCGGGAAGTTCGCGGCTGCGCGGTGGGACTAGCCAAGTTTCCTTCTTCAGGTCAGCGAGGGAGACGGGGGATTCCAATTCGGCGAGGTGCTGGGGAAGGGCGACGGAGTAATCGAACGTGGCCACCTGGTGGACGGTGAGCTCGGGGGAGTAGCGGCGAATGAAGGCCTTCGGATCGGACGTCGGCAAGAGCGCTAGGTCCACCTGGCCATCCAGCAGGTGCTTGATAGCGGTAGCCGGCTCGGCGTCATCCAACGAGATATTGGCGGTGGGGTAAATCCGCTTGAGCTCAGCCAGGGCGGCAGGGGTAAATTCCCAGTTCAAGATGGCGCCGGAGGCGAGGGATACGGTGCTGGCCTTGTCGCCGGTGATTTCGCTGATATGGCGCTGGGTTTCGCTGAGCAGCGCATCAACCTTGACGGCCGTTTCGTAGACATAATCGCCAGCGTCAGTGGTGGAGACACCGGAGCGACCGCGCGAAAGCAGCTGGGCGTTCAGCTCTTTTTCTAGCTTCCGGATAGAAAGGCTCAGAGATGGCTGGGTCATATCGAGGGATTCGGCAGCGTGCGTGAAGGAGCCATTGTCTACAACGGCGCGAAAATAAAGAAGTTGACGGGTGTCCATAAGCTCCATAATGGCACATGTAAAGACAAAATGTGTGTTAGGTGAGAAACTAGGTCGCGCTATACAATGCGCACTATGGCAAATGAGCAGGTTAATAGTGTGAACGCGGCGGGTAAGAAGCCCCGCCCTTCCTGGGGAATTTATATCGCAGCGATGCTTATTGCCGGCCTGATTGCCGGTTTTATTTCGCTGTTCCTTTTAGCCGATTCCCTGGCGGCCCTGGGCATCCCGGATCCCGGCCGCATAACCACCTTTGGACTGCCACTCTTTCGTGGCATGGCGTGGGTTCTCATGGCTTTGTCCGTGGGCTCCTTCTTGGCCTCGTCCTTCCTCATCGCTCCGCGCGGGGACAATGCCACGCTTATCGATGCCCCCTTGTCCGTCGACGGCCACATCGCCGCGCGCACCGGTACGTGGGCTTCCTTTGGTGTGGCGGCCGTGGGTCTCGTGGAAATTCCGCTCATTATGTCCGACCTCACCGGCGCGCCCTTTTCCCAGGTATTCACTCCTTCCATCATGAAAATGGCGCTGACGGAAATTTCCACCACCATTGTGTGGGCAATCTCCGTGGTCATCGCCCTAGTAGTGGGCATTCTCGGTCTCGTGGGCCGCGGCTGGTCCATGCAGCCAGTCTTGCTTTTCTTGTCCATAATGCAGGTCGTACCAATTGGCATGGAAGGCCACTCCGCGGCGGGCGGCGACCATGATTACGGCACCAATTCGCTCCTGTGGCACTTGGTCTTTGTCATGCTCTGGGTAGGTGGGCTTATGGCGCTAATCGCCCACGGTCGGCGCCTCGGCCCCAACCTCGCCTTCGCGGTGAAGCGCTACTCCGGTATCGCCTTTATGGCCATTGTGGTGCTCGCTGTTTCGGGCTTGATTAACACGCTTATCCGCATGAATATCTCCGATCTGGTGGATTCCGCGTACGGAATAATTCTGATTACCAAGTTCGTGCTGACGATTTTGCTGGGCATTTTCGGCCTCGCACACCGTGAACTCACCATCCCGCAGCTGGGCAAAAATCCGCGCCTTTTTCTTCGCATTGCCATTGTGGAAGTAGCAGTCATGGCCGGCACCATTGGCGTGGCCATCACGCTGGGCCGCACCGTGCCCCCGGCGCCGCGCGATCCTAACCTCAACTCGATGCAGATCCTGATGGGCTATGAGCTCTTTGAAAAGCCCACGGTGCTCAACGTGTGGACCATGTTCCGTTTTGACATCATGTTCGGCACCATTGGCCTGCTTTTGGCTGCGGCCTATGGCTACTGCGTCTACCGCGTGCACAAGCGCGGCCTGACCTGGAGCAAGGGGCGCACCGCCTGGTTTATGTGCGGTGCGCTAGGTCTGACTCTTGTCATGTCTACCGGCCTAGGCCTTTACATGCCCGCGATGTATTCCATGCACATGTTGGTGCACATGATTTTGTCCATGGCGGTACCGCTCTTGCTCGTCCTGGGAGCGCCTCTGACCCTGCTCATGGAAGCCTTTGAAGCGGGGCCGAAGGGAAAGCCCAGCCTGCACGACTATGCGCTGGCGGCCACCCAGTCCAAGATCGTCGCGTTTATTACCAATCCGTTTGTCAACCTCGTGCAGTACCTATTTTTCCTCTATGTGCTGTACTTGTTCCCGGGCCTGTATCAATTTGCTATCTCGGAACACGCAGGTCACCTCATTATGAACTTCACGTTCATTATCTCCGGCTGCTTCTACTTCTGGGAAATCATCGGGCCGGATCCACTTCCCAAGCGCCACTCCACCCCGTTCCGATTGGCTGTGCTGTTCCTTTCCATGCCTTTCCACCTCTTCGCCGGCGTGTACCTGATGCAGCTGCAAAGTGTGCTGGGCGCAGACTTCTACCAGTATTTGGAGCTGCCCTGGAATCAGGATCTGCTCCAAGACCAACGCGTGGGCGGCGGCATCGCGTGGGGCTTTGGTCAGTTCCCGCTGGTTATCGTCTTTGGCAAACTTTTCCTGGATTGGCTCAGCGATGATCGTGCTACCGCCCGCCGCCACGATATGCAGGCGGATGCTGACGATGATGCCGAACTGGAACGCTATAACGCGATGCTGCAGGATATGGGCCACGGTGATGAATCGAGCTTCCGCGGGCGCTAGCCTGTGGATAACCGGCCCAAAATCGCCCCCAAACCCGAGTTTTGTTGACGGGTACAACAAGTTATTCACAGGGTAGGGGTTGCCGGCATGGTGCAGCTTGCACGCCGGCATCAGGATGTGGAAGCGAGCGAGGAAAACCGAACTCGCCTATTCAACTATCCAGCAAAGGATTTTCTAGCACCATGTCCCAATACCCAATTACCTTGACCGGTCGCCTTACTCGCGATCCCATCCTGACCAAGACCTCAACTGGGGCCTATAAGGCTAAGCTGCGCGTCGCCTCTTCCCGCCGAATTCCGGACCGTCAGGTCGACGCCGGCGCCAATGATCCGGAAGGCAACAACCCCAAGGCCCCGCAGTGGCGCGATGTGGACCACCTCTACATCGACGTCGAAATGTGGAATCAATTCGCCATCAATGTGCGCAAATCCCTAGCTAAGGGCATGCCGCTGGTCATCGTGGGCTCCTTAGTTACCGAACAATGGCGCGATGACCAGGGCACCGATCACTTCCGCACGTTCATTAAGGCCCAGTATGTGGGCCTGGATCTGAACCGCCACGTTATCGGTACCAAGCGGCTCGCTCCGCAGTACAACCAGGAAAATATCGCGGTCCCAGAACTGGGGGACAACGCCATCGAACCGGACGTGGACCACAGTCTGCCGCCGCAGCAGGCGGGGCAGGGAGATACCGCTGCCGATACCGCGGCGGACCGCTATCTAGCCGAGCGCGCCGCAGCCGCACGTGGTGGGGAAGAAGATTCCTTCGACGACGCCGAGGTGGAAGAGGAGTCTGCCGAGGCAGAATCCGCCCCAGTGAACGCTTAAGCGTTTCCCACCGGCTTGATCGCCTCGGGTGTACCTGACCCGAGGCACTTGGGCGGTGGTTCTGATGTAGTGTTTGTGTAGATAAATACGTCTCCCAAATTTTTGCAAAGGGGTAAAAGTGGGCGAGTTCATCTACACGATGAAAAACGTGCGCAAGGCAATTGGCGATAAAGTCATCCTTGACGATGTAACAATGGCGTTCTACCCAGGTGCCAAGATTGGTGTGGTCGGCCCTAACGGTGCCGGTAAGTCCTCCATTCTGAAGATTATGGCCGGCCTGGATCAGCCTTCCAACGGCGAGGCTTTCCTGGATCCGGGTGCCACCGTGGGCATCCTGCAGCAGGAGCCGCCGCTCAATGACGAGAAGACCGTGCGCGGCAACGTCGAAGAGGGCTTGGGCGATATCTTTGAAAAGAAGCAGCGCTTCGAGCAGATCGCCGAGGAAATGGCCACCAACTACAGCGATGAGCTCATGGAAGAGATGGGCAAGCTGCAAGAAGAGCTGGACGCCGCCGATGCTTGGGAGGTTGATTCCAAGATCGAGCAGGCCATGGAAGCTTTGCGCTGCCCGCCTTCCGACGCCCCAGTGACCAACCTTTCTGGTGGCGAGCGCCGTCGTGTAGCCCTGGCTAAGCTCCTGCTCACCGAGCCGGACCTGCTGCTGCTCGACGAGCCTACGAACCACCTGGACGCCGAGTCCGTGCAGTGGCTGGAGAAGCACCTGGCCGACTACCCGGGTGCTGTCTTGGCCGTGACCCACGACCGTTACTTCCTTGACCACGTCGCGGGCTGGATCTGTGAGGTTGATCGCGGCAAGCTCTACCCGTACGAGGGCAACTACTCCACCTACCTGGATAAGAAGCAGGAGCGCTTGGAGGTTGCTGGCAAGAAGGACGCGAAGCTGCGCAAGCGCCTGAAGGACGAGCTGGAATGGGTACGCTCCGGCTCGAAGGCCCGCCAGGCCAAGAACAAGGCTCGTCTGGAGCGCTACGAGGAGATGGCTGCTGAGGCCGAGAAGTACAAGAAGCTCGACTTCGAAGAGATCCAGATTCCTACGCCGCCGCGCTTGGGCAATAAGGTTGTGGAAGTCAAGGACCTGCAGAAGGGCTTCGATGACCGCGTCCTGATTAAGGACCTCTCCTTTACCCTGCCGCGCAACGGCATCGTGGGCGTTATCGGCCCGAACGGTGTGGGTAAGACCACCCTGTTTAAGACCATTGTTGGCCTGGAGCAGCCGGATGCCGGTTCCGTCGAGGTGGGCGATACCGTCAAGCTGTCCTACGTGGACCAGAACCGTGAGAACATCGACCCTGAGGCAACCGTCTGGGAGGTTGTCTCCGGCGGCCTGGACTACATTCACGTTGGTCAAAACGAGATGCCTTCGCGTGCCTACCTGTCCGCCTTCGGCTTCAAGGGCCCAGATCAGCAGAAGCCATCCAAGGTGCTTTCCGGTGGTGAGCGCAACCGCCTGAACTTGGCGCTGACCCTGAAGGAGGGCGGCAACCTGATCCTCCTTGACGAGCCGACCAACGACTTGGACGTGGAAACCCTCGGCTCGCTGGAAAACGCGCTGGAGAAGTTCCCGGGCTGCGCCGTGGTCATTTCCCACGACCGCTGGTTCTTGGACCGCACCTGTACCCACATCTTGGCCTGGGAGGGCAATGTGGAAGAAGGCCAGTGGTTCTGGTTCGAGGGTAACTTCGGCGATTACGAGAAGAATAAGGTCGACCGCCTCGGTGAAGAGGCAGCCCGTCCTTCCCGCGTGACCCACCGCAAGCTGACCCGCTAAGTAGCTAACGCCTTAACTGAGGAGAATGATGGCAACCCCAAGCGTGCACACGTACCGTATTCAAACCCGCTGGTCGGACTTTGATATGTACGGCCACATGATGAACGCAAACTACATCGAGCTCGCCCAGGAAGCGCGTTTGGCCTTTGCGAAGGAACATATCTATTCCAAAGGCCTCGACTTCGTTGCGTTTGTACGCCACCTGGACGTGGACTTCCTGCGCCCGATGGAGTTTAAGGACACCACTACGGTGGAGGTGGAAACTACCATTTCGCAGATTGGTACCACCTCGTTTACCACCACTCAGCAGGTGAAGAACGCCCAGGGCGAGGTCGCGGCAACCGTGGATTGCGTGCAGGTAGTCATTGACCGTCAGCAGCAGACCCCGCGTCCGTTGACGGACCAGGAAAAGGATATTCTGCACAATACCGCTGCCAACTAGCAGCGGGGCAGAGCACAGATTAGAAAGGCAGGGCCCGAAGGCATGGTCACCGAGACTCTAGAAATTGGAAGCGGTGGACCCGGCCTTCGGGCCCTTGTCACGCGCGCAGTCGGCTTGGATGCGGGCGCTTCGGTGCGACTGCGCCAACTGACTGACGACGTCGTCGATGTCTTTGTCACCACCCCCTTCGAGGTGGTTGCCTCCCGCCGCGTCCAAGGCGTCGCGTCCCGCGATGGGGCTGTGGTTTCCGCGGCCACGCTCGCCGAGCAGCTCAAAGAGCATGAATCTAGCGGCACGTTAGATTTGGGTCCTGCCCGCGATCCATCCTGGCCGGGAGCCTTGCCGCCGGCCACGGGTTACAGCGTGGTCGATACCTTGCCGGTTACCGTGGTGCGCGATCTATCCGATAAAGGCCAACAGCTCACCCGGCAATTTTCTGGCCCCATGGGCCCGCCGTCCAGCTTGTTGAATCAAACCGTTGTCACGGTGGAAGGCGATGGCACCACGGTTGAAATCCCCATGCGCATGATCTTTGCCTGCACCAACCTGGGGCTTATTCCTGGATTTTCCGCTCCGATGGATGTGCCGCGGCACCTGCGGGTGGCTCAGTTGGGTCGGTGGGTGCGACTCGACGCCCCCTTTGGCAGCATTTACCGTTCCACCCGCTTGTCCTTGTTCTAGCTTTCGCCGCGGGGGCACGTCCCTCTGGTGTTCAACAATCTCGGCGTACCACCGCCCCACAATGGGCGAGGTTGCCCGAAAAGTAGTCTGCCTTAGGGGTAGGGGGATCCTTGGGCCATGTCGCCCGAAACCTTGTGAACAGCGTGTTTAACTGGCGCGTTAGTGTAACGCTACCCCCGCAGTGTGAATTAGTCAGCAGAGCGCCACGCGTAAACGTGTCCTGCGTTACTCTTACATGGTCGATGTAATTTCCTGCACCCACAAGGAGACTATGTAATGCGTATTGCTGTGCCAAAAGAAATCATGAATAACGAGAATCGTGTGGCTCTTACCCCGAGCGGCGTACAGACCCTCGTTCAGGATGGCCATGAGGTCCTCATTGAGACTGGTGCCGGTGAAGGCGCTTCTTTCCCGGACTCCGAGTACGAGGCCGCGGGTGCCAGCATCGTTGGCACTGCGGAAGATACCTGGGCACAGGCAGAGCTGCTGCTGAAGGTGAAGGAGCCGCTCGAAGCTGAGTACCAGTACCTGCGCCCAGACCTCACCGTCTTCACGTACCTGCACCTTGCGGCGGATCGTCCGCTGACTGAGGCACTTGTCGACGCCAATACCACCGCCATCGCCTATGAGACGGTCACCGACCGCCACGGCACCCTGCCGCTTCTTACCCCGATGTCCCAGGTGGCTGGCCGCCTTGCTGCTATCGAAGGCACCCATCACCTGCTGTCCACCCAGGGCGGCCGCGGCCTGCTGGTCTCCGGTGTTCCGGGCACCCAGCCGGCGCGTGTCGTAGTTATCGGCGGTGGCCAGGTTGGTGCATCCGCTGTAGCTATGGCCCACGGCCTGCGCGCCGAGGTGACGGTACTAGACCTCGATCCGCACGTCCTGCAGCGCTTCGATGACCAGTACGCCGGAGGCGTGCGCACCCTGATCTCCGATCCAGCCACCATCGATAAGGAACTGCAGGAGGCCGACCTTGTCATCGGTGCCGTCCTTATCCCGGGTGCCGCCGCGCCGAAGCTGGTGCGTGAGGAGACTGTAAAGAAGATGAAGAAGGGCGCGGTCCTCGTGGACGTAGCCATCGACCAGGGTGGTTGCTTCGAAAACTCCAAGAAGACCTCCCACGATGACCCCACCTTCAAGGTGCATGACACCCTGTTCTACTGCGTGGCGAATATGCCGGGTGCGGTGGCCAATACCTCCACCCGCGCGTTGTCTTCTGCGACCCTGCCGTACATCCGCGCGGTAGCCAATGACAGCCTGGATGCCGCCATCAAGCGCTTCCCAGGTCTGGAAGGCGGCGTCATGACCCGCGGTGGCCGTCTGGTTTCCGAGCCTGTGCGCAAGGCCTTTGATTGGGAAGACTAGTCATCACCCGGCGTAGTCTGCGCTAGATACACCACAAGCCCGGCACCCCGCTAGAAACGGGGACCGGGCTTGAGTTATCTATTTATCTGCGCTGAAGGGGGTGGCGTGGTTACGGGGCCTTGTTAATCATCATGGCGGCCACGCGCTGCATGTGATCCCAAATCATCTCGCGGTAGGCGGGTGGGATGGTTTCCTCGTCGATGTCCGCGAGGGAGTTGCCCATAAGCTCAAGCCACCGGTCGTGCGCGGTGATATCGATGGGGTAGGGGGCGTGGCGCATGCGCAGGCGCGGGTGCCCGCGGTTTTCAGAAAATAGCTGCGGGCCGCCCCAGTATTGGGCCAAGAACCAGGTAAGGCGCTGTTCGGCGCCTTCCCAGTCATTATCGGGGTACATCGGGCCAATGACATCGTCCTCTTTGACCTGGGAATAAAAGCCGTGGACGAGGCGCTCAAAGGTCTCCATGCCGCCGATGGCCTCATAAACAGAATCCATTTACTCTTCTTCTTCCTTGCGGGGATCGGAAATACCGATGCCGTGCGGGTAGGGGGTGGTAATACCTTTAGTGTGCATGACATTGAGCACGCGAGACTGCAAGAAACGCTGCACATCCCACTGCTTTCCTGGCAGGGTCTTGGTCGAGACGCGGAAGGATACATAATCCGGCTCAAAGCCAGACATGCCGTCCACACGGGGCGTGCTGAGGATGAGCTTGCGCACCTTTTCGTCCTGTGCGGCTTCTTTCACCGCGTCCTCAATGATTTCGCCAGCAACCTCTGGGTCATTAGAAAGGCCTACCGGAACCTGGATGCGGGCAACAGAGTACTCATCGGAGTGGTTGGCCACCTGGAGAATCTCACCGTTGCGCACGTACCAGAGGGCGCCATCGATATCGCGGACCGTGGTGATGCGCAGGGAAATGGACTCGACATCGCCAAAGACGCCATTGCCCAAATCAACCACGTCACCAATGCCGTACTGGTCCTCAATGAGCATGAAGATGCCAGAAAGGAAGTCCTTCACCAGCGCCTGTGCACCAAAGCCGAGGGCAACGCCGATGACACCGGCGGAAGCGATAAGCGGTGCTACGTTAACTTCTAACTCATCCAGGATGGCGATAACGGCCCACACCCAGACGAAGATGGCGGCGGCGGAACGGGCTACGCCGGCAAGTGTCTTGATGCGGGAGGCGCGCCGGGTCTCGCGGGTTTGGCGCATGGCCTCTTCTTGTTGGCTGAGCTCGGGGCGATTGGCGCGGCCCTTGAATTTCCCGCGCAAGCGCTGCTTATCTAGCCCGGAGGACTTGATGCTATTTTCGGCCACTTTGTTGATAACTCGGTGGAGGAGCCAGTGGGCGATAATGGCCAGGATAAGGATGATAGCGATGCGAATCGGGCGCTCGATAAGCCAGCTTTGTACCTTCTCGTCATTCCAAAAATTGGACACGGACTCGATGGCCGAGTCCGTGGTGGAAGCGGCGGATGCTAAGAATTGCGTATTCATCATTCTTTCTTAGTCGAGGACAAAATGAACTGCGCCCATTGTAAGGGCAGAGGCTGAAAGTGCGATGAGTCGTGGGTGTCCGAGAGTGTGAAAATAAATACCCATCTCTCGGTTGGAAATGAACAGCTTGGTCTAGACTGTGGTGCTATGACTGAACGCAGCACGCAGAACCTCGCTCAAGGCTTTACGTCCCGTTCCATCCATGGCGGCTATCGCCCGGATCCGCACATGGGCTCTATCAACGTGCCCATCTATGCCTCAACCACGTTTGCACAAGACGGCTTGGCGCAGCTGCGCGGCGGATTCGAATACGGCCGCGTGGCCAATCCAACCGTGCGCTCGCTCGAGCGCACCCTAGCGGCACTGGAGGGTGCGGAGTATGCGCGCGTGTTTTCTTCCGGCATGGCCGCTGCCGATACCTTGATCCGCATCCTGGTGCGCCCAGGGGACCACGTCATTTTGGGCAATGACGCCTACGGTGGTTCCTACCGCTTGCTCAATGATTTCACCGAGTGGGGCGTGGAGATGTCCATCGTGAACACCAGCGATACCGCGGCGGTGGCTGTTGCGGTTCAAGAAAATACCAAGCTCATCTGGCTGGAAACGCCCACTAATCCGGCGCTAAATATCACCGATATTGCCGCGGTGGCCAAGATTAAGGGCAACGCGCAGGTGCTGGTGGACAATACTTTTGCCACGCCCTACCTGCAGAACCCGCTGGAACTCGGCGCCGACCACGTGCTGCACTCGACCACCAAGTACTTGGGCGGGCATTCCGATGTGCTGGGTGGCGCGGTAGTTACTAATGACGCCCACGTGGACGAGCGCCTGCTCTACTTCCAGGGCAATGTGGGTGCGGTGAGCTCGCCTTTCGACGCCTACTTAACCGCCCGCGGCATCAAGACGCTGTCGGTGCGCATGGACCGCCACTGCGCCAATGCGCAGAAGGTAGCAGAATTTCTGCAGAGCCGACCCGAGATCAAGCAGGTGCTCTACCCGGGACTCAAGGAACACCCGGGGCATGAATTGGCGGCACAACAGATGCGTGGCTTCGGCGGCATGATGTCCGTGCGCTTCCACAGCGCGGAGCATGCCAAGCAGATCTGCCTCAATACGCGGCTTATCTGCCTGGCAGAATCGCTGGGCGGGGTGGAATCGCTCATCGAGCACCCAAAGAATATGACGCACGTATCCGCTGAAGGGTCCGAGCTGGTGCCGCCGGAGGATCTGGTGCGCATCTCCATCGGTATCGAAGACATCGATGACCTGCTCGCGGACTTGGAGCAGGCCCTCGACGCTCTATAGGCCGCGGCACTGGGCCCATAGCGCAGGTGCGGTGCCTAGGAGCGCACCACGGCAAGGAGGGAACCGGCGGCCTTGTCGGTTTCCTGCAGCATGAGCGGGTCCGTGCCCGGCATGGGGGAAATGGTGGTGTCCGGCCACTGGGAATAGGTGGGGATGCCCACGATGTGCAGGCGTGCATCCAACTCACCGTCCGGGTGAACGGTGCGACGTGTAGCCCCATCGGTCTCTGGGGAGCCGGTGGGCTGGCCGTGATCGGGGAAGGGGCGCACGCGGGCGGAATCCACCAAGCAGCGCGTCATGGCATCGCCAGCGGTGCGGATATCGGGGCGGTGCATAAAGGCGTCGACAAGCGTGGGCGCCGAAGCCGAGCGCGGGCCTGAGGTCAAAGTGAAGTGATCGGCCTCGATGGATACGGTGGGGTGATCGCCTAAGAAGTGGGCCAGGCCGGCATCGACAAGCGCGAGCAATTGGCGCACGCGGAAGAGCGGCGGGCCGGAGCCGATCATCTGGCCAAAGGACATGACCTGGCCGTAGCGGCCGATGCGGGACTCGCGGGTGTAGCGGCCCTCTGCACCGAGGATGGAGGCCGGCTTGCGCGATTGCGAAAGCGACCACAGCGCGGCCTTGATGGGGGAGTCGTGGCCGGCGGCGGCCTCCCGAATATCGCCCTCCATGGACTGGGCAATGTGCTCGGTGAGCTCAGCGATGTCCCCGGTAAACCCAGCAATCTGGTACATGAGGTCGTTCATATCCCATGGCTCGGTGACCATGGGGGCAATGGCCGCGCCCAGCTCATCCGGGGCGGTGGCATCGATGACCTCGAGGATTTCCGCGCGCGGGCGCAGGAGGGAATCCGGGCGCACGCGCTCCAAGGTGGTGATATAGGCCTCGTAGCTATCGCGCGCGATGGCGGGCCAAACCTGGGCGTCAAAGTCGATGTCCTGGGTGCCACTGAGCTCCGCAATGACATTCTTCAGGCGGCGGCGCGGCATGGTCGGCGGCAGCTCGCCGTATTCGGACTTGGGGCGGTAGGGGTAGCCGCGGCCGGAGGAAATGATGAAGTTGGGCTCCTGGCCGCAAGGCTCATAGCGCAGGCCGGAACGCGCGGAAGGATCCTCTACGAATGTGCCACCGCGCTCGATGGTGGTCAGCGCCATGATGTCATAAAAACCCATGCCCAAACCGCGCACCAGTACGTCCTCGCCGCCCGGAATGGCGGCGTAGTCTTGCTCTACCGGATTATTAGGGGCGATCCAGTTCAAACCGGAAGCGGCCAACTGCTTTTCTTGTTCGTTGTATTCCGGAATCATCCAGCCATAGGCCAGCACCGTGGCATCGGCGCGCACCTCGGAGCCATCAGCTAGGTGGAGGACGTCTTGGTGACCGTCCTCATTGATGGTCTCCAACCGGCTGAAGTGATTCACGGTGGAAATGCTCTTGGGCAGGCGCGCAATGACCACGTCATAGACCCAGCGCAGGTACTCGCCATACAGTGCGCGCGAAGGGTTGGACTCGGGGCGGGTAGCCGCGAGCTCTTCGCGGTAGTCCTGGGCAATATGAGCGGCCGGAGGGTGTTGCTCAAAAAGCTCGCGCTTGGCGGCGGAGATATTCTCGCCATCGCCGCGCAGCAGCTGAATCCACTCGTACTGGATGGGGCCCTCGAGCACCGGGGCATCAACGGTGGAGCCGGGCTCGGTAAAGAGGGTGACCGCGCCGGCGCGAGTATTCATGCACAGCGTCTTGGTTTGATCCGTTTCCCAGATGCGGCCGGCGCCATGTTGGGCGTCATCGATGAGGTGGACAGTAATAGGGTCGCTGGAATCGTCCATGCGGGCGGAGAGGCGTTCCAAGATGGAAATGCCGCGCGGGCCCATGCCGACGATCGCGATTGCTGGAGTAGACATACCTCCTATCGTGCCACATTCAGGCCCTTTCAGGATCATCGGACCTGGCAGTAGGAATAGAATAGACTAGTTGGTCTACCGAATTCTTGTTGCGCCGCCGTTTTGGCAGGTAGTAAGGTAGACTGGCCAGTCTTGTATTTCTAGGTATGAGTGTGGTCTAATGGGCGAGTACTACTTTAGACTTAAAGGAACTCGAGCTTTTATGAAGCAACTTTCTCGGCTCCTGCGGCCCGTGGCCGCGGTCCTGGCCAGCGGCGCGCTAGCTCTCTCGCTTACCTCGTGCGCCTCTACTTCCCACGCCGCGGAAGATGGCATGGTCACCTATGTCGAGCCCAATATGTTCAACAACCTCTATCCGCCCTCCGGCGGCTATTACCCCAACGGTGGTGTGCTCAATAACATCACGGACCGCCTGCTCTGGCAGGACCCGGATACCCTCGAGCTGCACCCGTGGATTGCGGAGGAAATGCCTAAGTCGAACAAGGACAATACTGAGTTCACCTTCAAGATTCGCAAGGGCGTGACCTACTCCGATGGTTCCCGCCTGGATGCCGCGAACGTGAAGAAGAACTATGACCTTTATGCCCTAGGCGATGAGGACCGCATGCTCACTCCATCGGAGCAGCTGCCCAATTATGAAAAATCCGAGGTCATCGATGACTACACGGTGAAGTTCTACTTCAGCGAGCCTTCCCCGGGCTTCCCGCAGTCCACCTCCGTGATGAACCAGGGCCTGCTTTCTAATGCCACCTTGGATTTGGATGACACCGGCTTCGCGCCGGGCAACGCGACCGCGATTTCCGGTTCTGGTCCTTTCGTCATTGAGGAAGAAGAGCTGGGCACCAAGCTGGTGCTTAAGAAGCGCGAGGACTATGACTGGGCGCCCCCGGCCCGCAAGGACCACCAGGGCCCGGCCGATATTGAGGGCATCAATATCGTGCTCGCGGCCGAAGACTCCGTGCGCGTGGGCTCGCTTGTAGCCGGCCAGTCCGATGTCGCGCGCCAGATCGAAGCCCCTGATGAGAAGCACCTGAAGGATCAAAACCTGCAGATTTTCGCCGCCCCCACCCGTGGCGTGAATAATAGCTTCCACTTCCACTTCCGCCATCCACTCTTGGAAGACAAGCGCGTGCGCCAGGCCATCATCCACGCCATTGACCGCGATAATATCCTGGACACCCTCTTTTCTGATTCCTACCCCAAGGGCACCTCGATCCTGGCCAAGACGGCTATTGGCTATAAAGATCAGTCCGCGAACTATGCCTTTGATCCAGAAGAATCCAAGCGCCTGCTCGATGAGGCCGGTTGGCGCCCAGGAGAAGATGGCATTCGCGAAAAGGACGGCCAGCGCCTGGCCGTGACCTTCAATGAAGCCGTCCCACAGCCGCGCTCTAAAGAGATGTTCACCAAGGCCCAGGAGATGCTCAAGAACGTCGGCATTGAGGCCAACCTCAACCCGGGTGACCGCTCTGCGCAGCAAAAGGCCATGAAGGACCAAGACACCGTGCAGGTACGCCACACCATGACCGGCCGTGCCAATGTGGACACCTTGGCCACGTGGCTGGATGGCACCGGGCGCAATTCTTTCCTCAACTATGACGAGGAGACCGATAGCTTTGGCGATGAGAAATTGCAGAAGTTGGTGGAGGACTACTTCAACCTCAGCAGCGAAAAGGATCGCCTGGCCATGACTGGCCGCATGCAGGACTACCTGTCCGAACAGGCCTATATCCTGCCCATGTTTGAAGAGCCGCAGGTCTATGGTTTCCAGCCCTATATCGAGGGCTTTAGCACCGAGGCCATCGGCCGCCCATCGTTCTATGCGGTAGACATCAACCCCGCAGAAGGGGAGGACTAAACCATGAGCCTGAAAACTATTGCCCTGCGCATCGGCCAAGCCGTGCTCGTTATCTGGGCAACCTTCACCCTTTCTTTCATCCTCCTAGCAGCACTGCCTGGTGACGCCGTCGCGACCCGCTATGACAACCCCAACTTGGGGCTCAACGCCGAACAGCTGGCCGCCATCCGCGAGGTTTATGGTGCCGATGAGCCGATCTTAAGCCGCTACTTCAGCGCGCTCGGCGGATTCCTCACCGGTGATTTTGGCTTTTCCGTCGCCACCGGTACCGCCGTATCGGAGATGCTGGCAGATGCCCTTCCCTCCACGCTGGCGCTGGCGGTCTTCGCCTTCCTCGTAGGCGTGGTCCTGGCCTTCCTAGTGGCTATTGTCTCCACCTTTGGCCCATTTTCTTGGCTGCGCAGTTTCTTCCGCAGCCTGCCTTCCGTGATGGTTTCCCTGCCCACCTTCTGGATCGGCATCATTTTGATCCAGATTTTCTCCTTTGGCTTGGGCTGGGTGCCGGTCATCGGTGCGAGCGACGCTCAAAGCCTCATCTTGCCGGTAATCACCCTGGCCATCTTCGTGGCCGCGCCGCTGGCGCAGGTGCTACTGCGCTCTATCGATGAGGTAATGGATATGTCCTTCGTGCAGGTTGTGCGTGCCAAGGGTGCTAGCGGTGCCTGGTTGTTGTGGCGCAACGTCCTGCGCAACGCGCTGCTGCCGGCGCTGACCATGGCCGGCCTTACCTTTGGTGAGCTCGTCGGCGGCTCCGTGGTGACAGAAGCGGTCTTCGCCCGCCACGGTATTGGCGCGCTGACCGTGGATGCGGTGGCTAACCGCGATACCTCGGTGCTGCTGGCCATTGTGGTGCTTGCCGCTGCGGTCTTTGTCCTTATCAATCTCATTGTGGACCTGCTCTACCCAGTGCTTGACGTGCGCCTGCGCGAGCGCGAGCACGAGACTGCATCTAGCTCCGCCACCGCTGCCACCACCGCCGATACCACCGCAACGAACGAGAAGAAGGTCCAAGCATGAAGCTTAAATCCACACAGCTGAAGCTCACCCCGGGCACCATCATCTCGCTGATTGTGCTGGGGCTGGCGGTGCTCTGCGCGCTGTTCCCCCAATTATTTACCTCCCAGGACCCTAATCAGGGCGGGGACACCACGGCGCTGCTGCAACCCAGCTTCCAACACTGGTTCGGCACCGATGCCGTCGGCCGTGATCTCTACACCCTCGTGGTCTACGGCGCGCGCCAATCCCTACTCGGCGCGCTCCTGGCCGTTCTTTTCGGCCTCATCGTCGGCACCATCTTGGGCGTCATCGCCGGCGTGCGCCGCGGCTGGGTCGATGCCGTCATCATGCGCATCGTGGACGTGCTGCTGTCCATCCCCGGACTCTTGCTCTCCCTGTCCGTCATCATCGTGCTGGGTCACGGCATCTTCAATGCCGCCATCGCTGTAGGCATCACCTCCGTGGCCACCTTTGCGCGCCTGGCACGCTCCCAGGTGCTTAGCGTTGCCGGCTCCGATTTCGTCGAGGCCGCCTATGGCTCCGGCGGTTCTTCCTTCCAGGTGCTCGTGCGCCATATTCTTCCCAATTCACTCACCGCGGTCTTCGCCGTAGCAGCCCTGCAATTTGGCCTGGCCATTTTGCAGCTAGCCACCCTAGGCTTCCTGGGCTATGGCGCACCGCCCCCAACTCCGGAATGGGGTCTTCTCATCTCTGAATCGCGCGATTACATCGCCACGGCCGGCTGGTTGACCATCGCCCCGGGCATTGTGATCGTCGCCGTGGTCCTCGCGGCCAACCACCTCAGCCAGACACTGCGAAAGGCGGCCTAATGTCCCTGCTTAGCATTAGTGATCTATCCATTACCTACCGCACCGCGCACGGTGAGGTAGAAGCGGTAAGCGGCATTGAGCTCGAGGTAAACCCTGGCGAGATGACCGCCATCGTTGGCGAGTCCGGTTCCGGCAAGTCCACCTCCGCCATGGCCGCCATTGGTTTGTTGCCAGACAATGCGTCGATCGTTTCTGGCACCATTACTTTCGACGGCCGCGACGTTACCCAGTATTCCCAAAAGCAGTGGCGGGAGCTGCGCGGTCGCCGTATTGGACTTATTCCGCAGGATCCCAATAACTCGCTTAACCCGCTCAAGACCATCGGTGCCTCGGTGGAGGAAGGCATGGCCATCCACGGGCAGGGCGATAAGGCCTCCCGGAAGAAGCGTGCACTGGAGCTTTTGGAGCGCGTGGGCATTGATGATCCGCAGCGCCGCTATGACCAGTACCCGCATGAGCTATCCGGCGGCATGAAGCAGCGTGTGCTCATTGCCGCGGCCGTGGCATTGGAGCCGGAGCTCATCATCGCCGATGAGCCTACCTCCGCGCTCGATGTCACCGTGCAGAAGATCATCCTGGACCTCCTGGATGAGATGCGTGAAGAGCTCACCATGGGCGTCCTTTTCATTACCCATGATCTGGCCGTGGCGGGCGACCGCGCCAATAACATCGTGGTGATGGAAAAGGGCACCGTCCGCGAGTCGGGCGTTGCTGCCCGCGTCCTCACCGATCCCCAACACGCCTATTCCAAGCGCCTGCTTGCCGACGCCCCCTCGCTCACCGCCCCCACTTCCTCCCAGGCCGCATCTCCTGTGCGGGCCGCCGCATCCGCGCAACGCGAAACCCTGCTTGAGGTGGAAGGGCTGAGCCAACGCTTCGGGGATTTCACCGCGGTAGAAGACATCAACTTTTCCGTAGCCCGCGGCACCACCCATGCATTGGTGGGGGAATCTGGCTCCGGTAAGACCACCACCGGCCGCGCCATTTCCCTGTTGAGCACGCCCACCTCCGGCAGCATTCGCTTGGGTGGGGAGGACATCAGCTCCGCCCGTGGCAAGCGCCGTCGCGAGCTGCGCCGTTCGATCCAGATGGTTTACCAAAATCCCTTTGGCTCGCTGGATCCGCGCTTGAGCATCGGCGATACTATCGCCGAACCGGTGCGCAATTTCACCGGCGCTTCCAAGCGGGATGCGCGTGCCAAAGCACGCGAATTTCTTGATTTGGCGGCTTTGGATTCCTCCATGGCTTCCCGGCGCCCCCGCGAACTCTCCGGCGGTCAGCGTCAGCGCGTGGCCATCGCCCGCGCCATGATCATTGAGCCCGATCTCGTGGTGCTTGATGAGGCCGTGTCCGCGCTCGACGTCACCGTGCAGGCGCAGATCCTGCGCCTGCTCGACGAGCTGCAGCGCGAGCTGGAACTTACCTATATCTTCATCTCCCACGATCTGGCGGTAGTTAATCAAATTTCCGATACCGTTTCCGTGCTCTCCCACGGCACGCAAGTGGAATCCGGACCTACCGCGCAGGTTTTTGCGCATCCGGAAACCGAGTACACGCGCCAACTAATTGACGCCATCCCTGGCTCCCGCTATCGTGCCGGAGACCTAAACTTGGGGCTATAACCGCGCCCCAGAAAGGTTGGACTGAAAATATGACTGACATTATTAATGAGCTCTCCCACGCCAGCGCCGAGGTGCAACAGCTGCGCCGTGCGCGCCATGATGCGCAGGACAATGCGCAACTGAGCTTTAGCGCTTTGCTCGAGCCGGCAGAGCCAGGCGAGTTCTCCTATACGGAGCGCTATGCCGTAGCGGCTTTTACCGCTGCAATCTACCAGGCGAGCGAGGCTGCGGATTTCTACTTCGACTTGCTGGAAGATGAGGCCGACGAGGACCTTGTTGCCGCCGTGCGCGCCGCGAGCCAGCGCGGTGTGTCCACCGGCCCGTATCACCAGGGTGATTTCCTTATCTTCGGCGATACCTCCGCGGAAGCCGCGCTGGGCACACGCCTAGCTGCGGCCTTTGATTGGGCGCACCTTCTGGCTTTCCACCCTAAGGACGCCTCCCCGCAGGCCATCGGGCACCTCGATGCCGCAGGATGGTCCGCTACGGATATCGTCAGCCTGTCCCAGCTGGTGGCATTTTTGGCCTTCCAGCTGCGCGTGGTCCACGGCCTGCGCGTACTTTCTGGCGAGGAGCCCGCATCCCACCCCGCAGCCGAGCGCGCCGCCGGCGTGGCCGATCCGGGTTGGGAGGTAACCGCGAACACGTTGCAGCCCAATACTGTGCTGCCGGACCACTTTGTCAACCACTCCCTGGGCTGGAAGCCCTGGGTAGAGGCGCTGGCGAAGGAGGATTTCACCGCGGTGCATACTGATGCCCTCATCAAGCCAGAGCGTATCGATTCCGAGTACTTCCGCTTGCTCGCCCGCGACCCTGCGGCCTTGAAGGCGCGCACGCTGACTGACCTGGACATTTTCTATAACACCGAGGGCGGCCTCTCCCGTGCGGACCGCGAGCTTGCCGCTACTGTGGCCTCGCGCTACAACGGCTGCGAGTACTGTGCCTCCGTGCACCAGGCGCGGTGCGTCCAGGAGGGCGGCGACCGTGAAATCGTAGACCGCCTCTTGGACGAGGGCATCGATGCTGACCTTGGCTCAAAGGAATGGGACCTTATCCGTCGCGCCGCGGTGGCGCTGACGGAAACCCCGTTTGCCTTCGATGCGGCACTATGCGCGGACCTGCGTGCAGCCGGATTCGATGATCAATCCATCCTGGACCTCATCTACGCTTCCTCCTTCTTCAACTGGGCTAATCGTTTGATGCTCACCCTGGGCCAACCGGACGTGCCTAAGCGCTTCCGCTAACTGCCTACCGGCGGCGACTGCTCCGGCGCGGCGCTGAAGGCGAAGGATCCCTATGATGGGGCGGCATGACTGATACTGAGAACGTCACCGCACCAGCACACTCGGAGAGCGAAGACCCGCAGAAGGTCGCCGTCGTCACCGGCGCTACCGGCGGCATGGGCCGCGAAATCATCGCTGACCTAGCCGGTGATTACCACGTGTACGCACTGGGCCGTAGCGCGGCGGAACTGCCCGAATCGGACTCCATTACGCCGGTAGCCATCGACCTCGTCGCCGGCCTCGATGAAGGCATGAAGCTGCCGGAGCTAGACCGCGTGGACGTGCTCGTCCACGCGGCTGCACGAGCTACCAAGTACTCCGTGGAGGAAGCCACGCCCGAAAATTGGCGCGCGCACATGGACCTCAACGTGCATGCCCCTGCTGAGCTGACCCGCGCCTTGCTGCCGCAGCTGCGCAAGGCGGAGGGCACCGTGGTCTTTATTAACTCTGGCGCAGGACGCCACAGCTACGGCGATAACGTCATCTACGCGGCGACCAAGCACGCGTTGTATGCACTCGCCGATGGACTGCGCATCTCTGAGCCGGGGATCCGCGTATCCACCGTGGCTCCGGGGCCTACCGATACACCGATGCTTAAGGGTCTGCAGGATTATGATCCCTCCCAGGTCATTGTCCCGGCTGAGGTGGCTCGTGCCATTCGTACGGTGGTGGAGGCAGGCCCCTCCACCCAGCTGACGGAAATCCAGGTCAGGCCGCGAATCGAGTTACATCTGCGCAAGTAGGAACGCAAGTAGTGGTAATGTACATCACACATTAATGGGGTTGGTTTCCAGGGGTGTCCATTACACTCGGGGGCTGTGACTTCCCAAAGCCGAAAACGGCCCGCCTATCTCCGTATCTCGGATGCCCTACGCGACAAGATCGAACGCAACGAATTAGAACCCGGTCAGAGATTTCCTACCGAACGCGAATTGGTCCGAGAATTTCATGTCGCGCGCATGACCGTGCGCCATGCTTTAGACATTTTGGAAGTAGAAGGCCTCATTGACCGCCGCCGCGGGCGCAGTGGTGGCACCTACGTGCGCACGGTTCCCCCTACACTGAGCCTGACCAACAAGGACAATATCGTCACCCAGCTGCGCGAGCGCGGGCACGATACCGCCGTGCGCGTGGTCTCCGTTAACAAGGCCCACGTGCCCAAGCATGTGGCAGCGGTATTGGGCGTTAGCGATTCCACCTTTGCGTGGGAGATCAAGCGCGTCTATACCGTCGATGGCAAGCCCGTCATCCTTTCGCGCTATACCATCCCGGTAGAGATGGCTCCCGATCTCAATCAGCACGATCTGCGCGAGCCCATCATGGAAATCCTGGCTGGCTATAGCCTCAAGCCCGTCTTTAAGCGCGAGAGCATGCGTGCCGCTACCGCCCGCACCGAAGAGCAGAAACTTTTGCACGTGAGCCGATCGCACCCGCTGCTTCGGTTCGTGCGGCTGCTCAAGACCAAATCGGGCGCGGTCTTTGCCTATATTGAAGAGTCGCTGCGCTCTGATATCGCCAACGTCGAGGTGGTCCTGGGTGAGGATCCCGCGCCGCAACCCCTACCGGGCCAGGGCAACGGCGCGGGAAAGCCGGCTTAGCTAGCGTCGACCTGGCGGTTGCGCAGCGCGCGGGCCACGCGGTCACGCTGCTCGGTGACCGTACGGCGCAGACCACCCGGCAGCTCCTTCTTCAAGAAGGCATCGGCGCGCTCTAGGCCCTTGTGCGTGATATCCCAGGAAGGGAAGAGGCCCGTCACGGTGGTCAGCGCCACCTCGGAGGACTGGGAAGACCATACCTTTTCCGCGATATCGAAGAATTCCGCGGTGGGCAGGAATTCATCGCTATGCGGGTAGAGCAGGCCTTCCAGCTTGGAGGTGAGCTCGCGGTTGGTGAGATTTCCCGCCACGATTTCTTTCCATACCGCGCGCTTGTTCTCGGCGGTTGCCACGGCTGCGCGGGCACGCAGGGAAGAGTAGTAGCCGGTGGCGGAGTTATCGCGCTCGAGTTGCGCGTCCGCGGCAGCGGGGACGTCTTCTACCGCGCCATCGGCGGCAAGTGCCGCCAGTGCGGACCAGCGCAGTCCCGCATCCTCGGAGGACTCGAGCACGCCCCGCAGGTACTCGCGCGCGCTATCGTGCAGGCGAATCTTCGCCAGTGCCTGGGTGCAGATGATGGAGCGCTGGGCATCGGGGCTGTGGGCGCCGTCGAGGAGGGCGTCGGCAAGCAGGGTGCTTTGGGCGGCCCACTGTGGGTCGGCATAGTTCTTGAGCGCGCTAGAGGCCTGCAGGACAATGCGCTCGAGCACGGCGAGCTCGGTCTCCGCCTGCATGCCGCGAGCGACCAGCTGGATGAAATCGCGGGCGCGCATAGTACCGGCGCGGGTCATCTCCCAGGCGGTAGACCAGCACAGGGTGCGGGCCATGGGATCGGCAAACTTATCAATATTGTCCAGCAGGAATTGCAGGGAACCCGCGTCCAGCTCGATGAGGCAATAGGTCAGGTCATCGTCGTTGGGCAGCAGGAAATCAATGTCTGCCAACTGGCGGCCGATGAGCTCTGGAATCTCGGTGGAAGCGCCATCGATATCCATCTCGATGCGATCGGTGCGCACCACCTTGCCGTCCTGCAGGTTATACAGGCCTACCGCCACGCGGTGGGTGCGCAGGGTATCGCCGGCCTGGGTGAGGTAAGCATGGGTAATCGTGCCAGACTCATCCGCATTGAGCGCCACGCTGAGCGTATTGATGCCGGAGGTCTTGAGCCACTGTTGCGCCCAGAAGGAAAGGTCGCGGCCGGAGGCCTCTTCCAGGTGGCGCAACAGATCATCAAAGGTGGCATTGCCCCATGCATGGGCGGCGAAGTGGCGGCGCACACCAGCCAGGAAGTTCTCGCGGCCGACATAAGCCTGCAGCTGCTTGAGCACTGAAGCGCCCTTGGCGTAAGTGATGCCATCGAAGTTTTGCTCCACCGTTTCGATATCGCTGGCATCGGTGGAAATCGGGTGGGTGGTCGGCAGCTGATCCTGCTGATAAGCCCAGGATTTTTCCACATTGGCAAAGGTTACCCACGCGGTATCGTATTCGGTTTCCTCCGCCTGGGAGATGGCGGCGGACCAGGTGGCGAAGGACTCATTGAGCCACAAATCGTCCCACCACTGCATGGTGACCAAGTCACCGAACCACATATGGGCTAACTCGTGCAGGACGGTATCGGCGCGGCGCTCGTACTTGTAGTGCGTGGCCTGGGAAGTAAAGACGTACTCATCGCGGATGGTGACGCAGCCGGCATTTTCCATCGCGCCGGCGTTGAACTCCGGCACGAAAATCTGGTCATACTTGCCAAAGGGGTAGGGGAAACCGAAGTTGCGGTGGTAGAAATCAAAGCCCTGCTTGGTCTCCGTGAACAGGCGCTCGGCATCCAGTGCGTGGGCGAGCGAAGCGCGGCAGTAGATGCCGAGTGGCACCTCGAGCTTTTGGGCCGGCTTGCCCTCTGGGTGTGCGGTCAGCTCGCCTCGCCAGGTATCGGTGACCTCGTGGTACGGGCCGGCGCAGAGGGCTACCAGGTAGGTGGACAACGGGTAGTCAATAGCCGTGCTGGCTACATCGCCCTCCCAGCTCACCGGGCCATTGCTAATGATGGTCCACTCTTCGGGCGCCTTGAAATGCAGCGCGTAGGTGGCCTTCATATCCGGCTGGTCAAAGCAGGCGAAGACGCGCTTGGCATCGGCGGTTTCAAACTGGGTATAAAGGTAGACCTTGTTATCAGCGGGGTCGACAAAGCGGTGCAGACCCTCACCGGTGCGGGAGTACGGGATTTTGGCGGTGACTTCTAGCGTGTAATCGGCTACCTGAAGGCCAGACAGGGGAATGCCGTAGGTGGGGTTATAGGACTCAGTGGGCAGGGGATTGCCGTTGAGGCGTACCTCCTGGATTTCCTCGGCGCGCAGATCAATAAAGGTGGAGCCGATCTCCTGCGAGGTGAAGCTCACCTTCGTGGTGGACAGGAAGTGGGTGTCTGAATACTTGAGGTCTAAAGTGACGTCGTAGTGGTTCACCTCGATCATTCGGGAGCGCTGGGCAGCTTCCTCGCGAGTCAGGTTTATAGAGGTCATGGCCTATATTCTCCTTCTAAGCCGAAAATAGTTCTGCATCCACAGTAGTCGTGCACCTAGGCTGGTGGGGCAAACTTTTTCAATCAAAGGAGTATTCATGGCTGACGCAGTAAAGTTCTGGTTCGACGTATCCTGCCCCTTCGCGTGGGCCACCTCGCGCTGGATTAAGGAAGTAGAAAAGGTGCGCGACATCGAGGTCGAGTTCGAGCCGATGTCCCTGTCCGTGCTCAATGACGGCCGCGATCTGGACTCCAACTACATGGACATGATGAAGGCTAACTGGGGCCCAGCCCGCGTCTTTGCCAAGGTCAAGGCCGAGCGCCCTGAGAAGGTAGACGAGCTCTACACCGCAATGGGCACCCTGATTCACGCCAAGGGCAACGGTATGCGCACCGGCTTTGGCGCCTATGATGACATCATCGCCCAAGCCCTAGCGGAGGTGGACCTCCCAGCAGAGTTCGCCGAGGTAGCCAATACCGAGGACTATGACGAGAAGCTGCGCGAGTACCACCACAACGGCATTTCCGCTGTGGGCGATGAGGTAGGCACCCCGGTTATCAAGCTGGGCGAGACCGCCTTCTTTGGCCCAGTTATTACCCGCATCCCTACCGGGGAAGAAGCAGGCGAGCTTTTCGACGCCTCCCTGCGCCTTGCCCAGTACCCCTACTTCTTCGAGCTCAAGCGCTCCCGCACCGAGATGCCCCAGGTGGAGGAGAACTAAGCGCTTTTCTCACGTCGGCGCAGCTGAATTGCGGCGCCGACACACAGCGCGATGGTCAGCGGGGTCAAGATGAATGCCGGCAGACCTGCGATATTGATAGAGGGAAGTTCCATGCCGGCCCGAAAGTCGTCCCACGCGACTAGCGCCCAGGATGCCCACGAGGCACCGGCAAGAAGCGCGATAATGCCGGCCGCAATTGCGCCCCCGTTGGACCTCGGTTTCCCGCGCACCTTTTGCGCAATCCACCACACTCCCAGGCCCAGGTGAGCCAAAGTGGCAAGAATGCTTGCGATAAGCGGGAGGAGGAAGCCCCCGCTGCCGGAAACTTGAACGCCAAGCATAATGATGCAGGCGAGAAGGCTCCCGCCGTAGAGCGCGAGGACTGGTTTGGTTATAGGCATGGCTTTCCTCCTTTATAGCGATTGTGGTCGCCCGCGAGCCTATCAGGAAAATGTAATACGAAACAGGGTGGGCGCTAAGCCTCCTCAAGGCGCGCCGGGCCGGTAGGATGTGGGCCATGCGCGTATATCTAGGAGCAGACCACGCAGGTTTCGAAACCAAGAACCTGATCGCTGAACACCTCACCAAGCAGGGCCACGAAGTCATTGACTGCGGCGCCCATACCTACGATGCCGAGGATGACTACCCGGCCTTTTGCATCGAAGCGGCACAACGCACCGTCAACGATCCGGGTTCCCTGGGCATCGTGCTAGGCGGTTCTGGCAATGGTGAGCAGATTGCTGCCAATAAGGTCAAGGGTGCTCGCTGCGCACTGGCGTGGTCCGCAGAGACCGCCCGCCTTGCCCGTGAGCACAACAATGCCCAGCTCATCGGCATCGGTGGCCGCATGCACTCCGAGGAGCAGGCACTGGAAATCGTCGACGCCTTCCTAGACCAAGAATGGTCCCGCGCGGAGCGCCACCAGCGCCGCATCGACATCTTGGCGGAATACGAGCGCACCGGCATCGCCCCGGAGTTGCCAGAGGCCTAAGCCACGCAAAACGCCGCGGACCAATGGTGGTTTCGCGGCGTTTCTGTGTGCGCACCGGCCGGCTCGGCCGAGGCGCTAAGGTTTAGGCGTCATTCATGTCATTCGGGTGCGGACCGCCGCGCCCCTCTTCGCCCTCATCCAAGGCGGTGATGGCAGACATCTCGTCCTCGGTGAGCTCAAAGCCGAAGACGTCGAAATTCTCCGCGATGCGCGATGGCGTGGCGGACTTGGGGAAGAGGATGACGCCATTCTGCAGGTGCCAGCGGATGACGACCTGCGCTGGGCTGACATCGTGCGCTGCAGCGGCGTCGGTGACCTCGGGGGCATCCAAAATATCGCTCTTACCCTGGCCCAAAGGCCCCCATGCCTCAATAGCTACGGTGTGGGCGCGGAAGGCGTCCAGCTCGCGCCAGCGCTGCAGGTAAGGGTGAAGCTCGACCTGATTGACCGCTGGCTTTGTATCGGTCTTGAGCTCCAGCTGTTCCAGGTGCTCCAGCTCGAAATTGGAGACGCCGATGGACTTTGTCTTGCCCTGCTTTTGCAACTCAATGAGCTGCTGCCAGGCTACGACGTAGTTTCCCTTCGCCGGGGTCGGCCAATGGATGAGGTAGAGATCCACATACTCCAAGCCGAGCTTTTCCAAGGACTCATCGAGCGCTGCAGCAGCATCGGTCTGGCGGTCATTCCACAGCTTGGTGGTGATAAAAAGCTCCTCGCGGGGAATGCCAGACTTGGCAATAGCCCGTCCTACGCCTTCCTCATTGCCGTAGATAGCGGCGGTATCAATATGGCGATAACCCACGCGCAGGGCCTCAGCTACCAGATCTTCGGTCTGCTCCGGATCCATCTGGAACACGCCAAAGCCCAGCTGCGGGATGGTATTGCCGTCATTTAGGGTGATGTTAGGTACGCTCATGCGCCCCAGACTACCTATCTATTGCAGCGGGCCGAGAGTGATGAAATTATTCCACGTCTCCCACTCATCCTGCAGGCGGGCACGCTCATGGGGCGGGGTAGCGGTGCCGTCGATAAGCGAGGCATCAATCATGCGCACTCCATTGTCAAAGAACAACGCGGCGTGTCCCGAGGCGCCGTGCCGCAGCACCGGTACCAAGTTCAATCCATCAAAGGACAGTTGCGCATTAGGGCGTACGTCGAGGCCGGCAATGGCAGCGAGCGTAGGCGCTAAGTCAATAGGGGAGACCAACTCATTATTCTCCCCGCTTTCGGCTACACCCGGCCACAACACGGACATAGGCGAATTTCCACCTAGTAGCGAGCAGACGGCGATGACGCCATTGACTTCGTTGAGTTCTTCCAGGCTGGGCTGCTCTAGCAAGCGAAAGACATCGCTACCGGCCGGCTGCGTATCCTCGCGCACCTCATAACCCACGCCCGCGAAAACCTCGCTAATACGCGTGGTGGCTTGGCGCTGCGGATATTGCCCGGTCAGCGTGCCGCGGCGGGAATCAGCGTACGTTTCCGACGGTACCCACGTGTTGTTGAAGCGCACGCCCCGCAGTGCAGTCTCAGGTGCATGGTCAAAGGTGGCAAGAGTGATATCCATAGCCATAATTCTAGGCTTGCCGAGGCGATTCAACGATTTCGTCCCCACAGATCGCCTGTCTCGTCGACGGTTGCGGTGGTTTAGATGGACGAAATCGTTGAAAGTAGCTTCCTGATGGGGCGGGGGCTAATCGAGGTCGAGGCCATCGATGCCGTGAACTGTCACGGTTTCCGAAAGTGGCGCGCGGCCTGGATTCGTTTTAAAGACCGGGCTCGATTCATCAGCTTTACCAAAGGTAATGGCGGTGACCAGCTTGTAGTCCTCGTCTACACCGAGGAATTCACGCGCAGTTGGCGCAATCAAGGAAATCATCCCCTGTGGGATGCCGTGGTAGCCGTGTGCTTCCAAAGAAAGCAGGAAGTTTTCGGTATAGGTTCCTTGGTCAAAGGCGGCGCGAATGCGGTCACCCATCGGCGGAATAAAGAGAAGTACCGCATGGGGTGCGCCAAAGAAGCGCAAGTTTTCGCGGATGAATTCCACGCGACCTGCTTTGTCCTCGCGCTCAATGCCCAGGAGGCCGTACATTTTGGCGGCTAGCTCTTGGGAGCGCTTGGGATGGATCCCCTCACCATAATCGGTGGTGAAGTCTGGGCTGAGCCCGTTGGTGTCGAATTCCTTAATAAGCGCGGCGCTTAGTTCCTTGAGCTTTTCTCCGCCCACCAAATGCACGTCCCACGGTTGGGTATTGGAGTTGGACGGTGCGGATTGAGCATCCAGCAAAACCTGCTTGATGTCTTCTACCGGCATGGGTTCTGGCAGGAACGCGCGGGGCGAATGGCGGCTGCGAATAAACTCGGAATACTTATTGGTTGAAGTCATGCGCGCCACCCTACACTTCGTCGCATGTTTTCGCCGTATACCGTGAACATCCAATGATGATGGGTGGAAAACGAAAAATCGCCCACCTAGAGGTGGGCGAAAACTGGAGGGAATGACGGGAATCGAACCCGCGTCTTCAGCTTGGAAGGCTGAGGTATTAGCCACTATACGACATTCCCACAACGCGCTATCTCAACGCTGGGCCATACTTTAGCGCAACCGCGGCCAAAAAAGAAAATAGGGAACTAGGCTGGCGCCTGAGCCGTTGTTATAAGAGGAACGGACCTATCTATAGAAAGCGATGATCATAGTGGGAATTTTGCTCGTTGCGCTGGCAATTGGTGGAGGCGCCTGGTTTATTTCCTCCCGTAGCTCTCACAAACGTCGAGAAGAACGTGAGGCACAGCAATTGGCCGATGCACAGGCTGATGCACGTCGGTGGATTGAACAGCTAGGTGGCCAAGTAATGCAGATTTCTGGCACGGATTCTGCCTCCCAGCAAGCGATGGCTGATGCTTCTGAGCGCTTTACCGCAGCTAACGCGGCGATTTCGCGTGCTACTACCGCCAAGCAGGCGAACTTGGCGCGCGAGTCTGCCCTGGAAGGCATGCATTATGTGAATGCCGCGCGCGAAATTATGGGCATGAACCCAGGCCCAGAACTCCCGCCGCTGGAGGGGCAGCGTGCGGCTGGCAAGGTGACGGAAGAGCGTACGGTCGAAGCGAATGGCCAGGAGATTACGGCCTCACCATATGCTTCTGCGAATACTCCCAACTACTACCCGGGTGGAATCGTGGCAGGGCGTCCGGTTCCGGCAGGTTGGTACTCCCGTCCATGGTGGGCCGATGCGCTGCAAACCGGCGTGTGGATGGTGGGCTACTCCATGATGTTTAATGCCCTATTCTCTGGCATGTCGGGCATTGGCTACTCTGCGGCTGCTGCAGAAAGAGGCGATTGGGGCGGTCCCGATGGTATGGGTGATGCTGGCGACCTGAGTGGTGACGCCGGTGACGCTGGCGACGTTGGTGGCGGCGATGATGGCGGCGGTTTCTTCGATGGTCTAACTGACGGCGACGGTGACGGCTTCTTTGATGGAATGTTTGATTTCGATTTCTAGCTGAAGCACTGTCAAAATCGGCCGTTGGGCTGCGTTTATACCTTTAAGTGGGGGTCCGTTTAGGAGATTTAAAACGGACACGGTACACTGTCTCAGGTATGCAACGCAGCCAAGGCAACTTGGTGGCCTACATACGGGGCGTGGCGCAGTTTGGTAGCGCACCTGCTTTGGGAGCAGGGGGTCGCAGGTTCAAATCCTGTCGCCCCGACGTATGGGGGTCTGGAAATGCCCTAATAAGGATTTCCGGACCCCCTTTAAGTTTATGTACGTAAAACAATGAAGCCAGGGAGATTCACTCGTGAAGACCACCGTAGACAAGCTGAGCGATACCCGCGTTAAGCTCACCGTCAACGTTCCGTTTGCGGAGCTGGACCAGGAAATCGATCAAGCTTACGCGGCAATCGCGCAGCAGGTTTCTATTCCAGGTTTCCGTAAGGGCAAGGCACCGCGCCAGCTTATTGATGCTCGCTTCGGCCGCGGCCCCATCCTGGAGCAGGTTGTCAATGACATGCTGCCTTCCCGTTACGAGCAGGCAGTCAAGGAAAACGATCTGAAGGTTATCGGCCAGCCGGACGTTGATATTTCCAAGATTGAGGATAAAGACTTCGTGGAGTTCACTGCCGAGGTTGATATCCGCCCTGAGTTCGAGGTCCCAGACTTCTCCAAGATTTCCGTTACCGTCCCGGCCCTGAAGGCTGACGAAGAGGACGTCGACAAGGCTCTGGAGGAGTTGGCAGAGCGTTTCGGTGAGCTCAAGGACACCAAGCGCAAGATGAAGACCGGCGACTACGCAATCATCGACATCACCGCTGAGATTGACGGCGAGAAGATCGAGGACGCTTCCACCGAGGGCCTGTCCTACCGCATCGGTGACGATGACCTCATCAAGGGCTTGGACACCGCCCTGCGTGGTATGAAGACCGGTGAGGATAACGAGTTCACTTCCACCATCCAGTCTGGCGAGCACAAGGACGAAGAGGCCACCATCAAGGTTCACGTCCAGCAGTCCAAGGAGCGCAAGCTGCCGGCCATGGACGATGAGTTCGCTCAGATGGCTTCCGAGTTCGACACCATGGATGAACTGCGCGAATCCACCAAGACCCAGGTGGAGGAGACCAAGAAGGCCGAGCAGGCTGCCCAGATTCGCGATGAGGTCTTGAAGTCCGCGCTCTCCGAGGTCGAATTCGAACTGCCGCAGTCCGTAGTGGACGAGCAGGCTCACTCCCAGCTGCACCAGATTCTGGGCCAGCTGGCTCACGATGAGAAGGCACTGGCTCAGTTGCTTGAGGCACAGGGCACTTCCCGCGAGGAGTTTGATAAGCAGACTCGTGAGCAGGCAGAAGAGTCCGTCCGCACTCAGCTGTTCCTCGACGCCGTAGCAGAAAAGGAAGAGCCGGAAGTTTCCCAGCAGGAGCTTACCGACCACATCCTGTTCACCGCTCAGTCCTACGGTATGGACCCGAACCAGTTCATCCAGCAGCTGCAGTCCAATGGTCAGATTGCTAACCTCTTCTCTGACGTCCGCCGTGGCAAGGCACTGGCTGCCGCTATCTGCCGCACCACCGTTAAGGACGAAGAGGGCAACGACGTGGATGTTGACCAGTACTTCGGTGAAATCGAAGAAGAGGACGCTGCAGAAGCTTCCGAGGAGAAGTAATCTCCCGCTTGTAACGCGCTGCTGCCACATGTGTGGTGGCGAGCGCGCATGAAACCCCGGATTCAGGTAACTCAAGGATGAGCCTGAATCCGGGGTTTGTGTCATTGTGAACGCCCTCTAGGAGTCTTTGAGTACTTCGAAGAGGGCGTGATGTGTGTTGGCTGGGGTACCGCTAGCCGTTCTTGGCTCTAAAGGCCTCGTCGGTCAACTGCAGGAAGCGCATAACGTAATCCTTGACAAAGTCTGCGGTACGTTGATTGAGATGTCCGGACTCTTCGAAAAGGGTGGGGGATTGGCCCAGAAATACTTCGGGCTGACCAGGGAGCGGCATGTCGAAGTAGGACAGAGCGAGGCGAAGGTTCTTCTGTGAACTGTAGCCGCCCATGCGGCCTACAGAGTGGCTAATGATACCTGCGGGAAGGTTCTTCCACGCCACATCTGAGTTGGGTTTAGAGCCGATGTCCACTGCGTTTTTGAGGCAGGCAGGGATAGTGCGGTTGTTCTCTGGCGTAATGAAGAGGATCCCGCTCGAGTTCTTGATGGTCTCGCGAAAGGTGGTGTACTCAGCCGGAGTGGGCTTGTCCGTGACGGCGGGGTCATCGTAGTCGAAGTCATAGAGCGGCAAGTCACGGATTTCCACGATGTTTGCCTCGTAGCCGTCAGGGATCATCGTGAGCACCTCGTGTGCAATCTTGCGTGCAAATGACTCTCGGCGCAGGCTGCCGACGATAACGCTGATACGTGGGGTGGTCATGGTAAACCTTCTTTCTTAGTTGGGTGTAGGGAGACGTGGTCAAGGGAGAAAAGGCTTGCAGCCAAAGGCCGGTGGTGGGCCGGCAGCGTGGGCGGCGGTGAGGAAGCCATCTACTTTGTCTCCTTCTTCATGGCGGAAGTACAGTTCGATGAGTCCTAGAAGCCCCCCGAGGACGGCCTCTCGTGCGGCGGATGTATTCAACAGCCGCATGGCTGCGGGTTGGTTTCCTTCGCGGATGGCTTCAAACAGCGCGATGGTCTCAAGCCAGCTTCCTTGGTCCGGTCGCGGAAAAGGTTTAGAAATCCCAGTCATCATCACTCGTTTCTTCAGCAGTACCAATGACATAGGAGGAACCAGATCCGGAGAAGAAGTCATGGTTCTCATCTGCTCCAGGGGCTAGGGCCGCGAGGATTTCTGGGTTCACTTCCGTTTCTTCGGGCGGGAAATAATCCGGGTAGCCCAAATTCATGAGTGCCTTATTGGCGTTATAGCGAACGAACACGGCTACATCATCCATGAGTCCCAAAGGCTCATATAGCTCGCCGGAATAGTCCAGCTCTAGTGCATAAAGCTCTTCGAGCAAAGAAATGGTGAAATCATGCATCTCCTTCTGCCGTAGCGGGGTCGTGGATTCCAGACCGCGCTGATATTTGTAACCCGAGTAGTAGCCGTGCACTGCCTTGTCACGCAGAATGAGGCGGATCATGTCTGCCGTATTTGTCAGGGTGGCGTGGACAGAAAAGTGCAAGGGAAGATAGAAACCCGCGTAGAGAAGCAGCGAGGAAAGCAACGTCGATGACACCTTGCGTTTGAGTGGATCCGGCCCAAAATAGTGCGCGAGAACTTTCTTGGCGCGTGCCTGGAGAAGGTCGTTATTCACCGCCCAGCGGTATGCTTCATCAATTTCCTTTGTACTGCTCAGGGTAGAAAACACTGAAGAGTATGAACGGGCATGGACTGACTGCATGAAGGCGATGTTGGTATACACGGCCTCCTCGTGTTCGGTGCGGGCATCTTGAATCTGACAGATTTCACCCACGGTGGCCTGGACAGTATCCAGGGTGGTGAGTCCTGTGAACACCCGCATGGTGAGGTTGCGTTCCTCGGGTGTCATCTTCTGCCACGCCGGGAGATCATTAGAAAGCGGGACCTTCTCTGGCAACCAAAAGTTGGCGGTTAGACGGTTCCACACTTCAAGATCCTTGTCATCGCTCACCCGGTTCCAATTGATGGCGCGGATGCGGGCTGAAGGATCATGCCGGTAGCTCGGCGGAGTAACTGAAATGCTGGTTAGTTCAGCACTATTCGATGTTGACGACATAGCTTCTTTCTTTCTGAGTGAATGGTTGTGGACAAGGGGGAGGACCGTGCTCCTACAAAGCACAGGAGACGCAGCCTTCGACCTCGGTTCCTTGGAGCGCGGATTGGCGTAAACGGATGTAGTAGAGGGTCTTGATTCCGGCTTTCCAGGCGTAGATTTGTGCCTTGTTGATGTCCCGCGTGGTGGTATCAGCGGTAAAGAACAAGGTCAGGGAAAGCCCTTGGTCCACGTGTTGGGTGGCCATGGCGTAGGTGTCGATGATTTTTTCGTATCCCACGGCGTAGGAGTCATCGAAATACTCCAGGTTGTCGTTGGTCATTTCCGGCGCGGGGTAGTACACGCGCCCCAAGCGGCCTTCCTTGCGTATTTCAATTTTGGAGGCAATTGGGTGGATGGACGCGGTGGAGTCATTGATGTAGGAAATTGATCCAGTGGGTGGAACTGCCTGCAAGTAGGCGTTGTAGATGCCGTCTTGCATCACTTGATTCTTGAGCCGTAGCCAATCCTCGCGTTGAGGGATCTGCACGCCTGCTTCGTGGAAGAGCTGTTTTACGTGTTCAGTGGCTGGCGCCCAGTCTTGGTCGATGTATTTGTCAAAGTAGGCGCCAGTGGCATAGGTGGATTCTTCGAAGCCTGTGAATCGTTGACCTTTTTCAACCGCGAGTGCATGGGATGCGCGGAGCGCATGGTAGGTCACCGTGAGGAAATAGATATTTGTAAAGTCCAGTGCCTCGGCGCAGCCATAAGGAATACGCTGTGAAGCAAGGAAGCCGTGGAGATTCATTTGGCCCAGACCAATGGCATGCATGGAAGCATTTCCGTGAGCGATGGAGGGAACAGCTTCGATATTCGTCAGGTCTGAAACCTTCGTGAGGGCACGCACTGCGGTTTCGACGGTCTCCCCGAAGTCCGGCGATTCAAAAGCCTTCGCAATGTTGAGCGAACCTAGATTGCAGGAAATATCCTGGCCAACGGTGGTGTAGTCACCCGAAGCTCCGTAGGTCGATGGCGTGTTGACCTGGAGGATTTCGCTACACAGGTTGGACATATTGATATGTCCTTTGAGGGGATTAGCGCGGTTGACCGTATCCTCAAAGAGGATGTAGGGGTATCCGGATTCAAACTGAAGCTCAGCCAGCGTGGTGAAAAACTCGCGGGCCTTAATGGTCGTGTGAGAGATTCGCGGATTGGCAACCAGCTCGTCGTAGTACTCGGTGATGGACATGTCAGACATGGCTACGCCGTACTCGCGAGCGATGTCATACGGGCTAAAAAGATGCATATCCTTGTTCTCTTTGGCCAGACGGAAGGTTATATCTGGAATAACAACCCCCAGCGAAAGAGTCTTGATGCGGACTTTCTCATCGGCATTTTCCCGCTTGGTATCCAGGAAGCGAAGAATATCTGGATGGTGCGCATGCAGGTAGACGGCTCCAGCGCCCTGCCGGGAGCCCAATTGGTTGGCATAGCTGAAGCTATCTTCGAGAATCTTCATGACTGGGACTACGCCGGAAGCCTGGTTCTCAATCTTTTTGATCGGGGCTCCGGATTCGCGCAGATTGCTCAGCAACAGGGCCACTCCACCACCGCGCTTTGATAGTTGCAGTGCAGAGTTCACGCAGCGGCCAATGCTCTCCAAATTGTCTTCGATTCGCAGGAGGAAGCAGGAGACCATTTCGCCGCGCTGGGCTTTGCCTGCGTTGAGAAAAGTAGGGGTGGCGGGCTGGAAGCGTCCGGTCATGATGTCATCCACCAGCTTTTCTGCGAGCTCTTCGTCGCCCTGTGCAAGGTATAAAGCTGTGGTGGCGACGCGTTCTTCGTAGCCTTCTAGGAATCGGGAGCCATCAAAGGTTTTCAGTGCATATGAAGTGAAGAACTTAAATGCGCCGAGGAAAGTGCGGAACTGATGCTTAACTCGATGTGCTCTGTCGTACATGGCGCACAGAAAGGCGTCATCATAAAGCTCAAGGAAATCCCGCTCGTAGTACTCGTTATCAACCAACCATTCCAAGCGTTGCTTGGTGGAATCGAACTGATGCATGCGGGGAGCGACATGGTGTGTGACATAGTCTTGTGCTGCCTGAATGTCCTTGTCAAACTGGATTTTTCCAGAAGCGTCGAACAAGTTCAGCTGCGCGTTGAGTGCGTGGTAGCTCTTGCGCTTGCCGACACCGCCGGCATTGTCTGCTGAAGCGGTGCGGGGCGTAGCGCCAATAGTCTGTGTGGGGGTGGCATCAAGAGGCCACATTGTGTTTTCCAATCTGTGTGATGCGGATGTGTTCTTCATCTTGTGGGGGGATTAATGGGGTGTCATCGTTAGCTGCTTTTGCTGCTTCCAAAACTTCTGAAGGCCCTGCTTTACGGCGGCGATGTCCTTCTGGGTGCCGAGAAGCTCGAAGTGATACAGCTCCGGTACGTGGCACTTGGCGGAAATGATGCGTCCGGCGACGCAGTAAGCACTTCCGAAGTTGGTATTCCCTGAGGTAATAACGCCCCGGATAAAGGAGCGGTTGATTGGGTCATTGAGGAAGTCGATGACCTGTTTGGGGACTGCGCGTTTGAGCGAGCCGCCGCCGTAGGTGGGAACGATGAGTACGTACGGGTGTGAAACCTGGATCATCCCGGTTTTCTTGGGGCGCAGTGGAATGCGCACCGCGGGTCTATCTAAGCGTTCGACGAATCTTTTCGTGTTCTCTGAAACGCTGGAAAAGTACACCAAATCTGGTGAGTCTGACATGGCAATCCTGCTCATCCTGGCCTTAGCCATAAGTGGGGTAGGTGATATTCGAAAAGACTAACTACGTAATCACGTAGTTGCAACTACGGTCTAACGTAGTTTTGAAAAGGGCAGGTGAGAGCAGGATTAATGCAAAGGGGAATGTCTAAAGGTTGTGGTGTGCTACAAACACTGCGTCGGTAGCTGGGCGTCCAAGTACTACCCACTGAGTGCCGCCGGCCACCTGTATTTCGAGAGAATCTGAAAAGGGCGCTCCCTCGCGTGTGCTAAGAACAGCCCCAGTGACAATGCCGCGCTCTTCAAGGAACTTCAGCAGTTGTGGGTCGGAATCAGAAATGCGTTCCACGGTCACCTGCGATTGTGCACCGCTGTCGGTGAGGCGATGCGCACTGGGGATGGTGATCTGTCCATCAACCGTAGGGATAGGATCGCCGTGCGGATCCCTAGTGGGGTAATCAAGGAACTTATCCACACGTTCTATGAGCATGTCAGACACCGCGTGTTCGAGATTTTCGGCTTCATTATGGACTTCGTCCCAGGTGTAGCCCAATGCTTGAACCAAAAAAGACTCAAGCAATCGGTGACGGCGCACCATGACCAATGCGTACTGCCTGCCAAGTTCGGTTAACTCCACAGAGCCATAGGGCGTGTGTGACACGAGCCCTTGCTTCGCCATTTTGCGCACTGCATCGGAAACCGAGGAGAGCTTGAGTCCCAGCTGTTTCGCTATAAGCGTGGCGGTAACGGGCTCGGATGACCATTCCTTTAGCCCCCAGATAGCTTTCAAATAGTTCTGGGTACTGGTGGACAGCTCGGAAACAGACATGAGTAAATGTTAACCCAGCTTCCGTGTGCGCCTTTGGCGCTGTGGCCCAACGCTCATAGCGAACAGAGGCCAAGTTTGAGAGGAATGCCGGTAAGGTGGGGCCAGTTAAAGCATTCTTCACTTGAAGGAGAACCACTAATGTCTGAGAAGATTTCAATGAACTCGTCGTCTACGGGTATGAATCTGAGCGATAGCGTGTACGAGCGCCTGTTGCGCGAGCGCATTATCTTCCTGGGAACCCAGGTCGATGATGAGATTGCGAACAAGCTGTGCGCCCAGATCCTCCTGCTGTCCGCCGAGGACCCCACTCGCGACATTTCGCTCTACATCAACTCCCCGGGTGGCTCTGTCACTGCGGGCATGGCTATTTATGACACCATGAAGTACTCGCCGTGCGATATTGCCACGTACGGCATGGGCCTGGCTGCCTCCATGGGTCAGTTCCTGCTTTCCGGCGGCACCAAGGGCAAGCGCTACGCTCTGCCGCACGCGCGCATTATGATGCACCAGCCTTCCGCTGGTGTCGGTGGTACCGCTGCGGATATCGCGATCCAGGCTGAGCAGTTTGCTCAGACTAAGCGCGAGATGGCCGAGCTCATTGCAGAGCACACCGGCCAGACTTTTGAGCAGATCACCAAAGACTCCGATCGTGACCGTTGGATGACCGCACAGCAGGCTAAGGACTACGGCATTGTTGACCATGTCATTGAGTCCGTTAACGGTCCGCTGAGCAACTAGGGAATAAGGAGAAAATCACTATGAATCAATCCCAGATGCCAAGTTCCCGCTACGTTCTGCCGTCCTTCATTGAGCAGTCCGCACAGGGCACTAAGGAAACCAACCCATACTCCAAGCTTTTTGAAGAGCGCATCATCTTCCTGGGGACCCAGGTGGATGATACTTCCGCCAATGACATCATGGCGCAGTTGCTGGTCCTGGAGTCCCAGGACCCAGACCGCGATATCACGATGTACATCAACTCCCCGGGCGGCTCCTTTACCGCGCTGATGGCCATCTATGACACCATGCGCTACGTCCGCCCGGACGTGCAGACCGTGTGCTTGGGCCAGGCCGCTTCGGCGGCAGCTGTGCTGCTTGCCGCCGGTGCGCCGGGCAAGCGTGCAGCTTTGCCGAACTCCCGCGTGCTCATTCACCAGCCGGCAACTCAGGGTACTCAGGGTCAGGTTTCTGATCTAGAGATCCAGGCCGCCGAGATTGAGCGCATGCGCAAGCTGATGGAAACCACCCTGTCTGAGCACACCGGTCGTACCGCTGAGCAGATCCGCATTGATACGGATCGCGATAAGATTCTGACCGCTCAGGAAGCCGTTGAATACGGCATCATCGATACGGTCTTTGATTACCGCAAGCTCAACGCTTAATTTGGAATAACTCATTCTAGGTAGCCCCTGCCGCTCAACCGAGTTCCGGTTGTGAGGCAGGGGCTTTCAGCATTGTGGGGCAGGGAAGGGGCAATGCCCGGTAAATCTTGCTGCACCCGAATGGGGTAAGTCTCTCTGCGCAATATCTGCAGGTCGTTAGGTTAATTTCTATCGTGCGACACTAAACCTATAATGGTCGATTTGTGATTTAGACCTCTAAGTGGTCATATATTTTTATGGAGAAACACACATCTGACGCGGCGGCCCAGGCTGCTGCGCCCACACCGCAGAGCGGCGAACGTACATTCTTTGGCCACCCATGGGGCTTGGCCAACCTCTTTGGCGTGGAAATGTGGGAGCGATTTAGCTTCTACGGTATGCAGGCACTTGTCTTGCTGTACATGTATTACGCCACTACCGATGGCGGTCTTGGTCTAGACCGCGCGGACGCGACGTCCATCGTGGGTGCCTATGGCGGCTTGGTGTACATGGCTTGCTTGTTGGCTTCCCTTGTTGCCGACCGAGTCTTGGGTGCAGAGCGCACTTTGTTTTATTCGGCCGTTCTGGTCATGGCTGGTCACCTCGCCTTGGCATTTATCCCCGCGGTAACTGGTTTGGCCATTGGTCTTGTCCTCATTGCGGTTGGTTCCGGTGGCGTTAAGACCACTGCGCAGGTTGTGCTTGGCTCCATGTACTCCCGCGATGACCCGCGCCGCGATGGTGGTTTCTCCATCTTCTATATGGGCGTTAATATCGGCGCGCTTGTTGGTCCGCTGCTCACCACCGCGCTGTGGGGCTGGCAGGGTTTCCATTGGGGTTTCGGTATTGCAGCAATTGGCATGGCGCTCGGCCTGATCCAGTATTCGCTCATGCGCAAGACCACCATTAAGGATGCGGGGCACGAGGTTCCAAACCCGGCTAGCCGGAAGCAATTGCTCATGGGTGTGGTGGTAGTTGCAGCCATCATCGTGGTTATGGTGGTGGCATTGGCTACCGGCGCTATTCAGGTTGATTGGCTGTCCAATATTGTCACCGCGGTTGCTCTGGTTGCAGCAATCTATCTGTGGGCACAGATGTATACCTCGAAGTTGGTGACCCGCGAGGAAAAGAACCGCCTGTTGGGCTTTATTCCGATGTTTATTTCCGGTGTTTTGTTCTTCGGAATCTTCCAGCAGCAGTTTACGGTGATGACGATTTATTCGGATGTGCGCCTGGACCGCCACATGTTTGGCTGGGAAATCCCGCCATCACTGGTGCAGTCCATTAACCCGATCTTTATTGTTATTTTCTCCGCTGTCTTCGCAACGATGTGGACGAAGCTAGGGGATAGGCAGTGGTCCACCCCAGTAAAGTTCGGCGTAGCCAATATCGTCATCGGCATCTCCTTGTTCTTCTTCCTTCCTTTCTCGGGTGCGGAAGCGAACTCCACCCCGATGTTTGTCATCGTTTTCATCCTCTTCCTTTTCACCATGGCGGAGCTCCTTCTTTCGCCGGTGGGCAATGCGCTTGCCACCAAGGTGGCGCCGGTGGCATTCCCGTCCCGCATGATGGCGGTGTGGATGATGGCGGTGGCTATGGGTACCTCGCTGGCCGGCTCCTTGGCTAGCTTCTATAACCCGGATGATGCAGGCGCGGAGAATACCTTCTTCATCTCCCTTGGTGTTGTATCCATCGTGTTGGGTGCCATCCTGCTTGTTCTAAGCCGCTGGGTGGTAAAGAAGTTCTCTACCTTCCGCTAGGCGCTGTAAAGCACCCTTAAATGGGAGGTATGTCGGCGTGATGTTGGCATACCTCCCTAAGTGGTTTTTATCACTCGGGTTAAGCGGGGGCAGGTGGGGGTATTTAATTGGCATTAGCTGGGGAATTTTTATCCCTTCGGAATCCTCTTGGGCTCGATTCTGAGCCCCAGCAGGTTAACAAAAGGTTAACCAAAGGAAGTATTAAAGAAAAGCAATTGTCTGCGGATAGGCGCAGGAGTATTCTGCATTCGTCCGCGACGCGTGAAGGCGCCGCAGATGCGTACCGTGTTCATCTTTTCTTTCCAAGGGGCCAACGCTGTGACAGCGACTCTGATTATCCTCGGCATTGTGGTGGTAACCGCCCTTGCCTTTGACTTTACGAACGGATTTCATGACACTGCCAACGCGATGGCTACGTCCATTGCCACCGGTGCTTTGAAGCCTTTTACTGCGGTGGCAATCTCCGCAGTCCTCAACCTTGTCGGTGCTTTCCTTTCGGTCAACGTTGCTGCGACCGTGGCAAAGGGCATCGTTAACCTTGATTCCTACGACCTGTCTGGCGCCGCCGCTGACACCGATGGCCAGGCGCTTTTGATGGTCGTCTTCACCGGCCTTATCGGCGGCATCATCTGGAACCTGTTCACCTGGTTGCTGGGTATGCCGTCCAGTTCCTCCCACGCCTTGTTCGGTGGCCTCATCGGTGCCGCCTTCGCTGCGATGGGCTCGACTGGTGTGGAGTGGTCTTCCATTGCCGGCAAGATCATTATCCCAGCCGTTGCCTCGCCTATTATCGCGGCGCTGGTTTCGGCGTGTGCCACGTTCCTTATCTACTGGGTAACCAACACCATTCCCAACAAGGCGAAGAACGAGCACTTCCGCCACGGTCAGATCGTCACCGCCTGCCTGGTGTCCCTGGCGCACGGCGCTGGCGATGCGCAGAAGACCATGGGCGTTATTTTCCTGGCGCTAGTTGCCTCTGGGCATGCAGTTGCCGACGCCCGCATTCCTACCTGGGTTATCGTTTCTTGTGCTGTGGCCATCGCGGCCGGCACTCTGTCCGGCGGCTGGCGCGTTATCCGCACTCTGGGCAAGGGTCTGGTGGAGATTGAGTCCCCGCAGGGCATGGCCGCGGAAGCTACCTCCGCAGCGATCATCTTGACCTCTGCTACCGGTGGTATGGCACTGTCTACCACCCACGTGTCCACCGGTTCTATCCTGGGTACCGGCCTGGGCCGTCGCGGTGCTGAGGTTCGCTGGGGTGTGGCCATGCGCATGGTGTCCGCATGGCTCATTACCTTGCCGTGCGCTGCGTTCGTGGGCTTTGCTACCTGGTGGTTGGCACATGGCGTCTCTTCCTTTACTAACGTAGCAACCGGCGCCATCGTGGACTTCGTCTTGCTGCTGGCAATGGCCGCACTCATCGTGGTTCGCTCCCGCATGAACCCGGTGGATGCTTCCAACGTCAACAATGATTGGGACCCGAACTCCGAGTCTGTGGATTCCTCCATGGGTGCGGGCTCTGACCGCAAGGAGCCAGTTGCTGCCGGTGCCGCACCAGTGTCCGCTACCAAGGCGGAGGATGCCTCCGCGCCGTCTACTGCTCAAGAGGAGCGCTAAACCATGACTGCTGCAGAAATCTTCCAGTCCCTTATTCACGTTGCAGGCTTGGCGCTGGTCTTCGGCGCTGGCATTCCGCTCCTGTTCTCCCTGGGCATGCGTTGCATGACCGGTGACCCAATTCGTGACGACAACGGCGTTGTCGTGGGCGATACTCCGGCAAGTACGCAGATGAAGGTACTGGGCTGGACCGTCTATGCGGTGTTGGCCGTAGTCATTCTCGTGGCCATCATGTGGATTGCTCGCGATACGCTGGACCACTACTTCGGCTTTACGCCGTTCGGTGACCTATAAAGAATCCCATTGCCTGAGGGCAAACCTTCCGTGTGATGCGCGGCACACTTTTCCAAAGTTAACAAAAGGTTAACTTTAAGCGACCTAGGGGTTGCTTAGTGGAAGTGTGCCGCGTATATTCTTCTCTATCAAACAGAGAGAAAGCCACATGGAGGTGTGAGAAATGAACAAGATGCGTACTTTGATGGACGGCATCGCTGATGCGTTCAAGGGCTCCACCACTGGAACCGGCCTGGACACCGTTTCAGAAGCTCCGGTTCGCGCTTTGGTGGCAGAAACCCTGCTTGACGCTGATAAGACCCCTGCTACGACTAAGGACGTCGCAGAGGCACTAGAAACCGTCACCGGTCATGCTCCGGATGAACACGAGATGCTCGATGCGGAACTTTTCCTGCTCGACTTCGATTGGCTGCAGTAAGCAGCAACTGAATGAAATCCCCACGAGGCCCCTTGCCGCACACTGTGTAGCAGGGGGCTTTGTGCTGCGTGGGGCACACGGGGGCGTCGGTAAGCGCGGCTAATCGCGCGGCGGCAGGATGGCCTCAGGGGTTTCGGGCAGGAGCTGGCCGCCATCGATAATAAGGGTTTGGCCGGTGATATAGCCTGCCTCTTCCGAAGCCAGGAAGGCCGCTGCGTTGCCAATATCGCGTGGGGTGCCCAGGCGGTGCAGCGGTACCGAGCGCGTCATTTGATCGAGGTACTCCTGGCCTTGGGCCTCGAGGCCCTCGGTGAGGATATTGCCTGGGAGGACCCCGTTGATGGTGATGCCATCGCGGGCCACCTCGAGCGCGGCCGAGCGCATAAACCCCTGCTGGGCGGCTTTGGAGGCGCCGTAGTGGGCCCAACCGGGAAAGCCCGTGTGCGAGCCGGTGATAGATGTGGTGATGACGATTCGTCCATAGCGGCGTTGCTTGAGGTAGGGGAGCGCCTCCTGGACCACCTTGAAGGTGCCGTGGGTGTTGATGGCAAACATCGCTTCCCACTGCTCATCGGTCATCTCTGCCAGCGGGCAGTTTGGAAAGACGCCGGCATTGGAGCACACAATGTCGAAGCCGCCGTACTCGGCAGCGACCTGGCGGTACATGTCCTTAACCGAAGCGCGGTCGGTGACGTCCACGCGAATGGCGCTGGCACCCAACTCCTTAGCGGTAGCGGTGGCGTGGTCTAGGTCGATATCGGCGATGACAACGGTGGCGCCGGCCTCTCGCAGCGCGGCGACAATGCCGCGGCCAATGCCGGAGGCGCCGCCGGTGACAACGGCTACCCGGCCTGTGAGATCGAACATGATGCTCCTGTTCCTAAAAGGGGTGGGATGAGGGTGATTTCACCTTCTAGTTTAGGCCGCAGGAGCAGGAAAGGCCTGGGAAATTCGCCACGCGGGAGGGAATGAATGAAGGGCCTGTCGGGTTGATTTACTAAGGTAGAAACAGATGAAGATTAAGCCGCTCGGAAGGGTAGAATCATCCTTCCAACTGTGGATAGCGGTACGAAAAGCGAGTGTGAAAGAACTTAATGGCACGTATGCAAGAAAGCGCTGACCTGCTCAAGTGTTCCTTTTGTGGCAAGAGTCAGAAGCAGGTGAAAAAGCTCATCGCCGGCGGCGGTGTCTACATCTGCGACGAGTGCATCGAGCTATGCAATGAGATCATCGAAGAGGAACTGGGCCAAGAGCAGGCGCAAGAATCCTCCGATGCAGAGGTGCGCCTGCCTCGACCCTCGCAGATTTCCGCCTTCCTCGATAAGTACGTGATCGGCCAAGACAAGGCCAAGCGTGTGCTGTCTGTGGCGGTCTATAACCACTACAAGCGCATCAAGGCCGAAGAGTCGGCCGCGTTGGAGGCCCGCCGCAAGAAGGCCGAGGGCGATGAAGTAGAGATCTCTAAGTCCAATATCTTGATGTTGGGCCCCACCGGTTCCGGTAAGACCTATCTGGCGCAGACCTTGGCCCGGCTTCTCGATGTCCCCTTTGCCATCGCCGATGCCACCAGCCTCACCGAGGCCGGCTACGTGGGTGAAGACGTGGAAAATATCCTTCTGAAGCTGCTGCAAGCCGCGGATTTTGACGTGGAGCGTGCCCAGCGCGGCATCATCTACGTCGATGAGGTGGACAAGATTTCGCGCAAGTCCGAGAACCCGTCCATTACCCGCGACGTATCTGGTGAGGGCGTGCAGCAGGCGCTGCTGAAGATCCTAGAAGGTACCGTGGCGGCCATCCCGCCGCAAGGTGGCCGCAAGCACCCGAATCAGGAGTTTATCCAGCTGGATACCTCCAATATCTTGTTCATTGTTGCCGGCGCATTCGCGGGCTTGGATCAGGTCATTGCGGATCGCGTGGGCAGGAAGGGCGTGGGTTTCGGCGCCAACTTGGATACCAAGGACGAGCGCGAAAAGGTTGACCTCTTCTCCCAGGTACGCCCCGAGGATCTGGTGAAGTTTGGCCTTATTCCAGAGTTCATCGGCCGCCTGCCTGTCGTGGCCACGGTGGATAACCTGGACCGCGAATCTTTGGTCAAGGTGCTCACCGAGCCAAAGAACTCCCTGGTTAAGCAGTACAGCCGCCTCTTTGAGATGGATGACTGCGAATTGGACATCGAGCCTGCGGCATTGGACGCCATCGCGGAGCTCGCCTTGGAGCGCAAGACGGGTGCGCGTGGCCTGCGCGCTATCATGGAAGAGCTTTTGGTCCCGGTCATGTACGACCTGCCGGACCGCGAGGATATTGCCACGGTGCACATTACGTCGGAGTGCGTGACCGAGGGCGCGGAGCCGCAGTTTAGCTATACGGATGAGGCAAAAGAATCTGCCTAGGCCTTAGCTGCCACAGCGCCTACTGGCGGGCTGTGGCAGGGTGGGGCGTGGGCCGGAAGGCCCGCGCTAGTACTCCTCGCTGTAGATATCCTGCGGGGAGGCCTCGTCGCCTTCTTCGGTATCGAACGAGGACGAGGTGAGGTAGGACTCGTGGCCCGAGTCCGGAATATTGGCGGTCAAAAACGCCAGCACAGCATCGACGGTGAGCCTATGCATGCCGTCGATATTTTCTTGGGTATTGAAGTTTACGCCCAGCATGTTTTCCACCATCACCTGGTTGGTCACGCGGTAGACCGTCAACGAGGAAATCAGGGTGAAGATGTCATTGGCGGAAATGCCGGGGCGGAAGGCGCCGGCGTCTTGGCCCAAAAGCAGCAAGCGGTCAAGGTGGAGGGCCACCCCGGCGACGTCGGCAATAGCCTGCTGTGCCGGGTCCACAATCTGCTGATTACTTTCCCATACCAGCATGCGGATGGCCTCCGGGTTGGCTACTCGCTCGCGGAAGAGCCAATCCACCAACTTGCGCACGCCTTCGACCGGAACTGCGGTATCGATTTCCAGGGCATCCTCAGGCGGATTGAGGCGCTGCGCGGCGGTGCTCAGCGCACGCAGGTACAAGCCCTTCTTATCGCCAAAGTGGTAATGAATCATGCGCTTGGACATGCCGGATTCTTGGGCGATGGTCTCTAGCTTGGTTTCTGTAAAGCCGAAACGGGAAAACTGCTTGATCGCAACGTCCACCACGGAGTCAATGCTGACGGATTCCGCGTGGGCAGCGTGAGGAGAATCCGCCTGGTCTGCAGCCTGCAGTGGGTCAGTATTCTCTGTGCTCATTGCATAAGTCCTTAATCCTTGCGGCGCGGCGGTGGCGCGGTGAACTGATGTCTAATAGTGCGGGAGTAGGCAATCCCTCTGCATTCTGGGTGTGCAGCGCGGGGGAGTATCCCGCATTTCCTTTTCCCATCATGCCCGATTAATCACCCCGTGCGGGAGTTTCTGGCCCATTGGGGGCGCTAATTTGGAGGTAAATGGGGGTATTTTAACGCAAGTGTCCTAGATTTTCCCTCCAAAAGAGGGGGCCAGATTCACAGCGCGGATGCTGGCGGTGGGGCTAAGCTCGGTGGTGGATTACATTCCGTGGCGGTGCGAGCAATCTGGCTCGCGTGTGCCGCCCATGTCGCAGCCATTGAGGAGGCTTTACATCATGACTCAGCCCGTCAAGATCACTGTCACCGGCGCCGCCGGCAACATCGCGTATTCGCTGCTGTGGCGCATCGCTGCTGGAGATGTGTATGGCAAGGACACCCCGGTGGACCTAGCATTGCTGGAAATTCCCGCTGCGGTGGAAAAGGCCCAAGGTGTTGCCATGGAGCTCAATGACTCCGCCCTGCCGTTGGTTAACTCCATTACGGTTACTGATGATCTCAAGGAAGCCTTTGAAAACACCTCCGCCGCCTTCCTCGTCGGCGCTCGCCCCCGCAGCAAGGGCATGGAGCGCGCCGACCTGCTGGAGGCTAATGGCGCCATCTTCACCAAGCAGGGCAAGGCCATCAATGACTACGCCGCGCGTGATGTCCGCGTGCTCGTGGTGGGAAACCCGGCTAATACCAATGCCCTCATCGCTGCGAATAATGCGCCGGATTTGGATAAGTCCCAGTTCAACGCTTTGATGCGCTTGGACCACAACCGCACCCTGAGCCAGCTTGCGCTAAAGACGGGCAAGTCCACCACCGATTTCACCAAGGTGGCGGTCTGGGGCAACCACTCCGCTAGCCAGTTCCCGGATATCACCTACTCCAACGCTGAGGTGGACCAGGAATGGTACCGCGAGGAGATGATCCCCAAGGTGGCCAAGCGCGGTGCGGAGATTATTGAGGTACGCGGCAGCTCCTCGGCCGCATCGGCGGCGTCGGCAGCCGTGGACCACATGCATGACTGGATCCATGGCACCGAGGACTGGCGCACCGCGGCGGTGCCATCGGACGGATCCTACGGCGTCGACGAGGGCCTTATCTGCGGATTCCCCACGGTCAGCCGCAACGGCCAGTGGGAGATCGTGCAGGGACTGGAGCTCACTGATTTCCAAAAGGAGCGCATCGAGGCCTCTGTGGCCGAGCTGCGCGAGGAGCGCAAGGCCGTGGCGGACCTGCTCTAAAACCCGGTCGGTGCGCACCTCATACTCGGTGCGCACCCTGCCTGGCTGAGCCGGTTGACGTGCAAGGTAGAATCGGCCAGGTGACTGAGCAAAATAATGAGCAATTAGTTGGTACCAACCGCGCCGATGCGCTGCCCAAGTCGTGGGAGCCGCAGGCCGTAGAGAAGGACCTCTATGAGGGCTGGGTAGAAAAGGGCTACTTCACGCCGGATGCGAATTCGGAGGCTGAGCCTTATTCCATCGTGCTGCCGCCGCCGAATGTGACCGGCCAGCTGCACATGGGCCACGCCCTAGACCACACGCTGATTGATTCCATTATCCGCCGCAAGCGCATGCAGGGCTACGCCACCCTGTGGCTGCCCGGTGCCGATCACGCCGGCATTGCCACCCAGACCAAGGTCGAGGCCAAGCTCAAGGAGACCGAGGGCAAAAAGCGCTGGGACTATGAGCGCGAAGAATTCATTGACAAGGTCTGGGAGTGGAAGGAGCAGTACGGCGGCACCATCCAGAACCAGATGCGCGCCATCGGTGACTCCGTGGACTGGTCCCGCGAGCGCTTCACCTTGGATGATGGCCTCTCCCGCGCCGTCCAGACCATCTTTAAGAACCTCTACGATGAAGGCATGATCTACCAGGCCAACCGCCTGGTGAACTGGTCGCCGGTGCTAGAGACCGCCGTCTCCGATATCGAGGTCGTGTACAAGGACGTCGAGGGCGAGCTGGTGTCCATCCGCTATGGCTCGCTCAATGACGATGAACCGCACCTCATCGTGGCCACCACCCGTGTGGAGACCATGCTGGGTGACGTCGCCATCGCCGTCCACCCCGACGATGAGCGCTATGCCGACTTGGTGGGGAAGGAGCTGCCGCACCCGTTCCGCGATGACCTGAAGCTCAAGATCATCGCCGATGACTACGTGGATATGGAATTCGGTACCGGCGCGGTGAAGATCACCCCGGCCCACGATCCGAATGACTACGCGATGGGCACCCGCCACAACCTGGAGATGCCCACCGTTATCGATACCACCGGCCACATTGCCAATACCGGCACCCGCTTCGACGGCCTGACCCGCGAGGAAGCCCGCGTGGAGATCCGCGAGGCACTGCGCGAACAGGGCCGCATTGTCAAGGAAATCCGTCCGTACGTCCACTCCGTGGGCCACTCGGAGCGCTCCGGCGAGCCTATCGAGCCGCGCCTGTCCCTGCAGTGGTTCGTGGACGTGGCCAAGATGGCCAAGGCCTCTGGCGATGCCGTGCGCGAGGGCGATACCACCCTGCACCCGCAGTCGCTCGAGCCGCGCTACTTCGAGTGGGTCGATGACATGCACGATTGGTGCATCTCCCGCCAGCTGTGGTGGGGCCACCGCATTCCTATCTGGTACGGGCCAGAAGGTGAGGACGGCCAGCGAGACATCGTCTGTGTCGGCCCTGATGAGGAGCCACCGGCAGGCTACGAGCAGGACCCGGACGTGCTGGATACCTGGTTCTCCTCCGCGCTGTGGCCATTTTCCACCCTGGGCTGGCCAGAAAAGACCCCGGATCTGGAGAAGTTCTATCCCACCAACGTGCTGGTCACCGCCTATGATATCTTGTTCTTCTGGGTGGCCCGCATGATGATGTTTGGCACCTTTGCCGGCAGCCACACCCCGGAGCTTTTGGGTGAGGGCACCGATGGCCGCCCGCAGGTTCCGTTCAAGGACCTGTACCTGCACGGCCTGGTCCGCGATGAGCAGGGCCGCAAGATGTCCAAGTCTTTGGGCAACGGCATTGACCCGATGGATTGGGTGCGCGATTACGGTGCGGATGCCCTGCGCTTTACCCTTGCCCGCGGCGCCAACCCCGGCGTGGACCTGCCGCTTGGCTCCGATGCCGCCGCGGCCGCCCGCAACTTTGCTACCAAGCTCTTTAACGCCACCAAGTTCGCGCTCATGAACGGCGCTGGAGTGTCCACGCTGCCGAACCGGGCGGAGCTTAGCGACGCCGACCGGTGGATCCTTGACCGGGCCGAAGAAGTCCGTGCCAAGGTGGATGCCTACCTGGATGACTACCAGTTTGCTAAGGCCAACGAGCTGCTCTACCACTTCACCTGGGACGAGCTGTGTGACTGGTACTTGGAGATTGCCAAGACCCAGATCCCGCGCGATGGCGTAAGCGAGCAGGGCCGCAATACCCAGATCGTGTTGGGCCGCGTGCTCGACGTTGTTCTGCGCCTGCTGCACCCGACCATGCCTTTCGTCACCGAGGTGCTGTGGAAGGCGCTGACCGGCGGCGAGTCCATTGTTGTGGCACCATGGCCAACCGTTGCCGATACCAATGGTGGTGCCACCAAGGATGAGGTGGCCGCCCGCCGCATCGAGGACGCCGATAAGCTCATTACCGAGCTGCGCCGCTTCCGCTCCGACCAGGGCGTAAAGCCTTCCCAGAAGGTGCCGGGCCGCCTCGATTTCGCCGCAGCGGATCTCACCGGCCAAGAGGAACTGGTGCGCAATCTGGCCAATACCACCGCCCCGGGCGAGGATTTCGATCCTTCCGCCTCCATCGAGGTGCGCCTTTCCCAGGCCACCGTGGAGGTCACCCTGGACACCCACGGCGCCGTGGACGTAGAAGCCGAGCGCAAGCGCCTGGAGAAGGACCTGGCCAAGGCCAATAAGGAACTGGAGCAGACCGGCAAGAAGCTGGGCAACGAGAACTTCTTGTCCAAGGCGCCGGAAGAAGTGGTCAATAAGATCAAGGAGCGTCAGCAGATCGCCCGCGAAGAGGTCGAGCGCATCACCAGCCGTTTGGAGGGCCTGAAGTAGTGGCGGACAAGGACAAGGAGACAGAGGACTTCGAAATCGTCGATGCCCTCAAAGAAGGCACCGACGGTGGCCCGGTGGAAATCACCGAGTCCGGCCTGACGCTCAACTTGGGCATGGGCAGCGAGGACGAGTACAACGAGGCCGCACCACAAGAGGTCTCGGCCGAAGAGCTGCGCGCCCTTGTGGAGGTAGAAGAAGAGCTCAATGAGCGCTGGCCCGAGACCAAGATTGAGCCTTCCCTCGACCGCATCGAGATGCTCATGGATCTGCTCGGCCACCCTGAGCGTTCCTTCGATGTCATCCACATTGCCGGCACCAACGGCAAGTCCTCTACCGCGCGCATGGTGGATTCGCTCCTGCGGGCCTTCCACCGCCGCGTCGGCCTGGTCACCAGCCCGCACCTGCAGCGCGTTACCGAGCGCATCGGCATCGATGGCCAGCCCATCCACCCGCGCGATTATGTGCGCATCTGGCATGAGATCAAGCCTTTTGTGGAGATGGTCGATGCCCAGTCGGACGTTCCCATGTCCAAGTTCGAGGTCCTCGTCGGCTTGTCCTATGCCGCGTTTGCCGACGCCCCCGTGGACGTCGCCGTCGTTGAAGTCGGCCTTGGCGGCCGATGGGATGCCACCAACGTGGTCAATGCGGACGTCTCCGTCATTACTCCGGTGGGCTTGGACCACACGGATTACCTGGGCGATACCCTCGCAGAGATTGCCGGTGAAAAGGCGGGCATTATCAAACCGCGTGAGGATGCCGATGACCCGCTGACCCCGAATGAAAATATCGTGGTCATCGCCGAACAGGACCCGGAAGCAATGCGGGTCATCCTGCAGCAGGCCGTGGATGTGGAGGCGGGCGTGGCCCGCTCCGGTTCCGAGTTTGCCGCCCTCGAGTCCCGCATCGCTGTTGGCGGCCAGCAGGTCAATATCCAGGGCCTTGGCGGTCTGTACGAGGATATTTTCCTACCCCTGCACGGCGAGCACCAGGCCAAAAATGCCGCCGTGGCCCTTGCTGCGGTGGAGGCATTTTTCGGCGCCTCGGCCGGCCACCCGCTGGATGTTGCGACCGTGCGCAATGGTTTTGCCCAAGCGATTTCGCCCGGCCGCCTGGAGCGCGTGCGCACCTCGCCCACGACGTTTATTGACGCCGCCCATAATCCACATGGCGCCAAGGCGCTAGGCGCGGCGCTGGACCGCGATTTCGACTTCGCCCGCCTCATCGGTGTGCTCTCCATTTTCGCGGATAAGGACGCCACCGGCATCCTCACCGCACTAGAGCCTTACCTCACCGAGGTCGTCATCACCCAAAACTCCTCGCCGCGCGCCCTCGATGCCTACGACTTGGCAGAGACCGCCCGCGATATCTTTGGCGAGGAGCGAGTGTACGTAGCCGATAACTTGCCGGGCGCCTATGCCCAGGCCGTGGAGCTTGCCGAGGACGCCGAGGTCCAGTCCGGCTCCGGCATCATCATCACCGGCTCGGTCGTCACCGCTGGTGATGCCCGCGCGATGTTTGGAAAGGAACCTGCATGAGCCGCGACAATCACCACCCGCGCGGCGAGCACCAGCCTCGCCCGCCCCGCCGCACCCGCGGCCGTGGCCGCGAAGAACAGATCCCGGAAAGCGAGATCGGCCCGCTTGGCATGGGCCAAGCCCCAGTCAAGGACCCACTCAAAAGCTTCAACGGGATGGTCATTGCCAGCTCCCTGACTATGGAGGCGCTCGCCCTATCCTTCGCACTGCCGATGCTGTACAAGCTTTATGACGGCACCTTGTGGACCCCCTTTAACTACGGCTTTGTCATCGCCGCAGTGGTATTCCACCTCGTGATGATCGCGTTCATGAATAAGAAGTGGGCGCTGTCCGTCATTGTGTGGGCACAGCTGTTGTGCGTCATTGTGGGCTTTATGGTCCACTGGGCCGTGGCCGCCATCTTCATCATCTTTGGCATGGAGTGGCTGCTGGCCGTCTACCTGCGCAGCAACCTTATCGCCCGCATGAAGCGCGGATACCTCACCACGCAGCACCTCAACGAGAAATAGGCTCGATACCTCCGGCGGGTGGGGCAGACGCGATAGACTAGCGCCCATGCGCAATCTCTATCTCGTCCTTGCCGCACTCGCCTGCATCGCCGCGGTGGCAGCCCGCGCCGCTACGGGAACGCCATGGCTACCGCTAGTCGCCCTCATCATTGGTGGCGTTTTTCTGGTTTTGGCGCTGCGGAGCAACTTTGAGCCGGCCAAAGAAGCCACCTTTGAGGATTTGGATAAGGAGCAGCGCGCGGAGCTGCAACGACTGTTGGGCAATGGGCAGTTTGGCGCCGCAGTAGGCCAGGTACGCCTGTGGTTTCGGGGCACCTCCCAAGAACGCGCCGAAGAGATAGTTAAACAACTCGCATAGCCCTAGACCCCCACACTTTTACCCCAACGGGATACCCCAGCGCGCGACGCATGCGTGCGGTTTCGGTACAGTGTGGGGCATGACTGAACGTACACTGATTCTCATCAAGCCGGACGGCGTAAAGAACGGCCACGTAGGCGAAATCATCTCCCGCATCGAGCGCAAGGGCCTGAAGCTGGCCGAGCTCGACCTGCGCGTTGCTGACCGCGAGACCGCGGAGAAGCACTACGAGGAGCACAAGGACAAGCCATTCTTCGGTGACCTCGTCGAGTTCATCACCTCCGCACCGCTTATCGCTGGTGTTGTTGAGGGCGAGCGCGCCATCGAGGCATGGCGTCAGCTGGCTGGCGGCACCGACCCAGTCTCCAAGGCCACCCCGGGCACCATCCGCGGCGACTTCGCTCTGACCGTTGGCGAGAACATCGTGCACGGCTCTGACTCCCCAGAGTCCGCTGAGCGCGAGATCGCTATCTGGTTCCCGAACCTCTAAACTTTTGCGCACTTAGCGCATCATTCAGCCCGAGCCTGTAGGCTCGGGCTTTATTTATTGCTTGATCCATAAGCCCAAGCGGAGAGCCGCATACCGAGTATCCGGCCCTACCTTGAATAAGTATTGAAACGGCAAAGCCGCAAATACGTAGAGAAGCAGAACTGGAGCAGGGGTTTTGTTTCGGGGCTGAAGGTGCTTAACGCGGCAGATCATTGCTGAGGATAATGCACGCGAGGTCATTCACATCTCAGACTAGGACTGGAGTTCTCCTAATCGAAGGAGAGTAACTGGCGCAGTGTTCGGAAGGCTTCCTTTTGTACTCGATGGGTAACGGTACGGCCCGATTGTTGCTTGATTAAGAGACCGGATTCCCTCAACTTGCCGAGGTGATGAGATACCGTCGGTTGGCTCAGGCCGGAAAGCGCGGTCAGCTCCGTAACACTCATCGGGCCGCAGCCCTCGTCGCACAATATGGATAGCAGGCGCAGGCGGGCTGGGTCAGCAAGTACTTTAAATTGCTGGGAAAAGCGGAGGGAGTCGCCTTGGCTGAGTGGGCCACTGCTCAGGGAACAGCACTGTGTATCCGGGGTGCTATCGGCATTGCTAGGGGAGGAGTCCATGCACACAGTATAAGGAGTCTGCCTCCCATTCCGTTATATTGACGAGTATCAATATGGGCGATTAAAGTACTGTTCGAAAGTTGAATTCCTCGTCGCACAAGGAGAGCCATGGCCGCTACGCAACGCCCAAAGTTGTCATTTCTCGATAGATTCCTTCCTGTGTGGATCATCATGGCCATGGCTGTGGGGCTATTGATAGGCCACCTCCTGCCAGGCATTGGAAAAGCACTGTCTGCTCTAGAGGTTGGCGGTATTTCTCTTCCAATCGCGCTGGGCCTGCTAGTTATGATGTATCCGCCCTTGGCTAAAGTTCGCTACGAAAAGACTCGAGACATTGCTGCCGATGGCCGCCTGATGGTGATATCTATCGTGCTGAACTGGGTGGTGGGGCCCGCGTTGATGTTTACCTTGGCGTGGATCTTTTTGGCAGACCAGCCGGAGTTGCGAACCGGCTTAATCATCGTCGGATTGGCGCGCTGCATCGCCATGGTCTTGGTATGGTCCGACCTTTCCTGCGCGGATCGAGAGGCCACCGCGGTACTTGTGGCTATTAATTCGATTTTCCAAGTAGCCATGTTTGGCGTCATGGGTTGGTTCTACTTGCAAGTTCTACCTGGATGGCTAGGCCTAGACACCACCTCTGTTGAATTTTCTTTCTGGTCCATCGTCACTGCGGTTCTTGTGTTCCTAGGAATCCCCCTGCTGCTTGGCGTGCTCTCACGGGTGTGGGGAGAAAAGGTCAAAGGTCGCGAATGGTTCGAAGACCGTTTTCTCCCGGCAGTCTCGCCTTTGGCGATGATTGGTTTGCTCTACACCATCGTGCTGCTGTTTTCACTGCAAGGCGAGCAGCTGGTAGCCCAGCCGACAGCCGTGGTGAGAGTGGCGATTCCGCTGGTTATTTACTTCGTTGGAATGTTTTTCCTTGCCTTGGGCGTAGCAAAAGCCGGGGGAATGAACTACGCACAGTCTGCTTCCGTGGCTTTTACCGCAGCCGGAAATAACTTCGAGCTAGCCATTGCAGTTTCCATCGGCACCTTTGGCGCCGCGTCAGCACAGGCCCTTGCCGGCACCATCGGGCCACTGATTGAAATCCCAGTACTCGTAGGACTTGTTTACGTGATGCTCTGGATAGGGCCGAAGCTTTTCCCAGGAGACAAAAGCTTGCCACGCTAACGCCGGCCTACTTGATAGAGACACCGCACCCCAGTCGGCGTGATGGTGATGGTCCACTTTGCGGGCGCGGTGCGCAGTCCCATGCGGCTCAGCTTCACCAGGTCCGCCTTTGCTAAAGCATCGAGGTGTTCGCATAGAGGGTCGAGGTCTACCCGCATGAACTTCGAGAGGGCAGTGGAATTAATCGTGTTTCCCTGCACCGCGCCGGCGGCGACGAGGGCGGTGAGGATGTCCGAGTGGGCGTCGGCAAGCTGCAAGCGAGCCTCCGTAACCCCGTCGAGCGGGTCTTTTTCCAGGATCTTGTTAATGCGGCGCCGGCCGATCCGGAAGGACTGGGAAAACATGCTCCAGATGCCCAACGGCAAGCCAAAGGCCCACCACGCGCCGGACAGCATCCCGGCAACGGGCGGGGCCAGCTCTACCTCTGGGAGCAGGCCGGCTGCGCTCAGTGGCGCCATGACCAATGGCGCAGCGATCGGGATAAACGGTGCGATATAGGCAATCGTGGGATAGTCACCATCACGGAATTCCTCTTGCGCAGCGTTGATGCCGCGCGGGTAATTGCGGATGAGGTGCACCAACCCCAGCACCGCAAAGACGGCAAAAACACCGGCTCCCATCAACATATAGTCCACGCCTGTGTTGGCGAAGCCAATGGCAAAGCCGGCCGGTACGCCAAAGTAAAGTGCGGAGCGCACCGGGACTTCATTGCGCTGTCGGTACTGCGCGAGTTCGCGCGCGGGGATTCGTGCTAGTTCTGCCACCCCGCCAACATAACACCGCCTGCCAGCTTGCCCGCGGTTCTGTGACACAATGGGGGATAGCGCGTACGAGACGCGGCATAACTTCATATCCCACAAACTTTTATAGCGCGCACTATGCCTCGTGCGGCGGCGGTACGGTCTTCGTCCGTGCCTGCGCCCGAGGCGGCGCCAAATACAGACGATGTACAGGAGTAAGCCCGAACATGGTGGCACAGAACTCTCAAGAAACAACTGAAAGCCTCAAAGTGGCGGCGTCTTTGGCCCAGAACCTGGACCGCAGCCAGCTCAAGGACAAGACCCGCGTGTATTCCCTGGCCAAGCAGCTGGGGCTTTCCTCGCGCGAGCTGGTGGCACAGCTCAAAGACATGGGCCTGAAAAAGAGCGCGCAAAGCTCCCTTTCCCGCGAGGAAGCAGGCCAGGTGCTGGACGCTATAGCGAACGCCGCCGCGGTTGCCGACGCCCCCTCGGGCGACCCCACCACAGCACCGGCTGCAGAGACCGAGGTCAATGCCGCCGCGCAACCGGAAGAAATCCCGGACGAGGAACAGGAAAAGAAGCCGGCGAAAAAGCGCGCCAAGCGCGCCCGCAAGGCCACCCGTAAGTCCGCTGCCGTGGCACCCGAAGAGCCGGCAGATGCCGCCGAGGCAGGGGAGGGGGAGCAGTCCGCGGAAGACGAAGAACACCTGCGCCACCGTGTGCGCAAGAACGTGGACAATGAGATTTCCCAGATCGAAGACAAGGTAGAGGCATCGCTTGCCCAGGCCGCAGCCGAAATTGGCGCAGCCGCCGAGGAGTCTGAGGACGCTGAAGCGGCAGAACCCGAAGCTGCAGAAGCCACGGGTGAGACGGACGAAGCACCGGCTAGTGCACTCGATACCGGAACGGTTGATGCGGCGAAGCTGCACGAGGTGCTGGCCGAGGCCGGAGAGGACTTCGAGGATGACTACTACGCCCCGCACATCGTCCCGCGCGCGGAATCCGAGGAAGACTCTGGACACTATGACTTTGCGCCTATCTTCATGGCCCCGCAACAGGACGAGGCAGGGGCATTCGCACCGGCTGTAGATGCAGCGGAGGAGGACTTCTCTGCAGACGACTCCGCACGCGACGACGATGAGGGCGCTGCCGATTCCGCCGAAGATAGCCGCGAGCACTCCGGCTCCGGCTCCGACCGCGGTTCCGGAAAGTCTGAAGGCCGCCGCCGTGGGCGCCGCGGCGCATCCCGCGGACGCGGCGCGGGTTCGAAGCGTGAAGAGCAGGCAGACGAGCCCGAGCACATTGAAGAGCCGAAGGCCATCCGTGGCTCCACGCGCATCGAGGCTCAAAAGCGCCGTCGTGCTGAGCTGCGCGAAAAGGGCCGCACCCGCCAGCACATTGTCTCCCAAGCGGAGTTCCTTGCCCGCCGCGAAGCTGTGGAGCGCACCATGGTGGTGCGCGATAAGGAGCGCGAGGACGGCGCCGGCATCATCACCCAGGTGGGCGTGTTAGAAGATGACTTGTTGGTCGAGCACTTCGTGACCACCGAGTCCCAGGCCTCGCTCATTGGCAATATCTACTTGGGCCGCGTTCAAAACGTGCTGCCGTCCATGGAGGCGGCCTTCGTGGATATCGGACAGGGCCGAAACGGCGTGCTCTACGCCGGTGAGATCGACTGGCGCAAGACCAAGCTGCACGGGCGCGCCCGCAAGGTAGAAAATGCCCTGAAGTCTGGTGACCAGGTGCTGGTGCAGGTGGCTAAGGATCCCATCGGTCACAAGGGCGCGCGTCTGACCACTCAGATTTCCCTTGCCGGCCGCTACCTGGTCTACGTACCGGGTGGGCGCAGCGCCGGTATTTCCCGCAAGCTGCCCGCTCCGGAGCGCAAGCGCTTGAAGGATATCCTCGGCCGCGTAGTGCCGGGCGATGGCGGCGCGATTATCCGCACCGCCGCCGAAAACGTCCCAGAAGAGGCAATCGCTACCGACGTCAACCGCCTGCACAGCCGGTGGGAGGACATCGTGGCACACGCTAAGAAGGAAAAGTCCTCCAAGGGCGCCAAGCCGGTGACCATGTATGAAGAGCCAAATATGCTCATCAAGGTGGTGCGCGATCTCTTCAACGAGGACTTCACCGAGCTCATCGTCGATGGCAAGCGCTCCTTCAATACCGTCCGCGCCTATGTAGATTCCATGGCGCCGGACCTTGCGGACCGCGTGGTGCGTTACCGCGCCAAGGACCACGGCGGGCAGGATGCCTTCGAGGCTTACCGCATTGATGAGCAGCTGCATAAGGCGCTCTCGCGCAAGGTATGGCTGCCCTCGGGCGGCACGCTGGTTATTGACCGCACCGAAGCCATGACTGTCATCGACGTCAATACCGGCAAGTTCACCGGTTCTGGCGGCAACCTGGAAGAAACGGTTACCCGCAATAACCTCGAGGCGGCCGAAGAAATCGTGCGCCAGATGCGCCTGCGCGATCTCGGCGGCATGATCGTCGTGGACTTTATCGATATGGTCCTGCCAGAAAACCAGGATCTGGTGCTGCGCCGCCTGAAGGAAGCCTTGGGCCGCGATCGCACCCGCCACCAAGTATCCGAGGTTACCTCGCTGGGCTTGGTGCAGATGACCCGCAAACGCCTGGGCACCGGCCTGGTGGAGACCTTCTCCACCGAGTGCGAGTGCTGCAACGGCCGTGGCATTATCATTCACCAGTACCCGGTGGACGAGGCCGAGGGCGATCAGCGCTCCAAGCATTCTGGCCGCAAGTCCAAGGCACACAAGAAGCAGCACCACGATCCGCAGCAGCACCCGACTGCGGTGGCGATGCATAAGCACGAGCTTGACGACGCCCCCGAAAGCTCCTCCAAGCCTAAGCGCTTCAAGAAGACCCAGGCGCCGGTCTACGGCACCGAGAGCGAGGACGCCGCACGGGAATCTGCCAAGACGTCGTTGGAAGACCTCGTAGCAAACGTCGTTGTAGACGAGCGCGGTCCGGCTGAGTCGCAGGCCGAATCGGAAGAGCACAGCGGAGACCACGACCGCAGCAAGGAGCGCGGACGTGGACGCGGTCGCCGCCGCGCGCGCAAGCGCACTCAGACTGAGGTTTCCGATATCGAGGCCATCGCGTATGCCGCGGCGGATAATGCGGCCGAGAGCGACGAGGTGCAGGAATTTAATTCCTACGTCCCCGATGCGGATACGGACGCGGACTCGGGTGCCGTTGCTCAGGCACACCCTGGTGCAGGGGCCGGCTCCAAGCGTGGCAAGAAGCCGCGCCGGGCGACGCGCCGGTCGAAGGCCACGCACACGGCTGCAGGCGGCGAGCACAAGGCTTCTAAGAAGGCTGCAGAGAGTACCCCGGAACAGGTAGCTGATAAGACCTATGACGAGGCAGTAGCCGAGTTTGAGGCTTCCCCGCGCCGCAAGCGCCGCACGCGCGGCAATTCGCGCTCCGATAGGCGCCCACAGCCGCAGGATTTCGCGGTCGCCGGTGAGCAGGACGC
>NZ_JAKRDT010000015.1:0-53346 GCF_022347385.1 Corynebacterium tuberculostearicum
TCGCGGCCGGGCAAATTTAACTTCAGAGTTTTCTACCGGATCGATGTAATGAGACATTAGTGCTGGTTAGACCGGAACTATCTCATAAGACATGCGGAACGATGTCTCCGAACCAGACACCGCCCCGGGCACCCTGAGCAGTTGAACAAACTGCGACACCGGAGGTAACAAACTCGAAAGGGTCCGTGACCTCCGGTTTTCCTAATTTTAGGCGTTGTCTTGGTCACCTGGGTGCGGTTGGGGGGTGTTCCTATATAGTTTGTCAACCTCGCGGGTGGATTAGCCGGGGTTAGTTTTCCAGCCGGGGTTGTTTGGCCGTGTTGTTTTCTTGCATGGCTGCTAGCCGACTGGGACTTTACCCAGTCGGCTGTTTGGTTCTTGGTGTTTAGGCTGCTTTGACTTCCTGTGATTGGTCGGGGTCGCGGTAGTGCTCATGGTTGCTCATCATGGCGTATAGGACATTGAGCCGTCTGCGGGCTAGCGCTACTACTGCGGCATTGTGTCTCTTGCCTTCACGGCGCTTTCGTTCATAGAATTGCCGTGAACGCTCGTGGAATCTGATGGATGCAAAAGATGATTGCCATAGGGCGTTCTTTAATTTCTTGTTGCCGGCTCTGTTCAGTGCGTTCGACATGATGGAGGTTCCGGACTGATTTGTTCGGGGTGATAAGCCAGCGTATGAAGCTAGGTGCCCAGCTGTCGGAAAGTCGGACATGTCGCCCGCAGCCATGAGAATTTGGCCAGCCGTCTTCGGCCCGATTCCCGGCATGGATAGCAGGATTTGAGTGTGGGGGATGTCGTTGATGAGCTCGATGACTTCCTGCTCGATTTGTTTGCGGTGCTCGAGCTTTAAGAGTGCGTCCTTCGCTGACATTGCTACGCCCATTTCGGCATAGTGTGCACCAGCAATGTCGACTGTTTGCTCAGAGATGGCAGCGAATATGGCATCAAGGACAGGTTCAGGATTGCGTGCCTTATAGCGTCGAGCAAAGGCAGCTGCTTTGGCTTTTCCGAGGCGCTTTATCTTGGTCGGCCCGCCGTAGCGTGCAAGTAGGTGCAGAACCCACTTGCGGTGGATTATCTGACCGCGAAGGGCCTGTTCAAATTGCGGGTAGCAGCCCACTAGTGCACTTCGAATCTGATTGATGAGCCTGGTGTAGGAGCGCGCTAAGTCTTCATCGATGCCGTTGAGGACTTTCAACTGGAGGAAGGCTTCTTCGGCACGGTCGACGCTGCGGAGGGATTCCGGAAGGTTCTTTGCAGCGTGGGCGATGATATAGGAGTCCCGGATATCAGTTTTGGCATTGCCAGCGTGGATGCGTGAGAGTTGACGCATGGCCAAACCGGGAAGGTAGCGCACGTCGATCCCGAGATCTTGAGCAACCGCGACAGTTAGTCGACCAATGTTATTTGGCTGGTCCACGACGACAAGGACCTTGTGGTCGTGTGCGCTGAACGTTGAAAACAGTGCGCGCAGGGATTTTTCGTTTTGGTTGATGCGCTTAGATAGCACCTGGGTGCCGTCGATATCTAAGACGCAAGCGTGGTGAAAGTATTTACCAACGTCCATGCCGATGACATAGTCGTAGGTCATGCCAGACCTCCTAGCGAATTGAATGAGTATGGGACTTATTTCATCGCTGGTGGTCGGACATACTTCACGCTGGCATCCACATTACTTTGAGACCTCGCACATTCTGTGCGGGTCAGGTTCCTATTAGCAGTCTGGAGTATGTCACTGCCTTCGGCGGCATCACCCCCCGGATCATTTTCAGACAGGGACGAAAACAAGCCATACCGAAGCCAGCGACTAGTTCCACTGCCACAAGGCAGAAGGAACGCAGATAAACATAGCCTGCCCCAGCATGGGGCTAGGAGTACGAATCCTGGGCTCCTTCAAGCGGAACTGCTAACAACGTAATGGGATCGACCTGGCGACTCAGATGAGGGGCCAAGTGTCGATGTAATTCCCAGACGAATTCGCGTTTGGTTTCGGACAGATTCCAGTCTTGCCTTAAAAACCTAAAACAGGTTATAACTCAGTCGGGGTATGGCAGTCTTAATTAGCGATATAGCGCTGTTACCTACTAGGGGTTTAGTCCATTTTGGGTTAGTACATCGGCGACCTGTTGGTAGGCTTCTGTACCTGCTTTCTCAGCGAAAGCTGCTCCAAAAGCTTTAAGGGAATCAATCGTCCATTGAATGCCTCGGCGTTTCGACTTTTGTTCCACTACCTCCAGGTCATCCAAAAGATCCTCCGTTGATTCTTCATCGAGTCCCTCGAGCTGGTCGACAATGTGGCGAAGTTCTTTGACCGTAACGGCAATGAGCTCTTCACTTGGCTTACTGACGTCAATCCGGTTGTGGGAACTTACAGACCCGTAGTTGGTGCCGTTGGATTGAGTTCCGATTACACCATGGTTGATTGAGTTGATATTCAAGGTGGTTGCTGCTCCTGACTGCATGATTTGGTCGAGACTCATATTGCTTCTCAGCACTCTGCGTCCTTCTGGGGTTATTTCCGGATGTAGAAAGCTGTTTTGCCAACTAGACATGCATTTAATTAGCTCGTGTGAGACGAGATCTTCTGCTGTTTCTTCGATTTCACGGATAGTTAGATCGCCGGAAAAGTCTTCGATGTAGGGGGTGTTTAGAATTTCGCCCAAGTTGGTGGGGCGTTTTGTCGAGTAAAGCCATTCCAAAATCCGACGCTGTGCAAGAGAAGCCCTATATCCGCTGTGCATTCGAGCCGCTTCTGCGAGACCTCTGTCACTAAAATGAAAGTCGAAAGAATTATCGGTTGTACGTGTATTAAGGATCATCGCAGCGGAAAGCAGTTCAACAAAGACTGACTCCTGATGTTCGTTTTCGACAACCTCAAATGGGAGACGAGATGCGTATGATTTGCGGTTTAAATAAAGCCAAAAAATGGCCCTCTCTGCATTAAATGTGAATCCCACTTCCAATCCTTTCATTGTTTTGTCAGGTCACCCTCTCGATGAATCGAAGGTTTGTACCAATATTACACTAAGTGGTGACTCGAGCTACGGTGCTGTTGCAAAGTTGGGTGGAGAACCGCGAACACTCCTTTCTTCGTCGCCTGGCCAGCATTATGGCCCAGCCTGCTTAGATATTCTGGAAGACCCGGTTGACGATCGCCGCGTCCGGGTTCGGGTGCCCGTAGGCAAACATCGCGCCTTGCCCTTTCCGCAATGAGTGCATCGCCTCCATCCCTTTCAACGTCCGATATACAGTGTCCGGTTCTTAAACGCGCCTTTCGGCCCGAGGATCCGCTTCAGCCGACCATGGTCGCCTTCCAAGATGTTGTTGAGGAATTTCACCTACCGGTGTTCCACTGTTGGCGGGCAGATTCCCTCTGACTTCAACTCGGCGATTACCCTGGCTAGGGAGGGTGCTTTATCGGTGTTGATCACTCTGGGATACCCGGCTGACGCATTGGATCTGAGGGCCTTGGCCAGGAAACGCTTCGCTGCGGCCACGTTCCGCTTCGGAGAGAGGTAAAAGTCCAGGGTCTGGCCACCGGCGGTGATCGCCCGATAGAGATAGCACCACAGGCCGCCGACCCGGATATAGGTCTCATCCACCCGCCAAGAACTAGCCTGCCAGTCAGGTACCTGCCGGTATCACCGTGTTTGCTTGTCCAGCTCAGGGGCGTATTTCTGAACCCAGCGGTAGATCGTGGCGTGATCGAATGGCACGCCCCGCTGAAGTCATCATTTCCTCCAGATCGCGGTAGCTCACCCCGTAGCGGCAGTACCACCCACTGCCCACAGAATGATGTCACGGGGGAAATGACGACCAGAGAAAATACCCAAGGCTGTGACTATTTCACGTCACTCTTCCTACTGCCCCAACTTTGCAACAGCACCATCCTAAAAGCAGCACGCCAGAATGGCTAATCATCTAACCTCGCCAACACATCCTGTCGTTTAGGCTGGGCTTTCTTTGCTCCAAGATCGTAGCAATTCGAGCAGTTCATCCTGTTGTGTACTGGACAGGTGGTTGAGGGCTTTTCGCTCAGCTGTGGCATGGGCTTCAACGATGGACATTATTCGGTCGTGTCCTTCTGGCGTTAGTGTCAGAGTTTTTCCTCGCTTATCGCTAAGATTCATTTCTTCATCAATGAGTCCTTGCTTTCTGAGCTTGTTAAGTCTTCCGGTAATTCCGGCCTTTGACAGAAGTAGGGCGTGTGCAAGTTGTCCCGGGGTGATGTTTTCCTGGCGGAGGATCGTTGCTAGAACATCGAAGTCGCCCGGAGCTAATTCAGCTTGTTCATGGATGGTCGTCACTTCGTTTTTGATTGCTCTTAACAGATGGGTGAGGCGAAGGGTTGTTTCCATTGCATCCACATCGACGTGGGGATTTATCCTCGTCCATTTGTTCATGGCTGTGGAGATGGGGTCCATTTTGTTCCTTTCGGGTTGCTGAAACTTAGTGTAGCGCTTGACAAAAGAAGTTCGGTAGCGAACTATATAGTTCGTCAGCGAACAACCAATGGAGATTTAAGATGTTAATTTCTGAACCCGAAATAGTGGCAGATGCTTCCTCCTCTCGCCTTCCGAAGGCAAGATTGCTGGTGGATGCCTCGGATGCAAAAGGAAATGTGAGTGTACAAAATATTCAACTTTTTGATGGGGGTGAGGGAGCCGTTCCACATTTTCATAAGATTTCGTGTGAGTTCTTCTACGTCACTAAAGGGGAACTGGAGTTTTGGGAGGATGGCCACATTTACCAGCTAGGTGCGGGTGATTGCGCATTGGTTCTTCCGGGTGTTCCTCATGCTTTTGGAGCCGCTAAGGGTAGCGATGCGGATGTACTGGTAACTATCGCACCCGGTGTGGAGAGGTTTGAGTATTTCCGTATCTTGGGACGGATAATGAGTGGCAAGGCGCCTGAAGATGAGCTTGCCCGTCGAGAAGATGAATTCGATACGTATTTTGTGGAAGCACAAGATTGGAAAGCGCATAGAGGAGGATAGGGAGCCAGAATCTACGTTGCTTGCACTCCGGATGTAGGGAGACCGGACTGCGAGCATTTTAGGAAGATTGATTATTGCCAATCATGTCGAATCGGAAATCGAAAGCAGATATACCAGTCCTACAATTGACAGGGTTAGCGTTTGCCGCTTTCTTGGCCATAATGACCGAGACCATTCCTACGGGGGTTTTGGTTGATATGGGTGAGTCCTTTGGAACGACAACGGGAAAAGTAGGACAGTTTCTAACCGCTTATGCAGCTGGATCTGTGGTGGCTGCAATACCGGTGATGACAGCAACTCGAAAAATGCCGCGTAAGCGTCTTTTGGTTATAGCTATCATGGGGCTTGGCGTTTTCAACGCTCTCACTGCTATTACTTCGTATTTGTGGTTAGCCTTTCTTGCTAGGTTTCTTGCCGGTATGGCTGGAGGCGTCGTTTGGGGCCTTGTGGCAAATTACGCTCGGAGTTTGGTCAGTTCGGAAAACCAAGGTCGCGCACTTGCCATTATCGGTTTTGGGCAGCCTTTCGCCTTAGCTTTTGGAGTCCCGCTTGGTGCATTAGGGGGTCAACACTTTGGTTGGAGATTGACGCTCGGCATGCTAACAGTTGCATCCATCGTTTTGGCGTTATGGATTATGTTTACAGTTCCTCCCCGGCCGGGACTTGTTGGAGATGGCCCAGGAACCAAAGTTCTTAAGAGATCGATTTTGATGCCTGGTGTGATGGGGGTGCTTGTAGCGCTCTTCGGCTGGACAGTAGCGCACAACATGGTTTACACGTACATTCAACCTTTAACCAGTGGTGTGGGAATAGCTCTTGGCGTAGATGTCGTGCTTCTATTTTTCGGGATTTCTGCGGGGATCAGTATTTTACTTACTGCTGTCGTTGTAGATAAGAGATTGTTCCTGACTGGTCTAATCTCAGGCGCGTTGATGCTTTTAGGATTCTTGCTCTTGTCGGTACCGGCAGCTCCCAACTATTTTTTCATTTCTGGAATAATCGTCTGGGGACTGGGGTTTGGTGGTGCACCGACAGTTCTGCAGACTGCCTTAGCCAGAAATGCAGTTAACTTGGCAGACATTGCACAGTCCTTTTTCGTTACTATCTTCAATTTTGGTGTAGGTATCGGTGGTGCGCTCGGAGGGGCAATATCGAGTCTTTGGGGTGTTTCTTCCCTTAGTATTGGTGCAGGGGTGATGTGTGTCTTAGTTTTCGGATTGCTCGTTGTGAGGAGTAGAGATTTTGGAAGGCAGCTTTGAGAGATAGGCCACACGCTCAGGCCGGGAAGTGCTTCTTAAAACAGGCTTGAACTTCCATCTTGAACATCACGCGTTGTGAAGTCTCACTTCAGTGTGCCAGTTTCCAGGGAGTGGATCCGGCAACGTGGCAAAAAGCGAATTGAACAAGTCTTCCAAACATGTTGCGCCACAAATCCGAGCAAACGCTTCTTGCTGCTTGGAGAAAACACCTTGTTGTAATTTTTCTTATTCCGTTTTCTATGCAGATGCCGGTTCCATCCGGTAATTCCCGGGAGATTTCATATCCGCAGCTCGGGATACGCTTCTTGAAAAGCAATGTTGAGCTGCCATCGTGAACATCCCACCATCGAAATCCGGAGATGGAAACCACAGAAGTTTCCACTCCGGCTCTTTTTATTTTTCCTAGTCGCTCCTTTTTCCTTAGTGCGCAGCATATCCATGCTCATCAATCATGTACTGGGTAGCAGTATTTAATTCCTGCTGGGAAATATCCCGCAAACTCGGCCCCGCCGCTGACCCTCCCCAGTGGTCGTAGTAGCGGGGGTTGGGGTGGAGTTCGGATAGTCCTGCGAAGTGCTCATAGCACTAAGGCAACCACACCCACGCCCGCTACGAAAGGCCAACCACACTAACCTTGTGGACAACCCGCACAGGGCTAGTGTGGTTATCCACAGAAATCCACGTTGGTTGCAGTGTTCGATAGCGTTTAGGTGGGCATGTCGGTATGGGCCTCTAGGTTTGAGGCCATGGGCTTTTTAGAAAACCTCCTCAACCGCTACGCCCCGCGCACACCGGGCAAGCCGGTCTTTGCGGTCATTGATGCCGAAACCACCGGCTTTAACAAGTGCTACGACCGCATCATTGAACTTGCTGCCGTGCACGCCGACGCATACTTCAATCCCGTCAACTCCTGGCACACATTGCTCAACCCTGACACCAACGCCGTGTCCACTACTCGGGGGCACCCCCGCCCACCTCGGCACTCAACCCTGCTGTGGGGGTTACTCGTAGCGAAGCGAGCTGAACATCCCGGTTTCCATGTGATAGGCGTTATGACAGTGAAATGCCCACTCACCGGGGTTGTCAGCGATCAGGTCGGCAATCATGGTTTCACCGTGGCGGAGAAGGACGGTGTCCTTGCGTAGCCCGCCGCTGCCGGGCAGCGCCCACGTGTGGCCGTGGATGTGCATGGGATGGGGCATCATGGTCCTGTTGCGCATGACCATCCGCAGGCGCTGGCCCTCCTGCACGGTCGCGGAGGAGGATTGGCCGTCGGTGAGAATGCTCCATTCATACGGCATCATCTGCCCGCCCAGGTCGATGCTGACTTCTCGGTCTGGTGTGTCCTCGGGCAGGAGTGCACGGTCTGCTGGCTTCAGGGAGGACAGAAGCAGTCCGGTGGACGACAACTCGGGGAAGTCGACATCGGGGTGGGGGGCCTGGCCGCCGGCGGTGCGGATGACGGCGAAGGCACGGTCGTCCTTACCCACCGCCAAAGCCGTGAGCGGGAAGATACCGTCGTCGAGGATGACCTCGACGTCGACACGCTCGCCCATCGACAGGTAGATCGATTCGGTCTCCCTGGGTTGGACAGGGAAGCCGTCGGTGTGGGTCACGGTCATGCGGTGGCCACCGAGGGCCACCTTGAAGATGGTGTCACCGCCGGAGTTGATAAACCGCAGGCGGGCCTTGTCGCCCGGGCGAGCCTCGAAGGTCCGGTGAGCACGGGGGATACGTCCGTTGATGAGGTAGTGCGGATACATCACATCGCCGGCATCCCCGCCCAGTACCCGGTCCGGGGTGCCGTGCATCATATGGCCGTGACCTCCCATCCCCTTCTTCCCGTTATGGTCACCCGAACCCATTCCGGTGAGCTTGTCGAGCTCATCGTCGGGAGTGCCCTGAATGCCATCGACCCAGTCGTCGAGCACGATGGTCCACTCGACGTCCTGGTCCTCAGCGTCTTGCGGGTCACGGACGATCAGTGGGGCGTGGAGGCCGCGATCAAGCTGCAGGCCGGAGTGGGAATGGTAGAAGTAGGTGCCACCATGGGGGACTTCAAAAACATAGGAGAAAGACTCGCCAGGTTCAATGGGGTCCTGGGTCATGCCGGGCACACCGTCGGCTGCGTTGTGGAGTGCGATGCCATGCCAGTGGATGGAGGTGCTCTCAGGCAGTTCATTGGTGATATCGACCTGTAGGACGTCGCCGGCAGTGGCCTCAATGGCCGCATCCCCGGTGTCAGAGACGTATCCCCACGTCTTGGCTTCGATGCCGCCGATATCCAGAGAGAGGGGCCGGGCGTTCAGTGTCCGGCGCACCGTCGGCTCACCGAGCGCAGTGGGGGTGGGAGTGGGGCGAAGAGAGGAACCTGGTGCCGAGGCAGCGGGTCCAGGGTCGCTGGTGCAGGCGGCCACGGCCCCGGTGCCGGCGAGGACGAGCCCGCCGAGCAGAAACTGTCGTCGGGAAAACGCGTTCATCATGATTTAACCTTCCTTGGTGCAGGATTTCAGTGACACGGGAGACAGGCGCAGGTGAGGACCCTGCTGAGCCATCACGTCAGGCGCAGGTCTGTGACACAGGTGGCACCGTCGTCGGCGGTGGAAAACTCCGTGGTGCCGGTACGCCCCTGGTAGCTGACCTCAATCAGGCCGGTGGCATCATCGGGAAGCCAGAAGCCAATAAACCCGTTGTCGAAGGTGGTTGTCGTCTCGTCCACCAGCACCTCACCGGTCGCCTCATCGGTGATCGTGACCTGGATATCCTCATTGTCGAGTTCCCCCTGGCAGGTCGTGAGGCTGTGGTAGAAGCAGTCGTGGGTGGAGGTGAGATAGGGTGCGATCGAGACATACGTCTGATTGTCGGGAAGATCGAGCACAACTTCCTGGTCATCGCTCGAGAGCAGCAGTTCATCGGCACGTACTGAGGCGATCAGATCCGTGGGACGCTCAGTGACCTTCTGCCGGTCGAGGTGATCAATGATCTCCACCGCGTCCATGTCGGCCAGGCCATGGGCAGTCAGGAATGTGTCCTGCGACACCGTCCCATCGGCGGTGGGTTCCGGGTCGGCAGCCGAACACCCCGTGAGGGCGAGGGCAAGGGCGGCGGCTGCGATCGCTGCTCGTTTCACGTCAATCTCCTTGGATCGTGGTAAGACCATGAGAAGACACCGTCTCAAGGTCGATGCCATACCTTTATCTAGCACGGGTGCCTGACGGACTAGAAATCAAAAACCCTGTTCACAGCCTTATAACAGGGCGAAAAGGGGGTGAATTCGGTGGGCTGGGTCACCACCGGGACACCACCCCACAGCCGTGGGTGATGTACTTCTACCCGCCCCGGGTATGCGGTGCAGACAGTGAAATCCCTGGTGGCGCCTGCTGAACCGACCAGGGGAGGCGATGCCGCCGACCCAGGGTGGGACACAGGGGTGACGGCGGTCGAAGGGTGATGTTTGAAGATTTGATGAAGATTTCCCCGCCGGGTACTGAGCGAGGGTGGTATTCCCCCCTGGCCGGAGCGATACTGGGGTCTATGGCTGACCGCACACCGACCACCGCCACGCCCCCGGGGCGGGTGCTGGTCGTCGATGATGAACAACCCCTGGCTCAGATGGTGGCTTCCTACCTCATCCGGGCTGGCTTCGATACCCGCCAGGCGCACACCGGTACCCAGGCCATGGACGAGGCCCGTCGCTTTTCCCCCGATGTTGTGGTGCTGGATCTGGGGCTGCCCGAACTCGACGGCCTGGAGGTGTGCCGACGCATCCGCACCTTCTCGGACTGCTACATCCTCATGCTCACCGCGCGTGGCAGCGAGGACGACAAGATCAGCGGTTTGACCCTGGGGGCGGATGACTACATCACCAAACCTTTTAGCATCCGGGAACTGGTGACCCGGGTGCATGCGGTGCTGCGCCGCCCACGCACCAGCACCACCCCACCGCAGGTGACCACCCCCTTGATCGTTGGTGACCTCATCCTTGACCCCGTCGCCCATGAGGTACGGGTGGGGGAGACGACCGTGGAGCTCACCCGCACGGAGTTCGAGCTGCTGGTTGCCCTGGCCCTGCGCCCCGGCCAGGTGCTGACCCGCCACGACCTGGTCACCGAGGTCTGGGACACCACCTGGGTCGGTGATGAACGCATCGTCGATGTCCACATCGGCAACTTGCGTCGCAAGCTCGGCACCGACACCCAGGGCCGGGGGTTTATCGACACCGTGCGTGGCGTGGGCTACCGGGTGGGGCAGCCATGAATCACGGACCCGGCCTGACCTTCCGCTTCCTGGCCGCCCAGGTGTTGGTCGTGGTGATTAGCCTGCTGGTGGCCGCGGCCGTGGCCACGATGGTGGGCCCGACCCTGTTCCACGATCATATGCTGATGACCGGCCGGGAGGACCCTTCGCTGGAGCTGTTCCATGCCGAGCAGGCCTACCGGGGCGCCAACCTGATCACCCTGGCCGTCGCCCTACCCACCGCCTTGATCAGTGCCCTGCTGGCCAGCCTGTGGTTATCGCGTCGTCTGCGCACCCCCCTGCAGGATCTCACCCGCGCCGCTACCAGCCTAACGGCCGGCAACTCCCGTATCCGCGTGCCCGCCGGAAAAGCAGGCCCCGAGGTCACCACCCTGGCGCATGCCTTCAACACCATGGCCGACCGGCTGGAACACACCGAACAGGTCCGCCGCCAGATGCTCTCTGATCTGGCCCACGAAATGGGCACCCCCTTATCGGTGCTCACGGTCTACCTCGATGGTCTCCAGGACGGGGTCGTGGACTGGAATAATGCCACCCACACGATCATGGCTGACCAACTCACCCGCCTGACCCGGTTGATGGAAGACATCGACGATGTCTCCCGGGCCCAGGAACACCGGATCGATTTGGACCTGGCGGAGGAAGGGCTCGGGGATCTGCTCCATACCGCCGCTGTTGCCGCGGGGGAAGCTTATGCTGACAAAGGCGTCGATTTACAGGTCGAGAGCATTGCAGACACCGCCCGGGTGCTCGTGGACCGGCAACGCTTCGGCCAGGTGATGAGCAATCTCCTGTCGAACGCGCTACGGCACACCCCGGCCGGCGGGCAGGTCCGAATCAGCGTCCACCGACAGGGGGCGTCCACCGCGCTCATCCACGTCGCCGATGATGGCGAGGGCATCCCACCTGACCAGCTCGGACACATCTTCGAACGCTTCTACCGGGGGGATGCCGCCCGCAGCCGGGACAACGGCGGGGCCGGTATCGGTCTGACCATCTCCAAGGCATTGATCGAGGCCCACGGCGGCACTCTCACCGCCACCTCCCCCGGACCTGGTCGCGGAGCGGTGTTTGCCCTCCGCCTCCCGCTGTCCCCTCCCGAAAGTGAGGAGGCTGCTCGGTGACCACACCCTGCCCCGCGTGAGGGCCGTGCCCTCTACCCCTTGAAAATATACCCCCAGGGGGTATGCTGAAAATATACCCCCTGGGGGTATACGCTAGAGAGCGGCATCGCCGCACCCCACCGAACCGAAGGAGCTTTCCCATGATCACCTCCCCGCCCCGCCTCTTGCCGATGGCCTCCCACGGCTGCAGCTGTTGCGGACCTGCCTCACGTGCCGACACCGCCTCCACCCCTGCCACCAGCGACTCGTCAGCAGGAGGGTCCTCCCCTAGCTACCAGGTCACCGGCCTGACCTGCGGGCACTGCGCGAAAAGCGTGACCCAGGCCCTTCAGGCCCTTCCCCAGGTCGACGACGTCCAGATTGATCTCGCTGCTGGTGGTGTTTCCACCGTCACGGTCACCGGTGTCGTACCTCCGGAGATGGTTCGCCGGGCCATCGAGGAGGCCGGCTACACCGTCTTATCCTGATCAGTTTTACCCATCATCTCGACCCCGACCGGGTTGAGCGAAAGGAACGTCATGAGCACTCCCCACCATTCGGGTGATCACCATGGTGATCACCCCGCTCCGGAAACAGACCACACCCACCACCCGGATCATGCCGGCCACGAACACCACGCACATGCCGACACCCACGGCCAGGCGATGCCCCACGATCACCCGCACTCCGCCCTGGACGAAGACCACCACGTTCATGGTCACGGCGAACACGCCGGACACAGCACCGCAATGTTTCGGGACCGCTTCTGGTGGTCGCTGATTCTGTCCATTCCCGTCGTTATTTTCAGCCCCATGGTCGCCCAGCTGCTCGGCTACCACCTCCCGGCATTCCCCGGATCCACCTGGATTCCCCCGGTGCTGGGCACGATCATCTTCGTCTACGGCGGAACGCCTTTCCTCAAGGGCGGATGGAAAGAACTGAAATCCCGCCAACCCGGGATGATGCTCCTGATCGCCATGGCCATCACCGTGGCGTTTGTCGCCTCCTGGGTCACCACTCTGGGGCTGGGCGGTTTCGAGCTGGACTTCTGGTGGGAGCTGGCCCTGCTGGTGACCATCATGCTGCTGGGCCACTGGCTGGAGATGTCCGCTCTCGGGGCTGCGTCCTCCGCGCTTGACGCGCTGGCTGCCCTGCTGCCGGATGAGGCCGAGAAAGTCATCGACGGGACCACCCGCACCGTGGCCATCTCCGACCTGGTCGTCGACGACGTCGTGCTGGTGAGGGCCGGTGCCCGGGTGCCGGCCGACGGAACCATCCTCGATGGAGCCGCCGAATTCGATGAGGCGATGATCACCGGCGAATCCCGTCCCGTCTTCCGCGACACCGGTGACAAGGTGGTCGCCGGTACCGTGGCCACCGACAACACCGTCCGCATCCGGGTGGAGGCTACCGGCGGGGACACCGCCTTGGCCGGGATCCAACGCATGGTTGCCGACGCCCAGGAGTCCTCCTCCCGGGCCCAGGCCCTGGCGGATCGGGCGGCGGCGTTGTTGTTCTGGTTCGCGCTGATCTCCGCTCTGATCACTGCGGTGGTGTGGACCATCATCGGCAGCCCGGACGATGCCGTGGTGCGCACGGTCACGGTGCTGGTCATCGCCTGCCCGCATGCCCTGGGTCTGGCGATTCCGCTGGTCATTGCGATCTCCAGCGAGCGGGCCGCGAAATCCGGGGTGCTCATCAAGGACCGGATGGCGCTCGAGCGGATGCGCACCATCGACGTGGTTCTCTTCGACAAAACCGGCACCCTGACCGAGGGTGCGCACGCGGTCACCGGTGTCGCGGCAGCTGTTGGCGTCACCGAGGGCGAGCTGCTGGCCCTGGCCGCCGCCGCGGAGGCCGACAGTGAGCACCCCGTGGCCCGCGCCATCGTGGCGGCCGCGGCCGCCCATCCCGAGGCCTCCCGTCGGCAAATCCGTGCAACTGGTTTCAGCGCCGCCTCCGGCCGGGGGGTCCGGGCCACTGTCGATGGCGCTGAGATCCTCGTGGGTGGGCCGAACATGCTGCGCGAGTTCAACCTCACGACCCCGGCCGAGCTCACCGACACCACCAGCGCCTGGACCGGGCGTGGGGCCGGTGTGCTCCATATTGTCCGTGACGGTCAGATCATCGGTGCGGTGGCCGTCGAGGACAAGATCCGCCCCGAATCCCGCGCCGCCGTGAAAGCCCTGCAGGACCGCGGGGTGAAGGTCGCGATGATCACCGGCGACGCGCAGCAGGTGGCCCAGGCGGTTGGTCAGGACCTAGGCATTGATGAGGTCTTCGCCGAGGTCCTGCCCCAGGACAAAGACACCAAGGTCACGCAGCTGCAGGACCGGGGTTTGAGCGTGGCCATGGTCGGTGACGGTGTCAATGACGCCCCCGCTCTGACCCGCGCGGACGTCGGTATCGCCATCGGTGCCGGCACGGATGTGGCCATGGAATCTGCCGGGGTGGTCCTAGCCAGTGATGACCCGCGGGCAGTGCTGTCGATGATTGAGCTGTCCCAGGCCAGCTACCGCAAGATGATCCAGAACCTGATCTGGGCCTCTGGCTACAACATCCTCGCTGTGCCGCTGGCCGCCGGAGTGCTCGCCTCGATCGGGTTCGTGCTGTCCCCGGCCGTGGGCGCGATCTTGATGTCTGCCTCGACCATCGTGGTGGCCCTGAACGCCCAGCTGTTGCGCCGCATTGATCTGGATCCGGCTCACCTGGCTCCGACCGAGTCGAAAGAGGAACACGCCACGCCTACTTCGGCATCCACCGCCGTCCACTGATCCACCACTTCTCTCCACTGCCCCCATATGACCCTGAAAGGTGCTGTTGGAAAGTTGGGGCAGTAGGAAGAGTGACGTGAAATAGTCACAGCCATGGGTATCTTCCCCGGTCGTCATTTCCCCGTGACATTATTCTGTGGGCAGTGGGTGGTACTGCCGCTACGGGGTGAGCTACCGCGCTCTGGCGGAAATGATGACTTCAGCGGGGCGTGCTGGTCGATCACACCACGATCTATCGCTGGTCCAGAAATACGCCCCTGAGCTGGACAAGCAAACACGGTGGTACCGGCAGGTACCTGACTGGCAGGCCAGTTCCTGGCGGGTGGATGAGACCTCTATCGGGCGATCACCGATGGTGGCCAGCCCCTGGACTTTTACCTCTCTCCGAAGCAGAACGTGGCCGCAGCGAAGTGTCTCCTGGCCAAGGCCGTCAGATCCAATGCGTCAGCCGAGTATCCCAGAGTGATCAACGGCGATAAAGCACCCTCCCTAGCTAGGGCAATCGCCGAGTTGAAGTCAGAGGGAATCTGCCCGCCAACAGTGGAACACCGGCAGGTGAAATACCTCAACAACATCCTGGAAGGCGACCATGGTCGGCTGAAGCGGATCCTCGGGCCGAAAGGGATGGAGGCGATGTACTCATTGCGGAAAGGGCAAGGTGTGATGTTTGCCTACGGGCAACCGACCCCGGACGCGGTGATCGTCAACCGGGTCTTCGAGACGGCCTAACAACGCCCACACGCAGCGGCCATCAGGGAATGAGAAACTGAGTCTTCGCTGCTCTCCGCCCAACTTTGCAACAACACCTTCTAGTCGCTGTTCTTCTGCTTAGTGCGCAGCATATCCATGCTCATCACGGCGCCGATGATGGCGGCGTGATGTTGCTCATTGAGGCCCGGCGTGATGCGCAGGCGATACGTGTTTTTGCCCATGAAGAAATTACCCATGCCAGTCCATTCGTTAGAGACGTCAGCAAGCAGGCGATCTTCTGAAGTGATGGAAAGATTCCAATCCCAGAAGTCGCCGTGAATTTCGACGTCGGCAAAGCCCTCCATGGTCAAGTCCAACTTTGTCTTGAGCATGGAGAAACGCTTGGTAATGACGGCCATGGGCTTTTCGATTCCCGGCAAGTGCACCTCATAGGTATCCCGCAGAAAATTCGGCGGGTCCGAAATCGTCATGACCGTCTGTAGCGGGTTGCCTTCAGCATCCGTGATGGCAACCTCCAAGCTGCGAGAGGATTTAAACACCATGTCTTTGAGACTGGTGGACTGAAGGATGGTGCCCACAGGGGTGCCGTCTAGATCGGTGATCATGAACTGATCGTTGAGGAAGGACTTGGTCTGGGTAATTACGAGCTCGTCAAGTGTGAATAAATTTTGCGTCATACCAGCCACTGTAGGGAAGCTGCTGGTTTTATTCCTCCTCCCTAGGGGTGGTTTTCTGCTGGCGCATGAGTTCTTGCGCCTCTTCATATGCTCGGGCGCGGTGGGAGGTCATGGTTTGGGCGAAGATCTGCACCCAGTTCTTGTTCTTCTGCGCCAATGGGCCAGAGGGTTCGGTGGTGGTCCAGGTGCCGTCCTCAAAAAGCCAGATGATGTCGCGTGTATGTGGATCCATGACATAAAAGGCCCGGCCGTCGGTCTTTACGTTGTGGTGGTGCTGGCATAAGCAGGCGAGGTTTGCCGGGGCGGTCGGCCCGCCGTCCGCGTGGTTGATGCGGTGATCCTTCTGGCAGGCAGATGCCGGGCGGTTGCAGCCGGGGTAGCGGCAGGTGCCGTCGAAACCTTCCAGGTACGCGGCCATGGCCGCGGGAGTGACATAGCCCTTGACCTCGTGGTTAGGGTCCATCTCCCGGATTTTGGTGTAGGGCAGCGCATTGGAGCGCGCCGGGTCGAGCCAGCCCACGGATTCGATAAACGTCGGGGAATTGGGCACGTCGGTGGCCTTGTAGGCGTTGAGGATGATCTCGGGGGCTTGGGTGCGGCCGGTGAGGAGTGCAACGGCGGCGTCGGCAAGCGAGCAATCTAGCTCCAGCGCGGTCTGCCGGACGCACTTATCGACGCTCGCGATAACCGCCGGGTCCGCACTCAAAGTCACCGCCGAGGTGTTATCGCCCCAATTTTCCATGGTGTAGCGCGGCTGTGTAGGGCCCTGGGTGACGGCTAGCGTGTCATCGGCGAGGTTGATGAGCTCGTTGAGCTTGCGCTTGATCTGCGCCTGTGTGCGCATGGCCTGGTTGGGCCGGGTAGGGGTGAGGTAAGCGGTGAGCTGCTCATCGATGCGCGCCACCACCTCTGGCGTCGGATTGCCCAAGCGGTTGAGGGACTTATTGATGGCGATAATCCGGTCGAGGTCCAAGTGATAGAGGCGGTGCTGCAGCGCTTGGAGCTCGGGCAGCTCTTCCAAGCGGTGCAGCGCCATGAGGATATGGCCAATCCGGCCTTCATTAACGCCGGTGGTGCGGTAGAGGGATTGGGTAACTAATTCGAAATCAGAATCGAGATCCGGGACTTGGCTCACCCAGAACTCGTATTCCGCCTTTCGCATCTCAAAGGCTAAGCGTGTGGTGGGGTCGGTGGTGTTGGTCGTGGAAAAGTAGGGTTCTTCCATGGCGCATCGTACCTAAATAATCGTGTGAACTTGTGTACGATTCACACCTTATAACACCCCTCGGACACGAGCCTTTTTCTTCGCATTGAGCCAGCTCAGGAGCTATATTCCGGATCTTTAGTGGGGAGGGGATTTTCGCTGCTTTGTGCCGCGTGTTTCTTGTCCTGCTTGCGCATGAATCGCAGGCCCCAGATAATAAGCGCCCACGTGATGAGGGCGATAACGAGGATGGTCGCCGGCCATTCACCCGCAATCATGGTCGAGCCATTGAACAAGGTATGTAGGGCAATACCGGCCAGCCAGAATCCGGCCACCTGCCAGTACCCGTGGCGCGCGCCCGCATAGAGCTTGCCGACGCCCCATGCCGCAACCCCCGTATACAGTGCATGGCTAAAGGCGCCAACGAAGAATCGTCCGGTACCGGTAATGATGACGCCCCAGAGGTCGCCGTCCAAGTTATCGATGGCCGCGTGGAGGATGAACGGCACATTTTCCATGGCATCAAAACCAAGGCCTATGGCCATGCCGATCGCGGCGGCTTGGTAGGGATGCCGCACGTTCTTAAAGGCTGCAACGATAATGACAACGCCGAGGAGCTTGATGGTTTCTTCCGGAAGCGGTGAGTAGAAGGCCGCGTCTAGGTGGGTGAGTCCCAGCTTGTTTGAAATTCCCACCATCTGGTCGTTGAGGCTTACCACCACCGGCTGGGCGAGCGCGCCCCAGAGGATGCCCTGCCACATCGGCCGCGGCCTAAACCACCAGAATCCCAGTCCAAGCGTCAGGCCCGCACAGATGAGCGCGCCGAGGAGTCCGACCTCGGTAAAACGGCGATCAACAAAGAAAAAGCCGGAAACTACCAGGCCGAAAGCGATAGATAGCCAGTACAGATTCTTCATGCCTTTTCTACCTCCTGGGCAAGTTCTGCAGCGCGCGGTCCGCGCAGGGAGAGGAACGTGGTGGGGCCATCGCCCTCGATGCTGATGGCTACGAGGTCGCCATCGCTAAGCGTGCGCTTATCCCCGTCGCGGTCGATGTCTCCTTCCGGCATGGCCGTACCTTCACCCATTGCCCGGAGGTAGCGCCGAGTGGCTTGGTCTTTGTCCTGTACACCGACTTCTTTAGCGCGGATCTGGGTGCCGTCACAGTCCCAGCGTGGTTCACTGCTGGTGGAGCCATCTTCTTCCGTGCAGGATAATCCGGGGATGCGGGCCTTTCCGGCCTGCACCTCAGAGGTGGGGTTGTCATACATGTCTGGCAGGAGCGCATTGGTGCCGTAGATGGCGCCAAATACTACGCCCGCCGCGAGGATGAGTGGTGTGCTTTTCATGCCTTCAACGCTAGGTACGCACTGCTCAGCGCGGTATCCTCCGCGGGGAGGATTAGGCCTGCCGCAGGGAGGATTTCTTCCCCATAAGTTTCCTTAAGCCCTGTGATAGGTTGGGTGCGTGTTTGAGGAGCTAGAGGCAGAAGCAGAAGCAAAAGACGAGCCCAGCCGCGTCTGGTGGCAATGGTGGGCACCCATCGCCATCGCTGCTGTTTTCATCGTTATTCCGCCCGCTGTCTACCACCTTGTCCCCGGCCTTGCCCTGCTCATCCTCATGGCCGTGCTGACGGTGATCATTGCTCTTGTCGACGGCGCCACTTTCCGCGCCTCCTGGACCATCTTCTGTGTGGCTGGGCTGGCCTATTTTGCCGCCATGTCACTGTATTTCAATGAAGGAACGTGGATTTACCTCCCAGTGTTTGTTTTCCTGGCATGGGCCGCGAGCAAGCTGGGTGCCGTGGTGGGCTCTAAGGCAGGGAAGAGCTAATGGAGACGTGGCGCCTAGAGCACCCCGAGGTGGGCACCATCGAGGTGCAGCGCGGGTATGATGCCGAGTTCGCTGAGTTAGGCGAGTGGCCTAAGAAAGCGAAGGACTTCACCCCGGTTCCAGGCGATGCCACCCTGCCGGAACGCCTCCGGCTCTGGCGGAAGAACCCGAGCCCACGCTTGCAGATTGTGGTGAACGGTCAGGTACGCAGCCGCCACGATCGGCCGCGTGGGGGCCGCTATTCGCTTAAGAAGAAGATCGAAAAAGACCTCACCCTGCTCGAGAACTCCGCCCCGCGCAGCAAACCTTATCTGGACATTCAGGCATCACCCTTTGGCGAACTTTTAGATGTGTACTACCGCAATGGCGAGGAAGCAGTCGCCCTCGACCCGCCGGCCGGCTCCTTGGGGGAGAAGCGCCGCCATGCCATGGAGGAAAGTTCCTTCAAGCGGGTGCTGTATCCGCTTCTGGGCGGGCTGGGCAAGTCCGGCTGGGCCATTGGCGTTATCGTGCTCGGCCCGATTATCAGCCGCATTTTGTCCCGGTTGCTTCCGGATTGGGAGCTGCCGGACATCAACCTGCCGGATATCGCGCTCCCCGTACCGGAGTTTCCGCAGATAGAGTTGCCGGTGCCGAATTTCGACTTCAACATCGACATCGATCCGCCCGACTGGCTCGTATTCCTTATGGATTACAGCAAGGTGTGGGTACCGCTCATCATCGCCATCGTGGTGGGCATTCAGGCCGTGCGCAATGCCAAGAAATCAGAGGAAAAGAAGCACCAGTGGCAACAGGATGGCGCGTATGCTGACGGCCATGAAGATTCACGGCGCGATTGATGCGGAGGGTCGGTGCAAGCATTGGCATTCCCCGCTGGATGTGGTGGCCAATAAGTGCGCCACCTGCCGCGAGTATTTTGCCTGCGCGCTGTGCCACGCCGAGCTTACTGAGCATGAGTTTGGGCCCATGCTTGTCGACGCCCCCTCGGTCCTCTGCGGCGCTTGCCACACCGAAATGAACTATCATGCCTACTCCGCCGCGCCTGCGTGTCCCCACTGTGGGCATAAATTTAATCCCGGCTGCAGTGCGCATGCCGGGATCTATTTTCAGCTAGACCGCTAAGCGGTCCGGCCAAGTCAGGGTCTTAGAAGGAAGACAGCTGCTGTAGCTGCTGGATCTGCGGGATCTGTGGCAGCTGGAACTGGGATACGGCGTTCTGGGCAATCTTGGCCGCGTCCGGGATGCGGAAGGTCTGGCCTAGGAAGGGGACGTCAACAGTCGGCTGGCCAGGGATGGTGCCCAGCTCGATGACCTTGGCGTTCTTAGCTGGCGCCGGGGCAGGGGCCGGTGCCGGGGCCGGCTTTGGTGCGGGAGCATTGCCGCGCTGGCCGCCGGTGTTGACCGGCTTGCCCTGGCCGGTGGTGCCGTTTAGGCCGCAGCGGGCAATGGCCTCATCCATGCGGCCGATGGCGCCGCGGACCTCGTTGCCACGTGGGTGCACGGTGGCAACGGCGAGGGCCTGGGACTTCTTCTGGTTGTAGTCAGCGGAGTTGGTCCAGTACTGCTGTGCCTGGGAGCAGGAAATCTGGCCGGCAGGCATCTTGTCGAGGAGATTATCAACGGCGTCGGCATGGGCAGCGGCAGGGGCGGCGAGGGTTACGGTCAGGGCGGTAGCTGCAGAAAGCAGCGCGGACTTACGTGCAAAGCTCATGCCAGACATCTTGCCACATTTGTTACGCCTGTGACAGGCCGAGGAAGCGATTGACCAGGCTGCGGTAGGCGCGGACGGTGAGCTCGAGGTCCTCTAGGTAGAGGTGCTCGTCGTGGCTGTGCAGCTGCGAATTGGCACTGGCCATATCGCGGCCCTCGGCGTGCATGGCAAAGCCATAGGCATTGCCGCCCTTGCGGCGGGCGAAGCGCAGATCGGAGCCGCCGGTGGCGTGAACTGGGACAACGTCCTTGTCGGGGAAGAATTCCTTGGAGGTGGCCTCAATGGCCCGCCATAGCTCGGTATCGGTGGAGGATTGCGTGGCATCTTCGGTGATGAGGTGCTCGATTTCTACCTCATCGGCCATGTCCCCGAGAGCGCTGCGCAGGAAGTCATCCAGATCCTCTTGGGTCTGGCCGGGGAAGGGGCGCACATCCATTTCCAGGTAAGCGTGCGAAGGCAGCACGTTGATGGCGCCGCCCGCGCGCAGGACGGTCTCGGCGATGGTGGTGTGGCTAAAGGCGTGGGCGTAGGCGTCGAGGTTGCCGAACTTGGAGTAGTCCCCCGTGCCGTCGATAAGCTCTTGCTCCGTCTGGGGATCAAACTTGAAGGTGCGCACGAAGCCCTCCCAGATCTCATTGGAAGCCGTGGGCGGCTCAGCGGCGGCGATGCGGCGGGCCACCTCACCGATCTTTACGATGGCAAAGTCCTTGCCATAAGGGGTGGAGCCATGGCCGGCATCGCCATGTACGTGCAGGCGGCGCTGACCGGCGCCCTTTTCTCCCACGTTGAAGCCCACCGCGCCGGGCAGGTGGCTGCCGCCGGTCTCAGACAGGCAGTTCTTCCAGGAAAAGGCGTCGGGATGGTTCTCGGACATGAAGCGCACGCCAAGGCCGCCGCGGGCCTCTTCATCGGCCATGCCGACGAAGGCGAGGGTGCCGCCCGTGTTACCGGCGCGGGCGACCTCGCGCGTGACGGCGGCCATGGTGGCGGTAATAAAGAGCATGTCTACGGAACCGCGGCCGTAAAGCTTGCCATCCTCGATAAGCGCCTCGAAAGGCGGCTTGGTCCACTTCGGCTCATCTACGGGGACGACGTCCGTGTGGCCCATGAGGGTGAGCGGTTCCTTGTCCGGATCGCCGGGGACGGTCACCACGATGGAGACGCGGCCCGGGTGGGACTCGAAGCGCTCAATCTGCACGTCTTCGCCCGCGAAGAATTTCTCCAGGCTATCCGCATTGCGTACCTCGTGGCCGGAATCCGGCGTGAGGTCATTAACGCAGGCATTGCGGATCAGCTCTTGGAGGAGGGAGAGGGTGTCATCATAAAGCGTCATGCCCCCCGAGGGTAGTTCCGTACAGATTTATATGTGGTTTTAACCAAAGTTGAACGCCGTTCAAGTAGGGTTTACCACCATGAGCATCGTTGACATCGCCCGTGAGAAAGCCCTAGAGCAAGGCAAAGGCCTCAACCAGGAAGAGCTACTGCAGGTACTGCAGGTTCCGGATTCCCAGCTGGAGGAGATCGCCGATATTGCCCACCAGACCCGCCTGAAGTGGTGTGGCCCAGACGTATCGGTGGAAGGCATTATCTCCATTAAGACCGGCGGCTGCCCAGAAGATTGCCACTTCTGCTCCCAGTCCGGCCTTTTTGAGTCCCCGGTGCGCGCCGTGCGCCTGAACATTCCGGAACTGGTGGAGGCGGCACAGAAGACCGCTAAGTCCGGCGCTACCGAGTTCTGCATTGTTGCCGCGGTGAAGTCCCCGGACGATCGTTTGCTGGACCAGGTGGGCGAGGCGATTGCCGCGATTAATGACGCCGTCGATATTGAGATTTCTTGCTCGCTAGGCACCCTGACCCGCGAGCAGGCGCAGCGCCTGAAGGATATGGGAGCGCAGCGCTATAACCACAACCTGGAGACCTCCCGTTCCTTCTTCCCTAATGTGGTTACCACCCACACCTGGGAGGAGCGCAAGCAGACCCTCGATTATGTGCGCGAGGTGGGCATGGAGGTCTGCTGCGGCGGCATCATCGGCATGGGTGAGTCCCTGGAGCAGCGCGCTGAGTTTGCAGTGCAGCTGGCAGAGATTGACCCGTGCGAGGTACCGATGAACTTCCTCGACCCGCGCCCTGGCACCCCTTTCGCGGACCGCCCGCTGGTTCCCTTGGGAGAGGGCCTGCGCGCCGTGGCGGCGTTCCGCCTGGCCATGCCGTCTACCACCTTGCGCTTTGCTGGTGGCCGCGAGCTTTCGCTTGGCGACGACGGCACTGAGCGCGGCCTCCTCGGCGGCATCAACGCCATTATCGCCGGTAACTACCTGACCACCCTGGGCCAGCAGATTGAAAAGGATGTGGACATGTTGAACCGCATCGACCTGCCGATTAAGGCCCTATAGTGCCTGGTTTATCCGAGCCAACATCCGAATTGGCTGCCGCCGTGCTGGCTGGGGATGAGCCGATTTTCCATCCGAATACCGGCAAGCCGATCGAAGAGGTCTTCACGCTGCACCCCGCGGCTGCAGCCGGCCTCGACGTGCCGCGCTACTGCCAGATCTGTGGCCGCCGCATGGTGGCCCAGGTGCGCCCCGATGGCTGGCATACTAAGTGCTCGCGCCACGGGGAGCTGGATTCGGAGTGGCTTTATGTAGAGCACCTGCCCGAAAGCTAGCATCGGGGGCATGGATCCAGCCGTCTCCCTTGCCCACCAGTCTGCGCTGCGCTCGATCGCGCGAGTGGTCGAAGAATCGGCGCCGCATACGGAGGAAGGGAAGGCCTTAGGGACGTCGTAAAGCAGCTGCGCGAGGGCCCAGTGATGGTGCTAACCGGGGCAGGGGTGTCTACGGACTCGGGCGTGCCGGACTATCGGGGGCCGCGCGGCTCGCTCAGTAGGCACCGGCCGATGACCTATCAGGAATTTCGCCACGACCCGGCCGCAAGCCATAGGTATTGGGCCCGCAGCTTTGTGGGGTGGCGGGTCATGGATTCCGCGGTGCCGAATCGCACGCACTATGCGCTCGTGGAACTGGAGCGCGCCGGGCTGGTCAATGGCGTGGTCACGCAAAACGTGGATGGCCTGCATAAACAGGCGGGAACCGCGAACTTGGTGGCACTGCATGGCGACATGGAAACCGTCGTGTGCTTAATGTGTGGGCAGCGGGAGGCGCGGCCGCACTTCGATGCGCGCTTGGCCGCAGCAAATCCGGGGTACTTGGAGCGCCTCGTCGTGGAGGCGGACCAAGTGAACCCGGACGGTGACGTGACGCTTGATGAAGCTGACGTGGCTGCGTTCCGCATGGCAGGGTGCGAGCGCTGTGGTTCTGCATTATTGAAGCCGGACGTGGTCTACTTTGGTGAGCCCGTGCCGCCCGAGCGCCGCGATGCCGCTTTTGCCGTGCTAGGCCAGGCCCGCTCGCTGATGGTTGCTGGCTCCTCGCTGGCGGTTATGAGCGGATACCGCTTTGTGCTGGAGGCAAAGAAGCAGGGCAAGCGCGTGGCCGTCATCAATGGCGGGCCCGGCCGGGGCGATCAGAAGGTGGATACGCTGTGGCGCACGCAGGTAGGTCCCGCCTTCGATGCGCTGCTCGATGAGCTGGGGCTATAACTAGCGCGGGATGCTTTCCACCAGTTCCAAAATGGTGCGCACGATTGCACGGACGCGCTTATCCATCGGCATATCCTCATGCATGACCATCGCGAGGCGGTCGAAGTCTTGGACATAAATATTGCGGACCGTGCCCTCTGCGACGCCGCGGGGGTCGAGGAAGCAGGTCTCGGGTGGGACCACGACGGCATCAGACCGGGTGGCAATGCAGGTATAGCTCACGCCGGATTCCAGATCGCCGTCCCGGTTGGTTTCGCGCAGCGCCTCACTGCCGACGACCTGGTCCATGCCCGCCGGCCCGAACCAACCATCGATGACGGAGCGCATTACCGCTTCTTGGCGCGGGGTGCGAATGAGGCGGCTGACGATGCCACCATAGGTGGTGCCGTGGTTCGGCGCGCTGATGCACATCAGGTGCAGGACGTTTTCGGCGCCGCCAATCATTCGCATCCAATAGCGGGCAAGCAGCCCGCCCTGCGAGTGGCCGATGAGGATGACCTTGTCCGCGCCGGTGACTGCGCGCACGACATCAATATAGGCGCCAAGCTCCTTCGCGGATTCCGCGAGGGGCTGGGTAGCGCGGTGCCCATAATCGGGGGCGAAGACGGCCCAGCCGTCCTGGCGCAGTTCATTGCCTAGGAGCTGCCATACGCCTTTGGTATCGCAGGTGCCGTGGATGAGGATGACTGGCCAGGGGCGCTGTGCGGTGGGACGCGCGCTCCAGTCATCTTCAAAGACGCCGCGCGGCTTAATGCGGGCACCAAGGGGAAGGGTAGCGGCGGCATCGGCGTCGAGGGCGGTATCGCCGGGGCTGGTCTTGATCTTCTGGGCTTTGATGAGGTCCGCAATCTCGGCCGCGACCTCCTCGCGTAGTGCTGTGGCTTCGGCAGGGGAGGCGATGCCGCGACGCGGGGAATCGGTCAATTCCTTCTCATTGGCACGCCAGAATTTGCGGAGTTGCTCGGAAATGGTGGATTTCAACTCAGCCATGGTTCCGGATTGTACTCGTTATTGCAGGTTAACTGTGTTTTTATCAGGGGTGAAGAAATTTATGGGCAAACCCTTGACCATCCTACGAAAGGTTTATAAACTTAGGCTTGCCTAATCACGGGCGGTGCCTGCAGGAGGGTGCGCTCCATTCCCTCCTTGGGTACCGAGAGATTAGTCATGGGGAGAAGGCCCGCCGATGTGCTGTCGGCGGGCCTTCGTTGTGGATAAAGGGCGGTTCCCGGCCTGAAGAAAAGGTGGCGCACAAGGGGTGTAAAGGAAATATAAAAATTGCGAGCGAGAGGCGTAAAGATAGCGCAAAGATTGCCTAGGGCAGCGGGGGTGTGGTCCTAACGTTTGTGCGTAGCAGGTGCTGCCTTGGTACCGGCACCTGGCAGGCATATCTGTCAGGCACAGGAAAGTTTCACTCGCACAAGGGGGTTTCCCACATGTTAGACATCGTGGCAATCCTGATAGCCATCCTGACGGTTGGCTGTCCCTCCGTCCTCAACGAGCTTCTGGACGGTGATGCATAACCATGAACACCATTACAGCGGTCATTGGCCTCGTCATTGTTGTGGCCTTGGTGACCTACCTCATCATTTCCTTAGTTGATCCGGAGCGTTTCGCATGATCGCCGGCATTGGGGCGGTGTTACCGCAGTTCCTCGCCCTCGTTGTCTTGCTCGCGGCGGCATATGTTCCTTTGGGCAATTGGATCGCACGCAGCTACACCTCTGACAAGGACTGGGCGATAGAGCGTGCGGTGTATAAGGTCCTGCGCGTTGACCCAAACCGCGGGCATAACAGCAAGAATTACAGCCGTGCATTGCTTGGTTTCAGCTTGGCATCCGTACTCGTTCTTTACGCGGTGCAGCGCCTACAAACCGTTTTGCCTAGCTTTGGCAATTCCCGCTCCGCAGCGGTGGAACCGTGGATGGCGTTTAATACCGCGGCGTCATTCGTGTCCAATACCAACTGGCAGTCCTATTCGGGCGAAGAAACCCTGAGCAATGGTGCGCAGATGCTTGGCCTGACCGTTCAGAACTTCGCCTCCGCGGCTGTTGGCATGTGTGTGGCGGTTGCGCTCATTCGCGGTATCGGTCACTTGGGATATAGCCGTGACAAGCTGGGCTCTGAGAGCGGACAGCACCTCATCGGAAATTTCTGGGTTGACCTCACCCGCGGTTTGGTGCGCATTCTTTTGCCGCTTTCTCTATTGATTTCCTTCGTCCTCATCTTGGGCGGAACCATGCAAACCTTCGGGTCCAACCTGGTGAGCTCCGCGGGCGTGGATATTCCGCGCGCTCCGGTAGCTAGCCAGGAGGCAATTAAACTGCTGGGAACCAATGGTGGTGGCATCTTCGGCGCCAACTCGGCGCACCCTTTTGAGAACCCCACTGGTTTTACCAACCTCGTGGAAATCTTTTCTTTGCTGGTTATCTCTTTCTGCTTTATCCGTGCCTACGGAGTAATGCTGAAATCCCAAAAGCATGCATGGACCCTGCTTGGCGTCATCGGCGGCATTTGGACCGTAATGGTTGCTTTGGTGGTATGGGCGCAGCACACTACCACCGGTGCGGCAGCCCAAGCCGCGGGCGGCAACTTGGAGGGCATCGAACAGCGCCTAGGTATTGACGCTTCCGCACTCTTTGCGGTGTCTACCACGGGCACTTCTACCGGTGCGGTCGATTCGATGCACGATAGCTATTCACCATTGGGTGGCGGCTTGTTGATCCTCAATATGCTCCTGGGCGAAATTGCACCGGGCGGCGTGGGCACTGGCCTCTACGGTCTGCTGATGGTGGCAATCCTCGCCGTCTTTATCGGCGGCCTGCTCGTTGGGCGCACACCGGAGTTCATGGGCAATAAGGTCGGCCGCAAGGAAATCTCCGCGGTGAGCCTGTACATCCTCACCATGCCGGTCCTCGTCCTGGTAGGCGTGGGGGCATCGGTGGCTCAGCGCAAGCTGGTGGAGCTTTCCGCGACCAACTTCGGCGCGCCGGGAACCCCGGATAACGCGCACGGTCTCTCCGAGGTGCTCTATGCCTTTACCTCGGCGTCGAATAATAACGGCTCGGCCTTCGCGGGCCTGACGGTAACCGAGCCCTGGTGGCAAGTCACCCTCGGTATCGCCATGCTGTTGGGCCGCTTTCTACCCATCGTTTTCACCCTGTACTTGGCGGGCAGCCTAGCCGGTCAACGCCGGCAGGCCACTACCGCCGGCAGCTTGCCGACGTCCGGCGTGACCTTCGCGCTGCTTACCATCGGCGTCATTGTGTTGGTCGCCGCCCTTACCTTCTTCCCCGTTCTTACCTTGGGTCCCATTTCGGAGGCACTCTCATGACAACACCAACTATGACCACTGAGCAACGCACTCCTCAGCGCCCTGCCACCAAAAACAGTGGGTTGGCTGCGGCAGCGTTAAAGTCGTTGCCGCACAAGATGTCCCCACTCGCCCAAGCCCGCAACCCCGTCATGTTCGTGGTGTGGGTAGGTGCCGCGCTGACTACCCTGTGGTCCATCTTTAGCCCCAGCGTTTATGGCTGGGTGGTAACCGTATGGTTGTGGTTTACCATTGCGTTCGCGGCGTTTGCTGAGGCATATGCCGAAGGCCGCGGTAAAGCCCAAGCGGATAGCTTGCGCGCCGTGCGTGATGACGCCACCGCTAACCTGGTTACCGATGGCGGCATCGAGGTCATTGCCGCTTCTGAGCTCACCAAGGGCGCTATCGTGCGCGTGGAGGCCGGAGAAACTATCCCGGGTGACGGCGACGTCATTGAAGGCGCGGCAACCGTCGATGAATCTGCCATTACCGGCGAGTCTGCTCCCGTGGTTCGCGAGGCCGGTGGCGATCGCTGTGCTGTAACCGGCGGAACCGTGGTCCTGTCTGATTCCATCTTGGTACAGATCACCTCGGAGCCGGGAGCAACCTTCGTCGATACGATGATTGCCTTGGTGGAGGGGGCGGAGCGACGCAAGACCCCGAATGAGATAGCGCTGAGCATCCTCCTGTCTACCTTGACTATCCTCTTCCTCATTGCGGTTACCGCACTGGCCCCAATGGGGTTGTTTACCGGCGCGGAGCTCTCTCCGCTCTCGCTGGTGGCCCTGTTGGTCTGCCTCATCCCAACCACCATCGCTGCCCTGCTGTCGGCGGTGGGAATCGCGGGAATGAACCGGCTAGTGCACCACAATGTTCTGGCTACGTCCGGACGCGCGGTAGAGGCGGCGGGCGACGTAGCGACCCTACTCATGGATAAAACCGGCACCATCACCTATGGCAACCGGCAGGCCACCGGGCTTATCGTTGCGCGCGGTGTCGATGAGCAGGAAGCTGCGGAGATAGCCCGCGTTGCTTCGGTTGCCGATGAGACCCCGGAGGGGCGCTCCATCGTGTCGTGGTTGACTGAAAACTACCACCTTTCTACCGCAGCAGGAGAGGAAGAAAAGACCGCTGAGGTCATTCCATTTAGCGCTTCTACCCGCATGTCTGGGCTTGACCTCAGAGGCCGAAAGCTGCGTAAAGGCGCCGGCGATGCTGTACGCCGGTGGGTAACCGAGGCGGGTGGCCACTGGCCGCAAGAAATTGAAGACTCCGTGACCCAGATTGCTGAAGGTGGTGGAACCCCGCTGCCCGTTGCTGTGGAAGAATCCGACGGCACCCGCAGGGTTATTGCGGTGGTGCAGCTCAGTGACGTCGTCAAGCCGGGCATGGCGGAGCGCTTCGCCGAACTGCGCCAGATGGGCATCAAAACCATCATGGTGACCGGCGATAACCCGTTGACGGCAGCGGCCATTGCTCAAGAGGCAGGCGTCGATGATTACATCGCGGAGGCCACCCCAGAAGACAAGCTGGCCAGGATCCGCGAGGAGCAGGCGCACGGCCGCATGGTCGCTATGACCGGTGACGGTACCAACGATGCGCCGGCGCTGGCGCAGGCGGACGTGGGTGTGGCCATGAATACTGGTACCTCTGCAGCGAAGGAAGCCGCCAACATGGTGGACTTGGATTCTGATCCGACCAAGCTTATCGATGTCGTGCGCATTGGCAAGCAGTTGCTCATCACCCGTGGGGCGCTTACCACCTTCTCTTTGGCCAATGACTTAGCGAAGTACTTCGCCATCTTGCCGGCCCTGTTTTCTACCCAGCTTCCGCACCTTGAGCGCCTCAACGTGATGCACCTGCACTCGCCGCAATCCGCCATTGTGTCTGCAGTGGTATTCAATGCGCTCATCATCGTTGCTCTTATCCCATTGGCGCTCAAGGGCGTGGCCTATAAGCCGGCCTCTGCCTCGTCCCTGCTCCGCCGTAACCTGGGCATTTGGGGACTGGGCGGCGTGATCACCCCATTCCTAGGCATCTGGCTCATTGACCAGGTAGTCAACCTGCTTCCAGGTATATAGAAAAAGAAGGACCAAAAATGCGTGTCTATTTTCGTAACCTCGCCGCTGGATTCGTAGCCGTACTATTGTGCGTTGTCGCACTAGGAATGATCTATCCCGCTGCCGTGTGGGGAATCTCCCGCATCAAGCCGGACTCCGCCGAGGGCAACCTCATTTACCAAGGTGAGTGCCTAGCTGGTTCGACCCAGCTTCAAGATGGCCAGACCGAAGGCCCGTACTTCTTCCCCCGTTCCGAAGGCATGAGCAATTACGGCGCTAGCAGCTCCGAGCTAGAAAAAGCCGTGCAGGAGCGGCGCGGGGACATCGCCAAGCGCGAAGGCGCCGCCCCAGAAGATGTGCCCACCGATGCGGTAACCGGTTCCGGCTCTGGTGTCGATTCTGGCATTAGCCCTGCGTACGCTGAACTACAGGCTCCGCGTGTCGCACGAGAGCAGGGGATGAGCACCGAAGAAGTGCGAAGCCTCATCGAAGACAACACAGAGCATGCCAGCCTCGGGTTCCTGGGCGAAGACGCAGTCAACGTCACTACTCTCAACCGAGCACTGCCCATTCCACCGTCCTGCTCATAAGATGAGTGCCATATGAACGACAAGAAAGTTCCGGCGCGCACCAAGCGTGGCGCTTTGAAGATCTACCTCGGCGCGGCGCCTGGGTCTGGTAAGACCTGTGCAATGCTCAACGAGGCGCACGGCCTTGTGCTGGCCGGCCGCGATGTGGTCATTGGCATCGTGGAAGATCATGGGCGCGAATTCACTCGGGCGCTGTGTGATGGCCTTGAGACCATCCCGCGGCGCTACGCCGCCGGGCTATCTACCGGAGAACTCGATACTGCAGCCATCATCTCGCGCCAGCCGGAAACCGTTCTGGTCGATGAATTTGCCCATTCCAATCCGCGCGGTGAGGAACACGCTAAGCGCTGGGAAGACGTAGAGGAAATCCTAGCCGCAGGAATCGATGTGATTTCTACCCTGAACATCCAGCACCTTGAAAGCCTCAATGACGTAATAAAGCAGATCACCGGTATTTCCCCGCAGGAGACGGTGCCGGACGAGGTCGTGCGTGCGGCGAACGAGATCGAATTGGTGGATGTATCCCCGCAGCTCTTGCGCACCCGCTTGAGTGATGGCCAAGTCTATAAAGAAGCGCGCATTGCCCCTGCTTTGAATAATTATTTTAGGGTGGGCAATCTGACTGCACTGCGGGAGCTTGCCCTGTTGTGGTTGGCGGACCAGGTTGATGAGGCTCTCGCGTCCTACCGCTCTGAACAAGACATTACTGATACCTGGGAAGCGCGGGAACGGGTGGTTGTGGCCATTCAGAACGTCGCGCACGCAGAACTGCTCATTCGCCGCGGGCGCCGCATCGCATCCAAATCCTCAGCCGAGCTACATGTCGTCCACGTAATTTTTGGGGACTCCTTTTCTTCCGGTGAATCTTCTGTTGCAGGTTCCGCTCAACAACTGTCCAAACTACAATCCTTGGCTCAGGACGTGGGTGCCCGTTTGCATCAGGTCACCGGTGACTCGGTGCCAGAAGCGCTGCTTAATTTTGCCCGCAGCGTCAACGCCACCCAGTTGGTCCTGGGGGTTTCACCACGGCGTCGCTTAGGCCTGCACTGGCGCGGCACCGTTGCTGAGGCCGTGTTGCGGGATTCAGGCAAGATTGATTGTCACATTGTTAATCTTCCGTCCGATAAGCCCTCGCCTCTTTCACCACTGCTGCGACCATTGCATTCCCTTCCGCGCCGGGCGGTGTCTTGGGTGGGCGCGGCTGTCGCTTTCATCGCCTTGACCGCACTGTTGCAAGGCATCGACGGCTCGGCATTGGGAACAGGCACGTGTTCTGCTTTTTACTTTGCGCTGATCCTCCTCGTGAGCATGCTCGCTGGCCTGTGGCCGGCGGTAATTACTGCGTTTGCCTCGGGCTTGGCGGTCAATTGGTTCTTTACCGAGCCCCTGTACACCTTCGATATTGCTGAGCCGGCTAACGCTGTCATCCTCGTGGTCATGGTAGCCATTGCCCTGGCCGTGGGCCTACAAGTGCGGCGCACCAAAATAGAGCACCATAATGCGTCCATTGCCACGCGCGATGCTGAGCTCTTGACGGTCTTTTCCCGCGCAGCCCTCAACCGCCGTGCGGACGTATCTCCCATCGACGCAGTGCTTCGCAAGGTAGGAGAGACCTTCGGCTGCCATAAGGCCGTGCTTCTTGACGCCTCCGGGGACATACTCTCTACCTGGCACGCTTCGGCGGCCTCGCCCCGGCAAAGTAGACACCTGCATATCCCCGCAAAGACTCATAAACGTGAGGTAGAAACGTTGGTCTCCAGCGAGGACACTACGGTCCAGATTGTGATGGAAGGCCCAGCGTTATCCGCCCGCGACCGTGCTTTGGTGGCGGTTGTGGCAGGTTACTTAGCCGGCATAGTGCGCCGCGACAAGCTTTCGGCTGAAGCCGCACGTGCCGATGCCATTGCTGCCGCTGATGAATTGCGTCGTGCACTGCTATCGAGCGTGAGCCACGATCTGCGCACGCCCTTAGCAACGGCCAAGCTGGCTGTGTCCTCTTTGCGGAATTCCGAAATCGAATTCAGTCCAGAGGATCAAGAAATACTGCTGGCGGAAACCGCAGCTAGCATCGATCAACTCACGCTGCTCGTGACCAACCTATTGGATCACTCGCGTTTGAGTGCAGGAGCGGTAACTGCACGCCGGGATACTGTGGAGTTATACGAGGTAGCCAATCGGGCTATTGCTTCCTGTGCCTTTGGGCATAGCAAGGACCAACTTGGTCGCATTCATATTGGTTCTGGACTCCGTGGCCGCACCTGTTGCGCGGATAGCGTTTTGCTGGAACGCGTGCTGGCGAACCTATTCGATAACGCTTTGCGCTATGCGCCGAGCGGACCAGTCAACGTTGATGCGCAGGTTAGGGATGGGCGCGTGGAGCTGAGTGTGAGCGATGAGGGGCCGGGAATTTCACCGGAAAAGCAGCGGGAGCTTTTCCAAGCCTTTCAGCGCTTGGGAGATACTAGCAATGACAACGGGGTGGGTTTAGGCCTCTCCGTCGTACGCGGATTTGTGGAGGCCATGGCCGGTACTATCACCGTAGAGGCCACCCCAGGAGCGACCTTTATCCTGAGTTTCCCGCTGCGGGAGGAGAAAAGCCATGACTGATAAGAAGGCCACGATTGTCATTGTGGATGATGATCCGCGTTTGCTCACCACCTTGAGCATTAACTTTAAGGCGCGTGGGTATGAGGTGTATTCAGCGAGCACCGGGGCGGAGGGTCTGCAGGTGGTCTCCCAGCATCAGCCCGATGTGGTGATTTTGGATATGGGTCTGCCGGATATGGATGGGCGGGAGGTCCTCGATGGGATTCGTGGATGGTCAGCAATCCCCGTTCTGATTCTTACGGCCCGATCCGATCCCCTATTTAGTGCCTCGGCTCTAGATCGCGGTGCTGACGATTATGTGACCAAACCCTTTTCCATGGAAGAGCTCTTGGCTCGTGTGCGCGTGGCTTTGCGGCATGGCAGTCCCCAGCATCCATCTGCCCAGCGGGAAGCCACGATGGTGCGGGCGGGCGATGTGCTTATCGACGTCCCTCGACACTCCATCACCAAGGCAGGAAAGCCCCTTCACCTGACCCCCACTGAGTGGGGCGTGCTTACGACGCTGCTGCGTGCCCACGGCGGTTTAGTGCGCAAAGAAGACCTCCTCGCAGAAATCTGGGGTCCGGGTTTCGAAGGACAAAGCCACTACCTGCGCATCTATACCTCGCAGCTGCGCCGCAAACTGGAAACCGATCCATCTAACCCCCAATACCTGCTCACTGAACCCGGATTGGGATACCGCTTCGTTACCTCCCCTGGGGTCTAGGAGTAGCTGACGCCATTTTCTGCAGGGAACTACTCTTGCAGTGGCAATTCTGTGCAGTGGAGGGGTGCGAGTTGGTATCCATAACGCTTATGCGTCGAGGGCTTCGGTGTGCCCTGCGCATTTAACCAACTGCAAGTGCGTGAGAACTAAACATTTCAACTGGTCACCAGCGATTGTTCGTTCTCTAAATCATTTCTGGTGCTGCAGATTAGTTGCTTTTCCCTGAAGAGGTGACGGTGTCTGTCATGCTTTCCTGACCAAAGAACTTTCGAGCATATTTTTGGGTAGAAGGGTCTATTAAATCAAGCTACGTTGTACGTACCGTTAGAAGAAGGAATAGGGCTCTCTACTTTCATAAACTTGGCTCGATTTATTGTGCCAACGTTGAAGGTTATGAATTAGAGACGTCTGGGGTTGAAAGCTTGGTATCTAAAAATAGAGCTCCTCAAGACTCCGGTGTTCATTTATCGCTGTCTGGGTGGGGCTTTATCTGCGCACCTGAATTCGTGCAAGAAATCTTGCACGAATCTCTCGGGTAGCTTACTGTGGTCAATCGTTCAGGAATTCTTGCACGATTGGAGTTGTGATGAGCCCACGAAAGTATGAGCATCCGGCCACCGAGGACCTTGAATTCGTCCGTGTTCTGGCTGCGGTAAGTGATCCCATCCGGTTAGAGATGGTTAGGCGCCTGGCAGACGGTCAGGAGCACGATAGTTTGACGCTCGCTGATGACCTGCCTCGATCTACCCTGACCTACCACACTCGGCAGCTGCGTGAAGCCGGTGTGACGTGGACAAGAAGCCAGGGACGAACTTGTGTTATCTCTTTGCGCAGAGGCGATCTAGACGAACGGTTCCCTGGTTTACTCGATATGGTGATTTCGAATGCTTAAACAGCTGTGGCCGTTAGTTTTGGGCAGTGTAGCGCTCGGATTGGACGCATATGTTATCGCTGGACTGCTATCACAGATTGCAAACGACTTGGGTACAAGTGGCAGTGTGATCGGCTTGGGTGTTACCGCCTTCACCGGCGCGTACGCAATATCTGGTCCGCTGTTCTCGGGTAGGGCAGGCAAAGATCCGCGGAGTGGTCTGCTTGGAGCTGTTGCTGTGTTTTCTTTGGCGAATGTCGTGACTGCAGTCTCGCCTACAGTGAGCGTTTTTCTCGTGTCGCGCTTGATCGCAGGTGCGGCAGCGGGAATTTATTCGCCGTTGTCCTCAGCCGTAGCGGGGATGTCCGTCCCAGCAAAGTATCGCGGGCGCGCACTGTCAATGGTGCTGGCTGGCTTAGCGGTGGGAACTGTCGTGGGCGTACCGGTGGGATTGGGGGTAGCTAAACAGCTAGGCTGGAGGGCTACCATCGGTTTGGTCTCGGCCATTGGAATAGTGGCGTTAGCGGGTCTAGCGTTGCGCAAAGCGAGTGTGGTACCAGCTGTGCCCTCTTCCTCGTTGGGGCAGCGACTCCGAGTCATCGGCCGAGTGGATAATTTCCTGACGATCTTAGTTACTTTCTTTGTTGGAGTGGGTTCGCTGGGGTTGTACACCTATATTCCTGTAGTGCTTGATCGTGTGCAGGTAGACACCATTGCTGGTATTTGGGTCTGGGGTATCGGCGGGGCAGCGGGTGCTTTTGGGATTGGGAGGGTGCTCGACAAGGTTAATAGTTCACGCAAACTAACGGTCATTATCATTGCATTACTCGTGACTGATTTCGCTCTACTGCTGCTCTTCCCTTCGAGCCACGTGGTGGCAGTGGTGTGTCTTTTTGCTTGGGGGCTTTTGGGGTGGTCGTCTATGGCACCGCAGCAGCATTCGATGCTTAGTGCAAACCCTGATGAAGGGGCGACTGCTGTTGCTGCTAATGCATCTGCGAACTACCTTGGCTCGGCAGTCGGCTCCGCAGTGGGTGGATTACTGTTGCCCTCCTCCACGGGAATCCTGTTAGGAGCATTAGGTGCAGTCCTAGTAGGAATCGTCTGCAGTATTGGGGCTAGTGCCTCTTCTCGCTCTCATACTGGGGACAATGTGAATTAGGAATACTTCGGATTGATGGGACGATGCCCGAGTTGACATAGTCGAGCTCTTCGTCGCATTCCCTTTGAGGCCTTTGCTTTGACACTCTTAGCAGCTTAAAGGACTGATCCTAGGTCTTTGATTTTCTCGCAGTAAATCATGTCAGTATTGGTATCACTGAAGCTACCGCGGAAAAGAATAAAGAACTGCGCGGACCGCTGCCGCGCTGCGAAGTCCCCGCTACACTCGCGCTTATGACCGATCTGCAGCATGTCCACTCCGTTGATGAGGCGGTAAACCGCCTGATCGAGATTTACGAGAATTCCTGCGAGCTTGCGCGCAAGACTTTGGAATCAGGAAACCTTGATGACTATCGCTATGTGGTTTATCCCAAGGTCACAGTGGATATCCGCAAATGGCAGCCCATCGATCGTTCCGAGCCGTTTGGCTACGTCAACGAGGCGGGCAAGTACTCGGCGGTAGTTTCCAAGCCGCACATCATTCGGGACTACCTGCACGAGCAGCTGACTCGCCTGGCGGGGAATTATCCGTGCGATATCTTTGTTGGCCAATCCGACCAGCGCATTCCACCGGAGTACATCAAGGACACAAGGAAAGCCCCGCAGGAACGCGGGCCTATTCCGCGTCCGACGCTGGATGAGGTCAATGATGCAATCATTGATGGCGAATGGGATGCCTTCCACGGTGCGGAAAAGCCGCTTTTTCATTTTGGCGCCCAGCGCTTTGATATCGCGTGTGCACGCATTGAGCACTACACCGGCATCGAGGTCGATACGGTGCAAAAATACATTTTGTTTACTAACTACGCGATGCACACCACCGAGTTTGTGAAATTCGGTTTGCGCGAGTTGACCAGGGAAGACTCGCGCTATACCGCCTTGGTGCTGCCCAATGGCGAGACCATCCACCCCAACGATGCGGTGGACCTCGATGTGGATGGTCTGACCTTGACCTCTCGCTTCCAAATGCCGCGCTTTGATCTGATTACTGCCGGTGGTGATGGCATCACGATGATCAATATCGGTGTGGGGCCCTCCAATGCCAAGACCATTACGGATTGCTTGGCGGTGCTGCGGCCGGAGGCCTGGATCATGATCGGCCACTGCGCTGGCATGGATGGGCGCATGCGCATCGGGGATTTGATTTTGGGCAATGCCTACCAGCGCAATGACCACATCTTGGACCAAAAGGTTGCGGCGACCTCTCCCATCCCGGCGATTCCGGAGGTACAGCGCATGCTCGAGTCTGCGGTGAAGGCGGTGTACGGCGACGATAATTCGCTCATGCGAACAGGCACGGTGCTCTCCACCGATGATCGCAATTGGGAGTGGCGCACTAACCGGGATTTGTGGGAGTGGCTGCGTACCTCCACCGCGGTGGCTGTCGATATGGAATCGTGCACGCTCGCGGCCAATGGCTATCGCTACCGCGTTCCTTATGGAACTCTGCTTTCGGTCTCTGACCTGCCATTGCATGCGGTGCCGAAGCTGCCGGCCCAGGCGCAGGCCTTCTACTCCAACTCGAAGGAAGCTCACGTAATGTGCGCGGTGCGTGCGATGGAGCATCTAGCCGAAAATCCGGAGCGCCTGCGCACTCGCAAGCTGCGCCGGACTTTGGGCGAGGTTCCATTCCGGTAGGTGCCTTTTCTTTGGCAGGCAATGCTCGTTAAACTACAAAGAAATCCCATGACGCAAAAGGAGCCACACAATCGTGACTGAAAATTGGATCCACCCGGACCGGGAAAACCTCACCTGGGAGGTCTTCGGCGAGGCGAGCCGTAACCTGTCGGAACAGATTGTGGAATCTGGTTGGTTCCCTGACCTTATCGTGGGCGTCGCCCGCGGCGGCCTCATCCCAGCCGGTGCTATCGGTTATGCCATCGGTGTCAAGGCCATGGGCGCTATCAATGTGGAGTTCTACACCGATATCGGACAGACCTTGGAAGAGCCGATCATCTTGTCCCCGCAGCTGGACACGGATTCGCTAAAGGGCAAGAAGGTACTGGTAGTAGATGACGTCGCGGACTCCGGCAAGACCCTGGATCTCGTGGTAAATCTGCTGAAGGAAACCGCAGACGAGGTGCGCTCGGCCGTCATTTATACCAAGCCGAAGACCATCTTTGAACCGGACTTTTCGTGGAAGAAGACCGATCAGTGGATCAACTTCGCCTGGTCCGTGCTTCCCGTAATCACTGCAGATGGCTCCTTTAAGGAAGGCTCCTAAAGTCCACTAGGATGTGCAGGCGTGATTAAAGAACAGCCTGCCCCTACCGGCGTCATCGCCAGTTTCCGTTATGCATTTTCCTCGCCTGCTCGACTGCGTAAGGAAGTCTTTGGCGGTCTGGCGGTGGCGCTTGCTTTGATCCCAGAGGTCTTAAGCTTTTCCATTCTTGCGGGCTTAGACCCGTGGGTGGGATTGTTTTCCTCCGTCGTGATGGCAATGTCCATTGCCTTTACCGGTGGCCGGCCGGCGATGATTTCCGCGGCGGCCGGCGCGGTGGCACTCGTTGTCTCACCGCTCGCGCATGAACATGGGCATGACTACGTGGTTGCCGCGGTGCTCTTGGCAGGAATCATGCAGGTAGTTTTGGCTGCGGTGGGCGTCGCCAAGCTCATGCGCTTTATCCCGCGCTCGGTGATGACGGGGTTTGTGAATGCGTTGGGAATCATGATGTTTACCACGCAGCTGCCGCACCTTATCGATGTGCCGTGGATGGTCTATGTGCTGGTGGCCATTGGCTTGGCAATTATGTTGGGGCTACCGCGGCTGACCACGGTGATTCCCGCCCCGCTCGTTACCATTGTGGTGGTCAGCATCATTGCGGTCGTGGCCGGGTGGCAGGTCCCCGATGTGGCGGACCAAGGCGAGCTTCCTACCTCGCTGCCGGGACTTTTCGTGCCGGATATTCCGTGGAACCTGGATACCTTGCAGCTGATTGCGCCCTATGCCTTTGGCATGGCCTTGGTGGGGCTGATGGAATCGCTGCTAACGGCCAAGCTGGTGGATGATATTACGGATACCCACTCCGATAAAACGCGCGAGTCCTTTGGTCAGGGCGTGGGCAATATCCTCGCCGCGGCCATCGGCGGTATGGGAGTGTGCGCCATGATTGGCCAGACCATGATCGGCGTGAAGGCATCCCAGGCGCGCACGCGCTTGTCGACGTTCCTCGCGGGCGCCTTCCTCCTTATCCTGTGCCTTCTTCTTGGCGAGACCGTCGGTCGCATTCCGATGGCCGCCTTGGTGGCGGTGATGATCATCGTGGCCGCAACTACGGTGGATTGGCATTCAGTTCACCCGCGCACGCTTAAGCTCATGCCGCTATCAGAAACGCTGGTGATGCTGGTAACGGTGGTAGGCACGCTGGCCACGCATAACTTGGCGGTCGGTGTGGTGCTCGGTGTGGTGACAGCATCCATTGGCTTTGCCCGCCGCGTGGCTCACCTGGTGGAGGTAGAGCAAGTAGGCGATGCCGAGTATGCGGTGCGTGGCCAGCTGTTCTTCGCCTCCTCCAATGACTTGGTCTATGCCTTTGACTACACGCTGGACACCCAGCGTGTAGTGGTAGATATGACGGAGGCCGAGGTCTGGGATGCCTCTACGGTGGCGACGCTGGATGCGGTGCAGAAGAAATATGCCGAGCGGGGCATCGAAGTAGAGTTTCGTGGCCTGGAGGGAGCTAGTGCGCAGCGCCTGAATCACCTTAGCGGCCGCTTAGGTGACTAACATCACATTTATGGACTGGGGTGTGAGGGCTCAAGCAGTAGGCGCCGAACTGACCTTGAGTTCGCGTTGGCGTAAATGCAAAGGATCCGCGATGACCTCGCGTTCTTAGGGGAACTTTGCCTGCGCGCGATGGCTAGCTTTGTCTTGGCTAACTTAGGTTATCCAATCTAAAAAAGCATAATGACGTGCAAGTTTACTTAAGTAGGCCTTGCTGGATCACGGGAGAATCTTCGGTAGTGTAGTGTTTAGCACTTATTGATTTCCCTGCACAGAAAGATTTTTACAATGGACGAGAAACTGCAAACCCTCCTGAATAACCAGGTCATTAGCGAGTACGGCGCTTCCATGGTCTATACCCAGCTGGCCTTCGAGATGGACAACCTCTCCTTCCCGGGTATGCGCGATTGGTTTATGGGCCAAGCCGCTGAAGAGCGCGTGCATGCCGAGAAGATTGCGGACCACTTGCTCTCCCGCGGTTATCGCGTAGAGCTCACTGACATCCCGGTTGGTTCCGTGAAGGCTGCTAACCCGCAGGATGCTTTCCAGGCTTCCCTGGAGCACGAGCAGAAGGTCTCCGAGGAAATCCGCACCATCGCTCGCGCGGCGCTGGACGCACAGGATCTGGAATCCCGCCAGCTCGTTGACTGGTTCCTGAGCGAGCAGGTGGAAGAAGAGGCTACCGTTTCTGAGATTCTGGACCAGATCAAGCTGGTGGGCAATGATGGTTCTGGCCTACTGCGCATCGATGAGCGCCTGGCTGGTCGCACCGAAGGCGGCGCTTAAGCCCGCGTGGGTGAATAACAAACCCATCAAGATTTAGAGCAATCCTCCCACGGCACTGCGGTGCGGTGGGAGGATTGTTTCTATGTCAACGCAACGCAAGGCTTTGTGCGCCATAAGCCTGTTAGTTCTGGCGCTCTTTCTCATCGTAGGAGCGGCAATCATGTCCACGCACGTGGCCTTGGGGGTATTTTTGACCACCGCGGCGCTGATGCTCGGCCCATTCGCCGGGCTCGCGCTGCTGGTTTATGGCGTCGCCGGCAAGCGTGGGGTAGTCACACGCTCGCTCTATAGCCTCGGCGGTATGCTGCTCATTGGTGCCATCGGCGGCATCTTCGCCTTGTCCATGGAGCAGGCGCCTGCGATGCTGCCTCTTTTTGTCGCTGGTGCGGGTGTGGGAATCGTAGCCGTGCTGACCCAGGCGCCGAAACGCGCATAAACTGGCCCCGTTATGCCCAAACTCCTCTTTGATATGTACGGCGTGCTCATGCGCCCGGCAACCCCAGAAAGCCACGCGGCCTTGGAGCGCCTCCTTGCGCCGCCAGATCCAGGGGCGATGTGGGAGGCCTACGGGTTTTATCGGCCGGACTACGATGCCGGCATTTTTAGCGATAGTCACTACTGGAATGAGGTAGCAGCCCGCGCCGGGTTGGGGAAGGTACCCGTCGCGGAGGCGGTAGCGTGCGAAAACAGCGGCCTACTGGAGGCGGACCCGGACATGGTGGCGCTGGTCAAGGGGCTTATCGGGGAAGGCTATAGCGTGGGCATCTTGTCCAATATCCCCACCACGCTGGCGGGCCAAGTGCGAAAAAAGCAGCCGTGGCTGGAGGACTGCGCGGCGGTGACGTTTAGCTGCGATATTGGCGTGGCCAAGCCGCACCCAGAAGCCTATCGCGTGGCCGTGGATGCGCTCGCCGCGCAGCCGAAGGATACGCACTTTTTTGATGACCGCATCGACTACGTGGAGGGCGCGAACTACTGCGGGCTCAACGCCCACCTCTTCCGCGGCATCGACTCGGTACGCGAGGTCCTAAGCGTGCTGGAGTGAGCGGCCTAGCTCCAGCGGTTGGCGCAGGAGCTGGTCGGTGGCCACGGTGCGGGCTACCGCGCGGACAATCTCCTTATGGCCCGGAATCATGCGCAGCTGCAACTCATCGCCCGCGGAGGCGCGGACGGTGGCGGCGAATTGCTTGGGGGCTTTCGGGTCGTCGGTAAACGCGCCGCCGGCGATAACCACGGTGGCCGGGGAGTGGGCCTTGACCAGTTCCGCGGTGATGGCGCCCAACTGGCGGACGCGCTCGTCCAAAATGGCGCGGACGGCGGGGTGGGAGTTGGCTGCCTGGGCGGCGTCGGCAAGCGAGGCTGCCTCCACGCCCTCGTGGCGTATCGCCTCCAGGATGTGCTGGGTGGCCAGCAGGTGCTCGGACGCGCCATAGCCTAGCAGCTCGGAGTGCGTCGGGGGCACGGGAATAATGGGGCTGACCTCGTCTTCCACGGAGAGGGCGGAGCCGATGGAATCGTCCGCGAAGAGGACCAGGACGCGCTCACTGGTGCCAATCTCGGCCGCCTGGGTCTCGGAGCCGAGGATGGCCGGGATGGCGGAGGAGACCACCACGGGCACGCCGAACTGGAAGCGCAGGCGCTCGGCAATGTCCACGCCGTGCCAATTGAGATTTTCCGCGGTGACCAGGCCGTTGTCATCCACGGTGCCCGAGGTAGTCACGCCGAGGGAGACCAAGCGGTGGTCCAGGTCCGTCATCATGCGGTTGATGCCGGCCATGATGTGCTCGAGGAAGTCATCCTCGCTGAGCGCGGCCACCGGGGTAGCTAGTTCTTCCTCGCTCAAGGTGCGGCCTTTGGTGTCATAGAGGCCGATGTAGGTCTGCTTGGTGCCCACGGAGATGCCGCCGAGCGCCCAGTCATTATCGGCCGCCTCGAGCGGCACTGTGGGCCGGCCGCGCCCGCGGGACTGGGTGAGGTCGGTGCGTTCCTGAATGAGGCCCGCGTTGAGTAGGGAAGTAGTAGCGCGCGTGATGGTGGGCTGGGAAAGTCCGGTGGCTTCCACCAGCTCGCTCCGGGTGATGATCGGGTTCAGGCGCACCAAATGAAGGCACTTTGCGGCCGGTGTGCGGGGCCGCGTGAACACTGGGCCAGGTTTGATCATAAAAAGAAGTATAAATATTCCAGACTGCTTTGTCTAATCTCATAAACTCACCATGTACCGAATGGTCTAAAGGTGGTGGTGGGTGCGCAGATACCTATGCTGGAGAGCATGCAGTCAGTAGCGGTTTATTGTGGTTCAGCAACAGGAAACTCCCCGGCCTATACGCAGGCGGCACAGGAATTGGGTACGGAGCTGGCCCGACGCGGTCTCACCTTGGTCGACGGCGGCGGCAATATCGGCTTGATGCGCGAGGTGGCAGAGGCCTGCCTGGCCGCCGGCGGTACCGTCACCGGCGTGATGCCGCAGTCCCTGGTGGATCTGGAGATTTCCCACCCCGGCCTGACCACCCTCGAGGTGGTCGGCTCCATGGCCGAGCGCAAGACCCGCATGGAGCAGCTTGCCGACGCCTATATTTGCCTCCCCGGCGGCGTCGGCACCCTCGAAGAGCTCACCGAGGTGCTCACCCTGCAGCAGCTGGGCCACATCCGCGGCCCGGTAGGCCTAGTTAATACGGAGGACTTTTGGCGCCCGTTCCATGCCATGTACGCCGCCATGGCCGAGTCCGGCTTCATCTTGCCGCGTTTTGTCGATGCCTTGGTGATGGAGGAAAAACCGCAGGACATCCTAGATAAATTCAGCGATTGGAGCTACCCCGGAACAAAGTGGGACAACGATTAGTTAACAAGTTCGCAACTTCGGCCCGCCTGGGTGGCCTATAGGCGATACTTAGGGATAGACTTCCTCGTTATGAGTTCTGAGCAGACCGCTAAGCGCCAGCCCTCTCTACTGGACGCTTCGTGCGATAACTTCGTTCACGACCTAGCCGAGCTTTCCCCCACCGATGCCACCGCGTGGGGCATTGACGGCTACGAGGGCGAATTGCAGGATTTCTCCCCCGAATACTTCACCGCCATTGCAGACCGCACCCGTGAAATGGTGGCGGACTTGGATGCCCTGGATGACACCACCGATGAGTCTGATGATGAGGATGACTTTGATGACGTGGACTATGTCACCGCGGCCGTCCTGCGCGATCGCCTTTGCCTTGAACTAGATCTGCACCACCACAGCGAGGATGTGCGCTGCCTGAATAACATCGCCTCCCCGGTCCAGACCATCCGCGATACCCTGCTGCTTATGCCGCAGGACACGGACGAGGACCGCGATGCCATTCGCTCCCGCCTGTCCAAGGTGAAGACCTCCCTGGCCGGCTACCGCAGCTCCCTGGAAGAGGCAGCCTCCCACGGCATGGTGGCACCACACCGCCAGATCTCCGAGGTTATTGTGCAGTGCGAGCGGCTTGCCGACGCCGACTCGATGCTCGAGTCCCTCGGCCTCGACGCCGACTGCGCCGAGGTGCAGCAGGCCAAGGAAGCCTTTGGCGAGTTCTCCGATTGGCTCTCCAATGACCTGCAGCCCCAGGCACCCACCAAGGACGCCGTGGGTCGCGAGCGCTACGAGCGCTTTTCCAAGCTCTTTGTCGGCGATGCCGTCAACCTCGACGAGGCCTATGAATGGGGCCTGGACCAGGTGCGCAGCCTGCGCGCGGAGCAGGAAAAGATCGCCCATGAGCTCTACGGCTCTGAGTGCTCGGTGCGTTCGGCGATGCGCAAGCTCAACCACGAGGATCGCTATACCCTGCGCGGCACCGATGCGCTGGTGGAGTGGATGCAGTCCACCGCCGATGGCGTCATTGCTGAGCTCAACGGCAAGGAATTCGATATTCCGGAGGAAGTAGAAGAGATCGAGTGCTGCATCGATCCGGCCGGCACCGGCGGCATCTTCTATACCCCGCCGAGCGATGACTTCTCCCGCCCGGGCCGCATGTGGTGGTCCGTGCCGGAAGGCCAGGACACCTTCCACACCTGGCAGGAACTGACCACCGTCCACCACGAGGGTGTGCCGGGACACCACCTGCAGCTCGGCTCCGCGCTGGTGCAGGAGGATCTCAATCTGTGGCGCCGCGCCGTGACGTGGAACTCCGGCCACGGCGAAGGCTGGGCGCTCTACGCCGAGCAGCTCATGGCCGAGCTGGGATACATGGATGATCCGGGCTTCCGCATGGGCATGTTGGATGCGCAGCGCCTGCGCGCTGCCCGCGTGGTCGTGGACATCGGATTGCACTTGGGCAAGCAGTTGCCGGATTGCTCGACCTCCGGCGTGTGGGACAAGGCGCACGTGAAGACCTTCATGCGTGAAAACACCGCTATGGATGATGCCAACCTCAACTTTGAGGTCAACCGTTACCTGGGCTGGCCCGGCCAGGCGCCGTCCTATGCTTTGGGCCAGCGCCTGTGGCAAGAAACCCGCGCCGAGGCAGAGAAGCAGGGGATGAGCGCGCGCGAGTTCCACTCGGAGGCCCTCGCCCTTGGCTCCGTGCCGATGTCCGTCCTGCGCGAGGCGGTCCTGGACAACTAGCGGCGCAGCAGCCGCTGGGCCAGTCGCAGCAGCTGTGGCAAGTAGCCCGCTACGACCAGCACCGCGATGAGGCGGGTGAGCTGGACTGCGATGACCGCTGGGCCGGCCCCGCCCTCCGCCGAGAGTGCGAGCACCGTCTCTAGCGCGCCGGGACTGGTGGCCAGGTAGGCCTCGAAGTAGGTGATGTGCAGCCACTTGGTTAGCGGCCAGGCGGTGGCCGCGCAGATGCCGATGGTGACCACGATGAAAAGAACCGTGGCGGGCAATTGCTTGGCAAAGGCCTTGAGCGCTGGCAGCGAAAGCCCACCGCCGCAGACCCAACCAATGGACAAAAAGGCCATCACCTTAAAGATGTAGAGCGGCTCGAGCGTGTGGCCCTCCGGCAACACGAAAGAGGCTAGAACCGTCAGCAGCAATGGGCCGAGCACCGCGGCGGCGGGGAGATGGAGGAACTTGCCTACCTTTTCTCCTATGCAGGCAATGGCAATCACTAGGGCAACTATCCACCAGGTGGTTTCGCCGTCAACCGAAAGATCTGCTCCCTCGCCGGCAGGCGTGTCCAATAAGGCGACTACGGCCGGTAGCGATACCGAGACTACTAACAGGCGCAGGTATTGGGTGAGGGCGACGTAGCGGAAGTCGGCACCGAGTTCGTCGGCAAGCGCGGGCATTAGCGAAGCACCACCCGGCAGCATGGATAAAATGCCGGTTTCGGAGGAGACATCGTCTGGCTGCGCGCGGTGTAAGAGTTGGCCGCCGATAACTCCCACCATCAAAGTGATAAAGGAGATTGTCAGGGCGGCAGGCAGGAAGCCAAGCAATTGGCCCACCGGCACCACGGTCAGTGGGATCGCAGCCATCATGCCGATAAACCCACGCGACATGCTATAAAAACTGCGGTTTACGTGTAGATCTTCCCCAGTAAAGAGCGCGATGGCGCCGGAGGAGAGGATTGCTGCCAAGATCCAAGCAGCAGGTACGTGCCACATACTAAACAGCCAGCCCAGCACGACGGAAGCAAGAACGACAAGGGCCCACCGAGCCACAGTACGGGCACTGAGCCCGGTGCCTTCCTGCTGTGCGGCCATGCGAGCCTCCTAGTTCTGCTGTGCCAGTGTAGTCCCCCTTTTCTCTCCACTACGGGGAGGGCGGCAGGCGGGTTATCACCTTACATCATTCAAGATTTATGATCGGGGGCATGGAAATTGATCTGGTGCAGTGGGTGATTCTCTTCTTTGGTACCGCGGCCGCGGGATGGGTCGATGCGGTCATCGGCGGTGGCGGGTTGATCCTGATTCCCATGCTGCTGGCGGTCCTGCCGGGCCTTGCTCCGGCCGCCGCTTTGGGCACTAGCAAGCTCGCCGCGGTGACCGGCACCGGATCCGCTGCCGTGACCCTTGCGCGCAAGGTGAAGCTGGACAAGGCAGAAATGGCGCGCTTCATCCTCATCGCGCTGGTCTGCTCCGGGTTGGGGGCCAGCGTGGCCTCGAGCCTCGATAAAGACGTTATGCGACCCATCATCATCGTGCTCATGGTGGCCGTGGGCATCTTCGTTGCCTTCAAGCCAGATTTTGGCAGTAGCGATTCGGCCGGTACCCGTGGCGGTTGGCGGACCGTCGTGGTCTTGGTGCTCTCCGGCATCATTTCCTTTTATGATGGCATCTTCGGACCAGGTACCGGCATGTTTTTGATCATGGCCTTTACCTCTATTTTTGCGCAGAACTTCCTGACTTCTGCGGCCATGGCCAAGGTAGTCAATACCGCTACCAACTTCGGTGCGCTCGTCGTGTTCATTATTGGCGGGCACGTGTGGTGGACGCTCGGCATCGTGCTCGGCGTAGCCAATATCGCCGGCGCGCTTCTCGGTGCTCGTACCGTACTCGGCGGCGGTGCCAAATTCATCCGCTACGCGTTGCTTACCCTCGTTGTGGTCATGAGCTGCTACCTGGGCTGGCAGCAATGGGGCTAACTACATTCGATTTTTGGTGCGCGCGGTAGCAATCGCATTCCACGGGTCCTCCGGCCACGGGTGCTTGGGGTAGCGCCCGCGCATATCGGCGCGCACGCCAGCATAAGGGCCGGACCAGAAGCTGGCGAGATCATCGGTCACCGCGAGCGGCCGCCCGGCGGGGGAGAGCAGGTGGAATTGCACGCGGTGGCCGCAGTATTCGGGAGATGCGGCCAGGCCGAAGCATTCCTGTAGCTTGATGTGGACCACGGGGCGATCGCCGGACCAGTCGATTCGTGCGTCCCGGCCGGAGGGGACTGGGAGGCGCTCAGGGGCGAGCTCGTCCAGGTGGGTGGCTTCCGGCCAGGGCAGAAGGCGTTGCAGCGCGGGGTACATGTCGAGCTTGGCAGCGGGGGTTCCTTCCGCGATACGGTGGAGCTCGGGTCCGAGCCACTCGGCGGGATCCGCGGAATCGACATCGGGCCACGGCTCGCCAAAGTGGGCGTGCAGGTGGCGCAGGCGGTCTTTTAAACTTTGGGCCTTCTCGCTGAAGGTAAAGAGGCCTAGGCCTTCTTCACGGATGCCGGCGGCAAGGGCCTCCTCGGCTGCGGGGCCGGTAACTTTGACAGGGGTTTCAGAAAGCGTGATGGCGCCCGCGGCCTTGACTTTGACGCCGCGCACACGGCCATCGCGCAGGAAGGCGCGGGTTTCTTCGGTGACGCCGATGGCAGCCAAGGCTGCGGTTTCCTCGATGCGGGCGGCCGAGCGGATGATGGCATTGCCCGCGTTGGACAAGGACACCTCCGCGATGGCGAGCCACGAGGCACCGGTGAGGCCCGAGTTATCGAGCAGGCGGGCACGGGTGCCGCTAGCCAGCAGGTAGTCCTCGCCCATGCGCTTGGCCACCTGCTCGGGAAAGGCGGTGGCTACGACCTCTCCGGAATCGGCGGGGCCGAGATCCTCTACGAGACGTGCAAGCCGCTTGACCTCTTTGTGAGGTGGGCGGTGACGGGTGAGATCGGGGGGTAAGGGGGCGTCGGCAAGCGAGGCAATGATGGGCGCGGCCTGGCTGCCGTGGCGGAGCAAGGAGGCGCCGAGGCGCGGATCGGTGGGCAGGAGGGCGAGTTCCTGCGTGGCGCCAATGCGCTTGAGCGTTGCCTGCGCGGATGCGAGGGCCTGGGCCGGGGGCGGATCGAGCAGCGGGAAATCGGGGCCCGCGCCCCAGCAGTCCAAAAACAGCGCGGCCTGGGTGAGGTCCGCGGAGAGGATCTCCGGGGTGGTGTGTGGGGAAAAGTGCTGGTAATCGTCCTGCGAATAGCAGCGAATCACGGTGCCTGGTGCCTCACGGCCGGCACGACCAGCGCGCTGGTCGGCACTCGACTTTGAGGTAGACACCGTCACTAGCCCGGACATGCCGCGTTGGGCGTCGCGCCGGGGAACGCGGGAAAGCCCGGCATCTACCACCACGCGCACGCCCGGCACGGTCAGCGAGGACTCCGCGATAGAGGTAGCCACGACGATGCGCTGTTCATCGGTATACAGCGCGGCGTCTTGCTCCGCGGTGGTCTGCTTGCCATGCAGGGGAAATACATTATGGCCTGCTAAGGCATCGCACACGAGGTTGACTTCGCGCACGCCGGGCACAAAGACCAGCGTTGATTCTTGCTGGCGGGCTGCCTGCTTGGCGACGTCCCCATAAAACTCCCTCGTTCCCGCCGCCCTGCCCGGCATGGGCGCGTAATGGATATCGAGCGGATGGGTCACCGCCTCGGTCACGTGCACGGGCGCGTCCATAAGCTGGGAAAAGCGCTGCGCATCCACGGTGGCGGACATGGCGATGACGCGAAAGTCCTCACGCAATTCGGCCAGCTCCAGGCACATGCCCAGCACCAAATCCGTATCGAGCTGGCGCTCGTGGACCTCATCAATGGCAACGGCGGACACGCCCTCGAGCTCCGGATCCTTCAACAGACGACGCAGCAGCACGCCCGGCGTGACGAACTCGACTTCGCTGCCCTTGCGGGACTCGCCCCGGATGGCGAAGCCGACCTTGTCCGGGGTGCCGCTAAGCGTGCTTAATCGCTGCGCGGCCGCGCGCACGGCCACACGACGTGGGGCGGTGACAATGACCTTGCCGCGCCCTGCCGCTTGATTGGCCAGCGCCGGTGGCACGAGTGTGGTCTTACCCGTGCCGGGTGGGGCCTGGATGACGACGTTTCCGGTTTTCGGCAGCGAATCGATGGTCTCGGCTACGGGCAGACCCGCGCCGATGCGAGCGAGATCAAACATTTAGTGCGCGGCTCCAAAACCTTCGACAGGACCGTTGAGATCCTGGCGTTCCCAGGCCTCTTCATTGTCTTCCAGCGTGCGCACCACGCGGCCGGGTGATCCCAGGACCAGCGAATTATCCGGGATATCGGTGGTAATAAGTGTGCCTGCGCCTAAGACGCAGTTCTTTCCAATGGTGATGCCCGGCAGCACGGTGACATTGGCACCGAGCCAGGTGTTGTCACCAATGGTGATGGGCTTGGCTATCTCCCACCCACCAGCGCGCATTTCATGATCGTTTACCGGATGCCCCACCGTAATCAGGGAGCAATTGGGACCCACCATGACGCCATCACCGAGCATCACCTGGGCCTGGGCCAAAATGGTAGCGCCAAAGTTAATGAAGACGCGCTCGCCGCATACGAGATTGCAGCCATACTCCAGGTTGAGCGGCACGTGCAGGCCCGGCACCGCAGATTCCTCCGGCAGTATCTCGCGCAGGATGCCTTCGGCACGCACTTGGTCCGTATTCTGTAGCTCGTTGAGCTGCTTAACCAAGCGAAAAGTGCGCTGGTGCTCTTCCTTCGCCTCCGGCATGCTGGGCAAGAACCACTCCCCACCGGTCATCCGCTGCCATGAGCCGTAGCGTTCCAAGTCCTGCCGCTCCTGTGCATCCATGGGTGTCATTGTAGAGGGTGGGTGGATCGATTTATTGGGGTGCTGGGATTAGGGTGAGGTCATGCTTTTTGATTCGCTGCCGCGGCCGAGCGTGCGTGTGGCTCCGGGGGTGGGGCATGTGCCGGCATGGGTGGGCGTCGATAAGCAGAAGGCCTTGGTAGAAGAGATGCGTGGCATTGCGCGCGAGTATGCGAATACGCCGATGGCGATGGTGCGGCCGCGGTTGAAATCCGGCGGGCAAATGAGTGTATTTCAGTTGCATTTGGGCAGGTATTGGCACTATCCCAGCTATCGGTATGTGGACAATATGGAGGGCACGCGGGTTCCGCCGGTGCCGGAGAGTCTGCGGCAGATTGCGCCGGGGGCGCTGCGCGGCGCGGCCGAGGTAGCGCCCGAGCTTGCAGCGTGGGTGGATACTTTTGTGCCGGAGATGGCGCTGGTGAATTACTATCCACCGGGATCGGCTATGGGTATGCATGTGGACGCCTTTGAGGAATCACCTGCGCCGGTGATTTCGCTTTCCATTGGGGATGAGGCGCTTTTCCGTATGGGTCATACCGAATCGCGCACGCGGCCGTGGGATGATATCACGCTGTGCTCTGGGGATTTGGTGGTCTTTGGTGGGCCGAAGCGCTTTGCCTACCACGGGGTGGTGCGCGTTAATGATGGCACTTTGCCGGAGGGGTGCGGGTTGAGTGAAGGACGTATCAACATCACTATCAGACAAGTATCTGCACGGGCGGTAAGCTAGGGATGTTACATAAAGCTTGAAGGAAAGAAGGTTCTCTTATGCCTCGTATCGGCATCATCATCGGCACTACCCGCGATAACTCGGCCGGCAAGGTAGTGGGTGAGTGGCTCTATGATCTCGCCCAGGGGTGCCAGGATGGGGTGGAGTACACCCTGCTGGACCTCAAGGAGTTTGATGTTCCACTGCTGACCACTGACGTCATTCCTGCCACCGCCAATAAGCAGTACGCGGATGAAAAGGTGCAGGCGTGGTCTGATGCAGTGGATGCCTGCGATGGTTTCGTATTTGTTACTCCGGAGTACAACCGCTCCGTGCCGGGTCCATTCAAGAATGCCTTCGACTGCTTGGCCGGGGAGTGGACCGCTAAGCCGGTTGCGTTCGCCGGTTACGGTCCAGCAGGCGCAATCCGCGGCGTGGAAGCATGGCGCACCATCGTGGTCAACTTCTCTATGCCACAGCTGCGCAATCAGCTCGACTTCGGTTTCTTTACTGACTGGGCCGATGGCGAATTCCGCCCTGTCGATGCCAAGGTGGAACGCACCAATTCCTTGCTGGCTGAGCTGGAAGACTCCTTGTAACTTCCTTGAATGCGTAATATTAGAAGGAATGGGCGAGGAAAAACTGGATTAGTAGCTGATTTTGCTTCCGGAATCACGTATACATTCGCTCGTTCCTTGACCCCAATAGGTTGCAGATTATTGGGGCGCGTAATCGATAAATCTGCCGGAGACACCGGTGGTGCATCTTTTGAAATGGGCGTAATAGTTTACGCTTTCGTTAAGGAGTTTTGCTCCCATTAAGAACGAGCGGGTTCCTAGGTTGCTAAAGGTGGTGGCGAAAAGGACTAGGAACCGCTAGGCGATACTGTGCTAGAAGCCGCGCATTGCGGATGGAAAATCATAATGGACCCGGTACCGAAATCCACTTCAGCTTGGTGGTTGGAACTCCTGCTGGTGTTGCGATTGTCTGCGACGAGCAGCGGCGCGGTTGCGCTTTACGATTGTCCTGTCGACCTTTGTTGTTAAGATTCCGTCGAGGCAATCCGCTTGGGGCGCCACCCAGCCGACTTCCGTTAATGTGAGCACGGTGAACATCTAATTGCCCATGCAGAGTTAAGTCATTTTGGTTAATTCTTTAGTTCTATGGCTGGGTATTCGTGGTTTCTGGCTGTTTTGTAAGGGCGAGTGCGTCCAAAGGAGAGAATTGCTAACTAAAGATATAAAACGCGCGGCAAATGATCGCAAACCTGTTATGGTCGCGGTTCTCTGCTCCGAGACTTGTTGCTGTAACAACTCTTTAAACCTGGAATACACTAGGTCACAGCAACGTCTTGAGCGGGAGTAGCAGAGCGGAAATCGAGCGACAAAAGTTTACCAGCGGGATCTGCCGAGGTCTCTTGCTGAGAAACTTAGATATAGATAGAGCTGATTCGGCGAGTGTGACTTACTGTCACCGACTGCCGGAGCCTCTTATCGCGGCAAATATGCGAACCACCGTTAGGCTGGGAAATATTGACTAAAAATTGAAGTCAGTGGGATTAGTACCTCATAGGGTTCCTTTGCTTGTCCTTAGGGGCTAGTGGTCCAGATCATTAACGACCTTAGATAAATCTGAGTATAAATAGTAGTTATCTGAGTCTTCCGCACCACGTTCACTTAGCCAATCGGCAATTGACCTCCAAGTGTCCCGTGACTCATCTATATCTTTTTGTTGGTCAAAGATACTGATAAGAATTGCTTCAGTGTCCGCTGCGAGACGCACCTGATTAAATTTATTATTTTTTATCGCTTGGAACAGTTGCTCTATATGCTTTCTATCTAGGTATTTTGCAAAGAGCTCCAAGGTGCGAAGATTCTTCTCAGCATCGCGAAAACTTCCCGAGTCTTCGACTAAAACTAAAGCTCTTTGAATTAAAGCCTCATGATCGGAAATCGAATCATGCGACATGGCTAGTTGATCTGCATCCAAGGTCTTGATTAATTGAGACCAACGATCCCTATACATCTGTTTGAGCGGTGGGTTGCCAACCAAGTAACCTTTTGAAAAGAGCTCGGAGTCATTAGTTGTGGTGATTACCGCTGATAGACGCTTTTCGGCAGTCTCGGGGAGGCTATCCCAAAATATCTGGTGGGAGCCGTATGCTCCGACCGCACGGACGAGAGTGGTGTCATCTAGACTCCCGCTCGTCTCCCAATTAGAAAGAACGTCATTAAGCGCTCTTTCGAAGTCTCTAGGTGCTGCCGTGCTAAGGCTGCAAGCTGACGATCGTGCACGTGAACCTACCTTCGGATCTTCTTCTGGGAGTTTCTCGGGCGGCATTAAGCTCCACTTGACCAAAATTTTGCAAAGGTTAAATTGGGTGGACTCTCTGGAACGCCGGTAGAAACGGTCCACAAAATAATTCTCATCGTCGGGCCAGCCGTCGCTTATGATTTCTTTCTCCATAAGATCGAGCTGAGCCTTACCTGCTATCGGTGGATGAGAGAAGGTTGCACGGTGTGCGGCGATAATATGGGACCGGACCAGTTCTCCACAGGGTTCAAATAAAGTCTCGTTGTCGATAAAACCAGGGTGAGCGCATAGGTCTCGATCTGTTTTGAGCCTCCGGAGTTCTTCGCTTTCTCGATGGGTCAGAAGATTAAACTTATTTTCGCATTCGTCGAGAAGTTTCCTTTCGAACTCTTGAGCTCGACCCACATTTTTATCCCTAATCGCGGTGTCTAGTTTGTTTAGGTGTTGGCGTGCATCGTTAGCACCAGAATCTGCTAGATATCGAAGTTTATGGATTAGATCTACAGCAACTGCGATCCACAGCGAAACTAACGAGGCCCGGTGGGCGCCTGCTTGGTAGCAACTAATAGCTTCGGACAGCAGTGCCCGTGTTTTGGGGTTCTCTATTTCTAACTCGAGTGAGCTGAGATCTTTCATGCGAGATCCTGAAAATCTAGGTTGGGATTAGTGCAGTTGCCGATCATAGTCGTTATTGGAAAGGTTGCAGAGGTTTGCACAATAGTTGAGCGACTTTTTCGGAGTAAATCTTCAAAGCCCCCGCTGCTCACTGAACTGCTCCCCATTAGTTGGACTGAGAAATCAGTTTCCGATTAGTGGGGAGTAGTTTTCATTGAGAGCTCGAAGTTTGGTGAGTGAGCATCAGCGGGAGCAGTTGGTTGAACTATTTGA
>NZ_JAKRDT010000016.1:0-52619 GCF_022347385.1 Corynebacterium tuberculostearicum
CATGAGCGATCGGGCGCTCTGACTCGATTACCAAGTTCGCGGCTTCACGCCGGTACTCCGGCGTGTACTTCTTGCGCTGTTGACTCACAATGAACATCCTCTCCTACGGACACAAGATCCGCACAAATAGGGTGTCCACTAAACGAGGGTAACCTCACCTTGCCACAGTCATTGACACGTATTCACGTAAACTTGCAGGTTATGCACTCGCAGACCACATGCGGGTCTCACTAGTTATCGATGCTCTAGCCCACGCACACGGCGTGCGCGGCAGTCTTGACGGGACTATTTTCCATTCCGATCACGGCAGCGTGTACACCTCACAAGCCTTTAGGAACTACTGCTCGTCGTGAGGTGTGCGCCAGTCCATGGGCGCGGTTGGAACGAGTGCCGATAATGCCCTGGCAGAATCCTTTAACGCCACCTTAAAGCGGGAAGTGCTGCGTGATCGGAAAGTCTTTGACAACCCAATTAGCTGTCGTCAAGAGGTCTTCCGGTGGTGCATGCGCTACAACACGCGCAGGCGGCACTCCTGGTGCAATCTCGTAGCTCCTGATGTCTTTGAAGCCGAGACTTCGGCTATACTGACCACAGCAGCATAGCTAGCCCCCGATGTGTCCACTTTCCGGGGGTCGGGCCCTCACCACAACATCAAAACCGACCGTCGAGTCCACTACATCCTCGACCCCATCACCGGTACCATCGCCTGGCTCCATAACGACGGAACATACCAATTAGACCAAGCCACCGGACCACTAGCGACTACCCAAACCCTCTGGAACTACACCTGGGCACAATACCTCGCACTACAACAACAAAAAACAAAGAGAAAGGCAGCAACACAATAGGTTGATAGCATCCGGAGCACGGTTGTGTGAACGATCGTGCCTCGCTTTAATGTGCAGTTTTCCTCCTCTGGGATGATGTTTGCCGTCGTTCAGGGTAGTTAAACTATAAGAGGTAATTTCCCATTTACAAGGAGAATTTGTCTTATGACTGATGCTGCGGCTCGCGCCGTTGACTTGTTCAAGCAATACGGAAGCGATGACACAGCCGTTGTGGCCCTAGATCATGTATCCATTGAATTCGGCAAGAACGAATTCACTGCGATCATGGGCCCATCGGGCTCCGGTAAGTCGACGCTAATGCACACGATGGCTGGTTTGGATTCCGAGACTTCCGGCTCGGCGTTTATCGGCGATACCGATATGTCGGCGCTCAACGACAAGGACATTACGGCGCTGCGCCGTGATCGGCTGGGCTTTATTTTCCAGTCCTTTAACCTTGTTCCTACGCTGACAGCCGCGGAAAACATTACGTTGCCGACCGACATTGCAGGAAAGAACGTCGATAAGCAGTGGTTCGAAGAGGTAACTCGCCGCTTAGGATTGGCAGAGCGCTTGGAGCACCGCCCAGCTGAGCTGTCCGGTGGTCAGCAGCAGCGCGTCGCCTGCGCACGCGCATTGGTTTCCCGTCCAGAGATCATTTTCGGCGATGAGCCTACCGGCAATTTGGACTCCAATTCTTCGGCCGAGGTGCTCGATATTTTGCGCACTGCGGTGGATAAGGACAACCAAACCGTGGTCATCGTGACGCACGATGCCAAGGCGGCGTCGTACGCGGACCGGGTGGTATTCCTTGCTGACGGCAAGCTTGTGAACGAGTTGCACAATCCGACGATGGAAGCCATTCACCAGGTAATGGCGGAGATTGAGGGCTAAATGGCACGCGGAAATGCAATGCGCAGGGTGTCCCTGCGCAATATCGTGGCGCATAAGTTGCGCCTTGGGCTGACAATTCTCGCGGTGGTTTTGGGCACGGCGTTTATTGCCGGTTCGTTTATGTTCACCAATTCGCTGAAGTCTACGTTTGACTCCGCCGTGGATAATCAATTCCATGGCGTGGATGCGGTGGTGAGCCAAAAGGACGATAACGGCGGGAAGCTGGATGAAAAGCTTCGCCAGAAGTTGGCCGACGATAAAGATGTCAAGAACATCAACATCGCGGATTCTGAGACTGTCGTCGCAGCCAATGAGAACTCGGAGGCCTATCAGACTCAGGGCGGTACGGCCAGCGTTGTCCCGTTTTATCCAGAGGATAAGGTCGTTGGCGGTGCCGATAAGCTGAAGGAGGGCGAGGAGCCGAGCGGTAAGGACGAAGTCCTTGTCAATTCCTCCGCGGCGGATAAATATGGAATCTCCGTGGGACAAAAGCTCATTGTGGTTCACCCCGATGAGCAGGATATGGTTACCGTTTCTGGTATCTCGGAGCCCGCCGTCGACCAGGGCGAGAGCATCGTACTGAGCATGGCTGAAAAGGATTACCTGGAGCGCTACGGTGATCCGAGCCAGCTCAAGGTCTCGGCAGCCGATGGCGTGGATGCGAATGCCTTGGTGGATCACCTGAACGAGAAGTATGAAGTCAAGGCGGAGTCGGGTGAGCGCCTGGCTGAGGAGACCTCGGAGATGATGTCCTCTGCCTTGAAGTTCATCAATTACTTCCTCATCGCGTTTGGCCTGATTGCGCTGTTGGTGGGCACCTTCATCATTGCTAATACTTTCTCGATGATTGTCGCGCAGCGCACCAAGGAGTTCGCTCTCTTGCGTGCGCTGGGTGCTTCCCGTCGCCAGATCACAAACTCGGTGGTGGTGGAGTCTGCCATTGTTGGTGTTCTGGGGTCCATTGTCGGCGTGGTTGCCGGTATGGGTTTGGTCGCAATCATTAAGGCAGTAATGAGCGCGCAGGGAATGCCTCTCGATGGCGGCTTGGGCCTGAGCGTTTCGGCAATCGTAGTTCCAATCATTTTGGGCACTATCGTGACGGTTGTATCCGCGTGGGCTCCGGCACGGCGCGCGGGCCGGGTGCAGCCGGTGGAGGCAATGCGCACTACCGAATCTGCTTCCGGAAACTCCCTGAAGGTACGCACGATTTTCGGTGCCATTATCTTGCTGGTGGGCATTGTTGCGGCGTTGGCAGGCGTGCTTTCCGACGCCGAGACGAACGTCCGCGCCATCCTCGTCGGCTTCGGCGCATTCGGCGTCATCGTGGGATTCTTCCTGGCCGGCCCTGCTTTGTCGCTGCCTTTGGTGCCGACGGTGGGCAAGGCAATCGGGGCACCGTTTGGCGCTATTGGTTCACTGGCGGCGACCAACTCGCGTCGCAATCCGCGCCGTACGGCAGCCACCGCCTTTGCGCTGACCTTGGGCGTGGCCCTAGTGACCGCCATTGGCATGCTTGGCGCAACTATGAAGTCTTCTGTGGCCGATACTGTGGAGCAGAACATCACCTCCGATTACCTCCTTTCTGGCCCTAGCTCCGGTGAATTCCCAACACCGAAGGACACTGGTAAGCGTGCGGCTGAGGCCGAGGGTGTAGATAAGGCCATCACCATCGGTATGGCTCCAGTAACCGTGGATGGTCAAGCATCGATGGATTATGGTCCGCAATTCCAACAGACGATGACCGCGGATGGTGATCCATCGTCGATGATTGCGCTCGACATGGTAGAGGGCGATGCCAACTTGGATAAGGGATTCATTGCTACCGAAGACTTTGCCAAGGAACACGGCTGGAAGGTAGGAGAGACCTACAAGGTTACTTCTGCGGAAAAGGACAAGAAGGCCGAGGCCAAGTTGGTCGGTACCTTTAAGCCCACCGATGTGGTCCAGAATATGGTGCTTTCGCAGGATGTGGCGGAAAAGGTCGCACCGAAGAAGTCCTTTACCGTCCAAATGGTGGGCGTCTTGGGCAAGGAAGGCTATGACAAGGAAGAGCTGCGCCACAACCTAGAGGACTCGGTCAAGGATTTGGTCGTGGTTCAGGTTAATTCTGGCGAGGAGTATGCGGGCCAGGCGGCTGGCTTTATCGACCAGATGCTTTCCATTCTGTATGGCCTGCTTGCCCTAGCAGTGATTATCGCCGTGCTGGGAATTGTCAATACCTTGACCCTGGGTGTTATTGAGCGACGCCAGGAGATTGGCATGTTGCGTGCCGTGGGTACGCATCGCCGCCAGATCCGCACGATGATCACTCTTGAATCGGTGCAGATTGCGCTCTTCGGCGCGGTGATGGGCATCCTTATCGGCCTCGGCTTGGGCTGGTCCTTCATCGAGATCCTCGGTGATGAGGGATTGGATTCCGCGCAGATTCCGTGGGCGATGGTGCTCATTATGCTCGTAGGCTCGGCCATCGTCGGCATTATCGCGGCCGTCTGGCCGTCGAACCGTGCGGCAAAGACGCCGCCATTGGAGGCAATCGCGGACTAGCCTAATAAGCCTAAGGTCTCCCTTCTTGGTACAAAGAAGGGAGACCTTATTGTATTTACGCGGCCATCCAAGCCCTGACCGCCGATACCGCATCCTTGGTTTTCATATCCGGCAGGTAGGCATGCATGGTGGCCAATGCGATGGAAGGAAGTTTCAGTTCATCGTGGTAACAGAGGTACCACGGGTGCTCCTCGGGTTGGAATTTGCGCTTGCTGGCCGCTAGGGTGCGGAATCCATAGAGCGGTTCGACTTCCTCACCGATGCGGTTGAGGGCGATGTCGAGCCAGCTAGGCTCGTCTGGTTGTCCGGCAAGTGGGGCGCCGGAAAGGGAGATCCAGCCGAGGTCTTCGTCATGAGCGATGAGCATCGCTTCTGAGATGAGGAGCTCGATGACGCCTTTGAAGCCGTGCTCATTGCGGCGCATGACGTCGAGAACGTAGCCGACAATGGCACCATTTTCGTATACCGGCATCCAGCTGGTGACACCGTGTAGAGTGCCGTCGGCGGACTCAGCCAGCAGGAGCCGAGTGCCGTCCACCATCATTTCCTCAAGACCGCCGAGGGTAAAGCCCATTTCAGGGAGGGCTTTGTCAGAGACCCAGTCCTCGCTCAGCGCGGTGATGCGGGCGATGGAGGCGATATCCAGCTCCTTCCAGGTGGTCCACCGTGTCGTGATGCCTTCCTTTTCTGCTTTGTTTCGTGCGGTGCGCACGTTTTGGAATTTCTTCCCCTTGAACTCTACGGATTCGCAGTTGAGTACGGCTTCTTCTGCGACCTGGAGGCGTTTTAGCTCCGGGTGCGCGTCAGCGAATTGTGCATTGACGGAATACCACGCGACGGCCCAGCCTTGCTCGGCGGCGAATTGTTCAAATTCGGAGCTGATATCGAGGCCGACGGGGGCGCCCAGCGTGAGGGCAATGCCATTGGAAACCCGGTACGCCACGTAGGAATCACCGTGGAAGAAATACCGGTTGGATTTCCACAGGGTCATAAAAGATAGGTGATCGCCGGTACCGGCTTCGAGTAAGCGGCGCGCGGTGTCGCGATCGGACTCTTGGGCTGGGTCAACAGGACGGGAAAATCCGAGGTAGAGCCGTATAGCTACGAGGAGCCAGAAAGCATTTCCTACCCACTCGTAGATGAACCAAGAAATCATGGTTGCTGGTGCGACGTGGTGGGGGAGGATGAGCGCGACGACGGCCGGTACGAAGCGCAGTGGGGTTTCTGCAAGGATCGCCGCGAGGTTCGCCGGGGGTACGGTGTTGTGCAACGAGGCGGTGAGGATCCACAGGCCCGCGCCGATGGCGGCGGCAAGTATGGCGAGGGTGACCGTCCGAGTGAAGAATGCGCGGTTTTCGTGGGTGTGAAACAGTGAGCGGTTAATTAGCAGCATGAACAGTGTCAGTAGCCAAGGCAAGAGGACGAGCACGAGGTTGGGCAGGAGATAACTCAGGCGGGCGTCATCCCAAAGCTGGTAGGTCAACAGGGTGATGGCAAGTACCTGGGTAATGACCGCCATCCACCACGCGAGCACGCGGCCGCGGGTAAGACCAAAGCACACCACTAGCTGGATGATGAACGGCATGATATTGGCTACCACGGCGCCGATGCCTTGGGCGCGGGCGAGATCGACTGCCGCGGTGCAACTGGCAGAAGTGACCGAATCCGCGCAGGACTGGGTGGCCTCCAAAGCGGATAGATGTGGGGTCCAAAGGAGCTGCGTGATTTGGGAGAACGGGCCTTCTGCCATTGGATCGAGGGCTACGAACGCAGGCCCGATGGCCACGCAGGCGACGCCAACGGCGAGGAGCACTCGGCGCTCCCTGATGGAAGGCGGTGCGGGTTCGGGCTTAAAGAGAAGTTGGCCCGCCGTAATGGAAAGTGCGGCGGCAACGATGCCGAGGACATCGGACATGGTGCCGGAATAGAGCACAAAGGTAGCGGTAAGCACGATAAGCGAGATGCGTAGCCGGCGGCGCCACAGGCGGGGTAGTAGGGCGGAAGCAAAGCCAGCGGCACCGGCGATGAAACCGATTGGGGTGAGGAAGGTATCGCTAAGGAGATCATTGCCCCACCGGTTCAGCCCTGCGGTCTCGATTCCGCGGGCAAGGACGATGGATAGGGGCACAGTAATGAGCTGAGAGGTAATTCCCACCGCCAACGTGCGCAGGGAGCCCAAGCGCCATTCTGCGGGAACGAGCCACAACAGGATAAGGACCGACAAGATGATAGCGCCGCCAGGGTGCGCGGTAGTCAGCGCCAACCAGTGAGAGGTGGGGAAGTCCACTAGGTGGAGCGCCCACATGATGACTAAGACGGCCAGGGAAACAGGAAACCTGGTCAGGATGGTTTTAAGAACGGACATCGTTGGCTCCAATTCCGTCGAAGGGATCCTTAATCGCGGTCATGCCACCGCGGCTAGCGGCCCAAGCGAAAGATTCGCGCAGGGCTGGGCGCCACACCTGAAAGGAGTGGCCGCCGGGTCGGGTGCCAAAGTAGGTTTTCATGCCGGCAGCGCGGGCGGCATCGGAAAGCGAACGCAAAGCATTGACCGAAGCAGTGTCCTTATCGCCAGCGATGAAGATGGCCTGGGTAGAGAAGTGCTTGTGGGCGAGCAGGTGGGCGGGGTCTTGGTCATTGAAGGCGGATTCGTCCCCGGCGAAGAATCTCTTCACCGTCGCCGCGTGGTTGCCAATGGTGGGCTCAGCCTCGCCGGAAATGTCGATGATGGAACCATAGGCTTCGGGGCGGTTGGTGGCGATCTGTAGGGAGCAGGTGCCGCCGTAGCTTAATCCGCCCACCGTCCAGGTGCGCTGATCCGGGTTGACTTTGAATTTTTGTTTAATGGCCTGTGGTACGTCCTGGCTGAGGTAGGTCATTACCTTAGCCTGGGAGCTATCGGCGCAAATGGGGTTGGCGGTTTCAGAGCCGGTGGCGTCCACAGCTATGACGATGGGGCTGTGGCCCCCGTTAGCCGCCTGGAATTGGTCTGCAGTTTCGGCCGCCTCGCCCGAACCGAACCACTGATCTGGGCCGCCCGGGTTGCCGTGCAGGAGCACGATGACAGGCAAGGTGTGGTCCGTCCAGTATGCCGGCGGAATATACGCCGTGGCTTGCCGAGCGGCGAAATGGGAGGTGGTGCCGGGAAGATCCACATGGACGATGGCTGCACCAGACTTGGTGTGGGAAAACTCTTCGTAGCTCATTTCCTTTGCCACAGGGCGCGGGTCAAGGGACGCAATATCTGGATAGGTTTGGTATTCCATGTTGACGATGCCGACCGTGGCCAAAAGGGAAAAGATTCCGACGGTGACCGTGACAATCTTAGGTTTGCGTACCAGCGCCGCCACGGGGACGAAGGCGGCGAGGAAGATGTACCACGGTACTTGCCAGTGACGGAGTAGGAACCAAGCAATAATGCACAGCAAGGCGGCGATGACCAGTGGCCACACCTTGCGTTGGAGGAGAATGATGATGGCCGCAATCGCGAGGATGGCGTAGAAGATCACGCCATTGATGGGATCCGCCAAAGGCAGATTCAAAAGGAAACTCACGCGAAAAATATTAGGCCTGAGCGGGCCAAAAGTAACTGCTAGTTAGCTGGGAGTTTACCCTTTAAATCCCGTGATAAATGCGGGCCGCCCAGATGGTGCCGCGCCAAGCTAATACGATGCCGAGCCCGATGGTCCAGAAGAGATACTTGCTAAGCCGCCACCATTGCCTGCGTTTGATCATTTCTCCTAGTTCCTTGGCCAGCGTGGACCAGGTGGACAGGCCACCTGCAAGGCCGAGGGCGAGGAAGGGGTGGATGAGGGGGACGTCGGCAAGCTGGGCGAAACCATAAGCCAGGCCGAGGGCGAGGGAACCCAAAATATTCGCCACGAAGGTGCAGTAGGGGGCAGGTAAAAGCCGGGTAAAACCATAGCGGAGGCTGCCGCCTATGAAGCCGCCGAAAAGGACACAAAGAAGATTCATCGCAGCTTGTCACCTGCCAGGTAGCCGCCTACGCAGCCGACGATGGTGGCTAGGACATATGCCAGAGCAATGGTCCAGTGTGCCTCGGAAGTGAGGAAGGCGAAGGTGGCGAAGCTGGTGAAACCGCCCAGCACGCCCGTGCCCCAGAAGGGGCTGGGGCGGAAGTAGCCCATGAGCGCGCTGCCAAGGATATTGATGATGAGCAGCGGGATCATGCCGCCGCCGAGTGCTACGGAAAGCAAGTATCTGGCAGCCGCACCGAGCGCGGCGCCAGCACCCACGACGAGGAATTGAGGCATGCGCCCTATGTTACTTCCACTTCATTCCTTGGGACTTTACGAACACGCGCACCTCATCCACTGGCTTATTGAGCTTGGGGTCAAAGGCTAAGTACGCCTTGGTTTCGCGGGCCACGAGGCCGGAGAGCAGGAGCAGGCCAATGAGGTTCGGGATGGCGATGAGGCCATTGGCCAGATCGGAGAAGGTCCAGGCAAGCTCCAGCTCCGAGACGGAACCGACAAAAAGCAGGCAGGCGAAGAACATGCGGTAGGGGATGGAAGCCTTGCGTCCGCAGAGGGACTCCAGGGAACGCTCGCCGTAATAAGCCCAGGCCATGATGGTGGAAAAGGCGAAGAAAATAATGGAGAGCGAAACGATGGTGCCGCCCCAGTCGCCAGGCAATACACGGGAGAAGGCCTCGGCCGTCATAATGCCGGCTTCTTCGCGGCCCATACCCCAGGTGCCACCGACCACGATGACCAAACCGGTAATGGTGACCACAATGATGGTGTCAATGAAGGTCTGTGTCATGGAGACTAGCCCCTGGCGCGCCGGGTGTGGGGTTTTGGCGGCCGCGGCGGCGATGGCGGCGGAGCCCATGCCGGACTCATTAGAGAAAATGCCGCGGGCGACGCCGTATTGAATGGCCATCATGATGGTCGAGCCCACGAAGCCGCCGCCGGCAGCCGTGCCGGTGAAGGCATCGCTGAAGATCATGGCGAAGGCGGCGGGGATCTCGGTAGCGTGCGAGAAAATCACATAGAGTCCGCCAAGAACATAAACGATGATCATTAAAGGTACGAAGGCCGCGGTGATGCGGCCGATGGCCTGGATGCCGCCGAGGAGCACGGAGCCGACCAAGACAAAAAGGATCGCACCGGTGGCCGCCGGGGCGATGCCGAAGGTCGATTCCATATTGGTGGCCACGGCATTGGCTTGGGCGAGGTTGCCAATGCCAAAAGAGGCACAGATTGCAAAGATAGCAAAGAAGACAGCTAGCACGGAGCCGAGCGGTCCGGGGATGCCGCGCTTGAGATATTGTTGCGGGCCGCCGGACATCTCGCCCTTGGAGTCGGTGGTGCGAAAGCGTACACCGAGGTATGCCTCGGTGTATTTGGAAGCCATGCCAACCAGGCCCGTAATCCAGATCCACACCAGCGCGCCAGGGCCGCCAATAGACAGCGCAGTGGCCACGCCCACGATATTTCCCACGCCTACGGTGGCGGCAAGGGCGGTGGTCAGCGCTTGATAATTGGAAATATCTCCTTCGGTGGACTCATCGTCAGAGTCTGTGGCAAAGACGTGGCGCATCGCCCGCCCCAGCGTTCGGAACTGGAGGCCGCCCAAACGGATGGTCAGCCACAGACCTGTGCCCAACAGGAGCGGAATGAGGATGAATGGTCCCCAGACCACGGTACTGATGGCGGAGAGGATGGAATTAAGCGAGTCCATTCTGTAAAACTAGCGAACTATAGAAATGGAGTAAATTTGCCCATACCCCCAGCCGGGGGAATATTCGTCCTGCGCAATCACCGGGGAAAAGGCAAGCTATAACTATACGGACCCCAACCCCAAGGAGCACGCCATGGCCCACGAGCGCGCCGGCACCCTGGCACAACCATCGGACCTTATCGATATCGCGGAACTGGTTACCGCCTACTACACCCGCACCCCGGACGCGGAGAACCCGGATCAGCAGGTCTCCTTTGGCACCTCTGGGCATCGCGGTTCCGCACTCGACTGCGCTTTTAATGAGGCGCATATCCTGGCGATCACCCAAGCCATTGTGGACTATCGCGCGGAGCAAGGCGTTACCGGGGCAATTTTTATCGGCCGCGATGCCCATGCGCTATCCGAGCCCGCCATGGTCTCCGCCCTCGAGGTGCTGCTGGCCAATGGGCTGGAGGTTCGCGTCGATGATCGTGGCCGCTATACCCCGACCCCGGCGGTATCCCACGCAATTTTGACCAATCCCGGTACCGACGGCATTGTGATTACCCCGTCTCATAACCCTCCGCGCGATGGTGGCTTCAAGTACAACCCGCCAACCGGCGGCCCGGCCGATGCGCAGGCAACCGATTGGATTGCAGGTCGCGCCAACGACTACCTGCGCGCCGGGCTGGAGGGCGTGAAGCGGACGTCTGTCGCGGGCGTGCTGGACGAGCGCTGCGTGAAGCACGACTACGTACACAACTATGTTGCTGACCTAGAAAACGTGGTGGATATGCAGGCCATCAAGGATTCCGGCTTGCGTATCGGCGCCGATCCCATGGGTGGTGCCTCGGTGGACTATTGGCAGGCCATTGTGGAGCACTACGGACTGAATATGACCGTGGTCAACCCTGAGGTGGACTCCACGTTCCGCTTTATGACCTTGGATACGGACGGCAAGATCCGCATGGATTGTTCCTCGCCGGATGCTATGGCCTCGCTTATCGACGCCCGCTCTAACTTTGACCTCGCCACCGGCAACGATGCCGATGCGGATCGCCATGGCATTGTCACTCCCGATGCGGGCTTGATGAACCCCAATCACTACCTTGCCGTGGCTATCGAGTACCTCTTTAGTCACCGCCCGCAGTGGGGGAGCGCCGGTGTGGGCAAGACTTTGGTGTCCTCCTCCATGATTGACCGCGTGGTGAAAAGCTTGGGACGCGAATTGGTGGAGGTTCCCGTCGGCTTCAAGTGGTTTGTGCCGGGATTGGTCGAAGGCACCATTGGCTTCGGTGGCGAAGAATCCGCCGGTGCGTCTTTCCTCCGCTTCGATGGCTCCGTGTGGTCCACCGATAAGGATGGCATCATTATGGACTTGCTTGCCGCGGAGATCACCGCCGTCACCGGCAAGACTCCGTCCCAGCGTTATGCAGAACTGGCGGAGAAATTCGGTGCCCCAGCCTATGCTCGCACCGACGCCCCCGCGAACCGCGAGCAGAAGGCCATCCTCAAGAAGCTGTCTCCGGACAAGGTCACCGCAACGGAACTGGCGGGCGAGGACATCGTGGCCAAGCTGACGGAGGCGCCCGGCAACGGTGCGGCCATTGGCGGCCTGAAGGTAGCGACGGAAAATGCCTGGTTCGCCGCTCGTCCTTCCGGCACGGAAGATAAGTACAAAATCTATGCCGAGTCTTTCTTGGGTGAGGAACATCTCAAGCAAGTGCAAGCAGAAGCACAGGCAGTTGTTTCCCATGTATTAGGGGTTTAACGCTACACTCAACCTCGTGAGTAGCAAGATTAATGGGAAGCTGGTGCTAGATAGCATCAGCTTCATCGCCCGCTTTGGCATGGCCTGGGTGTGGATTGACGCCGGCGTGCATAAGCTCGGCAAAACTCTAGACATGACCCAGGCCATCAAGGGCTATGACATTTTTACGCCTGATTGGGCTCTTTACCTAGCAACGGTCATTGGCCCATTAGAAGTTATTGGTGGCGTGCTCTTGCTTCTCGGGCTGTTTTTGCGCAAGTCCTCCATCGTGGCAACCATCGTATTGCTGTTGTTTATGGTGGGCATTGCGCAAGCCTGGGCCCGCGGGTTAGATATTGACTGCGGCTGCTTTGGCTATGACACCCAAAATCCTGACCGCGGAATGGACTATGCGAAAACGCTGTTGCGCGATGCCGCGTATCTATTCCTCACTGTTTGGACTATTAAACGCCCTTTCACCAAGTTTGCTCTTCACCCCTAATGGGAGGGCAAGGTAGGCTGTATTGGTCCGAAAATTTTCAAAGGCAAGGTTCAAATGAGCAAAGTAACTGACCCGAACGATAAGGGTGGCAACGGTTTTATCTGGGGAGTCGGTGTACTTCTCGTCATCATTGCCGTTGTTATTGGCTATATCGTGTGGAATGGCAAGCAATCTGATGATGGCATCGAAGACGTCAATATGACTATGGAGTTCAATGATGGTGCTATCACGTTGAGGGGCGAGAGCGCTACGGACGATACCCCTGAGGTAGATCTGTACGAAGATTACTCCTGCCCGCACTGTGCTGAATTGGCTCAGGCTACCGACGGAGACATGAAGAAGGCTATTGAAGAGGGCAAGCTGATCGTTCATGTGCGCACCCTCAACTTCCTGGATGGCAAGGATATTGAAGGCCAGGAAGGCTACTCCACAAAGGCAGCAGCCGCTATGTCGGAGTTGGCAAAGTCCGGCGACATCAAAACCTATTGGAATTTGCGTGACTTCCTCATGCAAAACCAGCAAAGTGTTGCTAATAAGTGGGGCATCGAAGACATTGCTAACCAAGCCAAGGAGCTTGGCGCGGAAGATGATGTTGTTGAGTCCATGAAGGACGTAGACATCAAGCAGGGCAATAAGGTGGCGAAGACCAACTACGACAAGCTGGATAAAGAAACCGGCTCTGTCTCCTCGCCGCGTATTGTTCAAAATGGCAAAGATGTTCCATCCGAGAAGGATCAAAAGGCCGGCAAGAACCTGGGTGACTGGGTAGAAATCGTCACTAAGTAGCAGGCGATTTGGAGAGTTAAATACCCTCCATGTATATTTAAGCGAGTTGCAGCCCACAGGGTTGCACCTCGTTTGAGGGGCTATGGCGCAGCTGGTAGCGCACCACACTGGCAGTGTGGGGGTCACGGGTTCGAATCCCGTTAGCTCCACAATAAAAAGGAGAGGAACATTAGTTCCTCTCCTTTTTATTGTTGCGGTGGGCTAGAGCTCCGCCAGATCCTCATCGAGCATGCGCTGATCGATGGCGATGCCCACGGCCGCGCCGCTGCCCATCGCTTGCGAGACTTGGTCCGGTGAGCTGACCACATTGCCGGCCGCCCACAGGCGCGACACCGAGGTCTGGCCATGCTCTACGCTGACCCACCCGTTGGCTGATTCGCAGCCGGCATCCCGCAGCAGTGCGTCATTGGGCAGAAAATCGGGCCCAGTAAAGCATGCTTCATAGGTGTCTTCTCCAGCAGAGCTGTGCACCTTTACGCCGGTTGGAGTCGCTTCATCTGTTTGGACCTGTGTCACCTCTGCATCGACTACTTTTACGCCCAATCCGGCGAGTTGAGTGCGATCAAGATCGGTGAGCTCAAGGCCGTTGGGGTAGAAGGTCAGAGTACTCGTCCACTTAGAAAGCAGTTTGCTAATGCGGATAGTAAAAGGCGGATTCGCGCCGCCAATGAGCGCAACGTTCTTCCTTTTGACCTCGTGGCCGTGGCAATAAGGACAGTGAAAGAGGCGCGTTCCCCATAAATCACTAAGACCTGGGACATCAGGAAGCTTGTCCGTGAGGCCAGTAGCAACGAGGACATGGCGGGATTCTAGAAGCGTGCCATCGGTGAGTCCTACTTGCCACAGGGCCTGCTCGGAAGGCCGGGAGAGGCTTTCCACCGTGGCGTGGGTAACGGTGCCGCCGAATTTTTTAACCTCCGCGTGGCCCCGCTCGAGCAGCTCGGTGGGAGCTACGCCATCGAGGCCAAGGATGCCGTGGGCATGGTCACTGAAGCGATTGCGGGGAGCCCCGGAATCGATTAACTGAATATTTCGGTTAGCGCGGGCCAAGGTGATGGCGGCTGCGGTGCCGGCAAAGCCACCGCCGACGATGATGACGTCCGAGTACATTGCTCCTCCTTTATAGGAAGTGGGTAGCATGGTGCGCAGCCGAGTATATGCAGTCAACATCAAAGGGGCTCGCGCGAAAATGAATCGTGACTCCACGGGGTTCTTTACACGCGAAGCGCTCTATGGGGCGTCGCCTGTACAGGCGGTAGGCAGGTTCTTTGTAAAGTACTTCAACTTTCGTGGCCGGGCGTCCATGAGTGAGTTTTGGTGGGTCTTTGGCTTCCTCGTGCTGCTTTCTGTGTCAATCGGCATTATCGACCGGCACTTTGGCGTGGACATTGAGACTATTGCAGAGGCGGTACTTGTGATTCCAGTCGTTTCCTTGATGTGCCGGCGCTTGCATGATTCTGGGCGGACGGGCCTGTTATGCCTGATTGGGTTCATTCCCGTGCTCGGTGGGATTGCGTTGCTCTTTATGATGGCGCTGCCCACGCGCGAGCGCGCGGCGCTTTAAAAATTGCCTTGCCTGATTAGGCTGGGTGACATGCAGACTTTTTCAAAGCGAGTACGCGACACGGATCAAGCAGGTGCCGAGGCAGCCGGACTGCGGTGGCTCGGGGAAGCCACCGACGCGGTGGTCAACGTCGTGAGCGCCGACGGGCTAGAAATCGTTACCGAGCGCGTGGACGAGGTCATGCCCACACCGGAGGCGGCGCGGACATTTGGTGCGGAGCTGGCACGCATGCACCGTGCGGGAGCCGAAGCGTTTGGCGCGCCTCCTGCCGGATGGGAGGGCAAGAACTTCATCGGCAGCATCGAGCAAGACTGTATCCCGACGGATAATTGGGGCGAGTTCTACGTTAACCAGCGCGTATTGCCCTTCGCGGAACTGGCGGGGATAAGTGCGGCGCAATTGGACTTGGTAAGGCGCGCTTGCGATGCCATCGCCGCGCGCAGTTGGGATGTGGCGCCGGCACGCATCCACGGCGATCTATGGGCGGGAAACCTGCTCTTTGGTTCCGACGGCGGAATCATGATCGACCCTGCTGCCCACGGTGGGCATCCGCATACGGATTTGGGAATGCTGGCGCTTTTCGGGGCACCGTACCTGGAAGAAATTTTCCGGGGCTATGGTGTGCCGAAGGACATAGAGAAGTGGATTCCCATGCACCAGCTGCACCCGCTGGCGGTGCATGCGCTTACGCACGGCGCTAGCTATAACCGGCCGCTGGAGCGCGCGGCGGCCGCAACCTTGGAGGCGCTGGGCTAAAGGTTCGGCCCCTGCGGCATGATGCGCTTATGGGAACCGCGGTGCCATAAGGTTTCAATGCGTTCGCGAGCGGCGTCGGGAACCGTCTTGCCCTCCAGGTAGTCATCGATGTGGGCGTAGGTGACGCCGAGGGCCTCTTCGTCAGGAAGCTGGGGCTTATCGTCTTCCAAGTCCGCGGTGGGGACCTTCTCCCAAGTAGAGCGCGGGGCACCGAGGTGCTCTAGGAGGGCGGCGCCCTGGCGTTTATTGAGCCCGGCCAAGGGGAGGAGGTCTGCCGCGCCATCGCCCCACTTAGTGAAGAAAGCGGTGACGTTTTCCGCCGCATGGTCGGTACCGATGACGAGGGCGCCGACCTCGCCGGCGATGGCGTACTGGGCGGTCATGCGCAGGCGCGCTTTGGTATTGCCGCGGTTGAAATCGGTGACGTCGGCAAGCTGCAATGCATCCGCCACTTGCTCATCGAGGGCGAGGGTGGCCGGTTTGATATTGACGGTGGGGCGGTGATCGGGCTGGATGAAATCCAAGGCAATCTGGGCATCGTCCTCATCGGCCTGCACGCCGTGGGGTAGGCGCACGGCCCAAAACTCCGCGCCGTCGACGCGCTCCACCGCCAGCTGCGCAAGCTTTCCCGCCAAGGTGGAATCTTGGCCGCCAGAGATACCCAGCACGTAGCCTTTAGCGCCGGTGGTACGAAGGTAGTCAGCCAAGAAATCCACGCGGCGCTGGACTTCCGCTTCTGGATCGATAAAGGGGCGTACACCCAGGGCTTTTATGATGTTTTGCTGCAGGTTTTTGGCATCGTTCGACATGACGTTCATGGTAGCCGCCTGACACAATATTGTGCTGTGAATAAGGAAGTTTATGTCAAGGTAGTAGCTGGCATAGCGGCCCTAGGCGGGCTGCTTTTTGGATACGACACCGGAGTGATGTCCGGTGCCTTGCTTTTTATTAGCCCCGCATTCGACATGAGCGCCCACCAAGAGGGGTGGGTGACCTCGATGCTGCTCGTGGGTGCTGCAGTAGGGGCGCTGACGGCCGGGCGCATCGCCGATAGGTATGGGCGCCGCTTCACGCTGATTGCAGGCGGCATTATTTTCGTGCTGGGTTCCATCTGGTGTGCGCTTTCCGGCTCGGTGGGAATGCTGGCCACGGCCCGCACCTTTTTGGGCTTTGCCGTGGGCGCGGTCTCCATCGTCTCCCCCATGTACATCGCGGAGATAGTGCCCGCCAAGGTGCGCGGGCGCATGGTCTCGCTCAATACCCTGGCGATTGTGGTGGGCCAGCTGATGGCCTACCTGGTCAACTCCGCGTTGGCCTCTACCGGCAGCTGGGAATGGATGCTGGGCTTGGCCGCAGTACCAGGACTAGCGTTGGCGCTCGGAATGGTGTTTCTGCCAGAGACGCCGGTATGGCTGGCAACCAACGGGCGCATGCCCCGCGCCCAAGAAATTGCCGGGCGCGCCGGGATGGATATCTTCGAGCTGACTTCGCAGGAGACCGCGCGAAAGTCCAGCGGATCCGAATGGAAGGCGCTGAAGGCCAATCGGTGGATGCAGATTACGGTGCTGCTGGCCATGCTGATGGGGTTGACGCAGCAGATTACCGGTGTCAACGCCATCGTGTACTTCGCGCCGACCATGATGAACCAGGTGGGGATTTCTACGGCCAATTCGGTCTACACCTCCATCGTTATCGGCACGGTGTCCGTGCTCGCCTGCTGGGTTGGCCTGAAGGTAGTAGACCGCATTGGGCGCAAGCGCCTATTGCTCATCGGCCTGACCGGCAACGTGGTCTCGCTATTCATTCTTTCCTTCGCCTACTCCCACGCCCAGGATTCCACCGCTATGGCCATGGTCTCGTTGGTATTTATGGCGCTGTTTATCGCCTTCCAGCAGGCTGCAGTGTCGCCCACTACCTGGCTACTCATCTCCGAGCTGGTGCCGCTGCAGGTGCGCGGCCTGGGCATGGGCATTGCGGGACTATCGTTGTGGGCCACCAACTGGGCCGTGGCGCAGTACTTCTTGCCGCTAGTGGAGTGGCTGACTGGCCCGGTGGCGTTTATGGTCTTTGGAGTCTTTGGTCTCATCGCCATCGGCTACACCAAGGTTTTGGTTCCAGAGACTATGGGACGTAGCCTGGATGAGGTAGGCGAGGAGATGAAGTCGCGCTACGAGCGCGAGTCCGCAGCCGTGAAGCCTTAGTGTTTTGGTATTGACGGCCGTGTGAGGTAACATTTTTCCTCGTGTCATGGCTGGGGATTCCCAGTCCGTGCTTTACTTATTCAACCGCATGTAGATTGCGCATAACGAAAGGAGCGCCCGATGAAGGTCCGTAAGTCCCTTCGGTCGCTGAAGAAGAAGCCGGGCGCCCAGGTTATTCGCCGCCACGGTAAGGTCTTCGTGATCAACAAGAAGGATCCCCGTTTCAAGGCTCGTCAGGGCTAATTGATTCGCGATTCCATCCGCTCCCTCCGGCTTTCCGGAGTGGGGCGGATTTTTTATGCCTCCGCTCTGGCACAAAGAATAAATTCTTTTAGACTCAGGTGAACATAAAGGCAAATATATGAATATAATCATTTTGTCTATCCATGCCGTGAGAAAGAAGAATAATGTCCCAGCGAATCGTTGCCGCGCTTGTCGCTGCCGCCCTTGGGTTATCCGCCCCTATTGCTAATGCCTCTCAGTCGGAGTGGGAGTCCTCTGTTCCAGAGTCCTTTGGGATCAATGACCCTTCCTGTGTGCCTTCTGGCCAGATTGTTGAGCCGGTGGTGCTACTGCATGGCACCTATAACAATGCGGGTGTGTGGAAAAGCTTGATTCCGATGTTGAAGGATCAGGGTGCGTGCGTATGGGCCTTTGATTATGGAGCGGATGATGTTTCTTTGCAGAATGCCTCTCCCTCAACGAAGGCCATTTCAGATTTGGATGATGCGGCCGAGGAAATAGCGCAGCACGTGGACTATGTCCGAGCGGTAACCGGCGCAGAGAAAGTGGACTTGGTAGGCCATTCCCAGGGCGGTACCCATATTAAGACCTATACCCAAATGTACGGCGGGGCTGAGCACGTCGCTCGGGCTGTGGCTCTAGGCGGCAACTTTCATGGCACCACACTGAATGGGCAGGGGGAGGGGCTCTCTAAGTTCATCGCTTTCGCGCCCCGCCTCGCCGCCTTCTTGGCTAGCACGGCCGGCATCCAACAGGTGGTGGGTTCGGAATTTATGCAAAGGCTCAATGCGCTGCCGGACACCGCGCCAGGCGTGCTCTACACCTCCATCTACTCGCCAGCGGATACGACGGTAACCCCGAATAGCTCCTCGCAGCTGGCAGCCGTTGACGGCGCCGATGTGGTCAACCTCGACTTAAGCGAAGTCTGTGGCGTGGCTCCTCGGCACGACAAGCTGCCGACCGACTGGACGGTGTTGAGTCAGGTCATTTTTGGCCTGAAGCGCGCCCCGGGGGAGGGTCCGGACCCGTCGACCTGCGTCTCTGAGGGGGGCGCCGATAAGCGGGGCCTAGAGCGGGCCGCCGGCCCCTTAAATGTGAACTTTGACACACAAAATGGTGAACGCCAGGTAAACCTGCAGGAATCCCATTGGTGTAGTTTCATGGCTGTCCGTAGGTGTGGTCAACATGTGGGGTCCAGGGGTGTGCCATCCTGGGAATACCATGACTGTAACTACTACATATTGTGTTAGTTGCGGGTATTTCCCCCAAAGTATAGTGTCGTTGATGTTGCTCAGAGCGGCGCAGGAAGCGCCCGTTTAGGCGGGAAAACGCTCCCCGCTCTGACGAATTTTTCAATGCAGGAGCTTTAAGGATCTATATGTCTATCACCGTTTACACCAAGCCAGCATGCGTCCAGTGCAATGCCACCAAGAAGGCCCTCGACCGCGCCGGTCTCGATTACAACTTGGTCGATATTTCTGTTGATGATGAAGCCCGTGACTACGTCATGGCACTGGGCTACGTTCAGGCCCCGGTAGTTGAGGCTAATGGCGAGCACTGGTCCGGTTTCCGCCCTGACCGTATCAAGGGCTTGGCTTCCCTGACCGCATCCGCTTAGGGGAGTAGGGGAGGCCAGTAGCGATGTTGGTCGTGTATTTTTCCTCCGCGACGGAAAATACGCACCGGTTCGTGCAGAAACTGGGCTTTCCTAGTGCGCGCATCCCGTTGCGCCGCACGGGCGAGCCCCTCAAAGTCAACGAGCCTTATGTTTTGGTGTGCCCCACCTACGGCGGGGGTGCGTCCATTAGCCACCAGAACTCTCGGCCGGTGCCCACACAGGTAATTAAGTTCCTGAACGATGAGCACAACCGTAGTTTCATTCGCGCGGTGATCGCGGGTGGCAATAGCAATTTTGGTGCCGACTTTGGCAAGGCTGGTGACGTCATCAGCGCCAAATGTAAAGTGCCCTATGTATATCGTTTCGAGTTGCTGGGAAACGATGACGATATCAAAATTTGTCGTGAAGGTTTATTGGCTAACGCCGCCGAGCTTGGGCTCGAGGCTGCGGCCTAGCGCCCACCACGACTTAAATAAAGATCCTGATTTTTAGAAAGGCCTTGTCAGCTGTGAGTACGCAATTGGGGAAGACCGTCGCCGAGCCAGTAAAGCCAGAGGAGCAGTTGGATTACCACGCTCTGAACGCGATGCTGAATCTCTACGATGCTAACGGCAAGATTCAGTTTGAAAAAGACCGCGAGGCCGCTAACCAATTCTTCCTGCAGCACGTTAATCAAAACACGGTCTACTTCCATGATCTGGAAGAAAAGATCGATTACCTGATTAATAACAAGTACTACGACCCGCAGGTCATCGAGCAGTATGATTTCTCCTTTATTAAGGAGCTATTCAAGCGCGCTTATTCCTATAAGTTCCGCTTCAAGTCCTTCCTAGGCGCGTATAAGTACTACACCAGCTACACGCTGAAGACCTTTGATGGCCGCCGCTACCTCGAGCGCTTTGAGGACCGCGTGTCCATGACCGCCCTGTTCTTGGCAGACGGCGACGCAGGCTTGGCCGAGCACCTCGTAGACGAGATCATGACCGGTCGCTTCCAGCCGGCTACCCCGACCTTCCTCAACGCTGGCAAGGCCCAGCGCGGCGAGCTCGTCTCCTGCTTCCTGCTGCGTATAGAGGACAATATGGAGTCCATCGGCCGCTCCATCAACTCTGCGCTGCAGCTTTCCAAGCGCGGTGGCGGCGTGGCCCTGCTGCTGTCTAATATCCGCGAGTCCGGTGCCCCGATTAAGCACATTGAGAACCAGTCTTCCGGCGTCATCCCCGTGATGAAGCTGCTGGAGGATTCCTTCTCCTACGCCAACCAGCTTGGTGCCCGCCAGGGTGCCGGTGCGGTCTACCTCAACGCGCACCACCCGGACATCATGAACTTCCTGGATACCAAGCGCGAGAATGCGGATGAGAAGATCCGCATTAAGACCCTCTCGCTGGGCATTGTCGTGCCGGATATCACCTTTGAGCTGGCTAAGCGCAATGATGATATGTACCTCTTCTCGCCGTATGACGTTGAGCGAGTCTATGGCAAGGCCTTCGGTGACATCTCCGTCACCGAACACTATGAGGAGATGGTGGAAGACCCACGCATCCGCAAGAAGAAGATCAATGCCCGCCACTTCTTCCAGACCGTGGCCGAGCTGCAGTTCGAGTCCGGTTACCCGTACATCATGTTCGAGGACACCGTAAACCGCGCGAACCCAGTCAAGACCTCGTGGATCAACATGTCCAACCTGTGCTCGGAAATCCTGCAGGTTAATTCCGCCTCCGAGTTCAACGCGGACCTGACCTATGAGGAGCTGGGCAGCGATATTTCCTGCAACTTGGGTTCCCTGAATATCGCGATGACCATGGATTCGCCGGACTTTGCCAATACGGTGGAAACCGCCATCCGCGGCCTGACCGCCGTGGCGGATAAGACCTCCATCGATTCCGTGCCGTCCGTGCGCCGCGGAAACGACGAGTCTCACGCCATTGGCCTGGGCCAGATGAACCTGCACGGTTACTTGGGCCGCGAGCACATCGAGTACGGCTCGGAAGAGGGCTTGGACTTCACCAATGCCTACTTTGCGGCTGTGCTGTATGCGGCGCTGCGCGCTTCCAATAAGATTGCCCGCGAGCGCGGCGAGTACTTCACGGAGTTCCCGCAGTCCGAGTATGCCTCCGGCGAATTCTTTGACCGCTACGATCCGGAAGAGTTCAAGCCGAAGACGAAGAAGGTGCAGGAGCTTTTCGACGCCTCTTCGATCCACACCCCGTCCGCCCAGGACTGGGAGGATTTGAAACAGGATGTGGCTAAGTACGGCCTGTACAACCGCAACCTGCAGGCGGTGCCGCCGACGGGCTCGATTTCCTATATCAATAACTCCACCTCGTCCATCCACCCGATTGCCTCCAAGATTGAGATCCGCAAGGAAGGCAAGATCGGCCGCGTCTACTACCCGGCGCCGCACATGGATAATGACAACCTGGAGTACTTCAAGGACTCCTATGAAATTGGCTACGAGAAGATCGTCGATACTTATGCCGTAGCCACCAAGTATGTGGACCAGGGCCTATCGCTCACGCTCTTCTTCAAGGACACCGCAACCACCCGCGATGTCAACCGCGCGCAGATTTATGCGTGGCGCAAGGGCATTAAGACCTTGTACTACATCCGCCTGCGCCAGATGGCGCTGGAGGGCACCGAGGTCGAGGGCTGCGTATCCTGCATGCTCTAAACCGCAGGTAGGGCGCCTCGCTGCACGTCGAGGGGAAGGACGTGCAGCGAGGCGCTTAGCCGTTTTCTGCCCGGGTGCGGTCGAGGATGGTGCGAGAGGTTTCTTCGGCGGCGTCGGCAAGCCCGGCATCAATGGCGCGGGCCAGCTCCATGTGCAGCTGTGTGGTGCCGCCGATGGGGTCGCGCTTGCGGGAGCCAAAAACCGACTTGCCCTTGAGCATCGCCACCAGGGAAGGGGCGAGTGCGGCCAGCATCTCATTGCCGGAGGCCCGCAGGATGAGGGTGTGGAAGTGCAGATCGGTTTCCAATTCTTCGCCCACGCGCGGAGACGGGGTGGATTCCAGCTCGGCTAAGCGCGCGGCGAGGCCCAGCAATTCAGCCCGCTGCTGGGCGGTGGCATTGCCTGCAGCCAGACGCGCGGCCACCGGTTCGATGCCAAGCCGCAGCTCGTTGAGTCGGGCCACTTGCTGCCCGCGCGTTTTATCGTTGTCTAAGCGCCAGCCAATGACCGCCGGGTCATAGACCGCCCACTTTTCCATCGGCAGCACCGTGATGCCCACGCGGCGCCCAGAGCTGACCATGCCGAGATGCTCCAGGGCGCGCATGGCCTCGCGGGCCACGGTGCGGGAGATGCCAAAGCGCTTTTCGACGTCCCCCAGCCGGAACCGCTCGCCCTCCGCGAGGTCTCCGCTTACTATATCCGCGCCGAGTTGGTCCACCACGGAGCCGAGTAGGGGAGGGGTGGCGCTCATGGTGGGTGAATCCTCTCTGTGCGGGCACTCGGTATAGCTGGGATCAGTATAGGCATGAGGCATCCACCACAATGATCTAGAGGGCGGGCGAATTGGGTATGCTGGGGAGCTAAAAGTGTCCGTATTATGTATTGGAGTGACGCCGCGTGTCGCACGAGTACGATGACTACGTTTCTAGTCATGAAAAGCCAGTTAAGGCCATTAACTGGAATAGCATCCCGGATGAAAAGGACCTCGAGGTTTGGGATCGCCTCACCGGTAATTTCTGGCTGCCAGAAAAGGTCCCCGTCTCCAATGACCTGCCCAGCTGGAAGACGCTGACGGAGAAGGAAAAGGAAACCACCATGCGGGTCTTTACCGGCCTGACGCTGCTGGATACCATCCAGGGCACAGTGGGTGCGATTTCCCTCCTTCCGGATTCCCAGACTCTGCATGAGGAAGCGGTCTACACCAATATCGCCTTCATGGAGTCTGTGCACGCCAAGTCCTATTCCAATATCTTTATGACCCTGGCGTCCACGCCGATGATCAACGATGCCTTCCGCTGGTCCGAAGAGAACGAGAACCTGCAGAAGAAGGCAAAGATCATCTTGTCCTACTACAAGGGCGATGATCCGCTGAAGAAGAAGGTAGCCTCCACGCTGCTGGAGTCCTTCCTGTTCTACTCCGGCTTCTACCTGCCGATGTACTTCTCCTCCCGCGCGAAGCTCACCAACACCGCCGATATCATCCGCCTGATCATCCGAGATGAGGCTGTGCATGGCTACTACATTGGCTATAAGTTCCAGCAGGCGTATAAGCAGCTGGATGAAGAGCACCAGGCGGAGCTGAAGGAATACACCTTCGACTTGGTCTATGACCTCTATGACAATGAGATCGACTACACCGAGGATCTCTACGATGACCTGGGCTGGACCGAGGACGTTAAGCGCTTCCTGCGCTATAACGCCAATAAGGCACTGAATAACTTGGGCTTCGAGGGGCTCTTCCCGGCCGATGAGACCCGCGTTTCCCCGGCTATCTTGTCCTCGTTGTCGCCGAACGCCGACGAGAACCATGACTTCTTCTCTGGTTCGGGTTCGTCCTATGTCATCGGCAAGGCTGAGGACACCACGGATGATGACTGGGACTTCTAAGCATTCCCGCTGATCAGCGTGGTCTAGCGGCACACCTTCTGCTCGAACTCAACCGAAAGGTTGATAACGAGCGGGGGTGTGTTTTTGTGTTTTGGGGCCGCACAATTCGGCGCGGCTGTGACATATAGCACGCTGTATCTTTGGTGAAAACCGTAGGTGGAAATAGTGGCCGCGCCACGTGCAGGGGCAATGTGGCAGATGTGGTCAATGGTGAGGCGTGTCTTCGCATCCGAGTATTGGGGGAAGCTGGAAAGAACAGGGGAAAATGGCCTAATATAAGGCGAGTAAACCTAGGTGTAGGTGGAGTCTGTCCACAGACACTTTGTTATTCAGGAGGATTTTATGACCGCTGTGGCGCCACGGGTCGACGATTACGTCGCCCCCACACGTCCAGAGCCAACCGGTAACGCGAAGACCGGTTCAAAGGCTTGGGTATTTCTAACCACCACCGACCACAAGCAGCTGGGCATCATGTACTTGATCATGTCCTTCAGCTTCTTCTTCCTCGGTGGCTTTATGGCACTGTTGATCCGCGCGGAGCTGTTCACCCCGGGTCTCCAGTTCTTGTCCAATGAGCAGTTCAACCAGCTGTTCACCATGCACGGCACCGTGATGTTGCTGCTGTTTGCGACCCCAGTCGTGTGGGGCTTTGGTAACTACATCCTGCCGCTGCAGATTGGTGCGCCGGACGTGGCCTTCCCGCGTCTGAACGCCTTCGGCTTCTGGGTTACCCTGCTGGGCGGCACCGTGATGCTGCTGGGCTTCGTTACCCCAGGTGGTGCGGCTGACTTCGGCTGGACCATGTACATGCCGCTGGCTGATGGTGTCCACACCCCGGGCATCGGCGCGGATATGTGGATCGTCGGCGTGGGCGCTACCGGTGTCGGTACTATTGCCTCCGCTGTCAACATGATTACGACCATCCTGACCCTGCGCGCACCGGGCATGACCATGTTCCGCCTGCCGGTCTTCAGCTGGGCAGTGTTTACCGCATCCGCCATCGTGCTGATGATCTTCCCGCTGCTGACTGCTGCGGCACTGGGCGTTCTGTATGACCGCAAGCTGGGCGGCCACATCTACGATTCCGCTAACGGTGGCGGCATCCTGTGGCAGCACCTGTTCTGGTTCTTCGGCCACCCTGAGGTTTACGTCCTCGCGCTGCCGTTCTTCGGCGTTGTGTCTGAGGTCGTTCCGGTCTTCTCCCGCAAGCCGGTCTTCGGCTACATCGGCCTGGTCTTCGCACTGCTGGCCATCGGCTCCCTGTCCATGGCTGTGTGGGCACACCACATGTTCGTCACCGGCGCTATCCTGCTGCCATTCTTCTCCTTCATGACGTTCCTGATTGCGGTTCCAACCGGCGTTAAGTTCTTCAACTGGGTCGGCACCATGTGGAAGGGCCACATCACCTGGGATACCCCGATGATCTTCGCCATGGGCTTCATGGCAACCTTCCTCTTCGGCGGTATGACCGGCGTTATGCTGGCATCCCCGGCACTGGACTTCCACCTGGCTGAGTCCTACTTCTTGATTGCACACTTCCACTACACCCTGTTCGGTACGGTTGTGTTCTCCGCCTTCGCCGGCCTGTACTTCTGGTTCCCGAAGATGACCGGCCGCATGCTGGACGAGCGTCTGGGCAAGATTCACTTCTGGCTGACCTTCATCGGCTTCCACGGCACCTTCCTGGTCCAGCACTGGGTCGGCAACATGGGTATGCCGCGTCGTTACGCTGACTACCTGGAGTCCGATGGCTTCACGGTCTTCAACCAGATTTCCACCATCTTCTCCTTCGTCCTCGGCGCTTCCGTTATCCCGCTGGTGTGGAACGTATTCAAGTCCTGGCGCTACGGTGAGATCGTCACCGTGGATGACCCATGGGGCTACGGCAACTCCCTCGAGTGGGCAACCTCCTGCCCGCCGCCGCGCCACAACTTCGTGTCGCTGCCGCGTATCCGCTCCGAGCGTCCGGCCTTCGAGCTGCACTACCCGCACATGGTTCAGCGCATGCGCGAAGAAGCACACGTGGGTAGCCACTAAAGCGATATAACTCGCTAAAGCACTCCTGACTTAAGCCGCCTCCCAGCCCGCCAAGGGCCGTGGGAGGCGGCTTTGGCGTATCTTGTTTGCCCTACGTGCGATAATGGGCGGCGTGAGTACCCAAGCTGATACCTATGCCGTTATTACCACCACCGGGCCGGACAAGCCTGGGGTCTCGGCGGCCTTCTTCCGCGTGTTAGCGTCTTATAACGCCGCGCTTGTCGACGTCGAACAGGCCATCTTTTCCGGCCGCATCACCCTTGCTGCCCATACCCGCATTCCCCGTACGCGCGCCGATCAGATTGCACAGGGGTTGCGCAATACCTTGAGCATCTACGGGCAACAGGTATCCGTGGACGTGCGGGAGGAGGAATCTAGCGCGCGAGCTCGCTCCACGCATGCGGTGGTCCTCATGGGAACGGAAGTAACCGCCCACCACGTTGAGGAGGTCGCCCGCGTATTGGCCAATTTCGATGCCAATATCGATCGCATCCGCGGGCTCTCGACCTCCCCGCTCACCGGCCTGGAGCTGTTTTTGTCCCTCGATGGTTCCGCGGCACCTGTGCGCCAGGCGCTGGCAGAGCTGGCACAGCAGATTGGTATCGACATTGCCATCGAGCCGGCGGGGCTGGGCCGACGCTCCAAACGCCTCGTCTGCTTCGACTGCGATAGCACCCTCATCCAAGGCGAGGTCATCGAGATGCTAGCCGCGCACGCCGGCAAGGAAGAAGAGGTTGCCGCCATCACGGCCCGGGCTATGCGCGGCGAATTGGATTTTGAGGAGTCCCTACGCGAGCGCGTGGCCGTTCTGGCCGGCCTGGATGCTTCCATCATTGATGAGGTAGCCCGCGAGATTCAGCTGACCCCCGGTGCCCGCGAGACCATTGCCACGCTCAACCACATCGGTTATCGCACCGCTGTGGTCTCCGGTGGGTTCATCCAAGTTCTAGAGGGCCTAGCCGCAGAAATGCACTTAGATTACGTCCGCGCCAATACCTTGGAGATCGCCGATGGCAAGCTCACCGGCCGCGTCACCGGCAAGGTGGTTGACCGCAAGGCCAAGGAGGAATTCCTGCGGGAGTTCGCCGCGGATTCCGGCGTGAGCATGCGCCAGACGGTCGCCGTGGGCGACGGCGCCAATGACATCGATATGATTACCGCTGCGGGGCTGGGCATCGCCTTTAACGCTAAGCCGGCGCTGCAAGAAGTGGCGGATACCTCGGTAAATCACCGGCGGCTGGATGAGGTACTACAGATCTTGGGAATCCCGGCAGAGGAGGTTGTTCGTGGATAGGTTTGTAATCGCCCACCAGCGTCTGGTGAAGGCATGTGATTCGCGCTCGTGGCGCGATGACCCAGAAAACCCCGACGAGCCCGCCACCATCCAAGCGATGCAGATTGCGCTTAACCTGCCAAAGCAGGAGCCGCCGGCGCGCACGGAGGTGCTGGAGGCGGCCGCTCGCGCCGTTGTGGCCGTGTGCCTGGACGAGCGCGCGGGGGAGGACGGGGCCTTCGCCCACGCCCTGGGACAGTGGTATGGCCACCGCATCCGCAAGATCGCCCGTCGGGCGCGCAATAAGGCCTGGCGCGATGTGCAGAGCCTGCCGGGCGTGACCGTGGCGGACCGTGCCCGGGCCTTCGCGCCTTCGGCCGTGGGGGAGGTGGATCCGCTCATCGGCAAGCTGCAAATCGGTCACACCGACTTGCCCTATGATGAGCCAGGAGCCCCGCTTGGCGATGCCCCCGTCATCTACGTCGACCGCAGCCTCGACATGTCTGCCGGCAAGGCCGCAGCGCAGGTGGGCCACGGTTCGATGATGCTCGCCGCGGCGATGTCGGTGGACGAGGCCCGTGCCTGGGCCGATACCGGTTTTGAGCTTTCGGTGCGCGAGGTGTCCGGCGAAGATTTTCGCACGGCCTGCGCGCAGGACGGCGCCGTGGTCATCGTGGACGCTGGGTTCACGGAGATTGCGCCGGACTCGGCTACCGTGTGCGCCCTGCGGCGACCAATCGCTTAAGCGCGCCGCGCACCGTATCCGCGTCGGTGGTCTGCCAAAAGCGTGGCATGGAGGCCTTGAGGAAGCTGCCGTAGCGCTTATATTCTAAGCGGTTATCGAGCACGGCCACCACGCCGCGGTCGGTCACGTGGCGCAGCAGGCGGCCTGCGCCTTGGGCCATGAGCAAGGCGGCGTGGTTGGCGGAGACCTCCATGAATCCGGAGCGGCCCGCAGCATCGGCCGCCTGGGCGCGCGCCTGCATCAGGGGATCATCCGGCCGGGGGAACGGAATGCGGTCGATGATGACCAGCGAGCACGCCGGCCCCGGCACGTCCACGCCTTGCCACAGGGTAAGCGTGCCGAAGAGGCAGGAGTTTTCCTTTTGGGAGAATTTCTCTACCAGTGCGCCGATGGAATCCTCGCCTTGTACGAAGAGGTCAAAGGGGATGCGCGGCTTGAGGGCGGTGGCTGCCTCTTCCGCCGCGCGGCGGGAGGAAAACAGACCAAGCGTGCGCCCGCCGGCGGCCATAATGAGCTCGTAGATCTCATCGATGGTTTCTTTGGGCAGGCCATCGCGGCCCGGCGTGGGTAGGTGTTTGGCGGTGTACAGGATGCCGGATTTGGCTGGGTCGAAAGGCGTGCCCGCATCCAAGGTGTCGTAGGTGCCGCTCGGCATGCCCCACTGGGCGGCCATGGCATCGAAGCGACCGCCGAGGGCGAGGGTGGCCGAGGTCAGCACCACCGTTTGCTCCCCAAAGAGGTTCTCGCGCAGCATGTGGGCGATGGAGAGGGGAGCCACGGCGAGGGTCTCGGCGTCGCTGCGCGGATCGCGCTCGAGCCAGACGACGTCGTCTTGCTTGGCTGGGTCATCGGTGGCGAAAACCTCCAGCATGCGTGCCACGGCCTGCGCGAGGTCGGAGAGGTGGTTGCTCAAGTTTTGGCGCTCGGCGTTTTTCTCCGGATCGTCGGTGGCTTCGCCTTCTGGGACGCGAGAAATGAGGGACTTAACGCGCAGGAATTCGTCGGCAAGCGCGCGCAGGTGGCCCTGGGAAGTTTCATCCAAGTCGGTCCAACGGCCTGGCTCTTGGATTTTCATCAGGTCATCAAATTCCTCGGCCAAGTCCGAGAGGCTACCGGCATTTCCCAGCGACTTCGCGCGGTTGGCGGCCATCTTGATGGCGCGGGTAGTAATCTCCGCGGTGGATACAGAGGTGATGCGGCCGTCGAGCTCATGGGCCTCATCGATAATGGCGACGTCGTGCTCCGGCAAGATATTTGCCTCAGAAACCGCGTCGATGGCGAGCATGGCGTGGTTGGTGACCACGATGTCGACGTCGGCAGCCGCCCTGCGAGCCTCTTCCGCAAAGCAATCCGGCCCGTGCGGGCAGCGCGAGGCGCCCAAGCACTCGTTGGAGGTTACCGATACCGCTCGCCACACCAAGTCCGGCACGCCCGGCTCTAGATCATCGCGGTCGCCGGTGTCGGTTTCCTGCGCCCACTCGTGGATGCGCCGCACGGCCTTGCCGCGGTGGGATATCTCGGATTCGTCGATAAGAGCTTCTGGGTCATCCGGGGTAGCCGCAATCTTATTCATGCACAGGTAGTTATTGCGGCCCTTCATGATGGCGAAGGTGGGCGTTCGTTCCATGACAGGGGCGAGGGCCTTAGTAAGCCGCGGCAGATCGCGCTCCACCAGCTGGCGCTGTAAGGCCAGCGTCGCGGTGGAGACGATGACAGTGGACCCCGAGTTCATCGCATGCCGGATAGCCGGGACCAAGTAGGCCAGGGATTTACCGGTACCGGTACCGGCCTGCACAGCTAGGTGACGCTCCTTTTCGAGCGCGGCCGAGACGGCGGTGGCCATGCGCACCTGGCCTTCGCGCCGGCTGCCGCCCAGCGCGTCTACGGCCTTGCCCAGCAGCGTTTCCGTGTCGAGGTTTAGGGGCTCATCTGCGTGCTCACTCACCCCACACAGTCTAGCGGCCTACTTTTTAAAGCCCACCATCCGCGTGGGCACGGCCGCTTCATCGCGGGAGAGTGCCAGGCCTTCCCATGGCAGGGTCTTGCGGGCCTGAGCTAAATACTCGCGGGAGGAATGCAGATCCGGCAGTCCGTCGACGATGTGGCCATCGCGCATGAGCGGAATGGTCATGTCGCGGGTATCGAGCTGGCCGGTATCCGGCGCTGGTGCGTCGAAGGGGTAGACGATTTCCTCCACGGCGACGCCGGAGGAACGGTAGGTGCGCAGCGCACGCTTGGCACCGCCGACGGATTGCTTGGAGGAAGAGCGCTTTGCCACCGGTATGCCGTCTACCTCAACGACCTTGTAGACCATGCCGGCGGTGGGCGCACCGGAGCCGGTTACTACGGACGTACCGACGCCGTAGGCGTCTACCGGATCGCCGCGCAGGCCAGCGATGGCGAACTCGTCGAGGTCGGAGGAGACCACGATATTGGTGTTGTGATTGCCCAAATCATCCAGCTGCTTGCGCACGCGGCGGGTGACCGCACCCAGGTCACCGGAATCGATGCGAACGCCGCCGAGCTTCGGTCCGCCTACCTTCACTGCGGTCTCGACACCCTTGGTGATGTCATAGGTATCGACCAACAGCGTGGTGTCCACACCGAGGGTGTCGATCTGGGAGCGGAAGGCGGCCTCTTCGTTCGGGGTACCATCCGGGTTGGTATGCGCCAAGGTCCAAGAGTGGGCGGCAGTGCCGGAGACCGGAATGCCGTAGCGGTAGCCTGCCTCCAGGTTGGAGGTGGCATTGAAGCCGGCCAGGTAGGCCGCGCGGGCGGAGGTTACCGCCGCATACTCGTGGGTGCGGCGCGAGCCCATCTCGATAATGGGGCGGCCGTCGGCCGCCGTGACCATGCGGGAGGCGGCCGAAGCCACCGCGGAATCGGCGTTCATGATGGACAAGATGACGGTCTCCAAAATCAAGCATTCCCCAAAGGTGCCGCGCACCGTCAGGATGGGGGAGTTGGGGAAATAAAGCTCGCCCTCGCGGTAGCCGTCAATCTGCCCGGAAAAGCGATAGTGGCGCAGATACTCCTTGGTCTGCTCATCCAGGAAGTCCATCTCCGCTAACTGATTGGCCGAAAAGCGGAAATCCTCCACTGCGCGCAGGACGCGTTCGGTGCCGGCAACGACGCCATAGCGGCGCTCATTGGGCAGGCGACGGCCGAATACCTCGCAGGTGACCTGGCGGTTTGCCGAGCCATCGCGCAGCGCAGCCTGGAGCATCGTCAGCTCATATTTATCCGTGAGCAGTGCAGTAGAGCGATCATTAGGGATAGCTTTGTCATTCACGGGAGTGATAATACCCACTGACTAGGTGGTTTTCAGGGGTTTAGATTCTTTGGCGCCGGAATGTGCGAAGCCAGATTGCGCGGGCCCACAATAGATTCCCAAATATGGTTAGGCTAGAGGGCATGAAGGCGCAATTTCCTGTAGTCCGGATGAGCTCTCCGATGGCTACGCCCGAATTGGATGAAGAACTCGACGTAGACGTAGCCACGAGCGAGAACCTGCCGTGGATGTGCATCGTGTGGGATGACCCCGTCAATCTGATGAGCTACGTGTCCTATGTATTCCAAACAGTGTTGGGCTATGACAAGAAGCGGGCCAATGAACTCATGATGCAGGTCCACACCGAGGGCAAGGCCGCCGTGTCCAGCGGCGAGCGCGACAAGATTGAAGCGGACGTGAAAAAGCTCCAGATCGCCGGTCTGTGGGCAACGATGCAGCAGGCAGGTTAAATAGATGCAACCGTGGAAGAAAAAGAAGTCCCTCATGCGCGCGCCGAAGATCACGGCCGTATTCGAACCAATGGAGCGCGAGGTGCTGGGCGATCTCACCGCTACCGTCTCTGAGGCGATCATTAAGCGCGCCCAGTCCGCGCCCAAGGACGAGCTGGCGGAAATGCTGGACATGCCCACCGGCCACACCGAAGCCCCGGACGATCCCTCGCTGGCTCGTCTCTTCCCGGACTTTGAAATGCCCGGCGATGAGGAATATGAAGGCGATGCGTCGTTGCTGCGTTCCCTGCATGAAAACGACATTGCGCGCGCCAAGCTGGAAAACCTGCAGGTAATTGGCTCTGCCCTCGGACCTACCGGTGGGGTAGAGGTTACTATCAACGAGCAAGAGGCCCAGGCCTTCGTCGCTGGCCTGAACGACCTCCGCCTCTTTGTCGCGGCGGGCGATGTGGCCGATAACAACCTGATGTCTGACCGCGATAGCCTCGTGGAATGGCTGGCTTTTTGCCAGGATTCGCTGCTGCAGGTGTTGATGGACTAATGCTGGATGGCATGAGCATCGGGCACTATAGCGGCACCGATACCGGAGTCACGGTGCTCTACTGCGGGCCGGGCGGAGCGCTCGGCAGCGTCGATGTGCGCGGCGGCGGCCCAGGCACCCGCGAAACGGACCTTTTACAGCCGCACAATACGGTCGAGCGCGTCCACGCCGTGGTGTTAGCAGGCGGCTCCGCCTTTGGCCTGGCCGCTGCCGACGGCGTGATGAATGAGCTGGCAGAGCAAGGGATCGGCTTTCCCGTCTTCGGCGAGGACAAGCCTGGGCCGCGCGTGCCCATCGTTCCCGGCGCAGTCATTTTTGACTTGCTGGTCGGGCCTTCCCGCCCTGGGCCGAAAGAAGGCGCGGCTGCACTGCAAGCTGCGCTCGCGGGCAGCGACGAATCCATGGGTTCGGTGGGAGCCGGCGTGGGCGCTACCGCGGGCAAGCTGCGGGGCGGCTTCGGGCTGGCCACCCGCCGGGTGGGTGACTACGAGGTCAGCGCCGCGATGGTTGCCAATCCCGTGGGCGAGGTCATTGAGCCGCAATCCGGCCGGCTGTACGGCGCGCCGGGGCGCACCCCGGTCAATGCTGCCGCCTACCGCGCCTTGCCGCACCCAGCGGAGTCCAAGCTCAATACCACCATCGGCGCCGTGCTTACCGACGCCCCCGTTACCACCGCCCAAGCCCAACGCCTGGCCATGACTGCCCACGATGGCATCGCCCGTGCGGTACGTCCTGCGCATTCGCCGCTGGATGGGGATACGATCTTTGCCCTGTCCACCGCCAAACGCCCGGCCGACCTGAGTACGCAGATGGTAACCCAGCTGTGCGCCGCGGCCGCCGATGCCGTGGAAGAAGCCATCGTCAACGCGGTCACCGCCGCCGACCCCGGCCTAGGCTTGAGCGCGTACCGCGATCTGCTGGACTAAGATAAGGCGCATTATGACTTCAGGTGGAACATCTAACTACCGGCCGGCGCCCACGAGCCAGGTCAATCGCGGCGATTCCAAGAACTACACCCGCAGCGGTCGCATCACCACCGGCTTTTCCATAGCCATTGGCTTTCTCGTGGTGGAGTGGGCGGTCCACATCATCAACGCCTTCCTCTTTGGTGGCCAGCTTTCTAATTACGGCATTCGCCCGCTGGATTTCAATGGCATCTGGGGCATTGTCACCGCCCCGCTGCTCCACGCGAACTTTGAGCACTTGATGTCTAACTCGGTGCCCGGCGCCATCTTCTGCTTCCTCATCGGCCTTTCCGGCCGCAAGGCCTGGTGGGAGGTCACGCTGATCACCACGTTGGTTGCGGGCCTGGGAACCTGGTTTATCGGCGGCCCCGGTACCTCGCATATCGGTGCTTCCAGCCTGGTCTATGGCTGGTTGGCATATCTGATTGTGCGCGGAATTTTTAACCGTTCGCTCATCCAGACCATCTTGGGCATCGTGCTCGGCTTCGCCTACTCCGGCTTGGTATGGGGCGTGTTGCCCGTCTACGAGGGCGTGAGCTGGCAGGGCCACCTCTTCGGCGCCATCGGCGGAATCCTCGCCGGCATGACCATTACCTCGGACGACCCGGTTAAGGCAGTGAAGCGCTAATGCCAACTGCGACCTCTCCCATCGGCATCTTTGATTCCGGCGTGGGCGGGCTCACCGTGGCCCGCGCGGTGATGGAACAGCTGCCGCACGAATCCGTCATCTACACCGGCGACACCGCCCACAGCCCTTACGGCCCTCGGCCCATCTCTGAAGTCCGCGCCTTTTCTCAAGACGTGGCCGATCGTCTGGTGGAGCGCGGCTGCAAGATGCTGGTCATTGCCTGCAATACCGCCACCGCCGCCTTCTTGCACGATGCGCGCGAGCGCTACGACATTCCCATCGTGGAGGTCATCCGGCCCGCGGTGCGCCGCGCCATGTCCACCACGCGCAATGGAAAAATCGGTGTCATCGGCACCGAAGGCACCATCAAATCTGGCGCCTATCAAGACTTATTTGCGCTCAACCCCAAGGTGCAGGCCTTTGCCACCGCCTGCCCGGATTTTGTTCCCTTTGTCGAGCGGGGCATTACCGCCGGCCGCCAGATTCTCGGCGTCGCCGAGGGCTACCTGGCCCCGCTGCAAGCGCAGGGGGTAGACACCCTGGTCTTGGGCTGCACGCACTATCCGCTGCTGACCGGCATTATCCAGCTGGCGATGGGCGAAAATGTCTCGCTGGTGACCTCCTCGGAGGAAACCACCAAGGACGTGATACGGATTCTCACGGAAACGGATATGTTGGCCCCCGCAGAGAATCAGCCGGTCCACACTTTTGAATCCACCGGCGATCCGGAAGCCTTTGCCCGCCTTGCCACGCGCTTTCTCGGCCCCCAGATTGCATAAAGAAGTGCAATTTCTCCCCCGTTTGCACGTTGAGTACGCATGTGGGGCGAATTCATGGAACTATTGAGCCCATGAAGCTGACCATCCTAGGCTGCTCCGGTAGCGTCCCCACCGCCCAGAATCCCGCCTCCGGCTACTTGCTGTCTTTCGATAATGCGCCGTCCATTGTCCTCGACATGGGCCCTGGCACCTTGGCGCAGCTGGAACAGCAGCAGGATCCTTGTGATGCGCACGTGGCCTTTAGCCATCTGCATGCCGATCACTGCCTGGATTTTCCTTCCCTGATGGTGTGGCGCCGCTTCCATCCCACGGCGCCGGCGGCTTCGCGCAATATGTGCTTCGGGCCGAAGGCTACGCCTACGCATCTGGGCCGCCTGTCCTCGGATGAGGTCGATGGCATCGATGACATGTCCGATACCTTCGCCTTTAGCGCCTGGGAGCCGGGCGAGCGCCAGCTCGTGGATGACGTCTATATCACCCCCTTCCCGGTAAATCACCCGGTAGAGGCCTATGCCTTGCGCGTGGAGCACACGAAGACGGGCCAGACCATTACCTATTCCGGTGACTCTTCGTATACGCCCGCGCTTGTCGAAGCCGCCCGTGGTGCCGATATCTTCCTCTGCGAGGCGGCCTGGGGCGAGACCTCGGAGGGCAAGGCGCCGGACATGCACATGTCGGGCGCGGAAGCCGGTAGGGCGGCGCGCGAGGCGGGTGTGAGCAAGCTGGTGCTCATCCACATTCAGCCGTGGGGCGATGCGCAAGCAACTTTGGAGGCAGCCCGCTCCGAATTCGATGGAGAGATTGTCCTCGGCGCCGCGGGGATGGAGTTCTAAGATACGCTGGACGGCATGACTGAATTTACTCGTGCCGATGGGCGCGCGCTGGACCAGATGCGCAGCGTCCGCATTACCCGCAATTTCACCACCAACCCGGCCGGCTCGGTGCTGGTGGAGTTTGGCAATACCCGCGTCATGTGCACCGCATCCGTGGAATATGGCGTGCCGCGCTTCAAGCGTGATTCGGGCGAAGGCTGGCTTACCGCCGAGTACGCCATGTTGCCTTCTGCCACCCATGACCGCATGCCGCGCGAATCCATGAAGGGCAAGGTCAAGGGCCGCACCCACGAGATTTCCCGCCTTGTCGGCCGCTCCCTGCGCGCTGCGGTGGACCTCGAGGAGCTGGGCGAGAACACCATCCAGCTCGACTGCGACGTCCTGCAGGCCGATGGCGGCACCCGCACTGCGTCTATCACCGGCGCCTATGTTGCGCTTGCCGACGCCATCGCACACCTCAAGGCCGAGGGCGTCGTCCCCGGCGAGCCGCTGCTCGATCCCATCGCCGCGGTCTCGGTCGGCATCATTGATGGCGAAATCTGCCTCGACCTGCCTTATGAGGAAGATTCCCGCGCGGAGGTCGACCTCAACGTGGTGATGCAAGAATCCGGTGACTTCGTGGAAATCCAGGGCACCGGCGAGCACGGCCTCTTTGGCCGCGAGGAACTCAACGAGATGCTCGACGTAGCGCAGAAGGGCTGCCGCGAGCTCATCGCCGCACAGAAGGCGGCGCTGGGGTGGTAATTCTCGTCGCGTCCAATAACCCGAAAAAGCTCGCGGAGCTCGAGCGCATCTTGGCCGATGCCGGCATCGAGGGCGTCGAGCTGCGCCCGCTATCCGCCGTGGAGCCCTACCCAGAGCCGGTGGAGGACGGCCGCACCTTTGCCGATAACGCGCTCATCAAGGCCCGCGCCGGCGCGGCCGCTACCGGCTTTGCTACCGTCGCGGATGATTCCGGCCTGGCCATCGAAGAGCTCAACGGCATGCCCGGCGTGCTTTCCGCCCGCTGGTCCGGCCAGCACGGCAATGACCAGGCCAATAATGACCTGGTCTTGGCACAGATGGCCGATGTCCCCGATGAGCGCCGCGCCGCCGCCTTTGTCTCCGTCTGCGCGCTCGTGACTCCCGATGGCACCGAGCACGTGGCCGAGGGCCGCTGGGAAGGCCGCTTCCTGCGCGAGCCGCGCGGGGACAACGGCTTTGGCTATGACCCGCTCTTTCAGCCAGAAGGCGAGTCCCGGTCGGCCGCGGAGATGTCCCCAGAAGAAAAGAACGCGGTCTCGCATCGCGGCCGCGCTCTAAGTCAACTAGTCCCCGCCATCGCGGAGCTGGTTCGCAGTTCCTAGAGCTGGAACTCCTCCTTAATCTCCTTGCGGCGCTTGTGCTCCATCCAGAAGGACAGGAAGGGCACCACGCCGGCAAGGGCGGTGGTAAAAAGCTTGCCTACGGGCCACAGCGCGCGCGGGCCGAGGATAAGGATGGACAGCAGGTAGGTCATGTACGCGATGCCGTGCACGATCGCGATATAGGTGGCCCACTCTGGGATCTCCATGCCGATGAGGTACTGACAGACCATGCGGATGACCAGGATAATCAGGAAGATACCGGTCACGGTGGCCGCGATGGAGAAAAACTTCAAAGGTCCGCGGATGCGGGCCTGGCGGGCGGGGTGAACTTTATTGGTCATAATCAGCTTTCTTCATTCTCGCCGCGCCGGCGGCGCGGGGTATTCATGGCGTTGAACGTGTCCACATCTATCTGCGGCCGCTGGGGCAGGAAATCCTCATCGATTTTGGTATCTGCCTGCGGCGGTGCGGGAGACTCAGCCGGGGCCTCAGTGGTGGTGCTATCCATGTCGCGGGCTTCTTCCTCGGCCGCGAGGCGCTCGTTTTCATAGCGGAGCGTGGTGCGATAGGCGTAGACCACGAACACGGCGAACAGTGGCCACTGGAAGGCATAGCCCAAGTTTTGGAAGGTGCCTGAGCCGGAGCGGAAGCGCGTCCATTGCCAATAGGCCAGGAATAGGAAGAGCACGACGAAAAACGCGATGAGGAGGATGTGCCACCACCGCACCTGCACGCGCTTGTTCTTCTTTTCCTCTTGAGTGCTCACGCGATCCACCCTACCCACCAGCGGCCGGAAAACAGAACACCCCTGGTTTCTGGATTGCCGGCGTGCCGTGTACACTATGGCAAGTCCCCCGCGCCCGTGGCGGAATTGGCAGACGCGCTAGATTTAGGTTCTAGTGTCTTATGACGTGTGAGTTCAAGTCTCACCGGGCGCACAATCGGCGCCGCCGGCTCACAGAGCTGGCGGCGCTTTCGCATATCACCGCCCGCATATTCGCCTTAAGATGGTCATCATGAAAAAGCTGCTATCCACCCTTATCGCCGTCATTCTCATTGCCGCCGTGGCTGCCGCCGCGGTGTTCATTTGGCAGGTGCGGGAACCGGTGGAGGTGGAGACCGAATCGAGTAATACCAAGGTCATCAAGGCCGTGGAGCGCGAAGAGCAGGTGGTGCTCGTCTCGCTGGGCATCGAGGGCCTATCGGAGGAATCCGCCACCAGTAAGCTGTGGAATTGGCAGGTCCCGGGCAGTGAGCGCACCCAGTACATCAAATACTCCTATCGCGCGAAGCTCGGCATCGAAGGATCGCAGGTTCAGGTGGAAGAAGAATCCCCGCACCACTTCCGCGTGGAGATCCCCGAGTTCATTTTCATCGGGCACTCGGATGAGAATTTCGAAACCGCGGTGGAGGACAACGGGGCGCTGAGTTGGATTACCCCGGATATCGATAAGGCGGAAACCATCACCAAGATCCTCAACGAGGACAAAAAGAAAGAGGACATCGCGGATAATCGCGATGTCCTCCAATCCCAGGCCAAGCAGTTCTACACCGGCATTATTTCCGGCGTGGACCCAGAGGCCGAAGTGGACTTTTCCTTTCGCTAACTAGTCCACCTCGGTGAACTTGCGGTCCCACGAGGAGCGGACCGGGTTGGCATCGGCCAGCAGAATATCGAAGCGGTCGTTGGCAATTTCTACGATTTCGCCCAGCACGGTGCGGTTTTCCTGTTCCGGGGAGTTGGCCAGGCGGCGCACGCCGGCATCAATGACGCGGTCGACGGTGTCATTGGTATCCAAATAGGCCACAAACGGCATGTCAAAGCGCTCGCGGTAGGCGGCGGAGAGCTCGGTGATGCGCTCGGTCTGCACATCATCCAGGTCGGTCAGGCCCAGGGAGCCGCGGTCGGCGGAGATGGTGGCGGCTTCGTCGGCGTCGGCAAGCAGCAGCTCATCCATGGCCGGGTAATCGTGGATGAGGGCGGCGCGGCGGGAATCATCCGCGGTCAGCACGGCCACCTGAATGGCCGCGCGCAGCTCATTAACATCGCCGAAGGGCCGCGACTCCCACGCCAGCTCCAGCGGCCAGGTCTCGTTATTAAACAGCGGGCGCAGCGCGGAGACGAATTCTTCGCGGGAGGCGCCGTTGAGCTGCTGGAGGCTCACGCTCTTGCCGACGGCCCGAGACACTTGCGTTCCCTGCTTGCCTCCTGTGTGGAAGAACAAAAGGTTGAGCACAATGGCGGTAATGGCGCCGATGGACATGCCAGAAGAGACGAAGGTTTGCGCCCACTCCGGGAAGGCGGTGGCGATATCCGGCTTGAAGGTCACCAGCATGGCCAGCCCCAGCGCGGAGGTGACGATGACGGAGTTGCGGCCATCGGAAAGATCGGCCTTGGCGATGGTCTGTAGGCCCACCCACGCCACGTTGGCAAAAAGCGCCAGGGAGGCGCCGCCGAGAACGGGGGAGGGGATGGAGGCTACGACCGCGCCGGCCTTGGGCAAAATGCCCAGCACCATCATGAACCCGGCGGCGGCAACGGCCACCCAGCGTGACTTCACGCTGGTCAGGCGTACCAGGCCAACGTTTTGGGCAAAGCAGGTATAGGGGAAGGAGTTCATCACGCCGCCCACCAGGGTGGACAGGCCATCGGCGCGAATGGCACGCACGACGTCATCGCGGCGGATGCGCTTTTTTACAATCTCGCCGGTGGCAAAGACGTCACCGGTGGTCTCCACCATGGTGATGATCATGACGATGATGAGCGAGAAGATGGCTACCAGGTCAAACTTCGGCATGCCGAAGTAGAACGGGGTAGTAATGCCGAGGGCGGGGGCGGAGGAGACCTCGTCAAAGGAGGCGTCGCCAAGCACGAGCGCCACGCCCGTGCCCAGGACTAGGCCGATGAGCACGGCCAGGGTGCCCAGGAAGCCGGAGGAAAAACGCTGCACCAAGATGATGACCGCGAGCGTGCCAAAGCCATAGAGTAAGTCGCGGGTGGCCGGCACGCCCTCGGCGTAATTGACAAAGTCATTGGCCGACACCCCCAACAGCGACGTACCCATAACCAGCAGGACCGAACCGGTGACCACCGGCGGAAAGAAGCGCAGCACCTTGCCAAAGACCGGCGCCGCGAAGAAGGTAAAAAGGCCGGCGACAATAATGGCGCCATAAATGGTTGGCAGCGAGGCCACCCCACCCGCGCCGTCGGTCGCGCCCAGGCCAATGGCAATAATCGGGGAGACGGCCGTAGTAGTCACGCCCTGCACGATGGGCAGGCGCACGCCAATGCGCTTGCCGACGCCCATGGACTGAATGATCGTCGCTATGCCACAGGTCAACAGGTCCGCATTAATGAGGTGGATGGTCGTTTCCGCATCCAGATTGAGCGAGCCGGCAATGAGCAGCGGGACGATGACTGCGCCGGCATAAAACGCCAGCACATGCTGTAAACCCAAGGCGGCTAGTTTGGGCGCGGGTGGGACGATATCTACTGGATGCTTGGGCTGGGAAGCCACGAAGTCCTCCTTTGTGCGGAAGCGAAGCTGAACGGGATTAACAGTAGAGGTTCGCGCAGGTAGCGGCCAAAATTTAGTGGTGATGCGGAACACGTTCGGGGCTATTTCACCCCCGATGGAAGACGTACGTGCGTACTGCATAAAATCACTCACCTGCGAAACAACACGACCGGTTTATTACTTAGCTTTCAAACGTTTGCGAGACTTGTTATTACCAGGGAATTGGTCAACAATTGAGGCCAGAGGGGCTTGGTGCTGTGGCTCGAAGAAAGCGGCATTTATCCCCTGCTAGAAATTCGCCCGAAAGAAGGGAATTATGACTACCGCAACGCAGCCTCAACAGTTTGAAGCTTGGAAGGGATTTGAGTCCGGTCCATGGACCGAGGGCATTAACGTCCGCGACTTCATCCAGCGCAACTACACGCCGTACGACGGCGACTCCAGCTTCCTGGCAGGCCCGACCGAGAAGACCGAGCGCGTCTGGGACACTCTGGAAAAGAAGTATCTGTCCGTCGAGCGCGAGCAGCGCGTTTACGACGTTGACACCCACACCCCGACCGATATCGACGCCTTCCCGGCCGGCTACATCTCAGAGGACGACGACGTTATCGTCGGTCTGCAGACTGATACCCCGCTGAAGCGCGCCATGATGCCGTTCGGTGGCTGGCGCATGGTCAAGCAGGCTATCGCCGAAGCGGGCAAGGAAGTAGATCCTGAGGTGGAGAAGATCTTCACCCGTTACCGCAAGACCCACAACGATGCGGTCTTCGATATCTACACCCCGCGCATCCGCGCTGCTCGTTCATCACACATCATCACCGGCCTGCCGGATGCTTACGGCCGTGGCCGCATCATCGGCGACTACCGCCGTGTCGCACTTTATGGTGTGGATTACCTGATCGAGGAAAAGCAGGCTTCCCGCGATTCCGTCGCAGATGCTGGCTTCTCTGAGCACTGGGCACGCTTCCGCGAGGAGCACTCCGAGCAGATCAAGGCCCTGAAGAAGCTCAAGAAGATGGCCGAGTCCTACGGCTTCGACATCTCCCAGCCGGCCAAGACCGCTCACGAGGCAGTACAGTGGACCTACTTCGGCTACCTGGCTTCCATTAAGTCCCAGGATGGCGCCGCAATGTCCATCGGCCGCCTGTCCGCCTTCTTCGATTGCTACTTCGAGCGCGACCTCGCCGCTGGCATCATCACCGAGGAAGACGCCCAGGAGATCATCGACTCCCTGGTTCTCAAGCTGCGTATCGTTCGCTTCCTGCGCACCATCGACTACGACCAGATCTTCTCCGGCGACCCATACTGGGCAACCTGGTCCGACGCTGGCTTTGGCAACGACGGCCGCCACATGGTCACCAAGACTTCCTTCCGTCTGCTGCAGACCCTGGTTAACCTTGGCCCATCACCTGAGCCAAACATCACCATCTTCTGGGATCCGAAGCTGCCAGAGGGCTACAAGGAATTCTGTGCCCACATCTCCATTGAGACCTCCTCCATCCAGTACGAGTCTGACCGCCAGATTCGTGAGCAGTGGGGTGACGACGCCGCAATTGCTTGCTGTGTCTCCCCGATGGAAGTTGGCAAGCAGATGCAGTTCTTCGGCGCTCGTGTGAACGCCGCAAAGGCTCTGCTCTACGCCATCAACGGTGGCCGCGATGAGGTATCCGGCAAGCAGGTTGTCGAAGGCTACGAGCCCATCAAGGGCGACGGCCCGCTGGACTTCGACGAGGTATGGCAGAAGTACGAGGAGATGCTGGACTGGGTTGTTGGCACCTACGTAGAAGCCCTCAACATCATCCACTACTCCCACGACAAGTACGCCTACGAGGCAGTCGAGATGGCGCTGCACGATTCCAATATCGTCCGCTCCATGGGCTGCGGCATCGCCGGCCTGTCCATCGTCGCCGACTCCCTGGCTGCTATCAAGTACGCTAAGGTCACCCCGGTACGCGACGAGACCGGCCTGATTACGGACTACGTCACCGAAGGTGACTTCCCGTTCTACGGCAACGATGATGACCGCGCCGATGATATCGCCGCTACCATTGTCCACACCGTGATGGAAAAGATTAAGGCCATCCCGATGTACCGCAATGCCATCCCAACCCAGTCCGTGCTGACCATTACCTCGAACGTGGTCTACGGCAAGGCAACAGGCGCCTTCCCGTCGGGCCACAAGGCCGGCACGCCGTTCTCCCCAGGCGCTAACCCTGAAAACGGTGCTGACAGTCACGGCATGGTTGCTTCCATGCTGTCCGTCGGCAAGCTGGATTACAAGGACGCCTTGGACGGCATCTCGCTGACCAACACCATTACTCCTTCCGGATTGGGCCGCACCCCAGAAGAGCGCATCAATAACTTGGTGGGCGTTCTGGATGCTGGCTTCATCATGGAGAAGTAAAAACCACTAACCCCCCTCAACCATCTCGAAAAGGAGAAAATCATGGCAACCCCAACTTTCGAAGACCGCATGTCAGCAATGAAGGCAAACCGCGATGCACACCAGATGAACTCTGGTCTGTACCACGCAAACATCAACGTGCTGGACAAGTCCACCCTCGAGGACGCCGTTGAGCACCCAGAGAAGTACCCGAACCTCACCGTTCGCGTCTCTGGCTACGCTGTCAACTTTGTCAAGCTGACCAAGGAGCAGCAGCTCGACGTTATCTCCCGCACCTTCCACCAGGGTTCCTAATCATGGCAGATGGCGTTACTGGTGTCGTTACCCTCTCTCCTGAAGAGGGAGAGCGAGTCCGCGGCGCGGCCGCGGGCCTGGGAGACGACGCTCAATTCGATGACATTACCCGCCCCGAACTCATGGAGGCGCGCCGTACCGGCGATATTGCCCTCGTGCACTCTTGGGAGCTCGTGACCGCCGTCGATGGCCCGGGTACCCGCATGACGATGTTCATGTCCGGCTGCCCACTGCGCTGCCAGTACTGCCATAACCCAGACACCTGGGAGATGAAGACCGGCACGCTAGAGCGGGTCGAGGATGTGGTCAAGCGCATTAAGCGTTATAAGCCAATCTTCAACGCTTCCGGTGGCGGTCTCACCATCTCCGGTGGTGAACCCCTCTTCCAACTTTCTTTCACGCGCCGCGTGCTGAAGGAAGTTCACGATGCGGGCATCCACACCACCATCGATACTGCCGGTTATCTCGGTGCGCGTTTGCGTGACGAGGACCTGGACAATATCGACCTCGTGCTTCTCGACGTCAAGTCGGGCGACGAGGAAACCTATCGCAAGGTCACTCAGCGCGAACTCCAGCCGACGCTGGACTTCGGCGACAGGCTAAACAAGATGGGCAAGGCGGTGTGGATCCGCTTCGTGGTGGTGCCAGACCTCACGGACTCGCCAGAGAACGTGGAAAATGTGGCCAATATCGTGGCGCGTTGGAAATCCAACGTTGAGCGCGTTGAGGTCCTGCCTTTCCACAATATGGGCAAGGACAAGTGGGATAACTTGGGTATGAACTACCAGCTAGCTGACACGAAGCCACCAAAGCCGGAGGATGTGGAGAAAATCCGCGACGTCTTCCGCTCGAAGGGTCTGGAAGTCCACTAGCCTGGGAGTACATGACCTCCTATCGCCGCTTCGGCCACACAATTAAAGAGCACCACCTAGAAGTCCCGTGGGATTATTCCAATCCCCACGGGACTTTTGGGCTCTACGCCCGCGAAATAATCCCGCCCGGTGGAGAGGACCTGCCCGCATTGCTCTACCTGCAGGGCGGTCCCGGTTTCCCGGCGCCTCGGCCATTGGCGCCTACGGGGCTGATTGGCAAGGCACTGGAGCGCTACCGCGTTATCCTCATGGATCAGCGCGGCACCGGCCGCTCGCACCGCATTGATGCGCTTAGCCCGGCCGCAGAGCGCACTGCAGGGCACTTGGCGTTGCTGCGCCAAGACAATATCGTCCGCGATGCCGAGCGCCTGCGCGAGCACCTCGGACTCGAGAAATGGTCGCTGTTCGGCCAATCCTTCGGCGGCTTTTGTATCACCGCCTACCTTTCCCAAGCGCCCGAGCGCGTCGAGCATGCCTTCTTCACCGGCGGTATCCCCACGCTGAAAGGCGCGGACGATCTTTACCGCGCTACCTTCAGCAAACTCAAGGCCCGCCAGGAGCGCTTCTACCGCGAATTCCCGTGGGCACAGGGCCGGATCGAGGAGATCATTTCCCACCTCGACAATTCGGATGAGCGGCTTCCTACCGGTGAGCGCTTGTCCGCACTGCGGTTTCGCACTATCGGCATCGAGCTCGGCCGCGGCACCGGCTTTGATTCGCTGGCCTATCTGCTGGAAGAGCCCTTCCGCACCGTAGCGGGGGAGAAGCGGTTGCGGGGTGACTTCCTGGCGGACGTCGGCCAGCGCGTGAGCTTTGCGGATGCTCCGTTGTACGCCGCAATCCATGAGTCGATTTACGGCGGCGCCGGTGGCCAGGCCGCTACGAACTGGGCGGCGCACCGCGTGCGCGAGGAATTTCCGGAGTTTGCTGAGGTCGGCACCTGGCTGACCGGCGAGCACATTTTCCCCTGGCAGTTCGACGAGGACCCGGCCTTGCACGCGTTTGCCGACGCCGCCCATGGCCTCGCCCGCCACGAATTCTCCCCGCCCTATGCGTTGGGCGAGGTGCCCACCACGGCCGCGGCCATCTACGTCGATGATATTTTCGTCCCTCTCGAGGAGTCCTTGGCTACGGCCGCGCACCTGGGAGACCTGCGGCCGTGGATTAACAATGAGTTCCAGCACAACGGCATTCGCGAGGATGGTGCGACCATCTTGGGGAGGCTCTTTTCGCTTATCGACGATCACTAGCATTTCGCTATTTCCTATGCGAAAATATTAGTGATCATCACGACATTTAGGGAGATTCAATGATTGCCACCATAGTAATAGTTTTTATCCTGCTGATTATCTTGGGAACGCTTTTCGATGGCTATTTCATCGTTCGCACTCGCGAAGCTGCCATTTTGGAGCGTTTGGGCAAATTCCAAAAGGTGGCGCATGCTGGCCTGCACTTTAAGATGCCGTGGGTGGACCGTGTACGCGATAAGATTTCGCTGCAGGTGCGCCAGCTGGACGTGATGGTGGAGACCAAGACGAAGGACAATGTCTTCGTCCAAATCCCTGTCGCCGTGCAGTACGAGGTAGTCCAGGGTCGCGAGCGCGAGGCGTACTACATGCTCTCCAATCACGAGCAGCAGATTGTGGCCTACGTGCAGGACAATGTTCGCTCTTCCGTGGCGAATATGAACCTGGATGATTCCTTCTCTTCCAAGGACACCATCGCCCGCAATGTTGCGGCCTCCCTGCGCGACAACATGGCCGAATATGGCTGGAACTTCGTCAATACCTTGGTCACCGATATTCGCCCTGATTCCCGGGTGCGTGAGTCCATGAACTCCATTAACGCAGCGCAGCGCGAGCGCGAGGCGGCCGTCGCTCAGGCGGAAGCCGAGAAGATCCGTGTGGTCAAGGAGGCCGAGGGTGCAGCCGAGGCGAAGAAGCTGCAGGGCCGCGGCGTCGCCGACCAGCGTAAGGAAATCGTCGAGGGCATTGCCCAGCAGTACGAGATGCTTCGCGACGCCGGCGTGGAAGAATCCCCCGAAGCCCTCATGCTGGTCTCCCAGTACCTCGACGCTATGGTCGACGTCTCTCACAACGGCCAGGCGTCCGTTCTCTACATGCCCTCCAACCCGCAGGGGATGGGCGATCTTTTCAGCGGTATGCGCGATGTGCTCATGGCCAACCGTGCCCTCGACTCCGCCGAGGAGCCGTCCCAGTGCCGTCGCCCGCAGCCTAAGAAGCCTTCTCGCGCCGAAGAAATCGAGCGCGAATCTAAGCGACAGGCCGAACGCGCTAAGCGCGAAGCCATCGCCGCTTCCCAGCGCGCTGAGCAGCAACGCTCCGAGAACCAGCAGGCAGAGCCGCAGCCGCAGCAGGGCCAGCACTCCACCGCGCAGCCCCAGGCTGCCCGCGAGTACTTCCAGCAGCTGCGCGAGCAATTGAAAAACGAGGACTAGTCCTGAGCATCGATAACCTCTTTGATGCCTATACCGCGCAGCGTGGCATAACCCGCCGCGCGGAAGTTGTGCCGGATCACGAGTGTCAGATTTTCTCCACTGACACCCAAGCTACCTCAGGAGCCGATACCTTAGACGCCGCCCGAAACCTCGTCCACGACGTCCTTTCGGCCGACCAAGAGCATGAGCCCCAGTGCGACGGGGACGATTCCGACAATAAGTAGGTAGTTCCGCTCCGCATCTGCCGAGGAAGGGTCATAGAGCGTCGATAGTGTTCCCGCCAGCGAGGTGCCGATGGCCATGGTGAGAAAGTACAGTGCTGAAAAGCGCGTCGCGTAGGCCCGTGGTGCGTGCGCGGCCGATGCCGCCATGCCCACTGGTCCGATGAATAGCTCGCCGAGCGACATCAAGAAGATGGTCAAGGCCAAAACCGCGAACGGCGTTGAGTTTTCTCCGCCCCCGACGAACGGCAACAGCACAAACATTCCGGAACCAGCCACCATGATGCCTACGGCCATTAATAGACGTCGCGAGCGAGCCCATCGGGCCATGCCAGCAGCCAATGGAAGGGACAACACCAAGATGAACAGGGGGTTGAGCGATTGCGTCCACGCCGCTGGAATCTCAAATCCGCCTACCATGCGGTTTACACGCTGATCCGAGTACACGGCTAGCACGCCGTAAATCTGCGGTTGGAGGGTCCAATAGGCCGTAGAGCAGAAAAACAGCGGAATATATGCCACGACCTTCCGCCGCTCCGGCGCGCTGACCCGCGGCGACCGCAGCATGCTGGCGAAGAGAGCGAGGGCGGCCGTGATCGTGGTAAGGAGCAAAAGCACGGCCAGCTTATCTGGCGAGACAGTCACCGCAACGACGACGCCGCCCACGACGGTCGCCAACGCTATCGCCGCGGCCCTGCCCGGTGTGGTGGTGGGGTTGGGCGGCCGCGAATCGAATTCCGCAACTACCCGCCGGCGCAGCGTGCCGTAGAGGGCGCACCCGCAACACATGAGGATCGCGGCCGCGAGGAAGCCAGCGTGGTAACCGTATTCTTGTGCCAGCCAGCCAGTAAGCATTGGCCCGAGTAGGGCGCCGATATTAATCCCTAGATAAAAGATCTGGAAGGCGCCATCTCGTGCGCCGGCCGCGGGAGGAAAAGCCGCACCCAGAATGGTGATTGCTGCTGTCTTGAGCAGGCCTGAGCCCAGTGCAAGCGGCAAAAGCCCGGCTACGAGACCTGCCGCGCCAGGCACCAAGGACAACGAAAAGTGCCCGCAAATGAGCAGAACCGCGCCGGCAAGGAGCGTGCGTTCGGCGCCCAAGAGCCGGTCGCTGACCCACCCGCCTACGAACGTGCACAGATAGAGCAGGCTACCGTATGTGCCGACAAGCGCGGTGGCCTGTGCTTGGTCCATGCCGAGCCCGCCGGAGGTGGAATAGAGGTAGTAGGCGAGGATGGCTTGCATGCCGTAGAAGCTAAAGCGCTCCCACATTTCAATTCCGGCGACTGCTGGTAAAGCCGCCGGTAGACGCCGGATTGAACGCTGTTTAATAATTGTCATAAAAGCACTATAACGGCCGAAAGTCTGTGATAGACCTAAAATCATGGATATTTCAGCGGAGGATATTGCCGCTCTCGATGCGCGACACATTTGGCACCCCTACGCCGAGCCAGGCGAGCCAACGCTTGTGGTGGACTCGGCCGCCGGCGTCCATCTAACGCTTGCGGATGGCACCACGCTTATCGACGCCATGTCTTCCTGGTGGGCCGCCGCCCACGGCCACGGACACCCGCGACTCAAAGCAGCAGCGGCCGCACAAATCGAGCGAATGAGCCACGTCATGTTCGGCGGGCTCACCCACGAACCTGCCGCGCGGCTTACCCGCAACCTCATGGAACTGACCCGGGGTGATTTCGAACAGGTCTTTTATTCGGACTCCGGATCTGTATCGGTAGAAGTAGCCATCAAAATGGCGCTACAGTACGCCCGTGGCCTAGGGCACCCCGAGCGCACCAAGATGCTGACGTGGCGATCGGGGTATCACGGCGATACCTTCGCGGCGATGAGCGTGTGCGATCCTGAAGGCGGCATGCACTCGATGTGGACTGGCACCTTAGCGCGCCAGATTTTCGCCCCAGCGCCGCCTACCCGCGGAGCTAGCCCGGCCGAGCGCGCAACCTATCTGCACGAGCTGGAAGCGTGCATCACTGAGGAGGTCGCGGCCCTAGTCATTGAACCTGTAGTCCAAGGTGCGGGAGGCATGCGCTTTCATGACCACGAGCTGGTGCGCGGGGCCCGGGATATCTGTGACCGCCACGGTATCGTGCTCATCGCCGACGAAATCGCCACCGGATTCGGCCGAACTGGCGACCTTTTTGCTACCCAAGCAGCCGGCGTCGTGCCGGATATTATGTGCGTTGGCAAGGCGATGACCGGTGGGTTTATGACCATGGCCGCCACGCTCGCTACCGCGAAGGTGTCCGAGAGAATGCGCCCGCGCGCGTTGATGCATGGGCCGACGTTTATGGCTAATCCGCTCGCTTGCGCCGTGTCGGCCGAGGCGACTGCGCTCATTGTGGAAGGGCACTGGCGCGAGCAGGTAGCGGGCATCGAAAAGCAGCTGCAGCGCGGGCTTGCAGACCTAGCCGAGGAGCCGGGGGTAGCGGATGTGCGCGTGCTTGGTGCCATCGGCGTGGTGGAAATGGAACGCGAAGTAAATATGGCCGCTGCGACGGCCGCGGCCGTGGAACAGGGCGTGTGGTTGCGCCCGTTCGGCCGACTGATTTATATCATGCCGCCGTTTATCAGCACCGCCGACGAAGTAACCCAGATGTGCCGCGGCGTGCGCGCCGCGGTAGCAGGAGGACGACAGTGATTATTTACGTGACGGGGACGAACACGGACGTCGGCAAGACGGTGGCCACGGCCGCGCTCGCCAGTGCCTTCAAGCAGCGCGGCCGTGAGGTTGTCTACGCTAAGCCACTGCAGACGGGGGAGCCGGAGGGGAAGGGGGATGCGGTGACCGTCGGCAAGCTGGCAGGCGTGGAGGTCACCGAGATGGTGCGCTTCCCGGAGCCGCTGGCGCCAAACCTTTCTGCGCGCCGGGCCGGCATGGACCAACCCGGCCTGCAGGAACTCAAGGAGTGGATTGCCGCCCTTGACGCGCCCGGCCGCGTGGTGCTTGTTGAAGGCGCCGGCGGGCTGCTCGTGCGTCTGGCGGACGCCTATACGCTTGCCGACGTCGCCGATAGGCTCCTCATCGTCACCTCCCTCAGCCTAGGAAGCCTCAACGCGGCCGAGCTGACTGTGCGCGAGGCGCAACGCCACGGAATCGAGGTGCTCGGGCTGATTGGTGGCTCGCTGCCGGCCGATCCGGATTTAGCTACCCGACTGAACCTCGAGGAGATGCCGCAGGTGACCGGCTGTCCGCTGTGGGGCAGCCTGCCGGAGGGCATGGCCCGCATGACGCCCGCCGAATTCGCGCGGGTAGCCGCCGAAGTCTACGCGGACTTTTTAGAGCACGCCGAGTAGCGCTACCTCGCAGAGGCAGCGCTAACGAACCCAGCGGACCTTGCCATTGACTCGGGCAAGGCGCCCGCGCAGCGGCGGGGCATTTGGATCATCCTGGTTGACCCCGTTGTGGTAGGGGCAGCACACCGTCAGGTTCTCCATATTGGTCAACCCGCCGTGTTTCCACGCCTTGAGGTGATGGATCTGGGCCTTGTCTGCCGGGTGGTTGCACGGCGGCCACGGGCAGGTGGGATTTTCGGCCGCGGCCATCTGCCGCTGTTTCTCGGTGGCGTAACGTGATGTGCGATACAGGTTGACGGGGCCCTTGACGGGGTGGATTAGCGTCGCAAGGCCGTGCTCGGTGAAGGTGCGCTCGACGAGCTCGGCGCCGGAAATGGTGGCGCCATTGGTAAGGCGCAGCGTGACTTCCTCGCCGTCGCCGTCCAGGATTTGGTCTAGGGCGTTGAGCGGGATGATGACGTTAGTGGTGGTGCGCGCGGAGGGCGCGCCGGTGCCGCGAAGTAGGTCGCGGAGGGAATCGAGTGGGCGGTCGGGGTCGAGCGCGGCGTCGAATTCAGCAAGGAAGGCCGAGGGTGCGGTAATCCGCATAGTCCACGGTCCGTTCGGGCGGCGAAGGAGTTGGACGCCTTCGCGGGGTGGCATGCGGCGCGGGCGAAGTTCGCGCAGGCGTTGCTTAGCGCGGCGGGCGATTTCAGAAGCCGGCCCACGCAGGCGGCACAGCTCCACGCGCAGGTCCCACGCCTCACGCTTAGCGCGCACCCGGGAGACGTACTTTTCAATCAGCTTGAGCGTTACGAGGTCGTGGTGTCGGGCGGCCGCGGCTGCGTGGCGTTGCTTGCGGCTGAAGCCGGTCGGGCCGAAGTAGACCGCGGCCAGCGCGCGGAGGTCGCGGGCCTCGACATCCGGCAAGCCCAGCTCGACAAGGGCGCGTTCAGACATGCTGTGGGCCTCGGCGAGGATGTCCATCGCCGAGGCTATGTGGGTGGCATAGGCCTTCAGTGCGCTCATGGCTGCAACTTTAAGCAGAGCCGGCGGGTAAGCCGAGGCGAAGACGTCCGCAGCTGTGGATAACTTGTTTAAGCGTCAACTGCCCCAGTGGGCCGCAATGGCAAATAGATACGAAACGAGCATGCGCTTAATCTCTACGACCACGGCATCAAAGTCACTGGGGTCGCCCGCAGTTGCGTAATTGAGTTGCGAGACCACGCTGTGGATAAGGAAGCCGGCCAGGTCAATGCGTTCGTCATCGCTCATGGACGGCGCGAGCGGGGAGAGGATTTCTGACAAGGGGCAAAGCAGCTGCCGCTCGGTATCTGCGGCCGTCGCGCGAGTGGCGGGGGTGGATTGCACGGCATGCCACACGGCGCGCCGGGAGGGATCGTCGCGCCACATGCGCGCCAGGTGATCGATGGTTTCATCCAGCACATCGGGCCACTGCGCGGCCGGGGCGCGGCGGGAGAAGCGCTCGATTTCGGCCCGGCTGGCGGCCGTGTCTTGGCGGTCGAGCTCGCAGATGAGCACGTATTTATTGGCAAAGTACTGATACAGCGTGCCGATGGGCACGCCGGCGCGGTGGGCGACCTCGTCGACGGTGAAGGATTCAAAGCCGACGTCGACAAGCACGGCGCGGGCGGCCTGCAGAATGCGCTCGAAGCGCTCGCGACTGCGCGCCTGCGCTGGCCGACGCCGCGGTAGCAGAATCTCTCTCACGCGCTAGCTAAGACCCTTCATCACGCGGGCAACGTGGCCGGTGGCCTTGACGTTGTAATGCGTCTGGCCGATGGTGCCATCCGGCTCGACTAAGAAGGTGGAGCGGATAACGCCCTGGACCACCTTGCCGTAGTTCTTCTTCTCCCCAAACGCGCCGTAGGCGGTCATGACAGACTTATCCGGGTCCGAAAGCAGCGGGAAGTTCAGCTCGTGGTCCGCGCGGAACTTCGCTAGCGCCTCCGGCTTATCTGGCGAGATGCCTACGACGGCAATATTGAGATCATTGAGCTGTTCCAGGGAATCGCGGAAATCGCAGGCTTCCTTGGTACAGCCCGGGGTATTGGCGCGGGGGTAGAAGTAGACCAGTACGCGCTGGCCTGCGTAATCAGCGAGGGAAACGGTGTTTCCGGCGTCGTCGGCAAGCGCAAAAGCAGGGGCGGTATCTCCAACGTTCAAACGGTTTTCAGTCATGGTTTCCACCTTACTTACCGCCCGGGCTGCACGCTTTTGGGGCGGCGGGGTAGAATGACCCCGTTAAGAGCGAACCTAAGTTAAGAGGAGAACTTCGTGGCACGCAATATTGAAGACATTCAGCGCGATATCGAGCGCACCCGCCGCCAGCTGGCCGGCACCCTGGACGAGTTGGCACAGCGCAGCAAGCCGCAGAACTTTGCCAACGAGGCTAAGACCGCGGCCACCGATAAGCTGCAGGACCGCAACGTGCAGATGGCCCTGGGTGGCGTCGGCGCCGCTGTGGTTGGCCTGATTGCTTTCTCGGTCTTCCGCTCTCGCCGCCGCAAGAGCGACCTGAAGGAGCTGCAGCGCCTGCTGTCCGAGCGCCACTAATTGTGAAGTCCCCGCACACCGCGGGGACTTTTTTCGTAGGCTGGGTTGCTTGAGTTCAGAGGGTCGTTGCAACACTTTCCCTTAGGAGGGTGTTGTTGTGTCTGGGGTTGTTGGCCCGTTTCATTCGTTGTCTGAATCGGATCGTCGTGGCTTAGTTGCCTTGGTTGG
>NZ_JAKRDT010000017.1:0-50154 GCF_022347385.1 Corynebacterium tuberculostearicum
CACACTCGCCGAAGAAAAGATCTATTACAACAAGAAAGACAACGAACTTGACCCCCAACAGGGCAACTGAAAACGAAAAATCTCGAGGCATCGACCGGAACGATGTCTCGAGACTTCACATTGTGCGCCCGGAGGGATTCGAACCCCCAACCTTCTGATCCGTAGTCAGATGCTCTATCCGTTGAGCTACGGGCGCAGACCGTTGGTAAGCAGTGCGTGTGCTCTGCTGTGCAACGAGAATTTACTATACCCACGGTACGGAAAACTAACAAATCGCCTGTTCACCCGGTGTTTACCTAGCTGGAATGAGGGCGGTTAGGATCCGTGTTTTCCCGCTACCTAAAAATTCAGCCAGCACAGTAACGGCTGTAGCCATTCCCTAATGACGCTGGTGATCTTTAGGGAATGGCTACGGACTCCGCTCTGGAACTAGATGGAGAGGCCGAAGATTGGCACTGCCAGCAAGTACACCGTCAGGGTAATGAGGAAGATGCCGATGATATTGAGGCCAAGGCCGCCCTTGATCATCTCGCCGATCTTGACGTAGCCAGAGCCATAGGCAATGGCGTTCGGCGGGGTGGCAACTGGGAGCATGAATGCGCAGGTTGCCGCGAGGGCCACCGGAATGGTGAGGAGAAGGACGTTGATATCGCCATCGGCAGTGAGCCCCACACCCACGGCGACGCCACCCATAATCGGAATGAACGTAGCCGCCGTCGCCGTATTGGAGGTGATCTCCGTCAGGAAGAGCACCAGCGCAGCCACGGCAGAGACGATGAGGACAACGGGCAGTACGCTAAGCCCCTTGGCCATCTCACCAATCCACAGGGACAGGCCGGAGGAATTAAAGACCGAGGACAGCGACAGGCCACCGCCGAAGAGCAGGAGGACGTCCCACGGCATTTCATTGGCCGTCTTCCAGTCCAGCAAACGGATGCGGCGCTGGTTATCCGCGGGGAGGATAAAGAGCAGGATGCCGGCGGCAATGCCCACGATGGCATCGTCGTAGTTCTCAAATTCCTTGAGCACCAGCGGCAGGGTAACCCAGGCTGCGGCGGCGAGGATGAAGATGATGCCGGTCATGATTTGGGGGCGGGTCCAGGGGCCGAGGGCTTCAATTTCGTCGTTGATAAGCTCGCGGCCGCCTGGAATATCCTTCATCTCCGGCTTGAAAACGGTGATGAGCAGTGCCCAGGCAATCAGCAAGAAGATTGCTGCAAGCGGCACACCGACCGCCATCCACCGCCCGAAGCCAAGGGTAACGCCCCAGGTATCGGCCATATATGCGTTGAGGAAGGCATTCGGCGGGGTGCCGATGAGCGTACCCAGCGAACCGATGGAGGCGGAATACGCGATACCCAGCATCAGTGCCGTGGCAAACTTCTTCTGTTTATCCCAGCCGCCTACAGTTTCCGCGGTCAGTGCCAGCACCGAGGTGCCGATCGGCAGCATCACCACTGCCGTAGCGGTATTAGATACCCACATGGACAAAAAGCCGGTGGCCAGCATGAATCCCAAGATCAGGCGCTTGGGCGAGGTACCGATGATCTTCACCACGTACAGCGCTAGGCGGCGGTGCAAATTCCAGCGCTGCAGGGCAAGCGCAATAAGGAAGCCACCCATGAACAAGAAAATGGTGGCGGACGCGTATGGGGCACCCACCTCTTTAATCGTGCCCACCCCGGCGAGCGGGAAGATGACCAGCGGCAGCAGCGCGGTGGCAGCGAGCGGGATGGCCTCGGTCATCCACCACACGCCCATCAAGATGGTTACGGCGGCCACGGTGCGGATGGCACTGAGCGTGTACTCGGCCTCCGGATCCGCACCCGCGGAGCCCTGTACGGTCTCGATCGCATTCGAGGGGAAGATAAAGAAGACCAGTACGGCCAAACCCAAGCCGATGAAGAGGCCGATGAACTGGCGGCGCCACTCGCTGCGCGGCGCTCCGGGGGCCTCGTCACCTTCGGTGTGGGCGGTAGATTCGTGAGTATGCGGGGTGGTCATACCGCGCGCTCCTTCACATAGAGAGGATTGTGCTGTGGGATATGCTCCGTATTTCCCAGTTTATTAGCTAGGCCGAGGCAGCAGACCGAAAGTTATCCAGTTCACTGCGAAGCATGCACTGACCATACAAAACATGTGACGCAGAAACCATATCCCGCCACACGCAATCACCCCCGCACCCCCGTAGAGCACACACCGCACCTGCCCGAAACCGGAAATTCCCCCACCACTTCCTCACCCCCGAACCGTAGGGGGGTGTGCTAGATGCCCAGCACGGTCTTGGCAATCAGGAAGTAGATAATCAGGCCCGTGGCATCGCAGAAGGTAGAGATGAAGGGATTGGAAAAGACCGCCGGATCGGCGCCGATGGTCTTAGCCACGATGGGCATAAGCCCACCGACGGTCGCGGATATGGAACAGATCAAAAACAGCGTCGAGCCGATGACGAGGCCGATGCTTAGGCCATAAACCAGGGTGGCCAGCGCCAGGCCTGCTAGTCCCAGCACGGCACCGAGCAGCATGCCGACGCGCAGCTCGCGCCACATGACGGCGAGGAGGTCGCGCGTGCGGACGTCGCCCAGCGCCAAGGCACGCGTCACCGTGGTAGCCGCCTGGTTGCCGGTATTTCCACCGGTGCCGGTCAGCAGCGGAATAAAGAGGGACAGGACCACGGCCTTGGCCAATGTGTCTTCAAAGGAATCGAGTACCTGCACCGTCAGCAGCGCAGAGACGGCCAGCACGAGCAGCCACACGATGCGCGAACGCACCAGCTTGAGCAGCGGCGTGGACAGGTACGGCTGCTGGAGGGCCTCGGTACCGCCGGCGCGAGCGGAGTCCTCGCTATCTTCTTCCTCCACGATATCGGTAGCGTCATCCCACGTCAGCAAGCCGACAAGGCGGTGCGATTCATCCACAACGGGCAGCGCCAGCATATCCAGCGGCAGGAACCAGCGCGCGGTTTCTTCCGCATCATCGCCGGCCTGGGCAAAGACGGGTTCCTGCATAATATCGGCCATGGTGAGTGCGGCATCGGCAGTAAAAATCTCGCGCAGGCTGACCACGCCTACCAAGCGCCGGTCCTCGCGTGTAATGGGCACGGTATAGATGGTCTCTAGCTCGTGTGCGGTTTCCCGCAGCTTGTACAGGGCATCCTTCACGCTCATCTCTGGGTGGATGACGGGAACCTCGGGCGACATGCGGCGGCCCACCGAGCCCTTGTCATAGCCCAGCACCACGCCCGTGACATCGCGCTTGGATTGGGTCAGCGAGCGCAGCAGGCGGTCCGCGATTTCCGCGGGCAGCTCGTCCAACAAGGCCACGCGATCTTCCGGGTCGAGCTCATCGAAGAACTCGTAGACATCGGCATTGCCCAGCTCATCGATGATATCCGCCTGGTGCTTGGCATCGAGGGCATCAAAGACGGCGATCGATTTTTGGCGCGGCAGCAGGCGCAGGGCCAGCGCCGCGCGGATGGCATTTTGCCGCTCGACGACGGCGATGAGATCCTGCAGCGGCACCCTACCCAAAAGTTCTTGCAGGCGCGGGGCCTTTTGTGGATCGATGGCGTCTTCTTGTTTCAGCCACGCCTCGACGATATCGCTAGCCTGCTCGGTGGTCTCAGCCATCGCGCTGCCCTGCCTTTCTTGCCTCTGGGATTTAGCTCCCTGAGTATTAATTACAGCCCATTTAGACTACGCCATGCTGCAGGGAATGCCGCTAGCCGGAAACCTGCCGGTGACCGGTTACCTCAAGGTGCGGCGTGTCCCCGTCCAACGTGAGGTTTCCGGTGAATTCTTGGGTAGCGCAGCAGGCCGGGTCCTCGTCAGCATAGGCACGCCAGGTAACGGTGACCGTGTCCTTGGTCCACTGCAGCTGCTGGATATGCCCGCGCGCGGGTGGCATTCCCTCGCGCTCCCAATCATCCACCTTGGTGATGTAATTCAGGTCGTTGTCATAGATGAGCAGGTTATCCGGCCATCCCGTACCGCCGTGATTACAGACGTAGGTAATGACGGCTTCGTCTCTGCCATCGCCGTTGATATCCGCGTAGGCACCCTTCGGTGTATCGTCCTGATTCAGCTTCAGGCCCGCCGCGGCGGCGTCAAAGAGCATCCCGGTCTTAAGATGCTGTGGTAGCTGGCCGCCTTCCAAGTTGCCCGCTTGGTTATTGCACAACGCCGGCACCCACAGGGAATCGAGGGCCTCTACCGGGATGATTTTATTTTCCCCGCCACCCTCGGCGTCCTTGTCTGCATCGTTTTCATCTTTATCCGCTGCGGCTTCGGTGGTGGTTTCTTCCGCCGGGGAGTCCGTGGCCGAGGACTGAGACTCTGCCTCTGTATCGGATGCGGCCGCCGCAGAGGAGCTCGGGGCGGTGCCGGTGAAATTCGGCTTATCCGCGGCCTCAGTGGAGTCAGTGGAATGGGAGCAGCCGCTCAAGGTGGTAACGACGGTCACCGCGAGGACGGCAAGAGGGAGAGATAGGGGTTTAGGCATAGGCATAATATACAGCGCCACGGCCTCCCGAGCCGGGTGAAAACCTAGAAGAAGAGCCCCCATAGCGCGAAGGCGGCCAGCAGGGACACGAGCCCCGCGGTGCTTGCAAGGATGACCGCGTGGGGGAGGGAACGGTGGGTGGATAAGGCGGCGTCGACAAGCGAGGCACGCTGCCACACCGCCAGGGCCAACGCCAATACCCCCGCGGCGAGAAAGACCAACGGTAAGAAGACGTGCACGCTTACCGCCCGCATAACCCCCAGCACCACCAAGGACAACGCTAAAAGGGTGCGCTGCCACGATAGGCGGGTGCGTTCGGGCTGCAGGCCGGGATCAAAAAGTGGGCTAGCCAAGGAACTCGCCTACTACGAGCGCACCGGCTACCACCACGATCGCCACGACGAGCACCGGGATGGCAAAGCTAAAGGGCAACGGGCGTTCCTCGCGCATTGCGCGTTCGGATTGCTTCCAGTGCACCCATGCCACCAGCGGCAGAATAATGGCGACGACCAGCATGAATACCGACACCGCAGAACGCAATTCGGCCGGCAGGGGGACGTCAAAGGCCTCGAGTGCCACGCCGCCAGCAATCAACGCCAAGGAGGTGCGGATCCAAGCCAAGAACGTGCGCTCATTAGCAAGCGTGAAACGCGGATCAGGGTCGGTGCCAACCGCGAACACCGAGCGGGGAAACCTCGAGTCACTCATGGGTACCACTTTATATTCATTTTCGGTTTGAGTCCCAATAAAGGCGCACTGCGCAGCATCCTCCCGTATTCTCAACAGTGCAGGCCAGCCCCTACGCGAAGGAGCACCTCGCTATGTACCTGCCCCAAAGCCCCCTGCAATTCGATACCTCGCCGGGCCTGCGCTTCGCGCGTGCCGCCCGCATCGCGGGCGTACACAAACCACACCCACACCCCAAGCGCTCGGCCCTGCGTGAGGCCATTGCCGCCGCCGGTCCGGCGCCCGGACGCAATGCCTCCCTATCCCTCTTTATGGTCGTAGGGATGGTCTTCGGGCTAACTGGCATCCTCACCTCCGCTTTTCCTCTGGTGCTGCTGGCTGCCCGTGCGCCCCTTATTGGATTCTCCTTGCTCGGGATAATCCTTTGTGCAGCTATCTGGGGTATCCGCCGCGCATTGTCGTACCGCAAGCGAATCCAGCAGGCCTGGGATAATAACTGGCTAGTCTTCTACCCGGCCCTAGTAGGAAACCTGGTCAAACGCGGTTCCGAAACCAGCAACGGCAAGACCACCTATATGTACAGCACCTGCCTCATGGTGCTGCGCCCCGATGGCGGCACCGACATAGTAGAAGGCCTGAGCGCCACGGGCCTGCCGAGTCCCGCTCAATTGGAAAGCTCCGGCACCTGCCTAGCTGGCCACCCGGATGAGCTACGCGTGGATTTTGAACATAATAATGGCTGGACCCTCTACGCGGTGATAGACGGCGCCCCGATCGATTCCGGCACCATCGGCCATGGCTTAACCCACGAACAGATTGCCGCCGCCCTTACCGTAGCTGAACGCGACTGGGTGCCCCGCTTCATGAATTAAGGAGCACCACCAGGCACCACATCTAAGTTCACCGCCTGCACGCCGCGAGGTTATAGTCGGGCCCATGATTGAAGTTGCTGCCGTAGTTTTCCGCAATTCCTTGGGGCATGTTCTCACCGTACGCAAGGAATCCTCCACCAAGTTCCAGTTACCTGGAGGCAAGCTTGAGGCTGGCGAAACCCCCGCACAGGCCGCAGCCCGCGAGGTCGCAGAGGAAATCGGTGTGGAGGTCCGTCTCCCGGAGCTTTCCCCGCTCGGAACCTTCGACGCGCCGGCCGCCAACGAACCCGGAGAAACCGTGCGCGGACGCATCTTTACCTATCCGCGCCCCGTCCTTGCCCGCGCTGCCGCAGAAATTGCCGAAATCGCGTGGGTAGACCCGACCAACCCGGATCGCGAGCTCGCCCATCTCTTGCGTGACGAGGTCTTTCCTGCCCTAGAATCCTAAGGCCCCGCTTAGTCTCTTGGGAATTTCCTATTGCGGCTCTTAAGAGGGCAACCTAGAGTTATTTTCATCAGAATTGAGTGATGAAAGGACTGACCCCCATGCCGCAGCAATCCACACCGGGACCTATCGTGACGATTACTTTCCTCGCCCTAGGAGTCATTAGCTCTGTTATCGCCATTCTCATGGTGCCTGCCCTCTTCCACGAGGTCACTTCCCTACGCGCTGCGGCTTTTACCGGAAGCTTCATCTTCGGCGTTGGCATGCTCACGCTCTTCCGCCGCTGCGCCAAGTACCAGCGCAAATAGCAGATTTCTCCGCTGCACGGAGCCGACGAGAATAGAAAACGCGAATTAAAAAATCCCGAGCGCGCTCGCTCGGGATTAAATGGCGGAGATGAGAGGATTCGAACCTCCGGACCCCAGAAGGGTCAACTCCTTAGCAGGGAGCCCCATTCGGCCGCTCTGGCACATCTCCACGGTTCGCAAGGAACCTCGTTTGAGAATACCTGCCTGCCCCGCCGCTGCCAAACTAGCCCCCTGCTTTCGCGCCCGCAGCAAAGGCGCAGGCCCTAAAGTGGGAGGCATGATTCGCCCAGACCTGAAAGCCATCCCCGCCTACGTCGCCGGTGCGCGCAACGATGATGCGCTCAAGCTCTCCTCCAACGAGGCGGCGCACCCGCCGCTGCCGGAGGCGGCCGCGGCCATGGCGAAGGCCGTGACGAAGGCCAACCGTTACCCGGATATTGCGGCCACCGCGCTGCGCGAGGACCTCGCCGCGCACCTGGGTGTGGAGTATGGACAGGTTGCGGTAGGCACCGGATCGTCCGCGCTGTGCCAACAGCTGGTGGAAATTGCCGCTACCCCTGGTGAAGAGGTCCTCTTCCCGTGGCGCTCCTTCGAGGCATACCCCATCTTCGCCCAGGTAGTCGGCGCCCACCCCATCCCGGTTCCGCTAAGTGCAGACCAGCGCGTGGATCTGCCGGCCATGGCGCAGAAGATTACGGACAAGACCCGGCTTATCTTCGTGTGCAACCCCAATAACCCGTCCGGCACCACGGTGACCAAGGACGAGTTCGCCGCCTTCATGGATGCCGTGCCTGCCGACGTCCTCGTTGCCCTCGACGAGGCCTATATCGAATACAACCGCGCCACCAACATTCCGCTGGGTACGGAGCTAGTGGGCACCTATCCCAACCTGGTGTGCCTGCGCACCTTCTCAAAGGCTTATGGCCTGGCCGGGGTGCGCATCGGTTATGCCTTTGGCCCGGAAAATATTATTGAGGCCCTCAATAAGGTGGCCATCCCCTTTTCCGCCAGCACCGTGGCGCAGGTTGGTGCCCGCGCAGCCCTGGCAGCGCAGGATTCGCTGCGGGAGCGCACTGATGAGGCCGTCGCCCAGCGCGAGCGCCTAGAAGAAGCCTTGCAGGACTGGGGAGTGCCGCATTCCGAGGCAAACCATGTCTGGCTGCCGGCCGCGAATCTGGCCCGCCTTGGTACCCCGCAGGAAGTGGCCGCTCGCCTGGCCGAACGCGGCGTGCTCGTGCGCGCGTTTAGCGAAGGCATACGCATTACCGTGACCACCGAAGAAGAAACCGACACCCTGCTGCAGGCGTGGAACGCAACCATAGGAGGCTAAATGCGCTCACTCATCAACTTTGCCCTGAATGTCTTTGCCATCGCGGTGGCGCTGTGGGCGGTGGTTACTGTCATTCCCGGCATCACCATCACCCCAGCAAAGACCGGCAACTTCATCGCCATCGCCATCGTCTTCATCATTATTAATGCCGTGGTCATGCCGGTCCTGCGCGTCCTCGGCGCGCCGCTGACCTGCCTGACGCTCGGGCTTTTCTCCCTCGTCATCAACGGCGCCGCGCTCATCATCGTGGAGTGGACGCTCAATTCCCTGGACCTGGGAATCGGCCACCTTGTCATCGACTCCTGGGGCGCCGCGATCATCGGCGCCATCGTGCTGTCCATCGTCAGCAGCGTCATCAACTTCTTTACTAGCCCGCTGCGGCAGCGCGATTAGCCGCCTGCAAACGGCGGCAGGACGTCCACCCGGGTGACGCCAGCCAGTGGGGAATCCATGGCGGTGTTCCCGGCGCCGTCGATAAGAAAGCTACAGCGCTCCAAGACCTCTTTCAGGCTCATGCCGGCCTCGGTGGTGCCGGTATGCTCCTCGCTCAGCTGCGCCACCAGATCACCCAAGGTGGCGGGGGCTTCTACCTGCTCAGAAGCCACGCCCGCAGCGGCGCGGGCGGCGGCGAAATAGTGAACGGTCAACATGCCCTCTACTATGCCCCGCACGCCCATGCCCTGTCGAGACCGCGGGTAAACTAGCCGCCATGCGCACACCCGAGACTCACGCGCGCGAGGTCGCCGCGGCCCTGCCCGCACGCCAAGCCACCTCCGTGCCCCTCACCCAGGCGCAGGATATGGTTCTAGCTGCAGACATACACGCCGGCTTCCCCTCCCCTCGCTTTGATAACTCCCAGATGGATGGCTACGCCCTCCCGCAGTGCGCGGCCGGGACCTACCCGGTGGGCCCCACCATCGCGGCCGGCACTGAGCCCGCCCAGGTACTCGACGGCCCGCTTTCCAGCGCCTGCCCCATCATGACCGGCGCCAAGGTACCGGAAGGAACTGCAGCCATCGTGCCCATCGAGCGCTGCGAACCACAAGAATTCCTCGCTCCGGGTGACCGCATTACCGTGCCAGAGACCTCGCCAGGCCAATTCATCCGCCGCACCGGCTCCGACCTGGAAGAAGGCGCCCTCCTCGCCGCCCGCGGCGATAGGCTCACGCCGGTCCGCTTGGCCGCCCTCGCTTCCCAAGGAATCGCCGAAGTAGAGGTCTACCGCCCCGCCCGCATCCTCATCTGCACCGGCGGCGCTGAAATCGGCCACGGCAGCGCCGCCATTCCGGATGCCAATGCGCCACTCTTGACGGCGATGGCACATCGCGCCGGCATCGACGTCGCCGGGTATATCACTACCGACGATGACCCGCAGGCCCTAGAGCGCGCTTTCACAGAAGCCATCGCGCAACACCGCCCGGATGCCATCATTACCTCAGGCGGAATCTCGGCCGGGAAATTTGAAGTAGTCCGCCAGGTGCTCGATGGCTGGTTCGGCCATGTGGACCAGCAGCCCGGTGGCCCACAGGGCATCGCCGCATTCGGCGGAACGCCGGTGATTTGCCTGCCCGGAAACCCGATTTCCACCTTGGTAAGTTTCCGCCTCTTTGTCGCCCCTGCGCTCGGCTGGGCACCAGAGCCTTTCCACGTCCCCCTGGCCGCGGGCATCGAGGGCCTCCCGCACAAGGACCAATTTCGCCGCGGGCGCGTCGATTCCCACGCCCATATCCTCGGTGGTGCCAGCTCCCACCTGCTCGCCCAAGCGGCAGACGCCACCCATCTCATCCGCATCCCTGCCGGTCAACGCCTTGAAGAAGGCCAGGAAGTGGAGGTTTACCCACTATGAGCGCACAGCGCACCGCCATCGTCATCGTCGCCTCTACTCGCGCCGCCGCGGGCATCTACGACGATCGCTCCGGCCCCATCGCGGTGGATTTCTTGCGCCGCAAGGGCTTTGACTGTCCCGACGCACGCATCGTCCCCGATGCCGAAATCGCCGCCGCCGTTGCCGCCGCCTTCGCCGAAAAGCCCGCGGTCATCCTGACCTCCGGCGGCACCGGGCTGACGCACGATGACCGCACGGTAGAGGCCGTCGCCCCACATATCACCCGCGAGCTGCCCGGCATAGCGGTGGCCTTCTGGCAGAAGGGATTGGAAAGCGTACCCACCGCGGTAGCCTCCCGCGCCATCGCCGGCGTCAATGACTCCACCTTTGCCATGACGCTTCCCGGTTCCACCGGCGGGGTAAAAGACGGCTGCGCGGTTTTGGAAGAATTAATCGTTCCGATCGTCGATATGTTAGAAGGAAAACATGAGCACTGATCCCTCCTATGTGGCCGAGCAAACCGGTTGCACCATTGGCACGCTTCTGAGCGATCAACCCCTTGAATCCCTCCTTGCCGCTGCCAAGGAAGAGGCCGCCACTGCCGCCATGGGTGCCGTCGTCACTTTTGAGGGCATCGTCCGCGATCACGATGGCGGACGGCCAGATGTCACCCTTCTTTCCTATAGCGCCCACCCATCTGCGCCAGAGAAGCTGCAAGACGTCACCGATTCCGTCGCAGCCAACCACCCAGTGCGCCTGTGGGCCGCCCACCGCACGGGGGATCTCAAGGTTGGCGACCTCGCCTTTGCGGTAGTAGCGGCCGCCGCGCACCGAGGCGATGCCTTCCGTGCCGCCGAGGAATGCGCCGATCGCGTCAAGGCGGAAGTCCCCATCTGGAAGGAACAAAGCCACGGCGATGGCTCCACCAACTGGGTGGGCCTGGAATGAGCATCCGCTATGCCCGCCAGGAAGCGCTCTGGGGCGAGGACGGCCAGCGCAAGCTCAGCGATGCCCACGTAGCGGTTATCGGTGCCGGCGGCCTGGGCTCCCCGGCCCTGCTCTACCTCGCTGGCGCGGGTGTGGGCCGCATTTCGCTTTTCGACGACGACGTGGTCTCCCCCTCCAACCTGCACCGCCAAGTCATCCACACCACCGCCGCCATCGGCACACCGAAGACAGATTCCGCCGCGGCCGCCGTCCGCGCACTCAATCCAGAGGTGGACATCACCTGCCACGGCCGCCTCGAATCGGCGACAGCCCTACAACAATTGCGCGGCTGCGATCTCATCCTCGACGGCACCGATAACTTCGACGCCCGCTACCTCAGCTCCTGGGCCGCCCACGAGCTCGGCATCCCGCACGTATGGGCCTCCATCCTGGGCTTCGATGCCCAACTCAGCGTTTTCTGGTCCGGCCACGGCCCCGTCTACGAGGATGTCTTTCCTACAGCTCCCGCAGCCGGCGAGGTTCCTTCCTGTTCGCAGGCCGGAGTCCTAGGCCCGGTGGTCGGCGTTGTCGGCTCAGCCATGGCGGTCGAAGCCCTCAAACTCATCACCGGCGTAGGCACCCCACTCATCGGCACGCTCGGCTACTTCGACGCCCTATCGGGTACCTGGGAATACATTCCCCTCCAGTCCACCGGCGCACAACCCACCCAGCCTGCCGACGCCCCCGAGGTCCGCGAGGTTCCCCTACACGCCCCGCTTATCGACGTCCGCACCTCCCCCGAGCGCGCCCAATCCGCTATCCCCAATTCCACTCACTTTGAGCTCGACCGCATCCTCGCCGGTGAAAATCCCAACATCGAAGCAGATGCTGCGGCCATTATCTATTGCGCCAGCGGCATTCGTTCCGCCCAGGCCGTAGACGTACTCCGCAAGCGCGGCTTCACCAACGTCGTCTCCCTGCGCGGCGGTATTAATGGCTGGCTCGAGCAAACTTAATCCGCGGCAGGAGGATAGTTGTTCTGAGTAACTAACGCTCAACTGAGAGTGTCTCAGAAACAACAAAAGGCGAATGATTTAGGAAGAATTGCGTAGTTTGTCTTTGCCAGCGTCGGCCCAAAAGTCGTAAGTCTGTGATTAAAGTAGTCGAGCCTGACTACTCTGCTTTCAAAATCTGGCAGCGCTTTCTCAGAAGATCGGCGTGTTGATAAATATCTTCAACTGTTTCAAGATCGAAATATTGTTCGCTTTTTTCCTCTCCAAAAATGCCAATTCGGGGTACTCGACGATCAAAATACAGGCGCGCGATAGGCTTTCGATTGTTGTCTTGGAATAAAATCGCGCAGTAACTCTTAGCATCGCGCAATGCAATGTCCGCTACCGGAACGTCAGCACAGCAGATCGCCTTAATAATGGAATATGCTTGAAGCTCTTCTTCAGTTGTTACAACTCCATCACTCACAACATTCTCTTCAACCTGTTTCTCCTCTACAGGAGACTTTTCTACGGCCGTGGAGACATCGTCAAAGTCCTGAGCAGAACGCAACCTTCGATTAGCCTCATCTTTCAAGAATTGCGATTGTGCGGTTTCCACCAACTTGGTGAAAGTCTCTAGGTTCTGTGCAGTCATTCGCCGTGTAGTAACGCGAGCTGCTATAAGTTTTACCCATTCCGCATCAGGTTCTTTAAATTGCGTGGATAAAACTTTACGGATTTCCGAAATGTATTTCAGCTGTTCCGCACTTGCTACAATTGTTTCAAAATCGAATTTTGATTTCGTGCACATTTCAAGATGGGGAAAGATACGTGCATCTACGTTACTCAAATCTAAAGTCATGAATGGCTTCTCATCCATTCGGTTGGCAGCATCGAGTTGCGCATAAAACTCATAGACCTCGCCATTAGTCAAAATCGCAAATTCAGTATCCGTGACGTTAAAGTAGCGAACGAGCTGATTTGCGTGACTTATGTTTAGAGGCTCACCGATTTTCTTGCACTCAATAAGAAACCGAAAATCATCTCCCGATTTGATCGCAAAGTCGACTTTCTCACCCTTTTTCACGCCTACGTCGGCCGTATATTCCGGTATTACTTCGCGTGGATCTGTGACGTCATAGCCTAGAACAGTGCTGATAAAAGGAATGATGAATGCAGTTTTCGTTGCCTCTTCAGTTTCAATTATGGGCTTCAGCTCTTGAACTCGCGCCGAGAGGCTCTGCACTGCTTGATTGATACTCATTCTTAGGTCCCCTTCTAGGAAAATTCGCGGACATAGACAATCACTCTAAGTAAGCAGGGAATCCATAAGTGGATTAGTTTCCACGATTCCAGCTCTGTTCTCTTTTTACCGTAGTAGAACACAATGCAAACGGTGCGCTATCCCCTATTTTGGCGCCAAATTTACAAAACGCGCAGACTAAAGTCATCAGAATGTAACCTCGAAAGCAAAAAGTCGCGCGACACCGAAAGCAACGATGCCACACGACTTCATATATTGCGGAGACGGCGGGATTTGAACCCGCGGAGGTATTACCTCGCCGGTTTTCAAGACCGGTGCATTCGGCCGCTCTGCCACGTCTCCATGGTGTTCTTCGAAAACACTCATCGTGCCTACGAAGCAACTTGGTCAGTGTACTAAATAGATAGCCCGGTTTCCCAAAAAGCCACCTCCAACACTGAATGTCGCAGTAGGTTACTCCGAATTTCGTGGCACAGAACACACAAGGTTCGTTAGATTGGATCCATGACTACACCACGCATGAAGGCCATCGTTCAGACCGATCCGCAGGAACGTCGGTCCTTAGAGCTCCGCGAAGTCGAGGTTCCTAAGCTGCGCTCGGGAGAAGTGCTCGTCAAGGTGCAGGCAGCCGGCGTTAACCGCGGCGATATCCTGCAGACGATGGGTGCCTATCCGCCACCACCGGGGGCATCGGAAATCTTGGGCTTAGAAGCAGCAGGCACCATTGCCGATGCCGGGGATACGAACTGGGAGGTAGGCACCGAGGTGGGCTGCCTGCTTGCCGGTGGTGGCTACGCCGAATACGTTGCGGTTCCGCAGGGCCAGCTGCTTCCCGTGCCCAAGGGGTTGAGCGTTGAGGAAACTGCAGCGGTAGTTGAGGTCGGATGCACCGTGTGGTCCAACCTGGGCATTGAGGCGGGCCTTCACGAGGGCCAGCGCGTCCTCATCCATGGCGGGGGCGGCGGCATTGGCACTTTTGCCATTCAGGTAGCCAAGGCCCTCGGCGCAGAGGTAGCAGTTACGGCCGGGTCGCAGGAGAAGTTGGAGCGTTGCCGCGAGCTGGGAGCCGATATTCTCATCAACTATAAGGAGCACGACTTCGTAGAAGAGTTGAAGGGAAGCTGCGATGTCATTTTGGACATCATCGGCGCGAAATATTTTGAAAAGAATATGAAGTGCCTGGCTAAGGACGGCAAGCTCATCATCATTGGCATGCAAGGCGGTACCAAGGCGGAAATCAACTTGGGCGCCATGCTGCCCAAGCGCCTGACCATCCAGGGCACGACGCTGCGCGCCCGCGACTTAGAAGACAAGGCACAGATTGTGGCGGGCACGGTAGAAAATGTGTGGCCCATGTTGGAAGACGGCCGCGTAAAGCACGCGCTGCATGCTACTTACCCGCTTGCCGACGCCGCCCAGGCCCACACCGCCCTAGACAGCGGCGAGGTCACCGGCACCTTGGTGCTTACCGTTTAAGCCAGCGAGGCTACAACGCGGATGAGATGCTCGACGTCGTGATAGGTGTTGAAGGGGCCGAGCGCAACGGTAACGGCACCGCCAATTTCTTCCACGCCCATCTCCGTAAGCAACGGGGTCTGCGGGGCGAGCGTGGTAACAAGGCCGTTATCAAAGAGGCGCTTATAAACGGTCTCAGCCGGAACACCCTTTACTGCGAAGGTGAGGCGCGGCAGACGATCGTCGGAGGCGCCCGCGGCAGCCTCCCCGGTCACGCCAAGAATATGCACGGCGGGCAGGGTGCTCAAGAAGGAATAGAGGTCAGCGCGCAGATCTTCCAAGTAGACGCTGAGCGCATCCATGGAGGTGCGCAGGCGCTTGCGGCGCGAGCCGCTCTCCCCACCGGCTAGGCCGGCAAGATGATCCACGAGCGGTCCGACACCGCCGGCCAAGCCAGAGGAAATGGGTGTTTCCAGCTTGCGGGCGCCCTTGCCGGTATGCACCGGATCGAGGGCATCGAGGCGGCGGAACATGCGGGTATCGCGAAAGACCAAAGCTGCTAGCTGCGGTCCGCCCAGCAGTCCCAGATCGAGGCCCAAGATATCGGCGCCGAGATCATCAAAGTTGATGGGGCGGTAGGGGGCGATCGCAGAGACGTCGAGAAGCGTCCAGGCGCGGGAGCGCTCATGGACTGTGTCAATGATCTCGGCGGCCGGGGAGACCGTGCCCAAAAGCTCGTGCGCGGCGGAAAAAGCGACGAGACGCGTGGAGCCGTCGACAAGCTCGGCAAATTGGAAACCTGGCAGCTCACCCGTGCCCAAGTCTGGCTGGGCCCAGCGGGTCTCGGCCTTGACCTCAGAGAATGCCGAGTACAAAGACGGCGGATCCAGCTTGGAGAGCACCACCGAGGAATTGCTGCCCAACAGCGGACGGGCCGCGTGCGCCAAGGACTGGTACAACACAGGCAAAGACGGGCCAAGCACCACGCGGTCTGCCTTGGACCCGGTCAGATCCGCTACAGCCATGCGTGCGGCGGTGTAATTACCATCGCCTTCCAAACGGCCCGGCGCGGGCGTGGCAGAGTGGGCGCCGCCTGGGCCCTCCTGGGTGGCCACTGCAGTGGACATCCGGAAGGATCGCGCCACGCCGGAGGCGACGCGCTCAGAGATCTGGGGGACCACGTGCGCGTTGAGGTAGGTCCAACCATCAGATAGCCCGGTGTATAAACCGCGCACACTGAATACGTCGTAGTGTGCCGAAGCTCCTGCTGGCATTACGGTCCCCTTCTTCATCGCGCTAGGCATCGCCACACAGTGGCGGTCGGTTCCCTACTGTATACGCGTTTGCCCCAAGTTTCCCAAATCTGAATTTTCGCTGGATATCGCTGTTTTCGCAGGCCGGCGGCGTGTAGTTCCCGTTTGCCCAGCCCGCACGCTAGGGTGTTGAGCGTGCAAGATAACAATCAACTGCGCGCTGATATCGCCCGCATGACCTCCCAGCCAGACGGCGAGGCCACCCCAGCGTCCCAGTCCGAGACCCTCAAGGCCGCCTTCACGGACCTGGTGCAGGGTGCACAACAGCGCGAGCTGTGGTTCAAACTGGGCATTCAAGATATTAAGCAGCGCTACCGCCGCTCTGTCCTGGGCCCGTTTTGGATCACCATCGCCACCGGCGTGATGGCCCTCGCCTTGGGCCTGTTGTATTCCATGCTCTTCCAGATTCCCGTCGCGGAGTTCCTCCCCCACGTCACCGTGGGCCTTATTATGTGGACCTTCATCTCGGGTTGCATCAAGGAAGGCTCCACCGTCTTCATTGACAACGAGGGCTTGATTAAACAGCTCCCCGCCCCGCTGTCGGTGCACGTTTACCGCTTGGTGTGGCGCCAGACGTTGTTTTTGGGCCATAACCTCATCATCTGGTTGCTGCTCATCCTTATCTTCCCGCGCAACTTGGGATGGGAGTTCTTCCTCTTCCTCCCAGGTCTGGCGTTGTTGTTGGTCAACGGCGTGTGGGTCACGATGTTCTTTGGCATCATCGCTACCCGCTTCCGTGACGTCGCTCCGCTGCTAGAAGCACTCACCCAGCTGCTGTTCTACGTCACCCCCATTGTGTGGATGACCAATACCCTGAAGGACCAGGGCGGTGCGGTGGCCGGCCGCGCCCGCATCGCGGAGATCAACCCGCTCTACCACTACCTGGAAATCGTCCGTGCGCCCATGATCGGCGAGCCGGTGGCCGCCTACCACTGGTGGATCGTCATTGGCTGCACCGTTCTCGGCCTGCTCATCGCCGGCTTGGTCATGCGCAAGTGGCGCTTCCGCGTCAGCTACTGGGTTTAAGCCCACGCCCTGCACTTCCTGAGATTCCTCGAAAGGATACAGACTGATGGTCTCGATTGATACGTATAACGCGTGCGTGGACTTTCCCATCTTTGATGCCAAATCCCGCTCGCTCAAGAAGGCCATGCTTTCTTCCGCCGGCGGCGCCATTGGCAAAAATGCCCAGAACACCGTCGTGGTGGAGGCGCTAAAGGATATTAACCTGCACCTGCGCGAGGGCGACCGCGTGGGTTTGGTGGGCCATAACGGCGCCGGCAAGTCCACCCTGCTGCGCCTTTTGTCTGGCATTTACGAGCCCACCCGAGGTTCTGCCGATGTGCGCGGCCGCGTGGCCCCCGTCTTTGATTTGGGCGTGGGCATGGACCCAGAGGTCTCTGGCTACGACAACATCATTATCCGTGGCCTCTTTTTGGGCCAGTCCATCAAGCAGATGAAGAAAAAGATGGATGAGATTGCGGAGTTTTCTGAACTCGGCGATTATCTCTCCATGCCGCTGCGCACCTATTCCACCGGTATGCGCGTGCGCTTGGCGCTCGGCGTGGTGACGTCCATTGAGCCGGAAATCCTGCTGCTGGATGAGGGCATCGGCGCCGTCGACGCCGCTTTCATGGCCAAGGCCCGTGTACGCCTGCAAGAGCTGGTGAAGCGCTCCGGCATCTTGGTCTTTGCCTCCCACTCCAATGACTTTTTGGCCCAGCTGTGTAATACCGCGCTATGGATCGACCACGGCGAAATCCGCTCGGTGGGCGAGGTTTCCGAGATCGTCGGCGAATACGAAGGCCCTGAGGTGGGCGAGTATGTGCGCGACCTGCGCGAGCGTTTTGAGAATGAGGACACCAGCGGAAACTAGCTGAGCATACGCAGCAGCTGGTCGCCCACTCCGGTTACCTCCAGCTGCAAGCCATCCGGCCGGTGATAGTCCGCGGCGCTAAGGCGCGCGCTGACCACCGGCCGGTTAATTTTTTCTGGGCCGGCAGGCTCTTCCTTTTTCTCGGTACTTATGCGGTAGCCCATCTTTTCACTCACCCGGGCCGAGGCACGGTTGGTTTCTATCCAACAGGTACGCAGCGAATGCGCATCGAGGTGGGTAAAGGAAAACTCGGCCACCGCTTGGCGGATAAGCGTGCCATAGCCTTGGCCTTGGAAGCGGTGCAGTACCCATGATGCGGTCTGCACTTCCCGCGCGGCCGCAAAGTTTTCGGCCGCTAGGTCCACCACGCCCACCAATTCTTGGGTTTCTGCGTCGCGGGCAATGAAATCCAAGGTCCAATTATTGGCGCGCAGCTGCGCCCGGTGCTCCCACCGGTGCTGCGCCATGGCAGCGGGGGTATTCCTCTTTTCATCAAAAAGCCAGGGAAAGGCGTGCTCGGGAATGTCGGTGCCATAGATATCTGCCGCACACACTGTGGCCACGCACGCGATGTCTTCATCGCGCATGACGCGCAGGTCGACTCCACGGCCTGTGTCATCGCCGGCCCGAATGGTCACCGCAAAAGGCGGCCAGATATTTTCCATACACTTCACAGTATCCACAAAGCTGCGGCCATATCTAGTTTTCGCTTCACCCGCACGGAGTGTTTCTGCGCTGGTCCCCCTACCCCGGTGGCAAGATAGAATCCATGACTGCCTCCCTGACTTCCACCGGTTCCACCGCCGCCGTCATTGTTACCCATCAGCGCGCCGAGCTACTGCGGGCCTCGCTTGAACAGGTAGTCCACCAAACCCACCCCGTGCAGTGGGTAGTCGTGGTGGATAATGGCGCGGAAGATGCGGTGCGCGAACTCGTCGAATCCATGGCGGGTGACCGAGGCGTCTACGTGCCTTCGGAAACCAACCTGGGCGGCGCTGGCGGCTTTGCACTGGGCTTTCTCACCGCCCTTTCCTTGGGCGCCGATGCCGTGTGGTGCGCCGATGATGATGGCCGCCCCGCCGATCACACGGTACTAGCGGAGCTGTATCGAGTGGCCGAAGCCAACCGCCTGCATGAGGTCTCCCCGGCGGTATGCAATATCAACGATCCCGGCCGCCTCGCCTTCCCCTTGCGCCAGGGGCTGGTATGGCGCCGCCGGATGGACGAACTGGAAGGCGATTTCCTGCCCGGCATCGCCTCGCTGTTTAACGGCGCGCTGATTTCCGCCGCGGCCATGGAGATCATTGGTGTGCCGGACTACCGGCTGTTTATCCGCGGCGATGAGGTGGAATACCACCGCCGGCTGGTTAATTCCGGGCTCTCCTTCGGCACGGCGCTGACCACCAGCTACCTGCACCCGGACGGATCGGATGAGTTCAAGCCCATCCTGGGTGGCAAAATGCATACCCAGTACCCAGAAGGTGAGTTCAAGCGCTTTTTCACCTACCGCAATCGCGGCTACCTGCTGTGGCAGCGCGGCATGCGCAAGCTACTGCCCCAGGAATTTGCCCGCTTTGGCTGGTTCTTCTTAGTCCAGCGCCACGACCCGGCCGGCTTTATCGAATGGCTCAAGCTCCACAACCGCGGGCGCCAAGAAGATTTCCGCCGGCCTAACCAGGGCTAGGACGGATCCTGCTTGGCGACGACCCGGACCCCCGCCTTCCTAAAAATAATCCAGCGTTGCACCGCAAAGTTCACCACGGTGGCGGTGCCCTGCGAGATAGCAAAGGCCACCACGAGGGAGAGGGTGGAGTTCCACTCCCAGTGGACGTCGAAAAGCTCAAAGAGGAACTTATAGGCCACCATATTGACCACGAAGGTCACGCCGTAGGTGGCAAGGACACCGGCGAAGCGCACCGCGGTGGCTTTGGCCTGGAAGGTCCAACGGCGATTGAGCAGATAGGCCGCCCAGGTACCGACGATAAAGCCCACCGCCCGCGCCGGATCGGCGCTCAGCAGGCCGAAGCCGATCTGCAGGAGCCAGGTTAAGGAGACGTCGATAAGCGCGGCAAGTGCCCCCGTCACCGCGAACCTGGCGCTTTGCGCGCGCAGGCTGGTCGAGCGCGAAGCCCGCTGGGCCGCGCCGCGCCACGTCCGTGGGGAGGCTGCTGCCATCTATCTTTCCTTAAAGATAAAGGCCCTTTGAATGGCAAAGTTGGTCACCGTGGCCACGCCTTGGGCGATGACGAAGGCGATGGTGTCTTTCACCGCCCCCTCAAAGCCGAGGGCCATAAGCGGCTCATTGAGCACCCAGTACAGGAAGTTTTGGACCGCAAAGGTAGAGGCGTACAAGATGCCCACGGTCGCGGCCGTGCGACCAGATACCTTGGCCCCAAAGGTCCACCGCGCATTGGCCAGGTAGGCAGCGATGGTGCCAAAGACCCAACCGATGGCCTTGGCGGCGGAACGGTGCAGGCCTAAATACGTCAATAAAAGCGTGAGACCGTAGTCAATGGCGGCGGTAAATACGCCCACGGAAATAAAACGCACCAGCTGGGTGTGCAGCGAGGTGGACGAGGGCTTTACTTCTACGGCGTCGTCAGCGGAATTAGTCACGAGTGAGTAGCCTACCCGCGCAAGAGCGCTCGGTACATGTCCAACCGATCCACCGGCGCGGCGGATTCGGCGCCATAGGCGCCTATCCCGGCCAATTGCTGCAACGACGCCGCACACAGTTCCCGCACGTCGGCGCCGGAGAGCGCCGTGCCATCGTCATTGACCCAGCCGAGCGCATCCATGGTGGTCTCCACGACGGAATCGGTCAGCTCCGCGCCACCCATGCAGGATAGGGCAAGCGCCATGGACCAAAAGGCGTCTTTGCCTTCATGGGTCACCTCCCGCGGCAAGCTGGCGAGCACGCGGGAAGTATGCGGTGTGAGGTCGGTTTCCCTGCCTAGGTCCATCGCTTGCAGCAGTGGGACGAAGTCATAGAGTTTGGTGCGCTCAATCAAATCGCGCACGGGGGACGATACCGCGGAAAAGACTTCATCGGTAACCTCTTGGCCGGTCAATTCACGGTTCACGCTGGTCAGCTCAAAGGGCTGGAAGAGCGAGCCCGAGCCGCCTACGCACAGCGCCTCTGGGGTGCCATTATCGCGGGGATAGATCTCGGCTACTACCAGCTCGAAGTCCCACAGTCCCCAAGCGAAGTCGATTTGATCGCCCTCGCGCCAGAGGAATTCGGAGGCCTGGCGCTCCGGATCGATGCGCGGGCCACGGGCCTCGGTGTGTTCATAAAAGTGCCAGGGAGATTCCTCCTCCGGCAGGCCAAAGCAGATGCGCAGTACGCGGTGCAGCTCGGTGAAGGTCAGGGCATCGCTGAAACCAATCTGGCGGTGCACCTCGCCATCGGCGCGAATATTCGCGGCTTGGCAGATGATGGTGAGGGGCTCGCGTGCGAGGGATACCACGCCATCGGCGCGTTTGGCCCGCGCCTGTGCGATATCGGTGACCCCTGCGTTCATGAGCCCCACCATACGCAAGTTTTAGGAAGCTAGTTTTGCAATATCCCGTGCTTCCAGCTCACTAATGAGGAACGTCAGCGCCGCACCAATCGCACCCAAGAGGGTCCACGGACGCTTGGCACCGCGCTTGCGCAGGAACTTCACCATGCGACGGGAAAGGGCAACGTTCATCCACCCGCCTAGGATGAGCAGCAGCACCACTGCGGCAAAAATAGCCCACGGCTTAAGGCCTTGGTCGTCACTATCCTGCGGCGAGCGCGGCTCATCGCCGTCCTGCTCGGCGTGCGCATTGGTATAGGCCACTAGGGCGCCAAAGCCAAAGAAAGACAAGGTATACGCGGTGATCAAACCGCCCTTGGACTTGATCCAATCCGGATAGGAGGTCGCGATGCCCACGGCGGCGGCCTGGGTGATGCGGCCAGCCAGGGTGTCATCGAGGGCGTAGTTGTCTTGGCGCTGATCGTGTGTCTCACGGTTGTTGGTCATAGCGACTACTTTAAGCGGCGGTAAGCTAATGCGCATGTACTCGGAAAAGACAGAGCATATGACGCCGGCGCAGCAGGCAGCACAGGATGTGCGCGCAGAGGACGATAAGCGCAACGGCCACTTCGAGGCCACGGAGCATACCGATGTGCCGTTGAGTCCTTTCATGACTCGCCTGATGGCAGAGGAATTGCCCATGCTGGATTCCTCCTCACGGGCTCGCGTGTATGAGCTTTTGCGGGAGTACGACGGCCCGATTATTGAATCCCAGGAGGAGCTGCCGGAGGAGATCCGCACACTCATGGATCTGTAAACGGGCACATTCGGGCAGTACAAGCGTCCGTTTTGTTCCGAATATCACTCGCGTCACTCCAGCCACCCTCCTGTGAGCTAGGTAGGCTAGAGAAGCGACATAAATCCGTCGAGCAAAGAGTAAGAGATGGAATTACATACTACTGAAAAGTCCCTGCACGGCTGGGGCCGCACCGCCCCGACGACCGCCCACGTTCTCGCCACCGAAGACGTGGACGTAATCAAGAAGGCCGTGGCCCAGGTTGCAGAAGATAACTCGGATAAGCCCGCCCACCTGCGCCGCGGCGTCATCGCCCGCGGTATGGGCCGCTCCTACGGTGACCCCGCCCAAAATGGCGGCGGCCTGGTCATCGACATGCAAAAACTCAATAAGATCCACTCCATCGACCCAGAGTCCGCTCTGGTGGACGTCGATGGCGGCGTCACCTTGGACCAGCTGATGAAGGCCGCCCTGCCGTATGGCCTGTGGGTTCCGGTTCTGCCGGGTACCCGCCAGGTCACCATCGGTGGCGCAATCGGCCCGGATATTCACGGCAAGAACCACCACTCCGCCGGTTCCTTTGGTGACCACGTGGTCTCCATGGAGCTGCTCGTGGCCGATGGCCGCGTGCTGCACCTGACCCCGGAGGGCTCCGAGGATGACCCGAGCGGCGACCTCTTCTGGGCCACCGTTGGCGGCATGGGCCTGACCGGCATCATCTTGCGCGCCACCATCCGCATGACCAAGACGGAAACCGCCTACTTCATCGCGGATACGGACCGCACCGATAACTTGGATGAGACCATCGCCTTCCACTCCGATGGCTCCGAGCACAACTACACCTATTCTTCCGCCTGGTTCGATGTCATCTCACCAGAACCAAAGCTGGGCCGCTCCACCATTTCCCGCGGCTCGCTGGCCACCCTGGCACAGTTGGAAGAGCTCGCCCCGAAGCTGGCCAAGGACCCACTGAAGTTCAATGCGCCGCAGCTGATGACGGTGCCGGATATCTTCCCGTCCTGGACCATGAATAAGCTCTCCCTCTCCGCCGTGGGCTTGGCGTACTACACCATGGGCGCACCGGCGAAGAACCAGGTCAAGAACCTGACGCAGTTCTACCAGCCGCTGGATCTCATCGGCGAGTGGAACCGCGGCTACGGTTCCAAGGGCTTCCTGCAGTACCAGTTCGTGGTACCGACCGAGGCCGTGGAGCCGTTCAAGGAGATCATCCGCGATATGCAGCGCTCCGGCCACTACTCCGCCCTCAACGTGTTCAAGCTCTTCGGTGAAGGCAACCGCGCACCGCTGTCCTACCCGATGCCGGGCTGGAACGTCTGCGTGGACTTCCCCATCCGTCCGGGCCTGGGCAAGTTCCTGGATGACCTGGACCGCCGCGTGATGGAATTCGGCGGCCGCCTCTACCTGGCCAAGGAATCCCGCACCTCCGCGGAGAACTTCCACAAGATGTACCCGGGCATGGAAGGCTGGCTGAAGACCCGCAACGAGATCGACCCGACCGGCGTCTTTGCCTCCGATATGTCCCGCCGCCTCGAGCTGCACTAATCACTGGAAATAACACCTTGAAGGAGATTTACTGACCATGCTTAATGCAGTAGGCCAAGCACAACACATCCTGCTTCTGGGCGGCACCTCCGAGATCGGCCTCGGCGTCGTCTCCGAGTTCCTGCAGCGCGGCCCGGCCAAGGTCACCCTGGCCGCCCGCCCGGAGTCCCCACGCATCGCCCAGGCCAAGGATGACCTGGAATCCCGTGGCGCTGACGTAGAGGTCCTGGACTTCGATGCCACCGACTTCGATTCCCACCCGGACGTTATTAATAAGGCCTGGGCCCGCGGCGACGTCGACGTGGCCATCGTTGCCTTCGGCACCCTGGGTGACCAGGAAGAGCTGTGGCAGAACCACGACAAGGCCGTTGCCTCCGCACAGACCAACTACACCGCACCGGTGTCCGTAGGCGTGCTCTTGGGCGAGAAGTTCAAGCACCAGGGCCACGGCACCATCATCGCTATGTCCTCCGTGGCAGGCATGCGCGTGCGCCGTTCCAACTTTGTCTACGGCGCCTCCAAGGCCGGCGTGGACGGCTTCTACATCAACCTGGGCGAGGCCCTACGCGGCACCGGCGCCAACGTGCTGGTTGTGCGCCCAGGCCAGGTGCGCACCAAGATGTCCGCCGAGACTGGCGACGCCCCACTGACCGTCAACGTCTCCGACGTTGCCGAGGCCACCGTCAAGGCCGTGCTCGATGGCAAGCAGTCCATCTTCGTACACCCGCTATTTGAGTACGTTTCTTTGGCATTCAAGTTCATCCCGCAGGCCATCTTCCGCAAGCTGCCGTTCTAAACGCCGCAGCTTTCCGCGCTGGCGCTAGCCGGCCGGCTCGCCTCCGCCCCGCCCCCGCTCTTTCGCCTCGCCGCACGCCCGCGGCGAGGGAGGTGACGGGGGCGGTGGTGTATCAGGGGGACGTCGGCAAGCAAGTGCTCACCTGCCCGCGCCAAATCTGGGCTGTGGGGCTTGGGTATGCGAAACTAATGGGCATGACAAGCACCGCTGTACCCGCCCAGTCAACGCCCGTGAGCGAGGATAACCGCACCGAGGCCTACCGCGCCGATGCGCTGACTCCTCGCGCGACCCTACTGGGTTTTGTGCTGGCCGCCCTGGCCGGTGGCGTGGTAACGCTGCTGGGCTGGTTTGCCTTCAAGACGGTCTCGCTGCCGTCCTTTAATACCTCCATGGTCACCCGCGCGCTGACCACGGTGGGGGTGGTGCTCACGCTGGCCCTGGCCGGCGGGCTGTGCGTGTGGTGGCTCTATGACCACTACAAGGAGTCCTTTACCCGGCCGCGCTGGCGGTCCTGGCTGACCTACGCGGTCACCTACCTCTCCCCGGCCCTATTGACCCTGGCCGCCGTGGGCCTGCCGTTGTCCGCCTCCCGCTTGTGGCTCGATGGCGTGCAGGTAGACCAGGCCTTCCGCACCCAGTTCCTCACCCGCTCCGTGGATGAGATGGGCTATGCGGACATGAACTACCAGGACATGCCGTCCTTCTATCCGATTGGCTGGTTCTGGCTGGGCGGCCGCTTGGGTGCGCTCATGGGAATTCCGGGCTGGGAGGTCTACCAGCCCTGGGCGCTCATCTCCATTGCCGTGGCCGGCTGTATTTTGGTGCCCATCTGGCAGCGCCTGACCAGTTCCCTGCCGGTCGCCACCGCCATCGCCCTGGTGACCACCGCAATTACGCTCACCATCGCGGCCGAGGAGCCCTATTCCGCGGTCATTGCCATGGGGCTGCCCGCCATTGCGGTACTGAGCGCCCGCGCCTTCCGCGGCTCCTGGCTGGCCACCCTGGGAATAACGCTCTACCTAGGCATTTCCGCTACGTTCTATACCCTTTTCACCGGTGCGGCCGCACTTACAGTAGTCAGCCTCATCGCGCTGTTTACCGCGCTCTATGAGCATACGTGGCGCCCCATCCTGCGCCTGGTAATCATGGCGGTAGGCTCCATTGCCATCGCGCTTATCGCCTGGGGGCCCTACCTATGGTCGGTCATGCACTCACCGGCGCCACTGCAAACCACCGCGCAGCACTACCTGCCGGAGGAAGGCACGCAAATTCCAGTGCCTTTCTTGTCTTTCAGCATTGTGGGCTTCCTCTGCCTCATGGGGCTTATTTACATCGTCATCCGCCTCAATGACGTGGAGGTACGCGCGCTGGGCATCTCCCTCCTTGGCGCCTATCTGTGGACCGTGGTGTCTATGGTGGCAACGCTGGCCGGCACCACGCTGCTCAGCTTCCGCCTCGAGGTGATCGTGGTGCTCCTCTTTGCCACCGCCGGCATCCTGGCCCTGGCAGAGATTCGTCTACTCGGCGTGCACCGCCTCTACCCGGCGCGTTTCTCCCACACCACCAATAAGCAGATCACCGCGGTCTTTGGCATCATCTTGGCCCTGGCCGGCGTCTTCTATGCGCAGCAGATCCCAGAGGCTAACGAGGACGCCATCGATCACGCCTATAGCGATACCGATGGCTATGGCGAGCGCGCGGACCGCTTCACCAGCGATTCCGCCCACTACTACCTGGATATCCACAACTTCATTCAGGACCAGGGCTATACGCCGGATGAGACGGTGGTGCTTACGGATGAAAAGACCTTCATGTCTTATTACCCCTACTGGGGCTTTAACGCCTTTACCAGCCACTACGCCAATCCCTTGGGCGAGTTCAGCACCCGCAACGAGCAGATTGAAACTTGGGCCAATGATTCCTGGGATATGCAGCCGGATGAGTTCCGCAAGGCCTTGGCTTCTGCTCCCTGGCGCGGCCCGGATGTCATCATGTTCCGCGGCGACCTGGAAAATAAGGACGATGGCTTCAAGCTCCACCTAGCAGAAGATATCTATCCCAACCAGCCGAATATTCGCTACCGCGCGGTCTTCTTCAATGCCGACGTTTTTGATAAGGGCTGGAAGTTGCAGCAAACCGGCCCCTTTGTAACAGCCGTTCGCACCAAGTAAGTTCACCCACACTTCCCGCCCGCGGCAGGGTGTGCCCGCGGGCCGAGGGGGTTATCTGACGTAAACTAATCGCCGTGTCAGATAGCCTCACTACGAATACCACCCAAGCGCGACCTGCCGCTGACGGCTCCCGCTTCACCGCCGCCCCTGCGGGCCTGCGGTGGACCGCAATCATTGCCGGGCTGATTGGTTTCCTGTGTTTTGTAGCGACCCCGCTACTGCCGGTGACCCAAACCCAGTCCTCTTATGATTGGCCGCAGCATGATTCCGTGCAGTCCATCAACGCGCCGCTCATTTCTGTCGCCCCAGAGGACCTGAAGGCCACCATCCCCATCTCCGCAGTCGATGAACTGCGCGAGGGCCAGTCGATGGTCTACGGCACCGTCCCGCCGGAGTCCAAGAAGGCCTCCAACCGCGGCCTTTTCGTCCGCGTGAATGACGAGGGCCTGTCCGTTGTGTCCTTGGATGAGGTGCTGCTTACCCTCAACGCCAAAGAGGTAGCCAAGCTCCCCAAGGACGCCAAGATTGAAATTTCCGCTACGGGCGATGGCACCTCCGTGAGCGTGGGCGAGCATGAAAAGACCACCGAGGAGGATCTGCGCCCGCAGGTCACCGGCGTCTATACCGAAATCGACGATAAGGCTGACGTGCAAGCCCTGCTTGACGACGGCCTCAATGTCCACGTCGATATCAACTCCCGCTTTACCTCGTCCCCGACGTTGCTCAAGACCATTGCCATGTGGCTGGGCATCGCCATGGTGGTCGTGTCCCTGTTCTGCCTGTGGCGCATCGACCGCCTCGATGGCCGCCGCTTCGGCTTCATGCCCGAGACGTGGAAGAAGGTACGCCCGCTCGATGGCGTGGTCGCCGCCATTTTGGGATTCTGGTACATCCTCGGCGCCAATACCTCCGATGATGGCTTCATCTTCTCCATGAGCCGCGTCTTCGATCACGCGACCTACATGGCCAATTACTACCGCTGGTACGGCGTGCCGGAGGCGCCCTTTGGCGCTCCTTACTATGACTTGGTTGCCGTACTCTCCCAGATTTCTACCGCCTCGGTCTTCGTGCGCCTGCCGGGCCTGATTTCCGGGCTCATTATCTGGTTTATCCTCTCCCGCGAGATGCTGCCGCGCTTTGGCCAGCTTGTCGACGGCCGCCGGGTCGCCCACTGGACCGCAGCGCTGATGTTCCTGGCCTTCTGGCTGCCGTATAACAACGGCACTCGCCCGGAGCCCATCGTGGCGCTCGGCGTGATGTTTACCTGGGCTTCCTTCGAGCGCGCCATTGCCACCCGCCGCCTGCTTCCCGCGGCCGTGGGCACCATCGCCGCAACCATCACTCTGGCCGCCGGCCCCACCGGCCTTTTTGCCGTGGGCGTCTTCCTGGTCAGCCTGCCGCACCTCTTCCGCGCCATGGCCGAGCGCGTGCCATCCATGGGCGGTGGCGCCCTGGGCTGGCTTTCGCTCATTGCGCCGTTCCTGAGCGCTGGCACCGCCATCATGGTCGCCGCCTTTGGTGACCAAACGCTCTCCACCGTGCTGGAATCCACCCGCGTGCGCTCCGAGGTCGGCCCCTCCCTGCCGTGGTACGCCGAGTACGCGCGCTACTCCACCCTCTTCCAGGAATCCGTGGATGGCTCGCTGACCCGCCGCTTCGCGGTCTTCACCATGCTCTTCTGCCTGGTGCTCATCGTGGCGGCCTTTATCAAGAACCGTCGCGTCGTTGGTGCTGCCGTCGGCCCGACCCAGCGCCTGCTCATCATCGTGGCGCTGTCCATGTTCTTCCTCATGTTCACCCCCACCAAGTGGACCCACCACTTTGGCATCTACGCCGGCGTGGCCGGTGTCATCGCCGCCCTCGGTGCTGTGGTGCTCTCCCAGTTTGCGCTGCGTTCGCCGCGCGCTCGCACCTTCGCCATCGCCGCGGTGGTCTTCTTGCTCGCCATCTCCTTCGCCGGCTGGAACGCGTGGTGGTACGTATCCTCCTTTGGCATTCCATGGTGGGATCGCACGGTGCAGCTCAAGGCCATCGAGGCTAATAAGGTGCTGCTCGCCATCGCCCTCATCATCTTCGCCATCGGCGTGGTGCAGTCCCTGCGCCATAGCTACCGCAAGTCCCAGGCGGAAGAGGCTGGCGCGCTCGCTGAGTTTGAAAAGAATGCCGCCGCCAAGGTCTCGCGTTCGGCCGGCATCATGTCCGCGCCCATCGCCGTGGCCTGCGCCATCGTGGTAGCGCTTTCTTGTGCTTCCTTTGCCAAGGCCACCGTCTCCCAGGCGGATTCCTACTCCGTGGGCAAGGGCAACCTGGCTTCCCTGCGCGGCAATACCTGCGCGCTAGCGGATCAGACCATGGTGGAGACCAATACCAATGATTCCTTCCTGACCCCGGTGGATGGCGACTTGGGCGATTCCCTGGTGGATGAGGACGAAACCCACACTGGTTTCGATCCGAACTTCATCCCCGAATCCATCGAGCCGGAAAACCAGAACTCCGCCTCCGTGGGTGCCATCGCCGATGGCTCCAGCGATTCCTCCTCCGATAGCGCCGAGACCGCTACCTCCGGCGCGGATGCTGAATCCGGCGGCGCGAGCGGTTCCGCCGATTCCCAGGAGTCGAAGGAAAAGAAGGAAAAGAAATCCAAGGAAACCACCAATACCTCTGAGGGCGGCGTGCGCGGCACCCAGGGCGTCAATGGTTCCACCATGCACCTGCCGTTCAACCTGGATTACACCAAGGTGCCGGTGCTCGGTTCCTATAACGAAGACCAAGACTCCACCTCTGAGGTGACCACTAAGTGGTACAACCTGCCAGAGGTCAAGGACAATACCCCGGTTCTCGCCGTATCTGCAGCCGGCAATATCTACCACCACGATGTCAACGGGGTAGAGCAGGAAGGCATGAAGCTTAGCCTCGAGTACGGCACCATCGATGACTCCGGCAAGGTCACCAACACCGGCGAGGAAGAACTCTCCGCCGTCGGCGCCACGCCCAAGTGGCGCAACCTGCGCCTGCCGCTGGATAAGCTGCCGCAGGATGCCAACGTGGTGCGCCTGGTAGCCACGGATGATTCCACCGATGAGGATGATTGGCTGGCCTTTACCCCGCCGCGCGTGCCGGAGCTGGATACCATCAATAACCAGTTCTCCAAGGACACCCCAGCACTGCTGGACTGGGCCGTAGCCCTGCAGTTCCCGTGCCAGCGCACCTTTGACCACTTTGCCGGTGTCACGGAAATCCCGGAGTACCGCATCCTGCCGGATTCCTCGGCACAGACCTCGCTGACGGACTTCCAGTCCTTCTCCGGCGGTGGCGCCATGTCCACCGCGGAGGCGGTCAACTACTCCTACGAAATCCCGAGCTACCTCAATAATGACTGGGCCCGCGATTGGGGCGCCATTGAAAAGTACGAGCTGCGTACCGATTCACAAGGCAATGCCCCAGTCCCCGCCGAGATCGATTATGAGGACATTACCCGCTCCGGTCTGTGGCAAGACTCCGAGATGAAGATTCGCCCCGAGGGCGAGGAGTAGTCTCACCTGTGGCAGCGCCTCGGCCCCGCTGCGGGGCGCGCAACCGCCGCACAATCCAATCGCCTAGGAAAAAGATCACAAGCGAGGCGCCAAAGAGCGGCGCGATGATCGAATAGGCCACCACCCCCGCCAGCACGGCGGGGGTAATTTTTAGCTCGGGCAGGCCGCGGCGCGGCTTTGTCCACCACATCCACAAGCCAGCGCCACTCACCACGAGCAGTCCCAAGGCCAGCGCCGCCAAGGCGACCTGGCTGTAGATACCAAAGAGCGTCCCCATGTGCAGCTGGATGAGCCACGAGGTTAGCTGTGCGGCAAGCGGCCAATCGGCGGAATTGATGCGGTCGATGACCTCACCGTTTGGGGTCACTGCCACGGCATCGCTGCGCAGCTTGAAGTCCGCACGAGCCTCGCGCACTCCCCACGCATCGCCTGGTTTTTCCGGAGGGGTCATTTCCAGGACTCCGGTCAACCCTTGGCTACGGGCTGTCGATAATGCGGTTTGGGCGCCAGCAAGTTCTGCAGGGCCGTTGTGCCCCGCATGCCCGACATGGCCCGAATGGCCGGCATGACCGGAATGCTCCCCCGCCCCGGCGCTAGTGTCCGCTTCTGCAACGGAGGTGGCCACGGACGGTTCCTTCCAATTGAGTTCCTCACGCACCTTGCCAATACCTGTGCCCGCCACCAGCGACCATGTCAGGCCAGTAACGGTCAAGAAGAGGAAGCCCGGCAGCAACCAGGCACCCACGCGGGCGTGCAGCGCCAGCACCTTGGAGGGCTGCTTCTTGTTCCTTTGCTTACGCTTGAGCCATAGGTACAGACCGAGGATGCTCAGCGCGCCGAGCCACGAGGCCGCAAGTTCGGCATAGAGGCGGCCCGGCTCGCCTAGCCACAAAGTGCGGTGACCATTAGAAGCCCACGTACGGAAGGGTAGCGCGCGGGATCCGCCATATTGTTGTAGTTCGCCGGTGATATGCAGATCCACCGGATCCACAAAGACGGCGTGGGTGTAACTGGCGTTGGGTGCGCTGGGGTCTGCGAATAGCACGCGGGTGGTCTCTTGCGGATCCTCGGAAGGCTCGACCTGAACCACGTGCCCATCTGGGTGCTCGCGCTGAGCTGCGGCAATCTGCTCGTCTAGGCTGCGCGGGTTGCCTGGCGCGGTGGCGGTTACCTCATCGTGGTAAATCCACGGTTCAAAGGTGGGTGCCAAGGCGTAGAGAAAGCCGCTTAACGCTGCGACTATGAGGAAGGGCGCGATGATCACGCCGGCGATTTTATGCAGGCGCGATAGCGCGCCATGAGTGGATATGGTCATGCGGAACTAGTCGCACTCCTATTGAAACTAGTTCCTTTTTAGCATGGAACCTCCAGGGAATTGTTATTTTTCTAGCTCGCCTGCCAGGAACGTGGCCGCATCTCGCACGCGCTGCCGGGCCACCGCCGGGGTAGATACGCGGTGGGTGGAAACATAATCGCGCGCAACGGCACCGGGCACGCAAACGCGCGCGGCAATCTCATCCTCGGTGGCGGTCTGCACGAAAGTGTGCGGACCAAGCTCAGATAGGTCCGCTGGGATGCCGTATCCGGCGCGCAGGTCCTCCGGCAGGTTTGCCAGGGCATCGAAATCGGGGAAGGTGAGCAGGAGGGCGTCGGCAGGCGTCAGCACCGCCAGCGCCCCGCCGGAGGAATAACCCCAGGTAGTAACGCTAGAAGCACCCTGCTCGCGGGCATAGTCAATGGCTTGCTGCACGGCAGTGACCATCTCTGCCACGGTGTGCTCGGGGGCGAGCGGATAATCCACGTCAATAATGGTGGTGCCAGATAGCTGCGCGGCGGCTGCTACCTCAGGGCGCCATTGCATCTCTAGTGCCTGGCCAGCACCGCGCCACCAGCCGCCCGAGTGGAGCGACACCGCCCAGCGGCCGGTGGACTTTGTGGGCCGGAAAATGGCGCCCACCTCGGACTCTTCTACGCTAATTCCTTCCGTGTACGCAGTACCTGGCAGCGCATGATCCACCGCAGTACCAAGCACCATCATTGCCGCATGGGTAATGCGATCCGGCAAGAGCGCGCAATATTGGTCCGCCTCAGGGGAGCCGCCCCCGGCCCACGGCGGGCGGAAATCCGGGGTGTCATAGTGGGCGTCGATATAGGCAACGAGCTGCTCGAGCTGTTCCTTTTCCTCCATCTGGCGGTCTTGGCCGCCGATGTGCCATTCCTGGCCGGGCTCCAGCGGGCGGTGCGGGTCCTGGTTAGCATCTGCGTTAGTCATGCCACCGAGCCTACGCGCACCGCCTACCGGCTAAAGGGGCTACCAGATGGTGACGCGGTCCTCTGGCGCAATGTACATCGCGGAATCCTCCGCTACGTCAAAGGCCTCGTAAAACTCCGCGATATTGGCAGCGATGAGGTTGCAGCGGAACTCCGCCGGCGAGTGCGGGTCAATGGCCAGGTACTGGGTGGCCATCTCCGGGCGGATGGCGGTGCGCCATACGCGGGCCCAGGATAGGAAGAAGCGCTGCAGGCCGTTGTAGGTGTGCTCAGCCAACTCCGGCTCGGCGCCGTCTACCTCGAACTTCTCCTCCTTGCCCTGCAGGTCAATGCCCTTATCGGCGCAGTAATTCTTAAAAGCCACCACGGCGATGCCCAGGCCGCCGAGGTCACCGATATTCTCACCCAGGGTAAAGCTGCCATTCACCCCGGTAGATTCGATGCCGGTCTCCTTGAGCACCGTCGGTACCTGGCCATTGAACTGCTCCACCAGCTTGGCGGTGAGCTTGTCAAAGGCCGCGCGGTCCTCCTCGGACCACCAGGAGTTCAGGTTGCCCTGGCCATCAAACTGCGAGCCCTGGTCATCAAAGCCATGTCCGATCTCGTGGCCGATGACGGCACCGATGGCGCCGAAGTTTTCTGCGGCATCGGCATCCGGGTTATAAAACGGCGGGCGCAGGATGGCGGCTGGGAAGGTGATGTCATTGACCACCGGGTTATAAAAGGCGTTGACCGTCTGCGGGGTGGTCACCCATTCATCGCGGTCGGCCGGCTTGCCAATCTTGGCCAGCTCAAAGTCATGGGAGAAGGCGGAGCCGGCGCGGGCATTGGCCAGCAGGTCCGCGCCCTTGCCAGAGACCTCGAGGCCGGAGTAATCGCGCCAGGAATCCGGGAAGCCAATCTTGGCCTTGAACTGGGATAGCTTTTCCAGCGCGCGCTCGCGGGTGGCGAGCGTCATCCATTCCAGCTGGGAGATGCGCTCACGGTAGGCGGCGATGAGGTAGTCCACCAGCTCATCCATCTCGCGCTTGGAAGAGGCCGGGAAGTGCTTATCCACGAATACCTGGCCAATCTCTTCACCCACGAGGGACTCGGCCAAGCCCACGGCGCGCTTCCAGCGGTCGCGCTGCTGAGTAGCGCCGGAGAGCTTGGTGCCATAGAACTCGAAGTTCTTCGCGCCTACTTCCTCCGGCAACATGGCCGCGCGGGAGCGCAGGATGTGCCAGGTGGCCCACAGCTGCCAATCGGCCATGCGCGCGGTGGTAAAGAGGCTCTCGAAGTGTTCGAGGTAGGACGGCATCATATTGACCACGCGGTGCTCTGGCAGGTTGCCGCCGGAGAGCAAAGCGCGGGTCATGGTGGGCAGCTCGCTAAATTCGCAGGGGTTATAGGTCTTGACCGCATCGCGGGTGGAGACCACGTCCCAATGGCCAGCGGCCAGCTCCTTTTCCAAGGCGACGATACGGTGGGCGGCTACCTCGGCGCCCAGGCCAAAGAGGCGGGCTGGGTCGAGGAATTCCAGCATCTCGGCCACGTGCTTTTCATAAGCGCTCAGCGTTTCCGCGTGGGCTTCCTCGCGGTAATAAGCCTCATCCGGCAGGCCCAGGCCGGATTGAATGACATAAGCAATGGCGTCCTCGGAACCAGAGTCCTTGGATACCCAGAAGGTCACCGGGGAGCCAACACCGGTGCGCTCAAGCTCACCCAGGCGCTGTGCCAGTTCCTCTGGGTCGGCCGCGCTCAGGCGGTCCAGATCCGCATCCAATGGAGCCATGCCGGCCGCGTTGACTCCCTCGGTATCCATAAAGGAGGCATAGAGCTTGCCCGGGCGGCCGGTGTCCTTGTCCACGATCTCGTGCACGAGTTCCTCCGCCTCATCGCGCAGCGCGTGGAAGGTGCCATCCACGCCGCGATCATCGGGAATGACGTGGCTTTCCAGCCAGGGTCCATTGACTAGTTGATAAAGATCTTTCATGCTTGCCACTCTAGGTCAAAGCAGCAAGATAAGGTGTGGGCTATGGAATTTTATCGCTTTCCTCCAGCGCATCCGCGGCGCTTTTTCCTCGCCGTCATTGCGTTCGTGGCGGTGGTTCTCGCTTTGCCCACAATTGTGCAGGCGGCGCTGGCGGATCCCTCCGCGGACGTCGAGCAGGTCACCCTGACCGAGCCCAGCCAGGATTGGGAGATTGACGTTGCTGATCTCTACTGCGAGCGCGATTATGAATCCCTCGCCAGCATCGGCTGGACCTGCGGTGATGTCAGCGTACAGGCCACCCTCACCGAGGATGCCAAGGACGATGCCACTACCTTGCGTCGCATGGTCCGCGCCCTCGCCATGGCTTCCCTGCCGGCCGACGCCCCTATCTTCGACGGCACGAATGGAGCACTCCTGCTTGCCGACGCCCCCTCCTCCACCGCCGCCCTCTCCCTCGACGGCACCGGCAAGGATGAAAACAAGGATTGGGTGGTCACCGTGACCGGCAAGGGCGATCAGGCCCGGGCCACCGCCTCGCGCATCTGGCATGCCTTCGGCCAAGAGGATCTGCCCGCCGATGCTAATGCAGAATTCGCTGACTTCTCCGGGGAGTTGATGTATTAGATGTCCAAGCTCTTTCGCACCACGCTGTGGATCCTCTCCGGTGTTGGCCTCATCGCGTTCTTGGTCCAGACGCTGAGCACATTCTTAATCTCTCCCCTGATGGGCCTGCTCAGCCTGCTCATCGCCGCCGTGCTCGTAGCGCTGGTCATTTACCTGCTGCAACGCAGCCCCATGTGGGCACGCCCGGCGCGCCTGTGGGCCCTACTGGCTTTCCTTTGGGGCGGCGGGGTGGCCGTTTCCTTGGCGCTTATTAGCGCTGGGCCGGTCATGCAGCTCGCCATCGGCACCGGCTGGGTCGATGCCATGATGTCCTGGAGCGGCGCCTACCCAGAAGAAATCTCCAAGGCTACCGGCGTCATCTTCGTACTCATGTCCTTCCGCCAGCTCAACCGCCCCTGGCATGGCTGGATAGTGGGCGCAGTGGTGGGCCTAGGCTTCGAGGCCTGCGAAAACATCCTCTACGGCGCCATGGGCGCCACCATGCACCCCGATAGCGATGTCCAGGGACTGTTTGAGATGTGGGGCCTGCGCCTTGTCGCCGGCCCGGGCCTGCACGTCTTGCTCACCGCGCTGGCTGGTTGGGGCATCGGCTGGGCGCTCTACGCCGCCGCCAAGCCGCTGTGGTGGCGCATCGGCGTCTTTCTCGGCTGCCTAGCCGCCGCTTTCCTCCTGCACTTTTGCTGGAACTACCTGCACGATTCCGAGGTGGCCGCCATCATCCAGGCCGTCACGGTAGCGCTTATCCTCTACCCGCTGAGCATATGGCTGGTGCTGCGCGGTAATAAGCTCGCCAGATGCGATGAGAGCTATAGCCACAGCACTGCCGACGACGCCCTCGTCTTCGTGCACTAAAGCCACCGACCACTCTGTAAAGCAAGCACGTTTCGCCCTTTTCACACCCCGTGAGAGACGAAACGTGCTTGTTTTGTCAGTGCTACGCCCCGGCTTCTACGAGCAGCACTCCCCCGACAATGAGCACCACGCCCAAAGATTTTAACCAAGTAAACGGCTCCTTGAACAGGAGATAGGAGGCAATGGCGGTAAGCGCAACACCGGTGGCCGCCCAGATGCCGTAGGCCACGCCAAGATCCATGCCGGCTTTGAGCACGAGCGCCAAGAATCCATAGGCAGAGACATAACACAGGGCGACGAGCACCACCCAGAAGCGGCGGCCAGTTACCGCGGACATGCGCAGGCACAGCGTGCCGGTGACCTCAATGGCGGTGGCGAGGAAAAGCAGGAACCAGATCATTGCGGTGCCACCTCCACCGTGCGGTTTTCATCCTCGTGTGGTTTCGCGCCCATTTCCACGCAGAATACGCCGGCCATAATGAGCGCGATGCCAGCGAGTTTTACTGCTCCGAGCGGCTCACCAAAGAGCGCGGCGGACAGCAGCGCGGTGGAAATTACTCCACCAGATGCCCAGAGTCCATAGGCCACGCCCACGTTGACGCCTTCCTGCATCACGCGGTGCAGCAGCACGAAGGCGAGGATGAAGCAGAGGGCGGCCACGCCGTAGATCCAGAAATGTTCTACGGCGTACTTCAGCGCGACGGTGCCCACGACTTCGGCGGCAATCGCAAGAAAGAGAATGACCCAGGCCCTCACTCCATCAACTCCTGTAATTCGCGGGCGTCGATTCCGTGCTCGTGCATTGTAACGCGGCCGCCAGCGTGCGCGATGGCCTCGCGATCCCAGAACTCCGCGGCGCGGGCGGGATCGTGGGAGGCGCCATCGGCGCGGACCACGCGCCACCAGGCGGTATCGGCACCACCGCCGTGGCGCTTTAACACGGTGCCGACGTTACGCGCACCGCAGCCGGCCACCTTGGCCACCTCACCATAAGAGGTGACGTTGCCGGGCGGGATTACGGCAACGACCGCCAATACGCGCTTGACCAGTGGCGACTGACTCATCGCAATTACTGCGGGTCGAGCCCCAGCACGTCATCCGATTCGGTCGGCTCCTCTTCGGGGGCGTCTTCAACCTCGGTGAGGGTGATGGTGGCACCGGTGGAATCGGCCAAAAGGCACATGCGGCCGAAGGGCGAATCCCATGGTTCGCGGATGACCTCGCCGCCTAGTTCCACTGCCTTCTTCGCAGCGGCGTCGATATCGCGCACGCCCAAATAGGTCTGCCAGAAACTCGGAACCTGCGGCGGGAACTGCCCCTCGGCGTTCCACAGTCCAGCAAACGGCGCACCGTCTTCTTCCGCGGTGGCGTATATGAAGTTCTCATCTTCGGACTGCATGGCGCGGATTTCCCAGTTGAATAGCTCGCCATAAAAATCCATCGCGCTCTGGAAGCCCGAGGTAGCGGTGAGCTCGTGCCAAACCGGGGTGCCGGGCTCGCCGGCGGCCACGAAGTGTTCTCGGCCGGCAGGTTGGATGAGGCCGAACATGCCCCCGGCGGCGTCGACAAGCAGGGCCATGTGCCCCAGCTGCACCTGCTGCGGCTCCACGAGGATGCGCCCGCCCAGGTTCTGCGCGCGCTGGCAATCGCCCGCGATGTCCTTGGACAGGAAGTAGGTCACCCACGTATCCGGCATGGGGGCCTCCTCCGGCTGCGGGATCAGCCCAGCGATGGGCAGGCCCTGCAGGCGCGCCATTTGATAGGGATTATCCTCGCCGGACTCGGCGGAGATTTCCCAGCCCAGCACCTGCTCATAGAAGTGCGCGGACTTGCGCGGGTCCGAGGTGGTCAGGTCGATCCAGTAGGGCATGCCCACTTCAGCTTCGAATGCTGGCATCTACATATTCCTCCACTTTTCCGGATCAAAGTCGTCGTCGGCCGTGGCTTCATCAAAGTAATCATCGTCATCGTCCGGCTCGCCCACGCGCGCGCAGGCGTCCTCGATGCACACCTCATCGCCTGGGTGGAGCATGGCGCCCCGGCGCGTCTCGGGCTCGCCATTGACCGTAACTACGCCTTCTGCGATGAGCTCTTTAGCCTCGCCGCCGGTAGCCACCAAGCTGGCCAGCTTGATGAACTGGCCCAATTTGATGGAGTCGCCGTTGATAGGAATGTCTAGCATGCCGCCCAGCTTACCCAGCCCGCGCGCGGCTATAGCTACGGGTGGGTGATATGGAAGAAATCCAGGACCGTATCGGTAGTCCACTCCGCCCTCACCAGCCCGGAGTGGTCCGTGGCCCCGCCATTCCACGTGTGCGCGCCACCGTGGATGGTGTATTGCTCGGTGCGCGCATCACATACCCGCCAGGTAAAGTGCTCCACCGCTTCTTTCCGACGCCTCTTTGGAAACGGGTTACACCCATTCTCCCTGGCAATCCCGCGCAGCGATTTTTTGACCGAGTGGTAGTGCGCACCGTGCTGGCGCCCACCGCCATATTTCATCAGCACGTCTTCGGTGCCGTGGATATCTAGGTAATCGGTGGGCTCGCTGGCGCAGTCTTTTTCCACGCGGTCATATTTTGCCGCCGAAACCGTGGCCACCGCATCGAATAGGCCCGGCCGCTTGCAGGTCACCGCGCGGGCGAATCCGCCGCCATTGGAAAAGCCCACGCCATAGGTGGTGTCCGTGGCGGGATAATGGCGCCGGACGAAATCAATCGTGTCATCCACGTACTTGAGGTCATCGTCCAAGCTGGTTACCGCATAGGGTGCCGGCGCCCACGCCTTGCCCGCACCTTGGACAAAGACGGTAATGGCATCGCCCTGGGATAAGTCGGTGCCTTTGAACATGTTGCCGGCGTCCATCTCATAGCCGTGCATCGCCACGACCACGGGCAAGCGGTGGTGCTTATCCGCATTAAACGGCACGTGGACTACAAAACTGCGATGATTTTGTAGGTTAATGATCTGGTACTGGCCATTGGCCGTTGTGCCCTGGTCCGGCAGCGTGGTGATATAGCCATCGGCCACGCCTTGCGATTCATTCGGCACGCTGCCCGGCTGCGGCGGTTCTTCCTCGCACCCCGCCATGAGTCCGGCGGCCGCGCATAACCCAGCGCACAGGGCCAGTGTTTTCTTGCCGATTTTAATCACGGGCGCGCAGCTTCACCGCCGTGCCGGTGGCCGTGACCATCAGCATGTCATTCGACGTTCCCATGGGCGAATAATCGAAGGCAATGCCCACCACACCATCGGCCCCGAGCTCCTGACCGCGACCCCACAATTCATCGAGTGCCGCCTCACGCGCCTTGATGGCCTCGCTCTCGTACCCGGCGGAGCGCCCACCGGTGATATTGCGGATGGATGCCCCGAAATCCTTCAGCATATTAATACCGATGACCGTTTCCCCGGCGATAATGCGGATATAGTCCGTAATCTCATAACCATCAACGGTATTAGTAGTGGTAAAAATCATGGCCCCAGATTACATGGCTATAAGTCCACGCACGCCCTCAAAAAGGATGATGACACCCAGCAGCAGGAAGACCACGCCGCTGACAATATCCACCCAGGCGGAATTCTTAGCCATCCACTTCGAAACCGCGCGGGTACTCAAAGCCACGCCGACAAAAAGCACGAGGCTTTCCAGAATCAATACGGCACCCACCATGAGATTGGCGCCGATGCCCATACCGGGATCAATGAAATTGGCAAAGATGGCGCCAAAGAAGATGACCACCTTGGGGTTCGAAAGATCGCAGATGAATCCCATGCGATAGGCAGTGCCCGCCTTGATGATGCCGTCCGGTGTAAACCCGCGCGGCTGCGGGGCGCGGGTTTCGGTGCCCACGACGGTTGCGGGCGCGCGCCGCTCCTTGATGCCACCGGTAATGGCGGTATAGGCCATCCACAGCAGGTAACAGCCACCGAGAACCTGCAGCGCCACCAGAATGCCAGGGTGCGCGGAAATCAGCGCGGACAGCCCCGCCAAGGAGGCCACGGTCCAAATGGTAAGGCCGGTGGTACTACCAAGCGCCGCCCATACGGCTGCGCGCGTAGAGCGCGCACCTAAGCGAATGATTTGCACTACGTCTGGGCCCGGCGAGGCCATCGCCGCGAACCATACGCCCATCAGGGTCACTAGGGCGCTAATAGCCACCTAACACCTCCATACTCGCATGCCATTGGATCAACGCATGCCACTATAAGGACGCTCTCACCTGCAGCGAAACAGGTAAGTTCTGTGATGTAGGTAGCTCCTATATCAACTCTTTTATAGAAATCCACTACCTGTACTAACCGAAGAGCTCGATAGCGCCCTCCACGGCCATAACCAGTCCCAGTACCGCAAAGATAAGACCCGAAACGATATCGATGGCCGCGGAATGATGCGCAATCCAGCACGATGCCGCGCGCACAATGAGAGCAAAGGTGGAAAACCACGTCACCGACATCGTCACAAGGATGACCGCCACCGCAACGGTCCAAGTCGGCGACATATCGGGACGAATAAACTGCGCGAAAATCGCGGTGAAGAATCTGCATCTAGTCGGTTACGACAACTGGAACGGCGAGAGCTCGGCAACGCTGATGAGGGTGGGGTCCTTTGTCAAACACACTGCCCAGGTAGTCGCGGGCTGTGTCGATGAGACTCGGCAGCACTCCGAATGGATGTCCGCGGTATCAAGGCCGCTGAACTATTCAAGTTGCGGGACAAAAAGAGTCTCGCAGTGACGCTTGGTCCCTGAGCAAGTTCGATCCTTCCACGATCTGCGCTGGAGACGCGGAGCGCTCGGGGGCCCTTGACCTGCTGGGGCACGTGCCGGGTGGTGGCTCGCCCACAGCCCCCGTGCCCACCCACACCGAGAAGGGACAGGTCACCGAGTACGATCCCGATTCCACGGAGACGGACCGTGAACTCGAATGACGTGCCTGGCCCAAGGTGTGTCCGCTCGGCGTGTGGTTTAACCCTTATGAGACTTGCCGGTCGCAGCCTCAGCGCTTCGCTTGCGCAGCCCGCAGGCCGTTCAAGATCACGATCACTTCGGCGACCTCGTGAACCAACACGACGGCAGCCAGGCCCAGCACACCGCTGATCGCCAGTGGCATCAACACGATGATGATGGCCAGAGACAGCACGATGTTCTGGTTGATGATCCTGCTTCCTCGGCGGGCGTGCTGCAGCGCCTTCGGAATTAGCCGGAGGTCGTGGCCGGTGAAAGCGACGTCAGCAGACTCGATCGCGGCGTCAGAGCCGGTCGCTCCCATCGCTATGCCCACCGTCGCACCCGCCAGTGCCGGCGCGTCATTGATGCCGTCGCCGATCATCGCCGTCGGCGTCTTGGAGGAGAAATCGGCGACGATGCTTGCCTTGTCCTCAGGGCGCAGCTCGGCGCGCACGTCGTCGATTCCGGCGATTCCAGCCAGCGCCCGGGCGGTGCGAGTGTTGTCGCCGGTGAGCATGCTTACTTCCACGTCGTTGGCGTGCAGGGCCTGCACGGCTTCGGGCACCTCGGGCCGCAACTCGTCACGGACCCCGATCGCCCCGGCGAGAGCGTCATCGACGGTGACCAGGACGCAGGTCTGGCCCTCGGACTCCATGCGCTCAACGTCCGCTTTCAGTGGCCCGGCGTCGATCCATCGGGGGCTGCCCACCAGCACCCGTCGGCCTTCGACGGTGCCGCCAATGCCATGCCCAGCTTCCTCGCTGATGTCCGAGGCGGTGGGCGCTTCGGGCCCCGCTGCCGCGATCGCTGCGGCGAGGGGGTGTGTCGATTGCTGCTCAACTGCCGCCGCGAAGGAAAGCACCTGCGTCTGATCGAATCCGTCTGCCGGGACCACTCCGGTAACCTCAGGCTGGTTGCGGGTAAGGGTTCCGGTTTTGTCCACTGCCAGGTGACGGATGCCGCCGAGTCGCTCGAACGCCGCGCCGGACTTGATGACCACTCCGAACTGGCTGGCCGCCCCGATCGCGGCCACGACCGTCAGCGGCACGGAGATTGCCAGCGCGCACGGCGACGCTGCGACCAGGACTACCAGCGCACGGGTGATCCACGTCTCAGGGTCGCCCAGCAGCGAGCCGATAACGCCGACCAGCACCGCCAGGATCATCACCCCGGGCACTAGGGGTTGGGCAATCCGGTCGGCGATCCGGGCGCGATCGCCCTTTTCCGCCTGCGCTTGCTCGACTAGGTCCACGAGTGTGGTCAGCGAGTTGTCCGTTCCAGCTGCGGTCGTCTCGACCTCCAGCACCCCGGCGGAGTTGATCGCTCCCGCAGGCACTTCGTCGCCGGGCGCAACCTCCTCCGGAATGGATTCTCCGGTGATCGCTGAGGTGTCAAGGCTGGAGCGCCCGGACCGAATGATGCCGTCCGTGGCGATCCGCTCCCCGGGGCGCACGAGCATTAGCTCGCCAACCTCGAGGTCCTTCGCTACGACCTCGGCTGCTGTGCCGTCGCGCAGCACCGTCGCGGTCTGCGGTACCAGCTTCAACAGTGCCCGCAGTCCGCCTTGGGCCCGATCCATCGCCTTGTCTTCCAGTGCCTCGGCGATCGAGTACAGGAACGCTAGCGCCGCGGCCTCTCCGACGAATCCGAGGAGCACCGCGCCGACCGCGCTGATCGTCATTAGCAAGCCAATGCCGAGCTTGCGCTTGGTGACAAGGTTCCGGATCGCTCCAGGCGCGAACGTGTAAGCGCCCAACAGCAGGCCAACCCAATACAGTACCGTCGCGGGCGTCTCCAAGTCGGACCAGCCCAGCGCCAGTCCTGTTATGAGGGCTACACCGGAGAAGATCGGCAGCAGTAGCTCAGGGTCCTTCCACCATGGCCGATCGAGCTCGTCAATCTCCGTGACGGGTTCGTGTTCGCATCCACATGCTGAACTCATGCGTCCGTTCCTTTCTCGCCGCAGTCGGGCACCGAGCACTCAGTGTCGATACAGGGGGCATTCTCGTCGACGGCCAGCGTCGCGTGGACCAGCGCTTCGAGCGCTGCCGCGAGGTGGGGATCGGCGATTTCGTAGCGGGTCTTGCGGCCCTCCGGCTCAGCTACGACAATGCCACAATCGCGCAGGCAGGATAGGTGATTCGAGACGTTCGAGCGGGTCAAATCCAAGCTTTGCGCGAGCACGGCCGGGTAGCTCGGACCGTCTAGTAGGGTTAGCAGGATTCGGGAGCGCGTCGGATCAGCCATGGCCCGGCCGAGCCGGTTCATGACGTCGAGACGCGAAGCAATAGTCAGCATGCGCTGAATTATACAGTATGCGATGAACTATTTAAAATGGGCTGAACTAACAGTCACGCGAAAGTCCTGCGACCTGCAAGAATTAGTCGATGGGATAGCCGATGACTGGTCCTTCACGGTTCGGCTGCCAACTCAACGCGGGGGCGACATGGGCGGCGAAATTCTCCAGAATCTTCACGTGGATGTCCACACCCACCCCTGTGGGGATGGGGATGAACAGGGTGTCGGCGGACATGACGGCGGCGTAGGTGCGGCCAGCGACACTGACACCAGGTTCTCCATCAAGGGCTAGACACTGACGGACATTGCGTACGGGTCGAACCACACGTAGCAAGGCTTTCTAATAGCCAAATGACTAACTCTTTTCGCTGGTGTCCGGGAGTGATACGTCCTTGAAATCGGCGGTGTTGGCTATTCCGCGTACAAAGTACTGGCACTGCTGCTTGGAAACCACTTTGGTCTACGAAGCCATAGCCTTCAAGCTACATCGCAGGAAAATTCCATTTCACTGTCGGTATGGGCCTTTTGCAGTTGGTTAATTCGAAATTCGTTCACTGTCTCCTTAGCCACCCGCACGATTAACGCGGTGTTTGGTCATCCTCGCGCGAGGCGAGCAGCTCCTTCAGGTGCGTATCGATGTCATCGAGCTTCTTAATAACGTTGACGGCGAAAACGATACTAATGACTAAAGCGATAATGCTGAGCATCAATGTCCCCCTTTCTCTGGCAGTTCACTCCATCGGATCTGATTCCTTGCCCGACGATTAAACCATGGTTCTGGCCCAGCGGATGGGAAGGCACGGTGGGGACAAAGGGGGACGTCGGCAAGCAAAAGCGCCGCGCCCCACAATGGGAAACGCGGCGCTAGAGCAATCCGGCGGGAGGGTGCTTAGTGGTCAGCGCCCTGGATGGAGTGCTTGTGATCGCGGATTGCTTCGCCCTCAGCGTAGAGCGGCATATCCTGCTTGGCCTTGTACCACTCGGCGTGGTTTGGCTCGAGCGGGGTGCGGCCAGCGATGAGGTCGGCAGCCTTCTCGCCCACCATCATGGTTGGGGAGTAGATATTGCCGTTGGTCACGGACGGGAAGACGGAGGCATCCGCAATGTAGAGGCCTTCCACGCCCCACACGCCCATGGTGTCCGGGTTAACCACGGCCATCGGATCGGACTCCGCGCCCATCTTGGCGGTGCAGGATGGGTGCAGCGCGGTCTCGCCATCGTTGCGGACCCACTCCAGGATCTCCTCGTCGGTCTGGACATCCGGGCCCGGGCTGAACTCGCGGGCGCCTACCTCTTCCATAGCCTTGGTATCCAGCAGGGAGCGGGCAACGCGTACGGCCTCAACCCACTCGCGGCGGTCCTGGTCGGTCTTCAGGTAGTTGAAGAGGATGGACGGCTTATCGTGGATATCGGCGCTCTTGATGTGAACGTGGCCCTTGGTATCGGAGAACATCGGGCCAACGTGCCACTGGAAGCCGTGCTTGACGTCCGCCTTCTGGCCGTCATAACGCACAGCCATCGGCAGGAAGTGGAACATGAGGTTCGGGTAATCCTCGTTCTCATTGGAGCGCACGAAGCCACCACCTTCAAAGTGGGAGGTAGCAACCGGGCCCTTGTGGGTCAGCAGCCACTGCAGACCCATGAACGGCCAGCGCCACTTATCCAGGTAAGGCTGGGAGGACGCGGTGGACTTGGTGGTCTCATACTGGATGTAGACCTCGAGGTGATCCTGCAGGTTCTCGCCCACACCTGGCAGGTGCTTGACGACGTCGATGCCGTGCTTCTCCAGAATCTCACGGTCACCAATGCCGGAGATCTCCAGCAGCTGCGGGGTGTTAATGGCACCGGCGGACAGCACGATCTTCTCGGCATAGACGCGGTGAACGCCGCCCTGCCACTCGTACTCGACGCCGACGGCCTTCTGGCCCTCGAAGAGGATCTTGGTGGTGAAAGCGCGGGTACGGATCTCGAGGTTCTCGCGATCCATATTGGGGTAGAGGTAGGCACGGGCAGCGGACCAACGCTTGCCGTTCTTAATATTGCGATCGAACGGAGCGAAGCCCTCCTGGCGGTAACCGTTGACGTCATTGGTCAGGTTGTAGCCGGCCTCCTGCACGGACTTGAACAGGGCCTGGAAAAGCTCGGAAGTAGCCGGGCCGCGGGAGAGGTACAGCGGGCCATCGTGGCCACGGCGCGGATCGTTCGGCTCGGCCGCAGCGGCGGTCTCCATACGGTTGAAGTACGGCAGGCAGTGGGCGAAGTCCCAATTCTCCATGCCCGGGTTCTGGCCCCACTTCTCGTAGTCCATCGGGTTACCGCGCTGGTAGATCATGCCGTTGATGGAGGAAGATCCGCCGAGGACCTTGCCGCGGGCATGGTAGACGCGGCGGCCGTTCATCTCCGGCTCTGGATCGGACTCGTACATCCAGTCGTAGTTCTTTGCGCCAATCGGGAAAGAGAAGCCGGATGGCATGTGGATGAACAGATCCCACAGGGAATCTGGGCGGCCGGCCTCGAGGACCAGCACGCGGGTGTTCTTGTCTTCGGTCAGGCGTGCGGCGATGACGGAGCCTGCGGAGCCGCCGCCAACGACGACTACGTCGCTTACTTCATCGGTGACCTTTTTAGCGGAACGCTTCTTGGTCAGCTTGTCCATAAAACCCATAAATCCCCTTCTTTCTGTGAAATATTTCACACGTCAAGATTGCCCCACCGGAAGTGAAAATATTGTAATTTATACAAAAGTCTGTATTTATTCACATCGCCTTATGTGCGGGCACTACCTCCAGAGTACACATCCCTCTAGAAGTTTGCCCATCTTAATGTATATTTACCTTGTCCGGATGGATGTCTCTGGAGATGAAATCCGAAGTCTTTGCGCATAGTCCTCCCGAATATGATTCATTTCACTCACCTATCTCTCCCTGCGATCTTGTGAGCATTTTGGGGCGCCCGCGCGAAAGATTCGGCCCAAACCAACCAACAATAGGAGAAGTAGATGGCTAACTTTGACCCTCACGATCCTGAGGAGTCTCACACTTCAAACAAAGACCCCCAACAAGGGGGTAAAAACACCTCTCTCGCAAGCCCCTCTGGAGAGCCCAAGAAGCGCAACCCGCGCTACCAAGTCCGTGCCCTCGTCGGCAGCTACAAGGCTGAAACCGGCGATGCCGTAGGCGCGAATCAGGTACCTGCTCCCAAGACAAACTGGCCGGTATTTATCATCTCTGGCGTCCTTATTATTGCCATGGCGCTCTATGCCGGGCTCGGCCGCGATTCCGCAGCAGAAACCCTCGCCAGCGTGACCGGCTGGATCGGCCACAACCTCGGCTGGTTCTATGTCCTCACCGCCACCATCGCCGTGGTCTTCGTGCTCTATATTGCCTTTTCCAATGCCGGCAATATCCGCCTAGGCCCGGACCACTCGCGGCCCAAATTCAATACTTTCTCCTGGGTGTCCATGCTCTTTGCCGCCGGCATTGGCGTGGATCTTATGTTTTTCGCCGTCGCCGAGCCGGTCACCATGTACATGGCGCCGCCCGTGGGCGAGGGCGAGACTATGGAGGCCGCCAAGGAAGCCGTGGTCTACGCCATGTTCCACTATGGCCTGACCGGCTGGGCCCTCTACGCCCTGATGGGTATGGCCTTCGGCTACTTTGCCTACCGCCTGAATATGCCGCTGGCTATTCGCTCCGCGCTCTACCCGCTCATCGGCAAGCGCGTGCACGGCCCTATCGGCTCCGCAGTAGACGTCGCGGCCATGCTGGGCACCGTCTTCGGTGTCACCGCGTCCCTGGGCATCGGCGTGGTGCAGCTGTCCTACGGCATTCACCTCATCTTCGGCTTTGAGCAGGGCTTCGGTCTGCAGGCCGCGCTCATCATCATCGCCATTACTATTGCGACCCTCTCGGCTGTATCCGGCGTGGATAAGGGCATTCGCTTCCTCTCCGAGCTCAACGTCTACCTAGCCATCGCGTTGATGATTTACGTCGTCGTCTTTGGCAAGACCGCCTACCTCTTCGATGCCATCGTGACCAATATCGGCGACTATGTCTCGAAATTCCCGTCTTGGACCATGGAGACCTTCGCCTTCGCCGAAGACCAAGCCAACGTAGATACCTGGATGCAGTCCTGGACCCTCTTCTTCTGGGCATGGTGGATCGCCTGGGCGACCTTCGTCGGCCTCTTCCTGGCCCGCATCTCCCGCGGCCGCACCCTGCGCCAGTTCATCTTCGGCACCCTGACCTTCCCGTTCCTGTTCATCCTGATGTGGATGTCCTTCTTCGGTAACACCGCCTTGGACATGGTCCGCTCCGGTGACTACCCCGAGTTCGCCGAGAACGCGATTAACGTGCCAGAGCAAGGCTTCTACGACATGCTGCATGAGTTCCCCGGATCTAGCATCGTCATCTTCTTGACCACCTTCATCGGCCTGCTGCTCTACATCACCTCGGCCGACTCCGGCGCGCTGGTGATGTCCGACTTCACCTCCCGCATTACCGATAACCGCCAGGATGGCGCGCGCTGGCTGCGCATCTTCTGGTCCGTCACCGTGGGCGCGCTGACCCTGGCACTGCTGCAGATCGACGGCATTGCCACCGTGCAGTCCGCGACCGTCGTGATGGGCCTGCCCTTCGCGTTCGTGGTCTACCTCATCATGTTCTCCCTGTGGAAGTCCCTGCGCCTAGAAAACGTCCAGCGCGAGGCCCGCACCACCGCTATGCACGGCATGATTTCCAGCCGTACCGAGCGCGAACCGGCCAATGCCGACCTCTGGAAGAGCCGCCTCGACCGTGCCAATACCTTCCCCTCCAAGCAGGAGATGGATACCTACCTGCGCGAGACCGCTACCTACGCCCTCCAGCAGGTGGCAACGCACATGCGTACCCGCGGCTACGATGCCCTCTTGCTCACCAGTGAGCTTCCCGACGTCGAGCTTCCCCAGCTCGACCTCGAAGTAAAACTCCACAATGAGCGCATGTTCCGTTATCAGCTCTTCCCGGTTGCGGCCGAGCGCCCCGACTTCAGCAGGGCGAAGGAGACGAATACTACCGCCTCGAGGTCTATGACATGACTGGCTCCTTGGGCTATGACGTCTACGGTTACTCCGAGAACCAAATCATCAATAACGTGCTGGACCTTTATGAGCGCCACCTGGCATTCCTGCACATGCAGCAGACCCAGCCGGGCGAGTCCGATGTCTCCGATGGCGCCGAGCCCGAGCGCACCTGGCGCGAAGATAGCTAAGCTGGCCAGTACAACTACCTCTATGAGAGAAAGGTTGCTTTTCACTTGAGCACCCAGAACACTCTGTTCGACCCCACCCAGACCGATTTGCTGAAGGGCGTGCATGCCGACGGCGCCCCGAAGTCCCTGTTCATCAACGGTAAGTGGGAAGCCGCCCAGAGCGGCGAGACCCGCACCATCATCTGCCCGGCCGATGGCTCCACCGTGGGCCTGGTGTCCGAGGCATCCGATGAGGACACCGAGCGCGCCATCAAGGTTGCACGTGAAACCTTTGACAACGGCGAGTGGGCTAATACCCCGTCCGCCGAGCGCGGCAAGCTCGTCATCCGCGTCGCCGATTTCATCCGTGAGCACAAGGAACTTTTCGCACAGGCTGAGTCCGCCGATACCGGCAAGCGCTACGAGGAATCCCTGGGCGATATGGATGACATCGCCAACGCCTTCGAATTCTTCGGCACCCTGGCCCAGCACCAGGCCGGCCGCGTAGTAGACCCGCAGGATCCCAACCTGCGCTCCCGCATCGACGCCGAACCCGTTGGCGTCTGCGGCCTGATTACCCCGTGGAACTACCCACTGCTGCAGGTCTCCTGGAAGGTCGGTCCGGCCCTGGCAGCCGGCAATACCTTCGTCCTCAAGCAGGCAGAGCTCACTCCGCACACCGCGATGCTGCTCATGGCCGCCCTCAAGGAGTGCGGCCTGCCGGACGGCGTGGGCAACCTGATTACCGGTGCTGGCGCTAACTGCGGCAACCCGCTCTCCCAGCACCCGGACGTGGACATGGTCTCCTTCACCGGTGGCCTGGTCACCGGCAAGATCATCGCCAAGAATGCGGCTGAGACCGTCAAGCGCACCGCGCTCGAGCTCGGTGGCAAGAACCCGAACGTCATCTTCGCAGATGCCGATTTCGACGTCGCCGTGGACAACGCCCTCAATGGCGCCTTCTTCCACTCCGGCCAGGTCTGCTCCGCAGGCTCCCGCATCGTCGTGGAAGAGTCCCTGCACGATAAGTTCGTCGATGCCCTGGTAGAGCGCGCCAATAAGATCAAGATCGGCGGCCCGACCGATGAGAAGGCCGAGACCGGCCCGCTCATCTCCGCCGAGCACCGCGAGAAGGTCGCCGCCTACGTGGACAAGGCCCGCGAGCAGGGCGCCAAGATCCTCACCGGTGGCCGCGCTGCCACCAGCGAGGACACCAATGGCCAGCACGGCACCGGCACCACCGACTTGGGCGCTGGCGTCTACTACCTGCCGACCATCATCGATGGCGCTACCCGCGAGATGGATTGCGTCCACGACGAGGCCTTCGGCCCGACCGTGACTATCGAGACCTTCACCACCGAGGAAGAAGCCATCGAGATCGCCAACGACACCGAGTACGGCCTGGCTGGCGCCGTCTACACTTCCGACGCCGGCCGCGCCGAGCGCGTTGCCCGCGCCCTGCGCCACGGCACCATCTGGATCAACGACTTCCACCCGTACCTGCCGCAGGCAGAGTGGGGCGGCTACAAGCAGTCCGGCAACGGCCGCGAGCTTGGCCCCACCGGCTTGGCCGAGTACCAGGAGCACAAGCACGTGTACCAGAACCTCTCCCCTGCCGCGTGGGATCAGTTCGGCCTGCAGTAACTAAGCCGGCCACATAGCATTCAGCCCCCGCGCTCTTCGTGTGAACTGGCCCCCGAAAGTTGGACTGGTTTAATTCTAGGCGGTTAGGGCTTCAAGGGTCTGATTTCGATATTGCATCGGGGTCAGGCCCTTGAGTCGTTGTTGGATGCGTTCGGTGTTGTA
>NZ_JAKRDT010000018.1:0-50141 GCF_022347385.1 Corynebacterium tuberculostearicum
TGAACTACCAGCCCGAACCAACGACGCAAACCGCGCCACAACAGCAGAATCCGGAACCCATTTCGACTCCACACAATCACCTAACCCATGTCAGGTGTTTCCACGACCGCTAGAAATCAAGCATCCCAGTGCCGCTATATAACGCGGCGCCCGGGCTATGCGCGCCATTGGTGCTGAAAATAATTGACAGCAAACCTTTATTAATAAATAAGGCTCGGGGTATGGCGATTTATATTCACGAATGTTAGAGTCTCCCTTAGTTCAAAATCATCAAACGTTAAGGAGACTCTTATGTCGTCTATTTCTTCCCTGCTCGCCACCGCAATTGCTGCGATTATGCCGTTTGCTGGCTCTACCGGCCCAGTCGATGCTCAGGACCAGCTGTCCCAGCCTGATCCTGCTGAGACCACCCAAACCGCGCCGGCCGAGGCTGGCGAGCAGACCGCTCAGGACCAGCAGCCGGGTGCGCACGCTGAGAAGGGCCGTATTACCGGTGACAAGGAAGATGTCATCAACGGTGAGGGGGAAGGTGCCGACCAGGTCGATCCTGGCTTCAACGGCGGCAACCTGCAGAGCGGCAAGCTAGCCGTGCAGCGCGAGCTGGCGCTTGCTACCCAGGAGGCTGGCCACGAGTTCATGAACATCGAGTTTAAGGATGACCACTCCGCCCACCTGACCTTCCCGGAGACCTATAACCCGGACAAGGACGAGGCCGCTGTGCAGCGCGTCATGGATGCGCTGAAGGTTAACGGCTATGAGAACATCACCGCGGCATATTAGAGCGCGGTCGTCCTAGATAAGGGAAAAGGAAGAGGGTGGAACGCCTAGGAAGGGCGCTCCACCCTCTGTGCGTATCAGGCCGTGCGGGGTGGGGGAGGGCTAGGCCTCGTCCACGGTCTTTTCGTATAGCCCAGGGAAGCGGTCATCCGGGTCGGTAACCGCCTTAATAGTCGAAGGAAGGCTTCCACCGTAGAGCTCTTCAAACTTCTCCCGGGAATAGAAGGCCTCGGAGTAAAGGGACTTGTGCCCGCCTAGCTCGTTGACCTTGGATTCGATGACTTTATTGAACGCGCCATTATTCGGGGCGGATGGATCGACGTGGTCGCCGTCCACGCCGGACCAGAAGCCGACGTTGACCCAGGTCTGTCCGGGACGAAGGGGGTAGAGCGGCCATGGGTCTCCGGAGTCAGAGGCGATGTCGCCGGTGGCTACGAGCTCGTCCACGCCATCGCGCAGACGGATGGGGCACAGCCATACCGGCTGAATATCGGAGGCGTTAAAGAACCAGTGGAGGAATTCCGGCAGGTTCTCCGGTGTGACCTCAATATCCTGCACCACGCGCTCGGCGCGCGGCTTGCCGTGCGGCTTTTTGATGAAGTTATACTCCAGCTCGTACTTGCGGTCGAGGCGGACTAGCTTCCAATAGAAGGAGCTGCGGCGAAGCTCACGCGGCCACACCTTACGCACCTTCGGGTTCTGCGCACCAAAAGCGCGCGAGCACCAGAACCAGTCGGTATCCCAGCGCCAGATGTAATCCCGGATTGTGAGGCGATCGCGGCGGATGCCAGAGGCGTGCTGGAGGCTGCGGTAGTAAATCTTGTCCCGCGTGTAATCGGAGGTTGGGCCCTCTTCATCGGTAAAGCGGGCGAAGACGAGGTAGGCCTCGTCCTCGGAGAAGACCACGCCGTCGAGGCCGTGGACGGGCTCGCCGCGGTGGGTGTGGGAAGAGGCGACGTCGGCAAGCACGCGGCTTGCCTCCTCCACGGTGTGGAACCGCTCTTCGCGCAGCTCTACATAGGCGGGCACGGGTTCCAGCTCAATCTTGAGGCGCACCGCATAGCCCAGCGAGCCATAGGAGTTGGGGAACAGGCGGAAGAGATCGACGTTGTCTTCGCGGGAGCAGGTGAGAATCTCGCCGGTGCCGGTGAGGACATCCATCTCCAGCACGGACTCGTGTGGGAGACCATTGCGGAAGCTGGTGGATTCCACGCCCATGCCAGTTACCGCACCGCCCAAAGTAATGGTCTTAAGCTGCGGGACGACGAAGGGCATGAGGCCATGGGGCAGGGTGGCATCCACGAGGTCCTCATAGGTACACATGCCCTGCACATCGGCCGTGCGAGCAACTGGGTCGACCTCAATGACGCCGCTAAGGCCAGACACGTCGAGGCCCTCCTGCTCCTCGCTGCGGCTGCGGAAGAGGTTGGAGGTCTTCTTGGCTAGGCGTACGCGCTTTCCGGCCGGGACAGCACGGAAGCTCGCCAGCAGCTTATCGACGCCCTCCTGGTGCGCCTGCCACCCCACCGGCTCAATGGGCATGGCATCCACCGGCCGCGGCTGGGCGGCGGCGAGGCTTTCGCGCAGGTTATCAATGAGAGTCATGGCACCCCTCCTTAAAAGCGGCTATCTTCCCACCAGCGGCGCTCAGGCACGCCGGCGCGGGAGCCGGCCTCACCCAGCTTGACGCCGAGGAAGTGGTACAGGTTGATGATATTGCGCTCAAAGCCCCACTCGGAACCGGCCATATAAATGCCATAGAGGCGAGCGGTGGGCAGTCCTACGGTTGCGCAGGCCTCGTCCCAATTCTCCTTCAGATTCTCGCACCAATCATGCAGCGTGCGCATGTAGTCAAAGCGGAGGGACTCGGTGTGGATGACTTCGAAGCCATTGTCCTGCATCGCCTTGGTGACATTGCCGGAGCCAGTGAGCTCGCCGTCCGGGAAGATATAGCGGTCAATGAAGCCGCCCTTGGGGGTCTTGTGATTATCCGGGTAGGTGATGTTGTGGTTGAGCATCAGGCCACCGACCTTCAACTTGCCATGCAGGAACTTGAAGAAGTCGTTGTAGTTCTTCACGCCAATGTGCTCAATAATGCCGATGGCGGAGATAGCATCGAAGCCCTCTTCGGTGATATCGCGGTAGTCCATGAAGCGGACCTCCGCCAAGTCTTGGAGGCCTTCCTCCTCAATCTTGCGCTGGCCCCACTCGGCCTGTTCCTTGGATAGGGTGACGCCGACGGACTTCACGCCGCGGCGCGCCGCGTAGCGCACCATACCGCCCCAGCCGCAGCCCACATCCAAGTGTCGGTCGCCTTCCTTGAGGCGCAGCTTGTCAAAGATGAGGCGGTACTTATTCTCCTGCGCTTCCTCCAGGGTGGCATCCGGGGAGGGGTAGTAGGCGCAGGTGTAGGTCATCGAATCGCCCAAGAAGAGCTCGTAGAAATCATTGCCAACGTCATAGTGATCAGAAATGACATCGGCATCGCGCTGCTTCGAGTGCTTGGAAAGGCCGTCGTGTAGCTTGCGGCGCAACCAGGAAGCCCGCTCCACCTCAGGGACCGGCTGGATCTGGAAGGCGCCCATGGACGCTAGGGAACGAACAACGCGGGCCAGGGTCTTGGCATCCGGCTTCTGGAATTTGTCATACATGGCATGCAGCGCGTCAAAAATGCCATAGGGGTGGGCCGGGTGATCGCCATGCACCGTAATGCCGTCCGTGACATAAGCGCGCGCAAATCCCACGTCGCCGGGGTGGGTAGCGATAAAGGAGAGGCCCTCGAGGCTATTAATAGTCACCTTGTACTGGGCGTCTTCCGGTCCGGTCGCGGACCCATCGAAGGCCTCCCAGCGGAAGGGGTTGGGGCTAGGGACAAATACGTCGATGATCTCAGCAACGGTCATCGGCGTGAATTTCTTGCTCATAAGTACTTCTTTCGAAACATTTGGTTCACACCAATAACGGCCTCGAAGCGCGAAGGGCTGTGAGGTCGGAGATATTTCAGGAGAATTGCGTGTGTGCAATACCCCCTCATGGTAAACCCCAGATGCAAAACGCGCGAAAGGACAAGCAATCATGGTCACACTATTGGGTCTTAATGTGGCTATGCGGGGCAAGGCTGGTAGGGTAATGGGGTCATAAGTGTTCAACCGTCCCTGAAGGAAACCTGAATTTCCCCTAAGCTTTCTGGCGCAGGGGGTGCGGTTTCCTAGGGGTAGATGAGTTTCCACCTCCGTGAATGAATGCGAAACCCTCCCTAGATTTCGCGTTCGGCAGCGGTAGGCCAGGAGGATTTTGTAGTGTCCGCCATTGTCCAGGCTTTTAAGGATGCCGACCTACGTAAGAAGATCATCTTCACCATCGTGATGATCATCGCGTACCGCGTCGGTGCACAGATCCCGTCCCCGGGTGTTGACTATGCGTCTATTGCTGGCCGTTTGCGCCAGTTGACCGAGCAGTCCGGTGACCTTTACTCCGTCATCAACCTCTTCTCGGGTGGTGCGCTGCTGCAGCTGTCGATCTTCGCCATCGGCATCATGCCGTACATTACGGCGTCGATTATTGTGCAGCTGCTGACCGTGGTCATTCCCCGCTTTGAGGAATTGAAGAAGGAAGGCCAGTCCGGTCAGGCCAAGATGACCCAGTACACCCGCTACCTGACCCTCGCGTTGGCGTTGCTGCAATCCTCCGGCATTGTCGCGCTGGCAGACCGCGAGCAGCTGCTGGGCCAGGGTGTACAGGTCCTGGCAGCTGATCGTAACTTCTTTACCCTCATCGTCTTGGTCATCACCATGACCTCCGGCGCTGTGCTGGTGATGTGGATGGGTGAGCTCATCACCGAAAAGGGCATCGGTAACGGTATGTCCCTGCTCATCTTCGCTGGTATCGCAACCCGCCTGCCAACCGATGGTGTAAGCATCCTGCAGAACAATGGTGGACTCGTCTTCGCCATGGTCGTAGCCGGCTTGGTCATCCTGGTTGTTGGCATTACCTTCATCGAGCAGGGCCAGCGCCGCATTCCGGTGCAGTACGCAAAGCGCATGGTCGGCCGCCGCCAGTACGGTGGTTCCTCTACCTACCTGCCGCTGAAGGTCAACCAGGCCGGCGTTATCCCGGTCATCTTCGCTTCCTCCCTTATCTACATGCCGGTTCTTATTACCCAGATTGTGAACTCTGGCTCCCCCGGCACCCCGGATAACTGGTGGCAGCGCAATGTCATCGCGCACCTGCAGGCACCTTCCTCCTGGCAGTACATCGTGCTGTACTTCGTCCTGACCATCTTCTTCGCTTACTTCTATGTCTCGGTCCAGTACGATCCGGCAGAGCAGGCGGATAATATGAAGAAGTACGGCGGCTTTATCCCGGGTATTCGCCCGGGCCGTCCGACCGCGGAGTACCTTGGTTATGTGATGAACCGTCTGCTGTGCGTGGGCGCCCTGTACCTGGCAGTTATTGCCATCCTGCCGAATATCCTCTTGGATCTCGGCGTGGGCCGCTCCTCCGCCAGCGGCACGTCCGCCTTTGGTGGTACGGCCATCCTGATTATGGTCTCCGTCGCTTTGACTACGGTCAAGCAGATCGAGTCCCAGCTACTGCAATCCAACTACGAAGGACTACTTAAGTAATGCGTCTTGTACTTCTAGGACCTCCCGGTGCCGGCAAGGGCACCCAGGCAGCTATCCTCAGCGAGAAGCTAAACGTTCCGCACATCTCCACCGGCGACCTGTTCCGCGCCAATATCGGCGAGGGCACCCCGTTGGGTGTAGAGGCAAAGTCCTACATCGATGCAGGCAAGCTGGTACCTACCGACGTCACTGCCCGCATGGTCGAGGACCGCCTTAACCAGGATGACGCCAAGAATGGCTTCCTGCTGGACGGCTTCCCACGTACCACCGAGCAAGCAGACATCCTGGAGGAGCTGCTGGCTAAGAAGGGCGAGAAGCTCGACGGAGTTCTCAACTTCGAGGTCTCTGAGGATGTTGTGGTTGAGCGCATGATGGCCCGTGGCCGCGCCGACGACAACGAGGAGACCATCCGCACCCGCCTCGGTGTCTACCGCGAGGAAACCTTCCCGCTTATCGAGCACTACGGCGATGCCATCATCTCCATTAAGGCCGAAGGCACCGTGGAGGAAATCAACGCCCGTGCGATGGAAGCACTGGGTAAGTAAGCATGGCTTTTCGACGCCGCAGTAAGCGCATCCCCGCCCGCACCCCGGGCGAGCTAGACGCCATGCAGGCCGCCGGCGAAATTGTTGGCAAGGCACTGCAGGAAGTCCGCGCTGCTGCGGCGTCTGGCGTATCTACCCTCGAGCTGGATGCGGTGGCTGAGCAGACTATTCGCGATGCCGGCGCCTATCCCACCTTCAAGGGGTACGAGGGCTTCCCGGGCTCCATTTGTGCTTCCGTTAATGACGTCATCGTGCACGGCATTCCGGATAAGGAAACCATCCTGGCAGAAGGCGACTTGGTGTCCATCGATTGCGGTGCCACGCTGGACGGTTGGGTAGGCGATAGTGCCTGGTCCTTCGCAGTGGGCGAGCTGGATGCTGATGTCGCGGCCCTCAACAGGGCCACCGAGTATGTCCTTATGGAGGGCATGCAGGCTATGGTTCCGGGCAATCTGCTTACCGACGTCTCCCATGCCCTAGAGCAAGCCACCCGCCGGGCCGAGCAGAAGTTCGGCGTGGATCTGTTCATCGTGGATGGCTACGGCGGTCACGGCATCGGGCGAACCATGCACGAGGATCCTTACCTGGCCAATGAGGGACGCCCGGGCCGTGGCCCGCTGATCCAAGAAGGCTCTGTGCTGGCCATTGAACCCATGCTAACTTTGGGCATAGAGGATTCCGCCGTGCTAGAGGATGACTGGACGGTCGTTACCCTCGATGGCTCCTTTGCCGCTCACTGGGAGCATACGGTGGCCGCGACCGCCGATGGTCCCCGTATTCTTACCCGCCGCTACTGACATTTATTCCCCGATATTGCCTGTTGCACTAGGCATATGCCCCTGAAAGGTTTATACTCACAGCCATGTCTAAATTTAGCTTCCGCAAGATCCGTGCCACGGTTGCAGCGCCCGCAGTCGCTGGCGTGATGGCCTTGAGCACCACCGTTGCGGCTCCTGCCGCTTCCGCCCAGGAGATTCCGAACCTGGATCAGCTCAGCTCCAAGGCAAATTCCGACCTCGCTCAGTTCTCTTCCCAGTCCGGCTTGGACCAGCTCACCGCTGAGGCAAAGAAGCAGCTGGATAACTTCTACGGCCAATCCCGCGAGCAGGCCTGGAATACCCGCAACCAGATCCTGGACCAGGCAGAGAAGTTCTCTCCGGAACTGGCACCTAGCGTCCAGACCGCTGTGGACGGCGCCGTAGAATTCCTCTTCCCAGGCTTGATTGCACAGAAGAATGAGGAAGCGCGCAAGGCCCGCGAGGCCGCTGCTCGCGCCAACGCTGAGCGCGTCGCTGCTGAGAAGGCTCGTTCTGAGGCTGCGGCACGCAAGGCGGAAGCACAGCGTCGTGCTAACCAGTTCGACCGTGGCCCGTGCCCGGCCGATGCGAAGGTTTGTGTCGACCTCAATGGTCGACGCACCTGGCTGCAGGATGGCGGCAAGGTGTCCTACGTGTCCCCGGCAATGTCCGCCGGCATGCGCGGTCAGGAAACCCCGCGCGGCACCTTTCACGTTACCCGCAAGGTAGAGCATGAGATTTCCCGCGAGTTCAACAACGCGCCGATGCCGTACTCCATCTACTTCACCAATAACGGTCACGCCTTCCACTTGGATGACCCGGCTGTTGATTCCAATGGCTGCGTTCACCTTCCGCCAGACGCTGCAAAGCGCTACTGGGATAATGTACAGGTTGGCGATAAGGTCTTTATCTACTAAGGCCCGCGCTTAAGCGAAAGCCTCATCCCCCGAACCGGCTCCCGAGAAGGAGACCTGGTTCGGGGGATTTTGCTGGCTTAGGGTGAGTGGCGGGCGAGTGAGCGGGGCGTCGGAAAGCGCAGCGGTTTGGAAAACGTGTCGCTGCAGCGTATGCTGTTAAGTCGGTGTATAGCGTCAGCGAGGCTGGCGCGGATACGCCACCGCAGTAGACAACAAACATGCAGGTGACGGCGCACTTGTCCGTCGCCAGAAAAGTAGAGGTTATGGCTAAGGAAGGCGCAATCGAGGTAGAAGGCCGCATTATCGAGCCTTTGCCCAACGCAATGTTCCGTGTCGAGCTCGACAATGGACACAAGGTTCTTGCACACATTTCTGGCAAGATGCGTCAGCACTACATTCGCATCCTCCCAGAGGATCGCGTGGTTGTAGAGCTGTCTCCTTATGACCTGACCCGCGGACGCATCGTCTACCGCTACAAGTAAAGACAGTAAGCCTCCTCACCCAAGGGTGAACCTGTAGGTTCACCCTGTCCACCTCAGGCTACGGTGGCCTGAGCCCGCACTGGTAAGCAACCCAAGGATTCCCGGCACGGTCCGGGCGAAGCGTTGCATGGAGCGGGACGGATGGGGAGAAAACCGCCGTAACAACCCGAAAGGACACGCCATATGGCACGTCTAGCTGGTGTTGACCTTCCCCGCAATAAGCGCATGGAGGTCGCTCTCACCTACATCTACGGCATCGGTCCAACCCGTGCCAAGGAACTGCTAGAAAAGACTGGCATTTCTCCTGACCTGCGCACTGACAACCTGGATGATGACCAGCTGTCGGCGCTCCGTGACGCAATTGAGGCTACCTGGAAGGTTGAGGGTGACCTCCGCCGTCAGGTTCAGGCTGATATCCGCCGCAAGATTGAAATCGGAAGCTACAAGGGTCTGCGCCACCGCCGTGGCCTGCCTGTACGTGGCCAGCGCACCAAGACCAATGCGCGCACTCGTAAGGGTCCGAAGAAGACGATCGCAGGAAAGAAGAAGTAATTCATGCCTCCAAAGACTCGTTCCGGCGCGCGCCGTTCCGGCCGTCGCGTCGTAAAGAAGAATGTGGCCCTCGGCCACGCATACATCAAGTCCACCTTCAATAACACCATCGTCTCGATCACCGATCAGACCGGTGCTGTTATCTCTTGGGCATCCTCCGGCCACGTTGGCTTCAAGGGTTCCCGTAAGTCGACTCCGTTCGCCGCTCAGATGGCAGCCGAGAACGCTGCACGCAAGGCAATGGATCACGGCATGAAGAAGGTTGACGTATTCGTCAAGGGTCCGGGCTCCGGCCGCGAGACCGCCATCCGTTCCCTGCAGGCTGCAGGCCTCGAGGTTTCCTCGATCACGGATGCAACCCCACAGCCGCACAACGGCTGCCGTCCGACCAAGCGCCGCAAGGTTTAAGGGAAAGGAAGAGGTAAGAAAATGGCTCGTTACACTGGCCCCGCTACCCGCGTATCCCGCCGTCTTCGCGTCGACTTGGTCGGCGGCGATATGGCATTCGAGCGCCGCCCGTACCCACCGGGACAGGCTGGCCGCAACCGCATCAAGGAATCTGAGTACCTGCTGCAGCTCCAGGAGAAGCAGAAGGCAAAGTACACCTACGGTGTGCTGGAGCGTCAGTTCCGTCGCTACTACGCAGAGGCTAACCGCCTCCCGGGCAAGACCGGCGATAACCTGGTTATCCTGCTCGAGTCCCGCCTGGACAACGTAGTTTACCGTGCAGGTCTGGCACGCACCCGCCGCCAGGCTCGCCAGCTTGTCTCCCACGGTCACTTCACCGTGAACGGCAAGAACATCAACGTTCCTTCCTACAAGGTCACCCAGTACGACATCATCGATGTCCGTGACCGCTCCAAGAAGATGGAATGGTTCGAAGATGCTCAGGACGCCCTCATCGATGCCAACGTACCGGCATGGCTGCAGGTTGTTCCTGATACCCTGCGCATCCTCGTGCACCAGCTGCCCGAGCGCGCTCAGATCGACATTCCGCTGCAGGAGCAGCTCATCGTCGAGCTTTACTCGAAGTAAACTGTTATACCGCACGGCCTGTAATGGCCTGGCGGATAACCAGGAATCTTCAATCCCGAAGATTTTTACCCCTCTACCGGCGTCAAATAGCGGTCGCCGAAAAGGAGAATTTCAATGCTCATTTCCCAGCGTCCTCAGCTCACCGAGGAATTCATCGACTCGTCTCGTTCCAAGTTCGTCATTGAACCGCTCGAGCCGGGCTTTGGCTACACCCTCGGTAACTCGCTGCGTCGTACCCTGCTGTCCTCCATTCCGGGTGCAGCGGTAACCTCCATCAAGATTGATGGTGTTCTCCACGAGTTCACCACCATCAACGGTGTGAAGGAAGACGTTTCTGAGATCATCTTGAACATCAAGAGCATGGTGCTTTCTTCCGACTCCGATGAGCCGGTTGTTATGTACCTGAGCAAGGAAGGCCCGGGCGATGTCACCGCGGGCGATATCCAGCCGCCGGCTGGTGTGGAGATCCACAACCCGGATCTGCACATCGCTTCCTTGAATGACACCGCCAAGCTGGACATTGAGCTCGTCGTCGAGCGCGGCCGTGGCTATGTCCCAGCCGCTCCTACCTCCGGTGAGATCGGCCGCATCCCGGTCGACCAGATTTACTCCCCGGTCCTCAAGGTCTCCTACAAGGTCGAGGCAACACGTGTTGAGCAGCGCACCGACTTTGACAAGCTGACCATCGACGTCGAAACCAAGAACTCGATTTCTGCCCGCGACGCCCTGGCTTCTGCCGGCGGCACCCTGGTCGAGCTCTTCGGCCTGGCTCGCGAGCTGAACAACGCTGCCGAAGGCATCGAGATCGGACCCTCCCCGCAGGAGACCGAGTACATCGCTGCTTATGGCATGCCGATCGAGGACCTGAACTTCTCCGTCCGCTCTTATAACTGCCTGAAGCGTCAGGAGATCCACACCGTGGGCGAGCTCGCTGAATGCACCGAGTCCGACCTGCTGGATATCCGCAACTTCGGCCAGAAGTCGATCAATGAGGTAAAGATCAAGCTGGCTAACCTGGGCCTGGCTCTCAAGGACACCCCTGAGGACTTCGACCCGACCCAGCTCGAGGGCTACGACGCAGAAACCGGTGACTTCAAGGATCCGGCTGCCGAGGATTCCGAGTAAAGAACCCCGCTGACTTGCGGCAATAACCTAATTGCCGCGCGCTCAACTTTTACCGCATACGAGGAGTACACAATGCCAACCCCTAAGAAGGGTGCCCGTCTCGGCGGCTCCGCCAAGCAGCAGGCTCACATGCTGAGCAACTTGGCAGCCAGCCTGATCGAGCACGGCGCTATCAAGACCACCGATGCCAAGGCGAAGGTTCTTCGCCCGTACATCGAAAAGATCATCACCAAGGCTAAGTCCGGCACGATTGCTGACCGCCGCGCAGTCCTGAAGCTCATCCCGCGCAAGGATGTTGTTTCCTACCTGTTCGACGAGGTTGCCCCGAAGTTTGAGAACCGTGAGGGTGGCTACACCCGCACCATCAAGCTGGACAACCGCGCCGGTGACAACGCCCCGATGTCCCAGATCTCCCTCGTTCTCGAGGAGACCGTGACCTCCGAGGCTAACCGCGCTACCCGCGCTGCTGCATCCAAGGCCGCTGAGGCCGAGGAAGCTAAGGCAGACGAGGCTGCTGAGACCGAGGCACCTGCCGAGGAGACCGCAGCTGAGGAGTCCGAGGAGAAGTAATTTCCCTTCGGCCCTAGCGCTTCGCCGCCGCCTTTCCCCATCTGTGGGAGGGCGGCGGCTTTTTCATGTCCGCATCCCAGCAAGGGGGCGTTGCACGGCCGACCCAGCGCCGGTGGGGAGAAGATGCTCCGGTAGCATGAAGCCCACTATGACAGATGCAGCATCGACTTCCCCCGAAGGGCCGGCGGACGGGTTCGTTCGCCTGCGCTTGGACTTGGCTTATGACGGCACGGACTTTCATGGCTGGGCCAAGCAGAAGGGCGGTCTGCGCACGGTGCAAGGCGTATTGGAAGAGAAGCTGGCGATGATTGCGCGCACGGAGGTGCCGCTCACGGTCGCTGGCCGCACAGATGCCGGCGTCCATGCCCGTGGCCAGGTGGCGCACGTGGACGTTCCCACTGAGATGCTGGCGCAGCGCTCGGTGGCGGGGGAGCCGGGGAAGCTGGTGCGTCGGCTAGCAAAGCTTCTGCCAGAAGACGTTCGGGTACACGGGTGCGAGTTCGCACCCGCGGGCTTTGATGCGCGGTTCTCGGCGCTGCGGCGCCACTACGTCTATCGGATTACCACCAATCCGCGCGGCGCGCTGCCAACCCGTGCGCGGGATACGGCCGAGTGGATTAAGCCGGTGGATATCGATGCCATGCAAGAAGCCGCTACCGCCCTGGTGGGCCTGCACGATTTTGCGGCCTTTTGTAAGGCCAAGCCGAACGCCACGACCATCCGTGAATTGCAGGAATTTTCCTGGCGCGATGTTTCTACGCCCGAAGAACCGGAGCTTTATGAGGCCCGCGTGAGTGCCGATGCTTTTTGCTGGTCGATGGTGCGCTCGTTGGTGGGTTGTTGCCTGCGCGTGGGCGAGGGGCGGCGCGATACCGACTTCGCCGCGGCACTGCTGCAGGAGACGAAGCGCTCTTCCAGCATCCCCGTGGCCCCGGCAAAGGGACTCTCGCTCGTCGCCGTTGACTACCCAGCGGCGGACAAGCTAGCCGCGCGCGCCGAGGTCACCCGCGAAAGGCGCAGCGCTGACTAACGCCCAAGTGGCAGCGGTCGCCTACCTGGGATAGCCTGTGTGCTGGGTGTACACAGACTTTTCGGGGGAAAATCATGGCACGTCCGCTGCCTACTACCAAGGCCCAGGTATCGGGTCATAAATTCTTGCGCCGCCGCGTCGAGCATGGGCTCGTCTTAGGCGATATCCGCATGATTCACGATCCTTTGGCTAGGCGCCGCAAAGCGCTCCTTTTCGGCGGGGTCGGCGTCGCCTTCCTTGCGGTGGGCTCTGGCATGTTGGCCTGGCTGCAGCCGAGCCCGCAGCCGGGTGATGCGCCGATTGTGCGCTCGGAGCAGGGCCAGCTCTTTGTGGATGTCAATGACACCTACCACCCGGTTTTCAACCTGGCTTCGGCGCGCATTATCGCCGGGCAGGCGGCCGAGGCGCAGACCATTGGGGATGAGCACCTGCAAGAAGCGCTACTGGGCTCACCGGTGGGTATCTCGGATGCCCCTGGGTACCTCGCGGCGGCAGGCGAGAATCCCCAAGAGCGATGGGCAGCGTGTTTGGCCGGCAAGGATGAGGCGCCGTCTACAGATAACCCGACCAGCATTGGCGGTCACCAGGTAGCGTCGCAGGAGGTTATTGTCCTTGCCGAGCCCGAGCAGAAAAGCCTCGGTGAGGAGCGCGCCGCACTGGTGGAATCCGAGGGCACGCAGTGGCTTGTCACCCAGGAAGGCCGCGTGGCGCTGCCAGATCCCTCCAGCACCGAAGGGCGTGTCGTGCGTCGGGCGGTGGGCGTGGACGATAGTACCCACACTTGGCCCGTGCCACCCGAGCTGCTCAATGCCTTTGCGGAGCTGCCACCGCTGAACTTTCCGGCCGAACCACCCGAGGTCGTCGATACCGGCCAAGGTTTGTGGGCGCGTACGTCCGAGGGCGTAGCTGAGCTCACGCCTACGCAGGCGGAGATACTCACAGGCGTGGGTGCCAAGGAGACAACAGCCACGCCGCAGGAGATCGCCGCGCTTGCCGACGCCCCCTTAAACCTCAACCTTCCCTCCACGTCCTTCCGCTTCCTAAGCCCGGACGATGGCTGGATGTGTGCTGCTAACGAGGGCGGCGGGGTAGTGGTACCTGCCCAAGCGGGCACTGTCGCCTTGGCAGGTGAGTCGGTGGCCCATCGCTTTGGTGGGCTCAACGCTGGTGGCGTAGGCGTAGACAGCGGCCATGGCTATCACGTGGTCTCACCCACGGGGCAGCGGCACGAGGTCAAGGACAAAGAGACTTTGGAAGCCCTTGGCACCGGAGTGGGCGCGCAGGTGCCGTGGGAGATCCTGCGGTTGCTGCCGGAAGGCTCCGCGCTCAACCGTGAGCAGGCGCTGCAGGTTAGTTCTTAGGCCGCAGCCCGCGCCACACCGCCCACGCAGCAAGCGCCAGCGCTAACCCACCCAGCACCCAGGCACTGCGTGTGGGGGCGCGCGAGTCGACTTCGTCGGCGGGGTGGATGGTCATAGCTCGGGTATCGACGCCCGGGCCCGCTTCCACGTGGGTGAGCACGGTGAGCGGGTCGATGAAGCCGTGTCCTGGCTCCGCGGCGTCCTCCAAGCGTTTGCGGAGGGCGGCCGGGCTATCGTCTGGAAAGCGCTGTGCCAAGAGGGCAGCGGTGCCGCTGACCACCGGCGCGGCAAAGGAGGTGCCATGGAACTGCGCCGTTCCGTCTGTGCCTTCCTTACCATCGGCCCATCCACCCGCGGGGTTGAGCGCTAGCGGAATGAATCCTTGCGCAGCAAGCTGAGGGCCGTCAGCCGAATTCAGCGAATAGTCAGCGAGTTCGTGTGAATCCGCGAGGGCGCTTACTGAGAGCACCGTAGGCGAATCCGCCGGAAAGACGCGGTCACCCATCTCACAGCTGCCAGAGGACGCATTGCCGGATGCAGCGATCACCACGGCGCCGGAGTCTTCCGCATGCGCTAAAGCACGATCCAATCGGGAAGTATCGACCTGCGCGGCCACATCCGGCGGGACACAGGAGACAACGGAGATGTTGATGACGCGGGCACCGGCAGCGGCGGCGTCATCGATGGCGCGGGCCAAGGTGTCCAGCGATCCGGTGGTACTGTCTTCCGCTTCCTGGCGATAGTGCGCGCTGGTCTGGCGCACAGCGTAGATTTCTGCACGCGGGGCGATACCGATATCATGACTGGCGATGACACCGGCCACGACGGTGCCGTGCAGGTCGCAATCGCGATGCGGCTCTGGTTCCTCCGGCGCGACAAGATCCGCGCCACTGCTGAGATGCCGCAGTTGGTCGTGACGGGCCACGCCAGTATCGATAACGGCTACTTTGACGCCTTCCCCGGTAGCAAAGGAATGTAGACGGGCCCGGTAGTCTAGCTGATCCTCGCTTGGTTGGGGCGAAAGCGGTGAGGAATGCGCGGCGGCGCATTCGCGGTCCGGTTCGCGCGCGGCCGCGTAGGGAGCAGCGGTCAGTCCTGCCGCGAATGCAACTACTAATGCGGTGGGTAGCACGCGCATTATCCGAGCCCCCTAATGAGCACGAAGATACCGGCTAGGTGTGCGGCCAGCGGCAAGCTAGCGGCAATGGCCAGGGATTCTACGCGCTCAAACCACGCGATGGTGGTGGGCTCGAGCCCCGCCACCTTGGGCGCCCACAGCGGGGCGCTCAGCATGGCGAGGAGAACCAGGCAGGCAACAAGGATTGGTGCCCAGGCATCGGCAAGCCCAGAATCCGCTACCGTGTGGGTAGCGCACAAGCATGTAGCGAGACAGGCGGTCATCGCCAGCAGCATCAGGGCCCAGCTAGCCAACGCACGACCGTGCCGGGCGGCATGCATAACGACGGCACCCGCGGTGGTCACGCAGAGTGCTTGGACGAAGCCCGCGCCGGTGTGCTCAGCACCAAAGAGCACCGCAACGTACTCGGCGAGAGAGTCGGGCGCGCCGTTAGTCGGCGCCAAGGCCGGACCACTGCCCGTCAGCGAGAGGGAAATAAGGGCCGGAATGAGACAGAGTGCCAGCCCACAGCACATTCCCTCATAAGCGCTGCCGGCGCGCCGGGCACGGATATCGACATCCGGCTGGACGGCATCCGAAACAGCGAGGTCTTGGCCGGCCGTGGGCAGCTGCGGGACTTTGAGCCCAGCGGTGGCGACGGTCAGTGCAGGAGCTGCGGCCAGCAGGATTATTCCGGCGATCACCACGCAGGCGGCAGCCGCCGTACCGTGGCTGCCCTGGAGACCCGTACCTGGTCCGGGCAGCAGGTAGCCCAATGCCGCGACCAACGACAGCACCGAGACGGTGAGTGCCACGGCGGTAGTGCGAACCGTGCTCAACCCGGTGACATGGCAGGCAAGCAGCACGATGAGGAGGGCGACGCAGGCGGTGAGTGCGGCAAAGGGGGCTTCGCCAAGCGAGGGCGAAATCACCACCCAGCCACACGCCATGCCGGCCACCAGGCTAAGGTGCACCAGCGATAGGGCCCGGGTCCACAAGGCGAGCAATAAGGCTCCAGCGGTCAACGCCGCCCACGCCGCGAGGGGAAGGGTGCTAACCCACACTAGGACGAAGGCGGCAAGCATTCCTGCCCATGCCCAGACGGTGGGAAGGGCGGCGGTAGTATCCTCCTCAGCCTCGGCGGCGAGCGATTCCGCCGCATCCCGAATCACCGGTGCAGGCCGGCGCTCGCGCGGACTAATAACCAGGATGGAGCCTTCCGTGAGCGCAGTGGCAGCCAATGGGGCGGTGAGATCGATGGCGCGGCCGGAGGCTGTGCTCGCGCGCCAAGGCTCAGAAATGGTGGGCGCATCCACCAAGTCAGTGATTTCCGCCAAAAGCTCTCCCACGCTGGAGCTTAGCGGTAGCGCCACGTCCGCCTCCTTGTGGAAAGCGCCGGCATGAATGCGAACGGTAAGGCGCAAATGATGCGCCGTTGCAGTAGTCATGATGTCCCCCGAAAAATGTATGGATTGTGGGCGTCCCCCTTGCCCAATGCCACATATTGTGGCTTACTAGTGGCGACGTGTCCACCGCAGCGCGGGGAATCTTGGCAGGGGGCCAAGGGCGCTTGGCGCGTGGCTCGGGGGAGGTTATTTAGGCATGCTTGGGATCGGGGATACCCGCGTCATTGAGCCGTTGACCATGCCATTGCGGGATGCTGCGCCGCCGCTGCCCACCGGCAGCATCGAGGCCGAGGAGGTCCCGGAAGCGGTGCGTCCACAACCGGTGCCGCTGGTGCGGCTGCTGCTTCCGGTGGTGATGATTGCGGCGATGCTCGGCATGGTCGCCCTCATGGTGTTAGGCGCTGGGGAATCCCGGCAGATTAGCCCGATGGCCTTGATGTTTCCATTGATGATGCTGGCGAGCATGGCCATGATGTTTGGGCCCAATAACAGCGGGCAGGACCCGGATGAAACCCGGCGCACTTACCTGCGCCACATCAAAGCGTTGCGAGAAAAGGCGCTGCGCAATGCCTCGGCGCAGCGTGCACATGAAAGTTATCGCCACCCGGCACCGGTGGAACTCAGCACTCTAGTCGGCTCGCGCCGTATGTGGGAGCGTGGCCCGGATGACTCGGACGCCCTCGAGGTACGCGTGGGAACTGGACCAACGACTTTGTGCACCCCCATCAACGTGCCGGATTCGGGCGCCACGGAAGACTTGGACCCGGTGTGTGCGGTGAGCATGCGCCAGACCATTAAGGCGGTGGGCACCGTTCCCGATATGCCGGTAGTTATCCAACTGCAGGCCTTTCGCTTCTTGTCCGTGTCCGGAATGGCGTCGACTCGGGGCGAAGAGCCCGCAGATCCCTCCCGCGATATGGTGCGCGCAATGGTGCTGCAGATGGCGTTGGCGCATGGCCCGGAAACCTGCGGTATCGAGGCCATCGGTGGCCAGTGGGAGTGGCTGAAGTGGCTGCCCCATGCGCGCACACCGGAAAAGGCGCGCTTTCGCATCCTCATCGTCGATGGTGTGCTGACCACGGGAACCGAAGACTTCTTCCACGATAATTCCTATACCACCATCATTGAGGTCGGTGGGGCGCCGTCTTCGGCGCTGGGGGTACGCGCCGAGCACGAAGGACTAAGCCTCGTGGCAGGGGAGCAGCTGCAGGTGGTCACCGCGGCAGGGGTGGAAGACCTTGGTTCTCCCGACGGAATGAGTACGGCCGGCGCGACATTGCTCGCGCGCAGTATGGCCTCCTACCGCCGCCCCGATAGCACTTCAGGCAGGCGCGGCAGTGACCTTATGGGCCTTCTGGGCTATCGCGATGTGGAAGAGCTAGCGGCCAGTGGCATGTGGCATGGCCGGGAGGGCTCGGCGCGTCTCATGGTGCCCATCGGCATCGATACGGTGGGCCAGCCCGTCACGGTAGATCTCAAGGAATCTGCCCACGGCGGTATGGGCCCGCACGGCCTGTGCATCGGTGCGACCGGCAGCGGCAAGTCGGAGCTGCTGCGCACCCTTGTCACCGCGCTGGCGGCTACCCATAGTCCGGACGAGCTTAACCTCGTGCTCGTGGATTTCAAGGGCGGCGCGACATTCTTAGGATGCGACCGCCTGCCGCATACCTCCGCGGTGATTACCAACCTGGAGGAGGAATCTACTCTGGTAGAGCGCATGTATGATGCCATCTCCGGCGAGATGAACCGCCGCCAAGAGCTGCTGCGCACCGCCGGAAACTTTGCCAATGTCGGCGAGTACAACGCTTCTGCCACCGCCGTGCGTGAGCACGGGCCGCTTCCGGCCTTGGTCATTGTGGTCGATGAGTTCTCGGAGCTTTTGGGCCAGCACCCGGATTTTGCGGAACTCTTCGTCGCCGTCGGCCGCTTGGGGCGCAGTCTCCACGTGCACCTGCTTTTGGCCTCCCAAAGGCTCGAAGAAGGCCGCTTGCGGGGGTTAGATTCCCACTTGTCCTACCGAATCGGCCTGAAAACCTTCTCCTCAGCGGAATCCCGCCAGGTCTTGGGCGTGACCGATGCCTACCACCTGCCTGGCCAGCCCGGCGCGGGCTACCTCAAATCCGATGCCGAGGCCTTGACCCGCTTCCAAGCTTCCTACGTGTCCGGGCCCCTGCCGCGCCGGGCGCTTGCCGACGCCTCCCTGGACCACCCCGCAGCCTCCCGCGGCCGCGTGCAGCTCTTTGATGGCTGGTCCCAGGAAGAAGACAATGCTAGCGCTGCAGTGGTTCTCGATGACTCCACCACTGTGCTTACCGAGGTCGTGCGCGCCGCGGCGGAAGAGGCCCACCTGCGCGATCAATCGGCGCACCGCATTTGGTTGCCGCCGCTACCGCCGGTTATTGAGCTATCCGCGTTGCCAGGGCTTTCCGGTGCAGATGACGCGGGTGCAACCGCGCCTGCGGCGGACCAGGGACAGCTGCGCGCGCCCATCGGCATTATCGATAGGCCGTATTACCAACGCCAGGATGAGTTGATTATTGATTTCACCCAGCACGGCGGACACATGGCCCTGTGTGGTGGCCCGCAGTCCGGTAAGTCGAGTGCGCTGCGCACGATCGTCTCTGCGCTAGCTCTACGGCATGATCCGCAGGCGGCACGCTTCTACGTCATCGATCTTGGCGGCGGTCAGCTAGCATCCCTGGAGCGACTGCCCCACGTGGCCGGAGTTGCCGGGCGCGAGGAGGGCGAAAAGGTACGGCGCATCGTCGACGAAGTAGCTGGGTTTATCCGCCGTCCAGAACGGTGCGCAACCTTCCTTGTCATTGATGGCTGGCACCACATCGGTACCTCGAATGCGGAGTTTGAAGACATAGCGGAGAAGGTTACCGAGATCGTCGCCGATGGCGCCTCCGCCCACGTGCACGTCATCATTGCCACTTCGCGGTGGACCACGATGCGCCCCGCTATCCGCGATCTCATTGCCAACCGCCTCGAGCTGCGCCTAGGCGAGGCCTTGGATTCGCTCATCGACCGCAAACTACAGCAAAAGCTCCCCAGCGCGCCGGGCCGCGGGCTCACCTTGACGGGTGAGAATATGCTCTTAGCTCGCACCTCCAACCAGGACATCGCTCACATCTGCCGCGTTCATGCGGAGGCTCAGCCGGTTCCTCAGCTCAAGATGCTGCCCGCCGTGCTTACCCCGGCCGCCCTCGCAGCTCAAGGGGATGTGCCCACCGGCGAGATTGCCTGGGGCATCGGCGGGCGCGACCTCGATACGCTGACGTGGAATCCATCGCGCGAGCCGCACCTAGTGGCCATAGGCGCGCAGGGCTGCGGCAAATCCACCTTCTTGGCGCAGATCATGTGCGGCATTAGCGCCTTTGCGCGGGAAGACGCCCGGCTCGTGGTCATCGACCAGCGCCGAGCCCACCTGGGAACCTTGGACCAGAACATGGTTGCGGCGTATGCCGCGACGCAGTCGAGTGCGCAAGAGACCATTGTCGATACAGTCCGGACCCTGGAATCTCGCCTGCCTGGCCCGGACATTACCCCGGCGCAGCTCGCCGCACGAGATTGGTGGCAGGGCCCAGACATTTACCTAGTCATCGATGATGCGGACCTGCTGAGCGATATCGCTCTCTCGCCGCTATTGGAGTTGCTTCCCCATGCCCGCGACATTGGCCTGCACCTTGTTATCGCTCGCAAATCCGGCGGCATCGGCCGTGCCCTCTTTGGCCAATTCTTTTCCGCGGTGCGCGATCTGCAGCCGGCGCTGCTGCTTTTCGACGCCGACCGCGACGAAGGAACCATCTTCGGACTCAAGCCCTGCCACCAACCACCCGGCCGCGGTCAGTGGAGCATCCGCGGTGAAAACCTCGGCGTCGCCCAAGCGGTGTACCTAGAAGGAGAGAAGTAAATGACCACCAATCTCAGCGCGAATGCGCCAACCGACACCCCTATCCCTACTGGTGGGGAGACCACCGCCAGCCCCATTACCGTCACCATCCTGGATGCGGCCACCATCTTTGAAGGGCCCGAAACGGTCTACCGCTATGACCTGCCGGGAACCGGCATTGTGGAAGGCTGGGCCTTAGGCCAAGTCATGGATCAGATATCCAAGATGGCGGGATCGTCCTGGCCCGACGTGGAAGCCTGCGTGGTGGCAGATTCTTCCGGCACGGGCATTGCGCAGGAAGCCACCACCATCATCTGCCGGCAATTGGAAGTCACCGGGGTGCGCCTCATCGACCCAGAACCAGCCATTTCCCCGCTAGCGGCCCCGGACCCACTCGGTCCGCCTCCTCAATCGGTTCCTGAAGTCAGGGATTCAGTCACGGATTCGGCGCCTCCCACTACGGTGATGGAGGCGCCTGCCTACGACGAGCCACTAACCCCACGTTGGACCGACCGCCTGCGCGGTTGGCTCGGAGCCATCGATATCTTTCATGTGGCAATTGCCGTGGTCATCATCGCCGTGGCTGGGGCTTCTTGGTGGGCCATCGGTGCCCAAGCTTCAGACGATGACGACGCCGCTTCGGATACCGCGCACCCGCAACCCCGCGCTGCCGAGCCAAGCGGCGATGGTGCGGCGGAGTCCGCGCCGGCCTCCCCGCAACCGGGAATGCCAGGCGCGTCAGATTCCGGCAGCGACGAATTGAACCCAGGCGAAAAGCGCTTAGACGTGGAAGGAATGTCAGTAGTAGTCCCCAGTGGGTTCCACACCAAGGTAGAAGATGGTCTGGTCACCGCCACCGGGAAAGACCCGAACCTACGCATCCTGCTGGCGGCGGATGAGATGTTTAACGTGCCGGCGGATGCCCTGTTCAAAGAAATTCACGCGCAGGTCGACGAAGATCCGACGCTTCGCGATGCCACCGATGAGGCAGGGCGCCTGACCTATACCGAAGACCCCGGGGACGGCTCCTTGGTGGAATGGACCACTTGGGAAGACCGAGGCCACCAGATGTCCGTGGGGTGCCATACCCGGCATAACTCCAACGCCGTTCAAAAGGCTGCCTGCCGCATGGCCACGGAAAGTCTGGTTAAAAAATAGTCTCAAAAACTTTCCCTCAGCCGGGAACCGTTTGGCGGAAAGTTCAGTCCAATAAAAGTGAGAAAGCACAGATGCGAAGCACAGCTGCTTTTTCGGGGGAAATACACACAATCTCATCCGCCCTAAGGAGGGGCGCACTCTTATGTCTCAGACTTTCAAGACACAAGCCGATGTCATGGTTGCCACCGCTGGCAAAGTCGATAACACCAACGATGAAGTCCAAGGCGAGCTCACCCGCCTGCAGGGCGTCGTCGACTCCGTCCGTGGCAGCTGGGTTGGCCAGGCGCAGGTCTCCTTCGATGACCTGATGCAGCGCTACAACACCTCTGCACAGCAGCTGCGCGAGGCCTTGGCCTCTATCTCTGACAATATCCGCAGCAACGCCCACAACTTCGACAACGTGGAAGCAGAAAACACCCAGGCCTTCTCCAACGTGGGCGGCGGCCTCGCCCTCTAAACCGCTCCGCACAGTTCACTACTCCGCAGCCCAAAAGCTATAGATTCACAGAAGGGAATCCACCACCACATGTCCGAGATCAAGTACGAATTCGGTGCCATTTCTTCCGCCGCAGCCGATATCAACGCCACCTCTGGTCGCATCAACAGCACCTTGGCAGACCTGAAGGCGCGCCTACAGCCGATGGTAAGCACCTGGGAGGGTGAGTCCGCCGTGGCTTATAACCAAGCGCAGGCGAAGTGGGATAAGGCATCGCAGGAACTCAACACCGTGCTCGCCACCATCTCCAAGACGGTTTCGCAGGGCAACGATGCAATGAGCGACGTCAACCGTCGCGCCGCCGCAAGCTGGGGCTAAATCCACACCCTGATTGCACGGTTCCACGCTGTCCCCGTCGGAGCTGCGGTGCCACTGACCACACCCGCGTGGCAGGAGGCGGACGCAGCCGCAGCCTTGGCCACGAAACCAGCGTGGCTACTCCTTTTCTAGCTCTATTCTCTTGCAATCTCTTCCACTCTTTGAAGTCGTACCTTTCTAGTCCGTACCCACGAACCGGCACCTCTCGTTTGAGCCGCGGAAGGTGCCGGTTTCGGTGTTTTGGTCTTTGGGCAGGTGAGCAAGTAGGGTAGGAAACCTATGTGTTCGCTCGTCGGCAAGCAGCTGGCGAAGCGCTCCCTGCAGGTCTCCACCGGCCGCTGTACGGGAGTGAATGGATGCTTAGCGCTGGCCGGCAGTTCCGAGACAGACTTTCAAGGAGTCAAATTGTCTACTTTCCACCCAAAGAGCGGTGACATCACCCGCAAGTGGTACGTCATCGACGCTACTGATGTGGTGCTGGGCAAGCTCGCTTCCACCGTTGCAGACCTGCTGCGCGGCAAGCACAAGCCACAGTTCGCACCGAACGTTGATGCTGGTGACCACGTCATCATCATCAATGCTGACAAGATCCACGTTTCTTCCGTCAAGCGCGGCCGCGAGATGCGCTACCGCCACTCCGGTTACCCGGGCGGCCTGAAGTCCATGACCCTGGGTCAGTCTTTGGACGCCAACCCGGTTCGCGTTATCGAAGAATCCGTTGCCGGCATGATGCCGCACAACAAGCTCTCCCGCGCTTCCATCAAGAAGCTGCACGTCTTCGCAGGCGAAGAGCACCCGTACGCCGGCCAGAAGCCGGAAACCTTCGAGTTTAAGCAGGTGGCACAGTAATGTCTGAGCAGAACATCGACAACAACGTAGCCGACGCTGCTGACATCGCTGCAGCAAGCGCCGCTACCGAAGAGTTCACCAACACCATCGGTGATTCCATCGCACCGGCCGAGACCGAAGAGGTCGAGGCTGCCGCTCCGGTACACGAGGGCCCGATCCAGACCGTCGGTCGCCGTAAGCGCGCCGTCGCACGTGTTCGCCTCGTTGCTGGCTCCGGCCAGATTGTGGTTAACGGCCGCGAGTTCGGCGAGTACTTCCCGAACAAGCTGCACCAGCAGGATATCCTCACTCCGCTGACCCTGCTGGAGCGCGAGAACCAGTTCGACCTCAAGGTCACCGTCAACGGTGGCGGCCCGACCGGTCAGGCTGGCGCCCTGCGTCTGGCTATCGCTCGTGCACTGAACATCTACAACCCGGCTGACCGCACCGCCCTCAAGAAGGCTGGTCTGCTCACCCGAGATGCTCGTGCAGTTGAGCGTAAGAAGGCTGGTCTGCACAAGGCACGTCGCGCACCGCAGTACTCCAAGCGTTAATCTCGCTTATACTGCGCGCGCAAGCGCTACGCAAAGCCGCTGCTTCCTTTGGGAGGCGGCGGCTTTCGTCGTTTTGAGCTTCGGCAGAGGAGGATGACACCTCTGCATGATAGTACTATATGTGGTACTGATTAATTGTGGGTAGCAGCGTAGAAGAAATCTTGGCCAAAATGAAAAGAAGCCCAGTGAACATAGCTTTTTCGGATCTAGTAAGTGTGTGTGACTATTTTTTTGAGCGAAGAAGCAGCAAAGGTACGTCGCACAGAACTTATAAGACGCCATGGCGTGGAGATCCCCGAGTGAATATTCAGAACGCGAAAGGCAAAGCGAAAGCTTACCAAGTTCGCCAAGTTCTTAAAGCGGTGCAAAAACTACAAACCGAGCAAGAAAGAAAATAAAAGATGGACGTCAGCAAATACACCTATCAAGTCTTCTGGTCTGAAGAGGATAATGAGTTTGTGGCGACGGTTGCCGAGTTTCCTTCACTATCGTGGCTGGATTCTGACCGTAGCTGTGCAGAGCAGGAACTTCTGAAGTTGGTTGCGGAAGTAGTAGAAGATATGCAGGTGTCTGGGGAAGTCATCCCACAACCGTTGGGGGCTCGGTCATATTCGGGAAAATTCAACGTTCGAACCTCTCCGTCGCTGCATCGCAAGCTAGTGATGGAAGCAAGGACGGAAGGAATTTCACTCAACGCCTTGATAAACCAGAAGCTTGCCTCCGCCTAAACCGCCCCAACATGCAATCGATGGGCACAGGAGTGCATAATTGATTGCATGACTCGACTTTTTGGAACCGATGGCGTTCGCGGCCTCGCGAACAAGAAGCTGACCCCAATTCTGGCCTTGCAACTAGGCCAGGCCGCTGCGGAGGTATTTACCGCCAAGCGTGAATCCTATGAGCGCCGGCCGCTGGCCATTATTGGCCGCGACCCGCGTGTTTCTGGCGAGATGCTGGATGCAGCGATTGCGTCCGGGCTGGCTTCCCGCGGCGTGGACGTGGTGCGCGTGGGCGTGCTGCCGACGCCGGCGATTGCCTACTTGACGGATGATTATGGCGCGGATCTCGGCGTGATGATTTCCGCTTCCCACAACCCGATGCCAGACAACGGCATCAAGTTCTTCTCCGCAGGCGGTAAGAAGCTGCCGGACGAGGTAGAAGATCAGATTCAGGCCACCATGGAAAACCTCACCGAGGATGGCCCGACCGGCACCAAGTTGGGCCGCATCATCTCGGAGGCCCCGGACGGACGCGAGCGCTACCTCAACCACTTGAAGGAAGTGGTCTCCACCGACCTCAGCGGCATCAAGGTGGTCGTAGACACCGCCAATGGTGCGGCCTCCAAGGTTGCTCCGATCGCCTATGAGGCGGCTGGTGCAGAGGTTATTGCTATCCACAACAAGCCGAATGCCTTCAATATCAATGAGGACTGCGGTTCGACGCACATTGAAAAGGCACAGGCGGCCGTCGTCGAGCATGGCGCCGATCTGGGCCTGGCCCATGATGGCGACGCCGACCGTTGCCTGGCTGTGGATGCCGAGGGCAATGTTGTCGACGGTGACCAGATTATGGCGCTGCTGGCCGTAGGCATGAAGGAGGATAATGACCTGCGCTACAACACTCTTGTAGCAACCGTCATGTCTAACCTGGGCCTGAAGCTAGCCATGCAGGAGCAAGGCATCGAGGTGCGCCACACCGCAGTAGGCGACCGCTACGTGCTGGAAGAGCTTAACCGCGGCGATTTCTCCTTGGGCGGCGAGCAGTCTGGCCACGTCGTGTTGCCAGATGATTGCACGACTGGCGACGGCACGCTTACTGGCCTGTCCATCATGGCGCGCATGGCTAAGTCCGGGAAGTCCCTAAAGGAATTGGCATCGGTGATGACCGTGCTGCCACAGGTGCTCATTAACGTGCCGGTTTCTGATAAGGGTGTCATCATGGACGCCCCTGAGGTACAAGAAGCCATCGCCCAGGCCGAGGAGGAACTCGGCGAAACCGGCCGTGTTCTGTTGCGCCCCTCCGGCACTGAGGAGGTTTTCCGCGTCATGGTGGAGGCCGCCGATAAGGAGCAGGCCCGCAAGGTTGCCGGGAGGCTTTCCGCCATCGTTTCCTCGGTCTAGCGCAACCGCCGGGTGCGGAAGAATTTTGGCATCCTAGGGAACCATTTGGCGCAATCCCCAGTCCAATGAAGGTGAGAACTTTTACCGCATATGGATTTGGGGGAATACACCAGTGTCTGAGGTTTTTCTTCGCCCCTTGGAGGCGATGTCCGCACTACGGCAGGTCGTAGCCGATAACGACGAACAACGCGATGCTCACCGGGCCGAGGTGCCGGATTTTCCGGTGGCCGCGGCTGGACGCAACTTTGGCGGCCACGGTGAGCGCATTCGTGATGTCTTGGCGCGCATCCATGAGCGCGGCGGGCAGAGGTTGGATAATTTATCCGCCACCGCCCACGCCGCCCATGAACAGGTGCGCGCCTTTGCCGATTTTGATGAGTCCTTCGGCAGCTCCTTTGCGCGCGGCGGGGAGGCGGACAGCAAGTGAGTACGCTGACAAAATCCCTGCTGGAGGACTATTCCAACGCGATTTCCCAATTCCAATTCGCATGCTTGGGAAGCTACTCGGGCCCCAGCATGCCGATGAACCTACTGGGGGAGCTAGTCGGTGCGGTGGATGGCATCGCGCCCGAAAACCTGGTGAAAAACACCGTTGCGGCCGTAGGCGGTAACCGCCCGAAGGGAGGCGGGGCTGGACTAGCGGGCTATTTGCAGCAAGATGATTCCGAGGTTGCTCAAGGCGCCATGCGCGAGCACCTGTGCGGCGTGCAGGAAGATTTCGACATTGACCGCCAGGATGCTGCCCATCTCACCAGTTCGGCGGAGCAGTGCTCGGGCGCTATTGCCGACGTCGTCGATGTTTCCGACACCGCCCTAACCGAGCTCATCTCTGCGGTCATCCCACTACTGAATATCTTGTCCATGGTGGCTACCAAGCACCCGCTGGCCAGGTTTATTATCCCGATTCTTTCCACCATCGGCGGGCGCGTTATCGAAGAGACGAATCACAATATCGCTAGCACCTGCCGCGACCGCGATGATGCGATTGAGTCCTGCTATAACGAGTTTGAATCGCGCTGCGAATGCGTCTGTGAGCGCCCAATGCCGGAAGAATGCCCGACGCCGGCTAAACCTACAGGAGGTGCCTGCCCGGCACCGGTAGAACAATGCCCGGAGACTCCTACTCCCACTAAGCCGATGCCGAAGGAAGAGTGCCCACCTCCGCCCTCGCAGCCCACCGAGCCAGCCCAGGTGGAGTGTCCGCCAGAGCCCACGTCTATGCCGGAGCCCGACTCAAAGCAAGAATCCAGCCAGACCACTTCCACGCCGCCACAGCCGACGCCTCCTTCGCCACCACCAGTTCCACCAAGGGAATGCCCCGAGCCCGAGCCGGAGCAATCAGCCAAGACGGAAGTGCACACGGAGACCACTGCAGAACACGGTGCGGGCTGCCACTGCAATGAGTGCACCGAGCAATCATTTACCGAGCGACCAGCGCAGTCCCAGCGCGACGTAGAGATCACCAGGCCGGCACAGGCGGAGATCATTCCGCCGCAGGAGCCGCCAGAACAGTCACAGCAAGTAGAAGAACCGTGCCCGGAACCTGAACCTCAGCCAGAGCCGAAACCTAAACCAGACATGGATACAGAACCTGCTTCTGACTCGGGCGCAGGCGAGGAAACGCTCTGCCCTGAAAATACCGCGGAAAGTACCGAAGAATGTGTGGAAACGACCCAAACCAGCACGGAAGGCTGTGGAATTGAATCCTCCTGCAGTGGCAGTCTCGGCCTAGTCGGAGCTGGAATCGCTTTGGTAGGCGTGGGCCTCATCGTGGAAGGTGCCGCGCAGTGCCTAGAGCACATGTCCGAGGCGGATTGCCCGGTGCAAGAGCCCGAACCGGACCCCGTCCCTGAGCCTCAGCCAGAGCCAGAATCAGATCCCTGCCCGGAACCTGAGCCCGAACCCGAGCCGGAGCCGGAGCCATGCCCCGAACCGGAACCAACTGGCGATGATGGAGTAATGGCACCGCCTCCTGAGCTGTCTCAGGTAGAGGAGCCAACGCCGCCACCAGAGAAGGTCGCACATCTCCAGGCGGCCGGTCCAGCAGAGGCACCGTCACCAGCCCCAGCTTCGGCTCCTGAACCAGCACCGGCACCGGAACCGGCCCCGGCACCGCAGCCGGCTCCAGAAGAAGCGCCGGCACCGGAACCGGCCCCAGCACCGCAGCAGGAGGCGGCACCCGCGCCAGAAGAACCGACCATTAAGGCACGAAAGGCAGGTCAGTGGTAATGAATAACGACTTCGCAGAATTTGCGCAGGGCTTTCGGGAAAGGACGGCTAAACGCCTGCTGGAATTTGAAAAAACGCTGGCGAAAGCGCAAGACGAGCTAGAAAAGTCCGCGGATAAGGCCATGCAGGAGGCGCGAAGGGAGAAGGGGCAGGTGGGGCGTCGGCAAGCGGCGACGGCGCCAAGGCCCCGATATGGCGCTGCCCCGGCACGCTCAAGGAACGCGTCGGGGCAGGTGCAATCTGTGCTGCGGCGGGGCTAATACCTTAGGCGTCGCGGGTGACGCCGGCGCGCTCGGCCAAGTCCTCGCCTACGAGGCTTTCGACCTTCTTGGCGCTCGCCTCTGGATCCGCAAAGGCGTCATAGGTGGAATCGCCATTGAGGGTGGCCAGCAGGAAGCCGGTGAGCAAGCCGCGGGCGATTTCGGTAGGGCCGGACTGGAAGGCGGCGGTGCCGATGGCCAGCTTGCGCAGGCGATCTTCGGTAAAGCCGGCGTGGCTGCCCTTGTCGATGGCGCGGAAGCAGACTGGGCCATTCCAGTTATGGGCCAGCTTGGCGGGGTTGCCGGCATTGAAAATGTCTTCCTGGCCGGCGCCAATGACCAAGCCCGGGGTAGTAATGCGGCGGGCTGCCTGCACCGCAGACGGCGCGGTGATGGAAGGGTAAATCGCGGCGACGGCGGCGACCTTCTGGTTATCCAAGGCGCCAAGCACGGCCGTGCCACCACCCATGCCGTGGCCAATCATGCCGAGCTTGCCCGGGGAGACCGTAATATTGCCAGCGCCAAGCTTTACCCCAGCGGCAATCTGCAGCGCGGATTCCATATCCGCGGCCAGGTTGCGGTGGTTAGGGAAGGGGCCGGTCTCGGAATCGGGGGCTACCACGACGATGCCCCAGCTAGCCAGGTGGCGCAGGGTGGCGTGGTAATCCTTAATCTTGTGCATCCAGTCATGGCCAAAGGCCACGGCGGGCAGGCTTTGGCCCTCCGCAGGGGTATAAACCTTGCCGGTGATTCCGGCATAGTCAAGGTCGCCAACCAAAACTCGGTTGCGACCGCGCTTCGACAACGTTGCTAGATGTTTATTCAAATTCGCAGACACGCATTCCAGGATAGAGGAAGATCACCCGCCAGGCGGGAAAGGGTGCGGGTTTATCTGAGAAATGTCTGCGTAGTATCCAGCCGAGCCGCGGGTGTAGTCGAAAGGCCTTCCTAAGCCCCTCCTAACTTGCGCCCCTGTGGGTAGGGGAGTGCAATGTGTGGGCAACTACATACTCTATTTTCTGGGAAGGCGGGCTGCGGTACATGACTACCGGCGTCGTTGATGCGGAAGAACTTTCTACTCGTTATGGGATGGATGTAAAGACCGAGGTCATTGACCGCGTGGCACATGCCTCCGATGCCTCGCACTACCTGTACACCCCCAAGGCAGTCATCGAGGCTCGCTCCGCCGAGCACGTGGCCGCCATCTTCCGTGCAGGCCGGCAGCAGAATGTTCCGGTCACCCTGCGCTCCGGTGGTACCTCCCTTGCCGGCCAGGCTTCCGGCGATGGCTACCTGGTGGACGTGCGCAAGCACTTCCGCGGCATCGAGGTGCTGGATGAGGGCAAGCGCGTGCGCGTCCAACCCGGCGCGACGGTGCGCCAGGTCAACGCCCGCCTAGGCCTGCGCAACCGCAAGCTCGGCCCGGATCCGGCCAGTGAATCTGCCTGCACCATCGGTGGCGTGGTGGCCAATAACTCCTCCGGCATGGCCTGCGGCACTGAGCTCAATACGTATAACACCCTGGAATCGCTGACCTTCGTGCTGCCTACCGGCACCGTGATCAATACCGCCGATCCGGACGCCGACCGGCAGTTCCAAGAGCAGGAGCCGGAGCTGGTGGACACACTGACCCGCCTGCAGCGTCGCGTGCGCGATAACCAGGAGTCCGTGGATATTATCCGCCGCCACTTCCAGCTGAAAAACACGATGGGCTATGGCCTGAATTCCTTCCTGGATTTTGATAGCCCGGTCAAGCTCTTTGAGCACTTGCTTATCGGGTCGGAAGGAACCCTGGCCTTCATCGCTGAAGCGGTATTCCGCACGGTGCCGATTTCTAAGCTGACCACCACCACGGTAGCGGTATTTGATGATCTCACCGCTGCCACCAAGTCCCTGCCGGCTCTGCTGGATACCGGGGCGGCCACCTTGGAGCTAATGGACTCCGCTTCTATTCGCGTGGGCCAAGGCTTTGACAAGGTTCCGCAGGCCATCACCGGTTTCGATGCGGACAAGCAGGCCGCACTGCTCATTGAGTACCACGCTGACGCGGAAGAAGAACTGCGGGAGAAGGAGGGCAAGGGCTCGCAGCTTCTGCGCGAGCTGCCGCTGCAATCGCCAGCCGCCTTCTCGGCCGATGCCGCTTCGCGCAATACCGCATGGAACTTCCGCAAGGGCCTCTACGCCCAAGTAGCAGAGGCACGCCCCTCCGGTACGACGGCCCTTTTGGAAGACATCGTGGTACCCGTCGGCGATCTGGCGGATACGTGTTCTTCCCTGCAGGAACTCTTTGCCCGCTATGGCTATGACGATGCCGTGATCTTCGGCCACGCCAAGGACGGCAATATCCACTTCCTGCTCACGGACCGCTTTGAAGGCGATGACGCCATCGGTCGGTATAACGACTTCAACGAGGGCATGGTGGACTTGGTTCTCTCGGCTGAGGGCAATCTCAAGGCTGAGCACGGCACCGGCCGCGCCATGGCGCCGTATGTGCGCCGCCAGTATGGCGACGAACTCTACGCGGTCATGCAGGAACTCAAGCGGGCTTGCGATCCCACCAATACGATGAATCCGGGCGTTATCTTGGACGATGACCCGGATGCGCACATCAAAAACATCAAGCTCAACCCCACCGTGGAAGAGGAAGTGGACCGCTGCGTGGAGTGCGGCTACTGCGAGCCGGTCTGCCCGTCGCGTGATCTCACGCTTACCCCACGCCAACGCATTGTGGTGCGCCGCGCCCGCAAGCGCGCGGAAGAAGCCGGCGATAGCCAGCTCGTAGCCGAGCTGGATGAGGCCTATGAATACATGGGCATCGAGACCTGCGCGGTGGATTCCATGTGCCGCACCGCCTGCCCGGTAGGTATCGATACCGGCAAGTTCATCAAGCGCCTGCGCCGTGAGGAGGCCCAACCAGCGCAGCAGAAGCTGTGGGGCGCTGCCGCCAAGAATTGGCAGGTCGTTAGCCAAGGAGCCGGGCTGGCGCTTACCGGCGCGCACCTACTGCCCACTGAGTTGGTCAAGAAGGTCACCGACGTGGGCCGCAGCCTCATCGGCACCGATAACCTGCCGCAGTACCAGCCGGAGCTGGGCAAGGGCGGCAAGTCCCGCGGCCGCTTGGCCGGGCGCGTGGGTGACCGCTACGCGCAGACCACCGGCATTTACCTTCCTGCCTGCGTGAACACCATGTTTGGCCCGCAGGGTGGTGGCAAGGGCACTACCGATTCCTTCGTGGTTCTCTTGGAGCGCGCCGGGGTAGCGCTGGAGGTTCCGGAGGGCATCGACAAGCTCTGCTGTGGCACCCCATGGGCGTCCAAGGGCATGCAGGCCGGCCACGATGCGATGGAGCAGCGCGTGCGCGATATCGTCATGGAGGCCACCGATGGTGCGCGCCTGCCGGTCATCGTGGACGCCAGCAGCTGCACCGCCGGATTTAAGGACATGCTGGAGTCGGTAGGCATTACCGTCATCGACGCCATTAGCTTTACGGCCGATACCCTCCTGCCGCAGCTTGCGGTCAAGAACCCCGCGGCCTCCGTGACCGTGCACCCCACCTGCTCTGCCTTCCAGCTGGGCATGATGGAAGACGTGGAGAAGGTAGCCCGCGCCGCAGCGGCCGAGGTACACATTCCCACTGACTGGAATTGCTGTGGCTATGCCGGCGATCGCGGCATGCTCCACCCGGAGCTAACCGACGCCGCAACGCGCGCCGAAGCAGCGCAAGTCAAGGAAATCGGGGCGCAGTATCACGCCTCGACCAACCGCACCTGCGAGCTCGGCTTGACCCGTGCTACCGGCGAGGATTATCACCACATTCTGGAACTTTTGGAGCAGGCGACGCGCTAGTTTTCCCAGCGCACTAGCGGGCGGGGCGCTATGCCCCCGCTTGCCGACGCCCCGCCCGCCTAGAGGTTTCTTCCCCGTGCTGTAAAATCAGCAACCATGTGTGGAATTGTTGGATATATTGGTCACGCTGGTGGTGACCGTGATTACTTCGCCCTCGACGTAGTCTTGGAAGGGCTGCGCCGTTTGGAATACCGCGGCTATGACTCCGCTGGCGTAGCAATGTACGCCGATGGGGACATTAGCTGGCGCAAGAAGGCCGGTAAGGTCGCTGCGCTGGATGCTGAGATTGAGGCCCGCCCGTTGCCAGACTCCGTGCTGGGCATTGGCCATACCCGCTGGGCTACCCATGGTGGCCCTACCGACCTGAATGCGCACCCGCACGTGGTCGATGGCGGCAAGCTGGCCGTGGTGCACAACGGCATCATTGAGAACTTTGCCGAGCTCAAGTCCGAGCTTTTGAACAAGGGCTACAACTTCGTTTCCGAGACCGACACTGAGGTTGCCGCTACGTTGCTGGGCGATGTCTTCCACAACGAGGCCGCTGGTGACCTCACCAAGGCAATGCAGCTGACCTGCTCCCGCCTCGAGGGCGCATTCACCCTGCTGGCCATCCACGCCGAGCAGGCCGATCGCATCGTTGCCGCTCGCCGCGACTCGCCGCTGGTTATCGGCCTGGGCGAGGGCGAGAACTTCCTCGGCTCCGACGTATCTGGCTTCATCGATTACACCAAGTCCGCCGTGGAGATGGACAACGACCAGGTCGTGACCATCACCGCCGACGAGGTAGAAATCACCGATTATGCGGGCAACCCTGCACAGGGGAAGCCTTTTGAAATCAAGTGGGATGCCGCCGCTGCCGAAAAGGGTGGCTTCGATTCCTTCATGGAAAAGGAAATCCACGACCAGCCCGCCGCTGTGCGCGATACCCTGCTCGGCCGCTTCGATGAACAGGGCCAGCTGGCTCTCGATGATCTGCGCATCGATGAGACCGTGTTGAAGTCCATCGACAAGATCATCGTCATCGCTTGCGGTACCGCCGCCTACGCCGGCCACGTGGCACGCTATGCCATCGAGCACTGGTGCCGCATTCCTACCGAGGTCGAGCTCGCCCACGAGTTCCGCTACCGCGATCCGATCGTGAACGAAAAGACCTTGGTTGTCGCCCTGTCTCAGTCCGGTGAGACCATGGATACCCTGATGGCCGTGCGTCACGCCCGCCAGCAGGGCGCCAAGGTTATTGCCATCTGTAATACCCAGGGCTCGTCCATCCCGCGCGAATCCGATGCCGCGCTCTACACCCACGCCGGTCCGGAAATCGCTGTGGCCTCCACCAAGGCCTTCCTGGCACAGATCACCGCCACCTACCTGCTTGGCCTCTACCTGGCTCAGCTGCGCGGCAATATGTTCGCCGATGAAATCCAGAGCGTTCTGGCTGAGCTGCGCCACATGCCGGACAAGGTTCAAAACGTCATCGACGAAGAGGACCAGGTGGCCAACCTGGCCAACTCCATGAAGGATGCGGAATCCGTGCTCTTCCTGGGCCGCCACGTTGGCTTCCCTGTAGCTCTTGAGGGCGCGCTCAAGCTCAAGGAGATCGCCTACCTGCACGCCGAGGGCTTTGCCGCCGGCGAGCTCAAGCACGGCCCGATTGCACTGATTGAGGAAGGCCAGCCGGTCTTCGTCATCGTGCCGTCCCCGCGCGGCCGCGACTCCCTGCACTCCAAGGTTGTCTCCAATATCCAGGAGATCCGCGCCCGTGGTGCCATCACCATCGTGATTGCGGAAGAGGGCGATACCGCCGTGGAGGATTACGCTAACCACGTCATCCGCATCCCGAAGGCGCCGACCCTCATGCAGCCGCTGCTGGCCACCGTGCCGCTGCAGATCTTTGCCGCCCATGTAGCAAAGTCCAAGGGCTACGACGTGGACCAGCCGCGTAACCTGGCCAAGTCCGTGACCGTGGAGTAATCCACGCCGAACGGTACTAGCTAAGCCCCCTTACTTGCCGCGTTTCTTGCGTGGGAGGTAAGGGGGCTTTGGCATTTCTTTGAAGCTTGAATCTGTTATGCTATTGGGAGCAATTGTTGTCGGTGAAAGGAGTAGGCAGTGCTCGTCCGTCGTGTTTTTGCGTAAAACACTAAAGGAAGAACGGATTTAAGCATGCCTATTTTATTGAACGACCTTTCCCTTGTATGGCCCAATGGTACAACCTGCTTCAGCGGCCTAAACGGTGCCTTTTCTGGCCCTTTAACTGCGCTCATTGGGGATAATGGTGCAGGAAAGACAACTCTGTTAAACGTCATCCTTGGCAAAATCTTGCCTACTGCTGGAACGGTGGAAAAGCCGGAATCGATAGCGTACCTGCCACAAGACCTTGCTTGGAATGAAAATGATGTAGTAGCAGACATCTTCGGTGCCACCCAAGTGCTCACGGCGATTTCCGCAGTCGAAGCCGGTGAGTATGAACCAGAACTCTATGAGTTAATTGGGGAGCAATGGGACGTCGGTGAGCGCATTACCGCTGCCCTTTCCGCCGCCGGATTGGATATCCCGTTGGGCCGCCCTATCAAAAGCCTCTCTGGAGGTGAAGCGGTCCGCGTCGCTTTGGTAGCGGTGTTCTTGTCCGAGCCGGATTTCATTATCCTCGATGAACCGACCAATAACCTCGACGGAACTGCTAAGAAGCATCTGAAAGATATGTTGGTAAATGCCGCGGCGCCGGTGCTAGTGGTAAGCCATGACAAAGACCTGTTGGATGTAGCTGCCGAGGTAGCGGAATTAAGGGATGGGAACCTACGCTTCTTCCAAGGCAACTATTCCGACTACCTAGCCACGATTAATGCAGAACAGGAAGTAGCTCAAAAAGCAGTATCTACCGCCAAGGCGACTTATAAGCAGCAACTCCGCGAACAACAAGCAATGCAGACACGGATTGCGCGTGATGCGCGCCGTGGAAAGAAGTTCGCGGAGTCGAAGCGCAAACCAGGCATGACGATGAAGCTTGATAAGCAGCGATCCGAAAAGACGGCATCGCGCAGAGCGCAGATCCATTCAGGCGCAGTTGAAGAGGCCCAACGCTCTTTAGCTCGAGCTGAGCGAAACATACGAGATGATGATTCGGTCTATATCGAGCTGCCACAAACTGAGCTGCCGGAAGGAAAGCGGGTTATTTCGATTCCTGGGCTGACGATTGTCGGCCCGGAACGGGTGCGCTTGTCAGGACCAAATGGAAGTGGCAAGACCACGCTCTTAAACCGAATTAACTCCGGTGAGGCGGGCTACGTGATCGGCAATTCGGGGTATTTGCGTCAACGAATTGGATTAGATCCTTCTCTAAGCGTATGGGACGTGGTTACTAACGCGAATCCACGAGAAGATCCGCAGTTCATCCGTGATCAGCTTGCTCAGTTGTTGTTTCAATCTGACTCGGTTCATGCGTTGACAGGGACTCTCTCGGGAGGCGAAAGATTTAGGGCGGAATTCGCCAGAGTGCTCTTAGCGGATCCGGCGCCGCAATTGCTAATGCTCGATGAGCCGACTAACAACATTGATATTTCAACTGTTGATTGGTTGGTCTCGGTCTTGAAAAACTATCGGGGCGCATTGCTAGTGGTGAGCCATGATGAAGATTTCTGCTCGCGGATCAAACTTACGAGGCAAGTTTCTATAGAGGACATTGGATGAGCCGACTCCAAGGTGGAGGTATCGCGAGTCAGTGCGCCACACCCTGCCCGAATTCAGCCCAAGGGTGAGCAGTGGCACAATGGTGGGCATGCTGAAAACCACGATTGATCTCTCCGCTATTGCGCACAACGTCCGCCTCATCAAGGAAAAGGTGGGGCCTGAGGTCAAGCTCATGTGCGTGGTCAAGGCCGATGCTTACGGGCACGGCGCGGCCAAGGTTGTGCCGGTGATGGCGCGCGCCGGCGCGGATTGCTTTGGCGTGGCCACCCTGCGGGAAGCCGTGAACCTGCGCCGCGCGGGCGTGGATGCGCCCATCGTGGCGTGGATTTGGCAAACAGATGAAATCCTCGAAGAAGCCTTGGCCAATGGAATCGAGGTAGCGGTCAACTCCCTTGAGCAGGCGCATAAGCTGGTCAAGGCCGATTTTCCTGCTGAGGTGTACGTCAAGGTGGAAACCGGCATGCACCGCTCCGGTGTGGATGAAGAGGATTGGGCAGAGACCTTTAAGGTGCTGCGCGATGCCCCGCACATCAAGGTGCTCGGGCTCATGTCTCACTTTGCGTGTGCCGATGAGCCGGATAATCCGCACAATGACGCCCAAGAGGAGGCGTTCCGCACGGCCCTGCAACTCGCGCGTGAGATTGGTTTGGAATGCCCAGTCAATCACCTGGCCAATTCGCCCGCAGTGCTGACGCGTCCTTCCTCCTATTTCGAGCAGGTGCGCGTAGGTGCCGCCTGCTATGGCTTGGAGCCTATTGAAGGACGCGAACATGGCTTGCGCCCGGCCATGACCTGGTCCGGGCAGATTTTTAACGTCAAGCCCATCAAACCGGGTGAGGGCACGTGCTATGGACTCACCTGGAAGGCGGATAAGCCGGGTTTCTTAGCCACGGTGGATTGTGGCTACGCAGATGGCCTGCCGCGTGGCTATCAGGGCGACCTGCGCGTGGGCATTGGTGGGCACCTCTACCCGCAGGTAGGAAGAATCTGCATGGATCAGATTGTCGTGGACTTAGGTGAGAACCCGCATGGCGTGGACACGGGGCAAGACGCCGTGATCTTTGGCAACGGGGGAGTATCGGCCACGGATCTCGCCGCGGCAGCAGGCACCATTAACTATGAGGTTGTCTGCCTGCCCGATGGCCGCACCGAACGCGAATATATAGGAGAAGAAGATGCGCAGTAGTTTCCCGGAAGCCGGCAGCCGCGACCTATCCACGGTGGAAGACACCTATGCCTTTGGTGAAGAGCTAGGTGCGGCGCTTGAAGCCGGCGATGTAGTGATCCTGGATGGTCCGTTGGGGGCTGGGAAGACAACGCTGACGCAGGGCGTCGCCAAGGGCATGCAGGTTAAAGGCCGCGTTACCTCGCCGACCTTTGTTATCGCCCGCGTGCACCGCTCCACGGTGGGTGGCCCGGACCTCGTGCATGTGGATGCCTACCGCCTGCTCGATGAAGGCGGTGCTAATTCCGGGGACCCGCTAGGGGAGCTCGACGCGCTGGATCTGGACACGGAGCTAGAGGACGCCGTAATTATTGCCGAATGGGGCGGGGGACTAGTAGAGCAGATTGCGGAGCGCTACCTATTTATCAGCATCGACCGCGAGCCGGCAGAATATGCCGGCGCAGAAGAGGATGTTCGCCGCTTCACATGGTCTTGGAAAAATGGTGCATAACACATCCTTGTATATAAAAGTGATTTAAGTGATGAATATCCCAGACAGCTGACTTGCTCTGGGTATAACCACTGCGTAATTCTATTAAGGTGTTGAATTTTCTCGCCTCAAGTCCTTTGCTATCTCTCTTCGTCATCATGGCGGTGGGTCTAGCGATTGGCAAGATCAAGATCTTCGGCATCTCTCTCGGTGCCGCGGCTGCGATGTTTGTGGCACTGGGTCTATCTACTGCCAATCCGGATATCCAAATTCCGCCGCTGGTCTATCAATTTGGCCTGGCGATCTTCGTTTATGCCATTGGCCTCAACTTCGGGCCTTCCTTCGTCCGCGAGTTTAAAACCCGCGGCTGGAAGCTCACCGTCTTCATGCTGGGCATGTTGGTTGTCTTGGTTGCGGTGGGCTATGGCCTCATCCGTGGCTTTGGCCTGAGCGTGCCAGAAGCCGTCGGCATGTTCGCCGGTTCGCTCTCCTCCACGCCGGGCATGGCCGCCGTGGTGGAAATGGTGGGCGATTCCACCCCGGTCGTCGGTTACTCCTTGGCCTACCCAGGTGCGGTAATCGGCGCGATCCTCGTCGCCGCCATCGGCGCCAAGGTTGTCAAGGTGAACCATGAGGAAGATGCCCGCGCAGAGGGCATGATTCCCGCCGAGCTCGTGGCCAAAGGCGTGCGCCTGACCAAGAACTTCAATGACACCGCTGGGCATATCTACCGCGTTACCGGCCAGACCGTAGTGGCTACTCGTATCATCTCTGACGAGGAGCGCCACCGCCTCGCCGTCCCGGAAATGCCACTGTGCGAGGGGGAGGCCTACCTGCTCAACGGCTCCGAAGAGGCCGTCGATAAGGCCATTGAGGTCTTGGGTGAAGAACACCCAGTGGAGCTGACCGAGGACGCTGGGCTTAAATACACCCGCGTTACCGTGTCCAACCCAGAGATTGCCGGTAAATCCGTCCGCGAGATCAAGGCCCTCGACCACGGCTTTATCATCGCTCGTATCCGTAAGGGCGATAAGGACCTCGTCCCGCACCCGGACACTGTGCTCAACTACTCGGATCGCGTTCGCGTGGTCACCAGCCCGAGCCGCCTGCCGTATGTGCGCAAGTACCTCGGTGACTCTGAGGCCGCGTTGGGTAATGCGGACCTGCTGTCCATGGCCATCGGCCTGTCCTTGGGTATGCTGCTCGGCCTCATTCCGATTCCGATGCCGGGCGGTTCCACCCTGCAGCTGGGCTTCGGTGGCGGGCCCGTGGTCGTCGGCCTGCTCTTGGGCTACCTCAACCGTACCGGCCCGTTGAACTGGCAGATGCCATTCCACACCCGTGAGACCTTGTCCAATATGGGCCTTACCTTGTTCCTGGCCGGCGTGGGTACCTCGGCCGGCGCCTCCTTCCGCGATGCTCTGACGGATCCATCCTCCCTGACCATCATGGGTGTGGGCCTTATCATCACCCTGGTCTCCGCCATCTTGATCGGCGTCATCGGCATGCTGGTGCTCAAGCTGAAGTGGGACGAGGCCATGGGCTGTGCAGCCGGCATGACCACCAACCCGGCCGTCTTTGCCTATATTCGTGACCAAACCGGTACCGAGCTGGCTGGCCGCGGATGGGCCACGGTCTATCCCACCACAATTATCGGCAAGATTATTGCCTCGCAGGTATTGCTCTTGCTGTTGCTATAGCGGCAATATCTCGCGTTAATTACTCACCCACAGGGTCGCCCGCCTACACTGGCAGGCACTACCCTGTGGGTTTTGTGTTGCGGTGAACCAGGTAGCATCGGTTGCCAGAATTACCGCCGCCCGCCTGAAACTTAAACATTTTTCAAGGAGCCATACTCACCCCATGACTAAATTCGCTCGCAACCTCACTGCCGTCATCATCGCCATCTTTATCGTTGTCATGATGGTTCTTCTTGCCTCCTCCACGCTGCGCGAGGAAAACCACCTGGAGGGCAACCTCTCCTCCACGCTGGCCAAGGCGCCAAATAACTTGGAGGTCATGACCGTCATGCCTACCGATGTCTATGGCGAGGAGTACCCCGCCATTGGTTTCATCTGCCCGGGCATGCGCGAAGACAAGGTCAAAGAGGCACAGATCGATACCGAGAACATCACCTTTGAAGATGGTGCGGTGCCGGAAGGCAAGAGCTACGCGGTAGCCATTTCCCAGAGCGCTAAGCCCTTCATCGAAGAGCTGGATCCGAAAAAGGTGGAGGTGTGCGAGATGATTGACATGCAGGTCAAGGCCATGGAGCAGCAGGGCCAGAGCCTTGATGGCGGCGTTCCCATGATCCAGGGCACCCAGCCGCTGGGCTTCCAGCGCGAGGATGGCACCTGGAAGATGGTTGCCTAATGCGCGTCCTCGCGATCGACACGGCCACCACCGCCCTGGTTACCGGGGTGGTGGATACCGTCACCGGGCAGACCACCGGGCGCGTGTTGGAGGATACCCGCGCGCATAATGAGCTGCTCATTCCTACCATCACCGAGGTCCTCGCAGAGGCGGGCATGGAATATTCCGACCTCGATGCGGTGGTCACCGGCGTGGGCCCGGGACCATTTACCGGGTTGCGCGTGGGTATGGCGACGGCCTCCGCGCTTGCCGACGCCCTTTCTATCCCCCTCCACGGCATCTGTACCCACGATGCCATCGCGGCCGCCGCCGACCTCCACGTAGAACCTGCCGCCGCGGCCGACGAGGCGACCGCCTTGGTGGCTACCGACGCCCGCCGCAAAGAGATCTACTGGGCCACTTACCGCGCTACCGACTCCGGCGTGCAGCGCATTTCTGGTCCTGCGGTGACGAAACCGGCCGAACTCGAGGTGGAACTTGCCTCCACCGCCGAGGTCATCATTCCTGACCGCCTTGCTGGGCAACTTCCCGAGCGATTCGCCGCCCTCCCGCACCGCGCGGCCCATCCGACCGCGTCGGCCCTCGTTGCCGCGGCCGACCTCGAGGCAGAACCGGCTCCCGTCGTGCCGCTGTACCTGCGCCGCCCAGATGCGGTCCCGCCAAAGCAGCAACAGCTTTCTGCCGCCATCCCGAAGGTCGAGCTGTGAGGCTGCGCGAGCTAACCCCGGCCGATGCACCCCGGTGCGCCGAGCTGGAAGAGGTCCTTTTTCCAGGCGAAACTCCGTGGTCCAGCCGGATCTTCCGGGAAGAAATGGCCCAGCCCTTCAACTTCTATCTCGGGGTGGAAGGCGCGATCGAGGAACCAACGCCCGTAAAGCTGTTGGGCTATGCGGGCATCGGCATGATGGGCCCGGCCGCGGACCCGGAGTTTGAAATCCACACCATTGGCGTCGACCCCGCCGCGCAGCGCCGCGGCATCGCGCGGATGATGATGGACAATATCTGCCATATCGCGGATCTCAAGGACGCCCCGGTCTTCCTCGAGGTTCGCGTGGGCAATGATCCCGCTATTGGCCTGTATGAGCGCTACGGCTTTGCCAAGCAGGGGATCCGCAAGAACTATTACCAACCTTCCGGGGCGGATGCGCACGTGATGGTGCGCCCGCGTCAGTCCGATCGCCCAGAAGATTAAGGAGCAGTCATGAAGATCATGGGTATCGAGTCCTCCTGCGATGAAACCGGCGTGGGCATCGTCGAGCTGCGCGAGGACGGCCACATGGAGATCATCGCTAACGCCGTTGCTTCCTCCATGGAGCAGCATGCGCGTTTCGGCGGCGTCGTCCCGGAAATCGCCTCCCGTGCCCACCTTGAGGCCATGCCGCAGGTCATGCAAGCGGCGCTGAATGAGGCGGGCATCGAAAAGCCGGATGCCATCGCCGCCACCGTGGGACCTGGCCTGGCCGGTGCCTTGCTGGTGGGAGCCTCGGCCGCCAAGGCCTATGCCGCGGCCTGGGGCGTGCCTTTCTACGGCGTTAACCACCTCGGCGGCCACGTTGCGGTGGCCAACCTGGAAGGCGAAGAGCTGCCGCACTCGGTGGCCCTCTTGGTCTCGGGCGGGCATACGCAGCTGTTGGAGGTAGAGGCCGTCGGCAAGCCCATGCGCGAGTTGGGCTCTACGCTTGACGACGCCGCCGGTGAAGCCTACGACAAAGTCTCCCGCCTCCTTGGTTTGGGCTACCCGGGCGGCCCGGTGATTGATAAGCTCGCTGCCCGCGGCGAGGCCACCATCGACTTCCCACGCGGCATGTCCCGCGCCGAGGATCTGCGCGGCCCACACCGCCACGACTTTTCCTTCTCCGGGCTCAAGACCTCCGTGGCCCGCTACGTGGAACGCGCCGAAAAGGCAGGGGAGACCATCAGCGTGGAAGATGTATGCGCCAGTTTCCAAGAAGCCGTGGCCGATGTCCTGACTGCCAAGGCCGTGCGTGCCTGCGAGGACACCGGCGCCCGCGTGCTGTTATTGGGAGGCGGCGTGGCCGCTAATTCCCGCCTGCGCGAGCTGGCCGCCGAGCGCTGCGCCGCCGCCGGGGTGGAACTGCGCGTGCCGCGCTTTTCCCTGTGCACCGATAACGGCGTGATGATCGCGGCCATCGGCGCGCAGCTCATCCACGAAGGCGCCCAGCCCTCTGGTCTCGGCGTAGGCACCGATACCCAGCTGGATGTAGAAGAGCCGCAGTTAACCTAAAGTTCTTCTCGCTCGCGCTGCAGGCGGGGCAGTGGGCCGGTACTCTAAAGAGCGTTCATGCCCTCTTGGCTTTCTGAAGGAGCTTTCTCTCATGACCGTCGGTTTCCTTGTCAACCCTGATCTCACCCGCCGCAAGCTCGAGTTCGAGCTGGAGCACGCCAACCAGTTCCTGGGCGGCACCACCGAGGATCGCGTCTCCGTTGTTTTCCAGGAAGACGGCACCACCTACGCCGCACTCTACAATCCCGAAGCCAAGGCCGAAGGCGCCGAGCCGAACCCGGTAGCCTCCCTGGCACGCAACGCAGCCGCCACCGGCAACGCCGCCTTCCTGCAGGACCCCATCCGCTCCATCTGCGGCCCCGTCATTTTCGTTGATGCCGAGGGCGAAGACACCACCATCGATACCGTCATCGAATCCGTGGAACAGGGCATTCGCGCAGTGAAGAACTACCGCGAAGATAACCCGGAGGAATACACCCTCTGGCGCGCGGCCGTTATCAACTCCGATAAGAGCCTCTAAACCCCAGCCCCTCACAGGTAGGGTTCAAACGCTTTTCGCGCGCTCGTAATACGGTGTTCACATTCTTATGGTGTTCTAGGGAGCCGTACCGCTTCTTCTAAGACTCCAAAGGTGAAAACTGTATGCTTCGTTCATCGCGCTTCGTCGCCTCCTTCGCCACCGCCCTCGCCGTGGGTGGCGCCGCCATCGTGCCCGCCACCCCAGCGCTGGCCGCTGACTCGCCCATCTACCGCACCATCCTGCAACCGGGCGAGGATGAATCCCAGGTCATGGTCACTTGGCGCACCAAGTCCAAGGCAGACGAGGTCCTCGAGGTCACCGGCCCAGAAGGCACCACGACCTTCCAAGCCGACGAGCGCGACTTTGGCGCCTTGCTGTACAAGTCCCAGTTCGCCACCGCTACCAACCTGCAGCCGGATACTGAGTACTCCTACCGCGTTGGTTCCGAGGAAGGCGGCTGGTCCGAACCAGAGACCTTCAACACCGGCTCCAATGGCGATGACTGGTCCTTCCTTACCGTCGCCGACCCGCAGATCGGCGTGGACCTCAAGGTGGATGACCAAGCCGAACAGTGGCGCAAGACCATTGGTCACGCGGCTTCCCACGTGCCGAATGCCAGCATGATCTGGTCGCTGGGTGACCAGGTTGAGGGCTGGGGTGCGCAGGTACCGCAGTACGATGCGTACTTCTCCGCCCCGGAGATTCGTCACATCCCTACCAACACGGTCCCAGGCAACCACGAGACTTATAACCTCACCATGAAGCATCATGATGAGCACTTCTCCAACCCGCATCAGGCGGACGATATCCGCGACCACTACTTCGAGCGCAATAACGTACTATTCATCGGCTTGGACTCCAATGCTTCTTCCGACGTCGATATCGCCCGCCACGAGCAGTTCCTGCGTGAGGCCATCGAATCCCGTGGCGCGGATAATGACTGGATCGTCGTAGGCATGCACCACGGTCCGTACTCCCAGGGCTCGCATCACTTTGATAAGGACGTCACCAACCTGCGCGAGAAGCTCACCCCGGTGCTGTCTGAACTCAATGTCGATGCCGTGCTCTCCGGCCACGACCACATCTACACCCGCAGCCACCTGATGAAGAACAACAAGCCGGTCCTGCCTGAAAAGAAGCCGCAGCGCGGCGACGTTCTCGAGCCCAAGGATGGCGAGGCGCTGTACTTGACCACCACCACCGCGGGCGGTGGCAAGTACTACGACTTCACCGACGTGAATAACAAAAAGCACAAGGGCGCGCGCATGGAGACCATCGATCCAAAGCTTGCCCACGAGTCCACCGCCATGTGGCGCCAGGACTACACCGAGGACTACATGCGCGTGGACGTCTCCGATGACAAGCTCACCTTCACCACCTTCAACGAAGGCGATAACACGCTGGTGGACAAGGTTTCCCTCAAGAAGAAGGATCGCGGCGCTGCGCCTGCCGACGACGCCACCGACCCCGCAGACTCCACCGAGTCCACCGACCCAGACACCCCAGAGGTGCCCAAGGATCCGGAGGGCGGCAGCTCCCTGAGCTCCAGCGATATTTTCGGCGGGCTCAGCTCGAAAAAGTAACTAGCATCGCGCCTGGGTGTGGCGGGTGTGGCTAGCGCTCTGTATGGCGCAGCCACGCCAATACGGCCTTGACCCGTCGGTTGGCGTCTTCGGGCCGAAACCCGAGCTTCATAAACACATTGGAGACATGCTTGCTTACCGCTCCTGCGGTAAGAACGAGCGTGTCTTCAATTTCTTTATTGCTCAATCCTTGGGCCATAAGCCCCAGTACCTCCCGCTCGCGGGCGGTGAGCTGGGCTAAACCAGTACGCCGCGCCGACAGCAGCGCAGTTACGACCTCTGGGTCCACCACGGTGCCGCCGCGGGCGACCTCGTCTAGCGTGCGCACGAATTCTTCTACATCAGAAACGCGCTCCTTGAGCAGGTAGCCAAAGCCGCCGTGCTCCAAGAGCCGGTCGAGGTAGCTTGCCGCTACGTATTGGCTCAGCACCACCACCGGCTGGGTGGGATTTGCGGCACGCAGGTCATGCACGGCGCGCAGGCCATCGTCGGTCATGGTCGGTGGCATGCGCACATCGCTGATAATCAGGTCGAAATCTTCCTGCCCGGCAATAGCGCGCAGTTCTTCGGCATCCGTGGCCGCCGTAACGCTATGCCCCAGAGCGCTGAGTAGCTGCTCGAGCCCCGCGCGCAGCAGCGCGGAATCTTCCGCCAGTAGTAGTTTCATTCGGCCTCCTTCAGCGGTAATTCGACCTGCAGTCGGCCACCGCGTTCGCGCGCAGCCGCGTCATCTGCTGCCGAAAAGTTCACCGTTCCGCCCAGTGCGGCGGCGCGTTCGCGCAGCCCGGCGAGACCGGTGCCCGGCTCACCTGGCTTCTTGGCTGCGGGGCCGAAGTCAGCTCCGGGGCCGGGGCAGGGTCCGGTGCCATTATCAACGATGTCTAGGCGCAACGTCTGCCCGAAAGCAACCGTTACCGTCGCCTGGGTGGCCGCGCCATGCTTGGAAGCATTGGTAAGCGCCTCGGCCACCGCGTGGTAAGCCAGCAGGGCAGTGGTTTCATCCACTGAGCGCTCGGCGCCTTCGACGTGTAGTTCTGCCTCCAGTCCGGAGTGGGCGAGGAGTTCGTCGAGGGCGGGGATAAGTCCGGCGTCAAAAAGCACCTGCGGGGCAATGCCGCGCACCGTCGCCCGCAGGGAGGCCAAGGCCAATGAGGCATTATGTTCCGCATCGGCCAGGGCCGGTTGCGCCTCGGGAGGGGCCTGCAATTTCGCCGCGGCCAGGTTGAGCTTGAGTGCGGTGAGGTACTGCTGTGGGCCATCGTGCAGCTCGCGTTCGATGCGGCGGCGCTCGCCGGAAAAGGCATCGATAAGCGTGGCGCGCGAGGCCGCCAACTCCTCGGCCGAAGGGCTCAACGCCAGCCGGGTTAGCGAGGTTGACGCCAAGACCAAGAGGCGGTTAAGTCCTACCAATAAAGCCACCAGCAGCGCCGCGGTGAGCCAGCAGGTAAAGAAAATGAGCGGCCGGTTGGAGGTAGACCACCCACCAAAGAAGAATTCGGTATTTGGCACGAACGGCGCAATTGCCAGCACGCCCGCCGTAAAACCCACAGCAGTCCACGCGGCAAAGCAGGCAGCCGAAATCAATAGCTGCACAATAAGGTGATAAAACTGCTGCCAATCAAACCAGCGGCCCGCGCGCCGGGGTGGGATCTGCACACCCATCCACCGCGCACCCAACCGGCCGACAAATTCCGCGGCTCGTCCCACCAGCGGAATCCACGGCAGCATCAGCACCGAAACCACCAACGCCGGGATAAATAGCGCGCCGAGGACGAGGCTCCACGCGCAGGCTTTGAGGGTTCGCATAACCCATGAGCCTAGCCGCCTTACCCAGGGTGGGGCAGTAGAGCTAGCTCTACCATTTTCTGGGCGGCCCACTCCATGTCTTTCTTCTGCGCGGCCGAGTGGAATCAAAGGCATGTTAAAAGCAGATAACCTCAGCAAGCGCTACGGCCGCCGCACTGTGCTCAATCGCGTCACTGTGTCCATCGCCCCGAGCGAATTCGTCGCCATCATGGGACCTTCCGGCAGCGGAAAAACCACGCTGTTGAACCTGCTATCCGGGCTCGATAAGCCCACCTCCGGCCGAGTCAATGCGCCGGGGCGCAAGCAGCGAGCCTTTGTTTTCCAGGACTATAACCTGCTGGAATCCCTCAACGCCCAGCGCAATGCCACCTTGACCGCGCGCTTTTCCGGCCGGCGCCCTACACGCGGCAAGGTGGCGGAGGTCTTTGACTCGCTCGGCCTTAGCGGGTTGGAGCGCCGCCTGCCCGCGCAGCTTTCCGGCGGGCAGCAGCAACGTGTGGCCGTCGCCCGGGCACTGCTGGCCCAGGCGCCCTATATCTTCGCCGACGAGCCTACGGGCGCGCTTGACGACGCCACCGCATCCACCGTCCTTTCCCACCTGCGCGCCGCCGCCCGCGATGGCGCCAGCGTGGTCATGGTGACCCACTCGCACCTCGCCGCTGAGGCGGCCGACAGGATCATCTCCTTAGAGGAGGTGGCCCATGCTGGTGTGGCTTAAGGACTTACAGTCCAATTGGCTATCGTGGCTGGCCGTGGCGCTGACCCTGGTGGTGTCTTCCACCTCGTGCACCCTGGCGCTGGCCATGCTGGTTGCCTCCTCCGGGGCCGAAGAAAATCCCGCCGGCCCGCTGGGTGGCACGGTGCTGGGCATGGCCCTGTGCGTGGTGGTGTTGGTGACACTATCGCAGATGCGCCTTATCATCGCCGAGCGCGAGCCGGTCTACCGTTCTTGGCGCATGGTGGGCATGCCCGGGTGGATGATTGTTGCCTTCATTCTGGGCCAAGTCGCAGCGGTCAGCGCGGCTGCCGGATTTCTCGGCGTGCTGCCGGCCCGACCTCTGCTTGACCCGTGCGTGCGCGCCCTGCGCAGCGACGGCATCCCCATGCCGGATATCGCCGTTACCGGCCAGGTCACCGCCATTGCGGTATCCGTCTGCACGTCCGCGGCCCTGGTTGGTGCGCTGCCTCCGCTGCGCCGCGTGTTCCGGCCGCGTACTCCCGCACACCCGATGTGGCTTCTGGTGAAATTCCTGCTTGCGGCCGCGGCTATCGGCGGCACGGTCTACGGGTGCCTGCACATCGATGACCCGGGTGACCTCTTGTCGGCCGAGATGGGGCTCGTCATCCTCGTCGCCCTCTTCTTACCTTGGCTCATGCCCGGTATCGACCAATGGACCCGCGCGGCCGGCATCGCTGGGGCCAACGTGCGGGTGCGCCGGCACTTTTCCACCCCACACATCGTGCCGTGGGTGCTCCTCGGCGGCTTTATCGTCGCCGTCGGCTCGGGCCTGCGCTTTGGAAACGATGCAGGCGTCGGCGGCACCTTGTCCTCGTGGCAGGTCTTTGTCGCCCTTTTAGGGCCGGTCTTTGCCCCCAGCATCGTGGGCGCCGTGCTTACCTCACTGCTCATGCGCGGGCGCATCGCCTCCGATATCCGCGGCCTCACGCTGGCTGGCGCCACTCCCTCGGCCTGGGCGCGCGTGCAAGTAGGGGAGGCGGCGTGCCTCACCCTGACTGCGGCCGGCGTGGTCTGGGCGCTGTGCTTGGCGACGCTCCTCCCACTCCACCACCTGCTCACCCCACAGGTTTCCTTCGGCCGAACGCTGGTAGACGAGCTGTGGTGGCCGGCCTTCGCCGTGATTTTTGGTGCCATGTTTATCGCCGTGGGCGTCGTCAAGCTGGCGCTGGCCGGCTTTGTCCGCGCCGGGCAACGAGAGCGCTGAAGGGATCGCTGAGGGTGTCGGAATGTGGGCCGGGTCATTGTTGAGGGTTAGCAGTCACGAGGGTAGAGTGCTAATCAGGTTGTTTGACCCACAGTTGTTCACCCGCGACGACGGCTGTGCTGGACATCCACAACCGGCACGCGCGCGCCATACCGGCGCGCATACGAACACTACGGAGGAAACATCATGGCAAACATTAAGCCTCTCGAGGACCGCGTCCTCGTACAGATCGTAGAAGCTGAAACCACCACCGCTTCCGGCCTGGTTATCCCGGATTCCGCCAAGGAAAAGCCACAGGAAGCTACCGTCGTTGCAGTAGGCCCAGGCCGCACCAACGACAAGGGTGAGGTCACCCCGGTAGGCGTCAACGAAGGCGATACCGTTGTCTTTTCCAAGTACGGCGGCACCGAGCTGAAGTACAACGGCGAGGAGTACCTGCTGCTGTCCTCCCGTGACCTGCTCGCCGTCATCGAGAAGTAGGCCCACTTATGGCAAAGCTCATTGCATTCGACCAAGAAGCCCGCGAGGGAATCCAGCGCGGCGTCGATACGCTGGCTGATGCCGTCAAGGTCACCCTCGGCCCGCGCGGCCGCAACGTCGTGCTTTCCAAGGCTTTCGGTGGCCCCACCGTCACCAATGACGGCGTGACCATCGCCCGCGATATCGACATCGAGGAGCCCTTCGAGAACCTTGGCGCGCAGCTGGTCAAGTCCGTTGCGGTCAAGACCAATGACACCGCAGGCGACGGCACCACCACCGCTACCTTGCTGGCCCAGGCGCTCATCTTCGAGGGCCTGCGCAACGTGGCGGCCGGCGCCAACCCGATCGAGCTCAACCGCGGCATCGCGGCGGCGGCCGAAAAGGCCGTCGAGGAGCTTAAGGCCCGCGCCACCGCGGTCAACTCCTCCTCTGAAATCGCCCAGGTAGCCACCGTCTCCTCCCGCGACCCGGAGGTCGGCGAGATGGTTGCCGGTGCCATGGACAAGGTGGGCAAGGACGGTGTGGTCACCGTCGAGGAATCCCAGACCATCGACTCCGCCGTCGATGTCACCGAGGGTATTTCCTTTGACAAGGGCTACCTTTCCCCGTACTTCGCTACGGAGGAAGAGACCTACCACGCCGTGCTGGACGACGCCGCAGTATTGCTCGTCCGCAACAAGATCTCCTCCCTGCCGGACTTCCTGCCGCTGCTGGAGAAGATCGCCGAGACCAACCGCCCGACCCTCATCATCGCGGAGGACATCGAGGGCGAGCCGCTGCAGGCGCTCGTCGTCAACTCCATCCGCAAGGTGCTCAAGGTCGCGGCCGTGAAGGCTCCGTACTTTGGCGAGCGTCGCAAGGGATTCATGGATGACCTGGCCGTCGTTACCGGCGCTACCGTCATCGACCCAGAGGTGGGCGTCAACCTCAACGAGGCTGGCCTCGACGTGCTCGGTTCCGCTCGCCGCGTGACCATCACCAAGGATGACACCGTCATCGTCGATGGCGGCGGCACCGCTGAAGCAGTAGAGGAGCGCCGCGAGCACATTCGCCGCGACATCGAGCGCACCGATTCCACCTGGGATAAGGAAAAGCTCGAGGAGCGCTTGGCTAAGCTCTCCGGCGGCGTGGCCGTCATCCGCGTCGGTGCGGCTACCGAGACCGAGGTCAACGAGCGCAAGCTGCGCGTCGAAGACGCCATCAACGCGGCCCGCGCGGCCGTCGAAGAGGGCGTCATCGCCGGCGGCGGCTCCGTGCTGGTCCAGATTTCCAAGGAACTCGAGTCCTTCGCCGAGGGCTTCGAGGGCGAGGCTAAGGTCGGCGTTCTCGCCGTCGCCCGCGCCCTGACCCGCCCGGCCTACTGGATCGCCGAAAACGCTGGCCTCGACGGCGCTGTCGTCGTCTCCCGCGTTGCCGAGATGTCCAACGGTGAAGGCTTCAACGCCAATACCCTCGAGTACGGCAACCTCATCGATAACGGCATTATCGATCCGGTGAAGGTCACCCACTCCGCCGTGGTCAACGCCACCTCCGTGGCCCGCATGGTTCTGACAACCGAGGCCTCCGTGGTGGAAAAGCCACAGGAAGAGCAGCCTGCTGACGCCGGCCACGGCCACCAGCACTAAACGGCTACCAACAAAACCCGCCCCGCTTCCCGCGTGGCGGGTTTTGTTGTACCTAGCTAGGGCGGCGGATTCTAGTGGTCGTGGAAACACGTCTTATGTTTCGGTTGAGTTTATCAGTGCGGCCATTTTCTCGGCTGGTGTTTGAAAGCCCAGGGTTTTGCGGGGGCGGCGGTTGAGTTGCATG
>NZ_JAKRDT010000019.1:0-43818 GCF_022347385.1 Corynebacterium tuberculostearicum
GGAGGGGGCTGCCAGGAGGGGGCGTCGGCAAGCGGGGTGGCACCCACCGAGGTAGGCAGCGGCCGCTCGGGCGCGGGCTGGGCGCAGCCGGCGAGGCAGAAAGCGGCCAGGATGGCGAAAATGAGAGTGCGCTGCATTGAAAATCCCCCCGAATTGAAAAGTGCAACGCCCCGGAGTTTAGCGGCTGACTGTGAATCGCGCACTCCAACTTTTGTATAGCGCGCGAATCGCTAGAATGTCAGATATGCCTAATACTTCCCAGTCGCAACAGTGGTTTGAGCGTTCCTCCAAGGTGATTCCGGGCGGGGTGAACTCGCCGGTGCGCGCGTTTGGCTCCGTGGGCGGCCAGGCCCGCGTGATTGAGCGCGGTGCGGGCTCGCGCCTGTGGGACGTCGATGGCAACGAGTACGTTGACCTGGTCAGCTCCTATGGCCCGATGATTCACGGCAATGCCCACCCAGAGATTGTGGAGGCCGTGCAGCAGGCCGCTGCGGGTGGCTTGAGCTTCGGCTCGCCCACCGAGGGTGAGGCTTTGCTCGCGGAGGCCATTGTGTCGCGCACCGCGGCCGATAAGGTGCGCATGGTCAACTCCGGCACCGAGGCCACCATGTCTGCGGTGCGCCTGGCCCGCGGCTACACCGGCCGCGCCAAGGTGTTGAAGTTCGAGGGTTGCTACCACGGCCACGTGGATGCGCTGTTGGCCTCGGCCGGCTCCGGCGTGGCGACCTTTGCGCTGCCGGATTCCCCGGGTGTTACGGGCGCGACGGCGGCCGATACCATCGTCGTTCCTTATAACGATATCGAGGCCGTGCGCGAGGCATTTGCGCAGCACCCGGGCGAGATTGCCTGCATTATCGCGGAAGCCTCGGCCGGCAACATGGGCACCGTGGCTCCAGAGGAAGGCTTCAACGCCGCGCTTGCCGACGTCGCCCATAGCGACGGCGCCCTCCTCATCCTCGACGAGGTCATGACCGGCTTCCGCACCTCCTATAAGGGCTGGTACGGCGTCGACGGCGTGGCGGCGGACCTAGTGACCTTCGGCAAGGTCGTCTCCGGTGGCCTGCCGGCCGCAGCCTTCGGCGGCCGCGCCGAAGTTATGGACTACCTCGCCCCGGACGGTCCGGTCTACCAGGCCGGCACGCTGTCCGGTAATCCGGTGGCCATGGCCTCCGGCCTGAAGTCTTTGGAGCTGGCCGATGAATCGCTCTACGAGCGCCTGCAGGCCAACGCGGACCGCCTGACCGGCATGATTTCCTCCGCGCTATCGGCCGAAGGCGTAGCGCACCACATCCAGCGGGCGTCGTCGATGTTCTCCATCCGCTTTGCCGAGGGCGAGGGCCGCAACTTTGCCGATATGCAGGCGGCCGAGACCTTCCGCTTCACCCCGTTCTTCCACGCCCTGCTGGATAACGGCATCTACGTCGCACCGAGCCCATTCGAAACCTGGTTTGTCTCGGATGCACTTACCGACGCCGACTTTGAACTCATCGAAGCCGCCCTCAAGCCCGCCGCGCAGGCGGCGGCCGCCGCGCGTCCCGCACATTAAGTCCCGCACACCAAGGAGAGACATGACACGCACCATCGTTCACCTCGTGCGCCACGGCGAGGTCCACAACCCGGAGAAGATCCTCTACGGTCGCATCCCGGGCTATCACCTGTCCTCGCGCGGGCATTCCATGGCGGCGCGCACCGCGGAGTCTTTCCGCGATCATGACGTGACCTACCTGGCGGCCTCGCCGCTGCAGCGCGCCCAGGAAACCGCGCGGCCGATTGCGCAGGTAACGGGGCTAGACGTGGACGTCGATAAGACGCTCATCGAGTCCGGCAACCGCTTCGAGGGCCTGCGCACAAAAGGCCTGCGTTCCGCGCTGTGGAACCCGCGCCGCTGGCCGCTGCTGGTCAACCCGCTGGAGCCCTCGTGGGGCGAGCCCTATGAGCAGATTGCCGAGCGCATGCTGGGCTCCATCGAACGCGCCCGCACCGCCGCGGCCGGCCACGAGGCGATCTTGGTCAGCCACCAGCTGCCCATCGTGATGGTGCAGCGCACCGTGCTGGGCCAGCGCCTGCCGCACGCGCCGTGGAACCGCGAATGCGACCTGGCCTCGGTCACCTCTTTGCTTTTTGAGGATAACCAGGTCACCGATATCTTCTATTCCGAACCGGCGCAGGAGATTTAATGGCACTACAACGCAGGCGTGCAGTCGGCGCGGTGCTTGCTGCGGTGGCGGTAGCGCTGCCGCTTGCCGGTTGCTCGCAGGACTCCGATAACGCGCAAAACGCGGTCGCGACCGGCGGCAACTTCGAGTTCATCACGCCCGGCGGCGAAAAGGTCATCAACTACGAGGAATCTGAGCGCAAGCCGCTGCGCACCTTCTCTGGCGAGGATGTGCGCGATACGGATAAGACCATTTCCCTGGAGGACTATGAGGGCGAAATCGTCGTGCTCAACTCCTGGGGCCAGTGGTGCGCTCCGTGCCGCGCCGAGGCCGATGACCTCCAAGAGATTCACACTGAGCTGCAAAAACGCGATCTTGGCACCGTGCTGGGCATCAACGTGCGCGACTATAACCCGCAGGTGTCCAATGACTTTCTCAAGGATAATGGTCTGACCTACCCCTCCATCTACGATCCACCATTTAAGACCGCGGCGGCCCTGGGCGGCGTGCCCACCTCCGTGGTCCCGACCACCATCGTCTTGGACAAACAACACCGCCCGGCTACGGTCTTCTTGCGGTCCATCACCGCTCAAGATGTGATGGACGTAGTGGACAAATTAGAAAAGGAATAAATGGACAACGCAGCGAGCATCGGCAACTCTTTTGCCGAGGCCGCGACCTCCGGCCCACTCATTCTGGGCCTGTTCGCGGCCGCCGTGGCGGGGCTGGTGAGTTTTGCCAGCCCGTGCGTCGTCCCACTGGTGCCTGGCTATATTTCCTACCTGGCCGGCGTGGTGGGCGGCGAGGTTACGTTTGACGGTGAGTTGGGGGTGGGCGTCGGCAAGCGCAGGCAATGGGCCGTGGTACTGGCCGCCGCCTTGTTTATCCTGGGATTTACCGTGGTTTTCCTGCTGGCGACGGTTTCCGTATTCGGCGCGATTTCCGCGCTCCGGCTCAATGAGGAGACGCTCATGCGCATCGGTGGCGGCGTGACCATCCTGATGGGTGTGGTTTTCCTCGGCGCGATCCCGGCGCTGCAGAAGGACACCCGCATGGCGCCGAAGCGTTGGACCACCTGGCTGGGTGCGCCGCTGCTGGGCGGGATTTTCGCGCTGGGCTGGACGCCGTGCCTGGGCCCAACGCTGGCCGCCATTATTTCCGTATCGGCCGGCACCGAAGGCATGACGGCCGCGCGTGGCGTGCTGCTCATTATCTTTTATTGCCTGGGCTTGGGCCTGCCGTTCCTGCTGGTGGCGCTGGGCTCCGCGCGGGCGATGCGCTCGATTTCGTGGGCCCGCAAGCACTCGCATACCATCCAGGTCGTCGGCGGCGTGGCCATGATCCTCGTCGGCTTGGCCCTGGTAACCGGCCTGTGGGGCGAGTTTATTAACTTCATCCGCCAGTGGACCGTGGACTACGGCGCCACCCTGATTTAGGAGAGACGTGAAATATTTCCGCAAAGCCTGGCATTGGCTGACCAGCATGCGCACGGCACTGGCGCTGCTTTTCTTGCTGGCGCTGGCCGCGATTCCCGGTTCCTTGCTGCCGCAGCGCGACCTCAACGAGCAGAACGTGCAGGACTTCATCGAGTCCAACGGCAACGTGGCGAAGATCTACGACAAGCTGCAGCTTTTCGACGTCTTTTCTTCCGTCTGGTTCCAGGCCATCTTCATTCTCTTGGCCATTTCCCTGGTGGGCTGCATCCTGCCGCGCTCCTGGGATCACTATAAGGCGTGGAAGACCCCGCCAACGCGCGCGCCGAAGTACCTCCACAAGCTGCCGTTGGCGGCCGAGGGGCATTCGGATAAGAGCGAGGAAGAGCTATCCGCGGAAATTACAAAGCGCCTGAAGAGGTGGCGCGTGGCTGAGTACTCGCCAGAGAAGGACCGCGCTGGCGTGCATACCTTCTCCGCGGAGCGCGGCTACGGCCGCGAGCTGGCCAACCTCATTTTCCACGTGGCGCTGGTGGCCATCTTGGTCACCGTCGCCGCCGGCCGTTTGGTCAACTATGAGGGCCAGGTCATCGTGGTCACCGAGTCTGGTTCGCAGGGCGGTGGCCAGACCCTGGACCAGTCCACGGAGTTCTGCAATACCTCCACGTCCAACTTTGACTCCTTCCGCGCCGGCCCGCTTTTCGACGGCACCGGTCTCCACCCCTTCTGCCTCATCGCCCATGACTTCGCGGCCGAATACCTGCCCAACGGCCAGGCGGAGATGTTTACCTCCAACGTTTCCTACGCGGAGGGCGAAGATATCTACAAGGATGACTCCGAGTGGAAGGATTATGAGCTCAAGGTCAACCACCCGCTGCGCCTGGCGCACAACCGCGTCTACTTGCAGGGCCACGGCTACGCGCCGACGGTCACGGTGGAATGGCCCAATGGCGAAAAGCGCACCCAGACCATTCAGTTCCAGCCGAATGACACGACCTTCTTCTTGTCCTCCGGCGCGATGCGCTTCGACCCACCGGCCGGCATGCACCCGGATCTCTATGACCGCCGCCAGAACCAGATCGCCATCCAGGGCCTCTTCGCGCCCACGGCCGAGTGGGCCGGCGAGAACGGCAAGCTGCTGCAGTCCGCATACCCCGGGCTGCAGGATCCGGCGATGGCCATCGATATCTACCGCGGCGATGCCGGCCTGGACACCGGCACCCCGCAGTCCTTCTTCTCGCTGGACCCGAACCTGGTGCAGTCCGGCCAGCTGCAAAAGATTGACCGCGTGAACCTCAACCAAGGCGAGGACGTCACCCTGGACGATGGCACGAAGATCACCTTCGACGGCGCCAGCGAGTTCGCCAATTACCAGGTCTCTTATGATCCTTTCCAGAAGTGGGTGCTGGCCTCCGCGCTGGTGATGCTCATTTCCCTGGTGGGATCGCTGGTGATTAAGCGCCGCCGCGTCTACATCCGCCTGCGGCCGAATGCGGCCGGCGGCACCGACGTGGAGATGGGCGGGCTTGCCCGCACCGACCGCGCCGGCTGGTCCGAGGAGTTCCACGAGCTGCACCGCGCGCTGCTGGAGCTGCCAGACCCAGATGAGGTCGAAGAAGACGAGCTTTATACCGATGATTAGTACGTCGACCTAGTCCAACAAAAGTTGGACTAGGCCATTTCGCTGAGTAAGGTAATCAGCACTATCCCCGCACGTGTATTGGCTAGGAGCGTTCATGCAGATCGATCAGAATCTGTCTAATTTCTCGGATATCGCGGTGCAGACCGCCTTTGTGGTGTACTGCGTCGCGCTCTTTATGTCGCTGTTCTACTACGGCCGCATGCAGGGAATTATCGAGGGCCGCCGTGCCGTGAAATCCCAGGCCTCGAAGGTCTTGGTGGGGGCGGGCGCTGGGGACGTCGATAAGCAGGGCTATGCAGGCGAGGTTGCCCAGTCTTCTTCCGGAATCACGGCCGATGAGCTGAAGGAAAAGGAGCGCAAGGCCGATAAGCTCGGCGGCATGACCAGCTCGCTGATGTGGGTAGGCATTGCGCTCCACGCCGCGGCGATTGTGCTGCGTGGCCTGGCTACCGGCCGCTTCCCCTTTGGCAACCTGTACGAGTACGTGCTGATGGTGAGCTTCGGCGTGCTGCTGGTGGGTAATATGGCCATGCAGCGCAAGGAATGGCGCACCGTGTGGCCGTGGCTGCTCACCCCGACCCTCGCGCTGATGTTTTATGGTTCCACCAAGCTCTATGCCGAGTCCGCCCCGGTGGTGCCGGCGCTGCAGTCGCACTGGCTGCCCATCCACGTCACCGTGGTTTCTTTGGGCGCGTCCATCGGTATTATCTCCGGCATTGTCTCGCTGCTGACGCTGTTCCGTATGGCGCAACCGAAGCATGCCGAGCATGGCTTCTTCGGTGCGGTGGCCCGCCCGCTGCCTTCTGCCGCAAAGATTGACCAGCTGGCCTACCGCCTGGCTGTTATCACCCTGCCGACCTTGGGTCTGGGCATCATCCTGGGGGCCATCTGGGCCGAGTCCGCCTGGGGCCGCTTCTGGGGTTGGGACCCGAAGGAGACCGTATCCTTTGCCACCTGGATCCTGTACGCCGCGTACCTGCACGCGCGTGCGACGCCGGCCTTCCGCAAGGCGGCGCCGTGGATCAACGTCATGGCGATGGCGCTGATGGTCTTCAACCTGTTCTTTATCAATATGGTCGTCTCCGGCCTGCATTCCTATGCGGGGCTGAACTAGATGGCGGAGCATAATAGCCCGCGCCATAAGCAGGGCAAGCCGGCCGGCGATAATGCGGTGATTTTGGGCCTTGGCGCCCAATTCGCCGAGCGCCGCCGCGAGTTGGGCATTTTGCAGCAGCAGCTTGCCGACGCCGCCGGTATCTCCCGCTCCACCCTCCACACCATCGAGCACGGTGGTGCGGGCGTGCGGTGGGAAAAGATCACCGCCGTGGCTGAGGCCTTAGGCCTAGAGATGCGCTTCGTGCCGAAGGAAGCCTAGTCCTTCTCGCCGTCGGCGTCGCGTTTGCGGCGCTGGCGGCGCTTTTCTTCTTCTGCCTCCTGTGCGCGGCGCTGCTTGAAGCGCTCCTTTTCCAGTTTCCAGAGGAATTCCTCATCATCGTCGGGGCCCTTGATAGCGCGGGGTTGTTCCACTTCGCGCTTTTTCCATGTCGAGGGCCCGAAGGCCTTCCAGACGAGGTAGGCGGCGAGGATAAAGAGTAGGAGGAGGATGATTCGACCCATGCGTGCGATTCTACCTGCACCGCGTACAATCAACCCCCATGACGCATAACCCTGAGCCACCCAAGCCGGACCCAGAACTGCGCCGCCGTTCGCGCGCGGCGCTGTGGAAGTACGGGCTCGCCCGCGTAGTGCTTTTTATCGCTTTGACCGCGGTGATCGAGATTTTGGCCATCGCCATCGGCTTTCCCATCCCGGTGCTCATCGCGGCGCTGCTGGCGCTCTTTGTGGCGCTGCCGCTATCGATGCTGATCTTTAAAAAGTGGCGCATCGAGGCCACCCAGACGCTGGCCGAGTACTCCGCCCAGCGTAAGGCCCACAAGCGCTGGGTCCAGGCGGAGCTGGAAGGCCGCGCCGCGCAGGATTAGACGATGATGAGTGCGGCGGCTTCGATAACGGCCCACAGCAGCATCGCGCGGCCGGTCAGGCCGAGCACCGGGATAAGCTCTGGACCTTGGGCGCCGCGGTTGACGGTGCGAATGGCACGCAGCGCGAAGGGGAAGTAGACCAAGCCGGCGAGTGCGAGCCAGCTGCTGAAGGCAATGCCAATGGTCAGCAGGAATGGCAGAAGGAGCAGCACCGTAAAGAGCAGGCGTGCCTTCTCGTTTCCGAGGCGTACGGCGAGCGTAATCTTGCCGGTTTCGGCGTCGGAGGGAATATCGCGGATATTATTGACTAAGTTCACCCCGGAGCTCATCGCGCCGATGCCCACGGCCAGCGCGAGACCCGACCACGATAGGCGGCCGGCCTGAGTGAATTCGGTGCCAAGCACGGCGACGAGCCCGAAGAAGATAAAGACGGCGACCTCGCCGAGCCCGCGATAGCCATACGGGTTCTTGCCACCGGTATAAAACCACGCGCCGGCGATGCATAGCGCGCCGACGAGGATGAGCCACCACGCATGCGCCGCGAAGGAGAGCGCGATGCCGGCGAGCCCGGCCACGGCGAAGGCGGCAAAGGCCGCGAGCTTTACGTGCTGCGGGCGGGCCAGGCCGCCGCCGGTGAGGCGCTGCGGACCGGTGCGGTCGTCGTCGGTGCCGCGGATGCCATCCGAGTAATCGTTGGCGTAATTGACACCGATGATGAGCGCCCACGCCACCACGAGGGCGAGAAGCGCGCGGCCGAAGTGCGCGCCGTCGGCAGCCGCTGCGGCACCAGTACCAGCGATGACTGGGGCGAAGGCATTAGCCCACGTGTGCGGGCGTGCGCCTTGGAGCCAGTCTTTGGCAGTTGCGGGATAGGCAGAAAGTGACATGTCAGTTATTGTGCCACGCCACCGCGGGCATGCTGTGCACAAGGGACGCACACGGCGGATATATAAAAGCCACGGGTATGGCGGAAGCGCGTCGTACGTACCCAAGAAAGGACGGCTGTGGGCCACACCCGTGACAAAAGTTCAATGAGTTGAACTTTCTTAAAGTTATCATGTGAATCGCTCGCGGGGCAAGGCCTTTACTACGATGAATGTCATGCATTTAAGCGATCTCCCTGAACGTACCCAGGACTACCTCAAAGTCCTGTGGGACCTCTCCGAGCACTCCGGCGGCGTGCCCATCGCGCTCAAGGAGCTGGCGGGGCGATTGAACCAAAAGGTGCCCACGGCGTCGGAAGCCGTAAAGCGTCTCGTTGCCCAAGGGCTGGTGGAACATGAGCGCTACGCTGGCGTTTCGCTGACCCCAGAGGGCCAGGCACTGTCCATGGGCATGGTCCGCCGCCATCGTCTCCTCGAGACCTTCTTGGTCAAAGAGCTGGGGTACACCTGGGACGAGGTTCACGAGGATGCCGATCTCCTCGAGCATGCATGCTCCGATCGCTTCATCGATCGACTCGATCAGCACCTGGGCCATCCTCAGCGCGATCCCCACGGCGATCCCATCCCCGACGCGCAGGGCAGCATCGAGGACCTTGGCACGCTCACGCTTGACGACGTCCCCCTTCACACCCCTGTCACCATCGAGCGGGTATGCGACGGAGACACCGAGCTGTTGCGCTACCTCGACAGCCATGGCGTCGGCCTGGGCGTCGAGGTCGTAGTCGATTCCCGCGTTGCGGGCCTGCTCAACCTGCACGCAGGGGACGAGGAGTTCTCTCTTGCGGAAGTCGCGGCCGCCGACGTGACGGTGCGCGCTAACGAAGTCTAATCAGTTCTTAAAGAGCCCTGCGACACCACGACGGTCCACCTTGCCGGGGCCGGTCAGCGGCATCTCAGCAATGCGGATAATCTCGCGCGGAATCTGCCACCGAGGCAGGTCATCGAGCGCTTCGAGGATGTCGGTGCGCGAGGCCCAGCCGGTGTAAGCTGCGGCGATCATCTGGCCAAGACGTGGATCAGGGATGCCCACCACGCATACACTGTCGACGCCCGGTACCTGCAACAAGAGCTGTTCCAGTTGTTCTGGGTGCAACTTCAACCCGCCCGAGTTGATGATGCTGTCCAGACGTCCAGTGACGGTGAGTTGACCGTGGGCGTCGAGCTCCCCGGCGTCGGAAGTTGCGAACCAGCCACCGACGAAGTCGCGCGATTCCACATTGCGGTAGCCCTGCGCAATGGTCGGCCCGCCCAGGAAAATGCGGTTATCTTCCCCGATGCGCACCTCGGTGCCGGGCAGGGGAGTGCCGTTGTAGACGCAACCGCCCGCAGTCTCCGAGGAGCCATAGGTGGTTACCACGGTGATGTCGAGCTTGCGCGCAGATTCCAATAGCTGGGGATGCGGCGCTGCTCCACCTACCAGGATGGAGTTGAAACGGCGCAGTGCTTGGATGCCGTCCAGCGAATCGAGTGCCTTGTGCAGCTGCATCGGTGTGAGCGCGGTGTACATGCGGTCCTCGGTGTGGGCGAGTTCTTCTGCTGCGCGGGCGAACTCGGTGATGTTAAAGCCTTGGGACAGGTCGAGGCAGAGTGGCTCCACACCCGCCACCAACGAACGCACGAGCACCTGGATGCCCGCGATGTGGTGGGCGGGCATGGCCAGTAGCCATTGGCCGGGGCCACCCAGGAAAGAATGGGTGGCATCCGCACTCGCCACCAGGTTAAGCGGGCTTAGCTGCGCACCCTTCGGTGTGCCCGTGGAACCCGAGGTGGACACCACCAAAGCAATGTCCTCAGCAATCGATTCGCCCGCGCGCATGTGGTTGCGCAGCAATTCCGTCCGCGTGCGGTCCGCTGCGGGAAGGGGTAAGAGCGTGGTCTGCCCAGCGATGGCCTTCTCGAGGTCATCCAAAATTCCTGCGGGATTGCGGGGATCGACTGGGAGTGGGGCGAGGATATGAGTCACGAATAATCAGGTTACCCGGGCATATCGCTCGTCCCGGGAGGCGGCGCGCCGGGCGTTTAGAGCAAGGCCCGCAGCCCCATGCTGAGCAAATAGAACACACCCGCCAGCACCGCGATGCAGCCGCCCGCCGACAAACTGAGCGCGGCCGCCAGCCAGAGCCCGCCGCATGCCAGCGCAATGCCCGCGATACCGGCACCGAGCATGAGCTGGGTCGGGCGCTTGATCCACGGCTGCAACGCCGCCGCCGGGGCTACCAGCAGCGCCAGGGACAAGATAGTGCCCACCGCGGGAATCACCACCACCATGGTCACGCTGATAAGCGTGAGGGTAAGCAAGTCATAGCGGCCGGGCTTTCCGCCTTGTGCGCGGAAGGACGTCTGGTCGAAGTAGAAGGAGACTAACGTCCGGCGAAATGCCACCAGCACGCCAAGGCTGACCACCACCAGGGCGCCGACAAACCAGACATCCTGCGCATTGACAGTGGTCAGCGAGCCCACGAGAAAGCTATCCACGTGGATAGGTAGCGGTTGGAACCAGCGCAGCAACAAGATGCCCAGGGAAAATCCCAGGGTGAGCGTCACGCCGGCGGCAGCGGTCGAAGAAATGCCCTCGACGGTACTCAACCACCGCATAAGCCAGGCCAAAGGTAGGCAGAACAGTGCCGCGCCCACCATCAAACCCGTGGAGAGATCCAAGCTCAGAAGGTTGGCCACCACTACGCCGAGCACCGCGCCGGGGAAGATTCCGTGCGACAGGCTCTCGGCGAAAAAGACGCGCTTGCCCATGACCATCAAGGTTCCAACCAAGCCAGATAAACATCCCACAGCAATGGCCTCAAGGAGGGGCATCCGCAGGATCTCTGGATCAAGATGAGACAGTCCCATTAGCTAAATACCCCCTTCAAGCCCGCTAGCGGCACGGTGACAACCAGCATCAAGCTGACGATTGCCTGCGGCGAAATCTGGTGCGCGGTTTGGGACAGCATGATGGCAAATCCCACCACCACTGCCAGCGTGGACAAACCCGCAGCCCAGAAGCACATGCTGCGCGGGGATCCTGCGATCAAGCGCGCCGAGAGGCCTGGAATGACAATAAAACCGATAACCAGCAACACACCCACTGCCGAGCTAGCCGCCACCACGATTAGGCCAACCGCGATATTCGCAATGAGCTCATAAGTCGCCACGTTGATGCCCATGGCGCGGGCCGCTGTGGTATCGAAAGCGACGAGAATCTGCATGCGCCAGGTTGTCAGGATGAGTAGTGCCGCAATCACGCAGAGCGTGACGGAGGTTGCCAGCCTGGACTGCGTGACGTCGAGAAGCCGGCCAAACATGAGGGCCTCCAGCTGCCCGGACTTGTCGCCATAGGCCAAACTGATGACCACGCCGATGCCGTACATAAAGGTCAGCACCACGGCCGTTCCGGCTTCCATATCCAGCTTCTGCGCTGACTGGCCCTGCCCAGAACCCAGAGAAGCCAGCACCAGCACCGTCACCGTGGCCACCGCGGCCGCACCCGGCACGATGCCCGGGATGCCGCCCACGATGAGCCCTACCACGATGCCCGGAAAAACCGAGTGCACGAGGGCTTCCACCGTAAATTCCATGCGGCGGAGATTAACGAGGACGCTAATGGCAGCTCCCGCAATCGATAGGCACAGCAGGAAGAGGAAGGCATTGCGCAGGTACGGGGCGAAGAGAATCTGCTCCATTACAGTCGCGCACCTTGCTCCATATAGGTTTCCACTGCTTCCTCGGTTCCCATGGTGTGGACCTTGCCGTCGAGCACAAACGCCGCCCAGTCGCAGGTGTGCTGCGCCAAGATGGGGTCGTGAGTGGAGACGAGCAGGGCGATTCCTGCTTCCTTGAGATCCGCAATGATCTGAATCAGGATTCGGCGGCTTTCTTGATCAAGCCCGTTGAAGGGTTCGTCGAGAAGCACCAGCTCCGGGGCCGAAACCAACGCGCGCGCGATGAGCACGCGCTGGCGCTGCCCTCCCGAGAGCTGGCCAAACCGCGTCTCGGCGAGGTGCTCCATCCCCACTTGTCGCAGGGCATTGAGTACATGGCCGCGATAGCTACGCATGCTCGTGCACCTATGCCACCAGCTCACTGAGGGCAAAAGGCCCATTTCCACGACCTTGTAAGCCGTGACGGGAAAACTCAGGTCGGAGTCTTGGTACTGCGGGACGTAGCCGAGCGAGGCGTCGATGGTGGCCATGCCGCGCAAGGCAGCCAGGCCAGTGATTGCCTTGAGCAGCGTAGACTTGCCCGCGCCGTTGGCCCCCAGGAGCGCCACGGCCTCGCTCGCGCGGATCTCAAGATCAACGTCGGTGAGGATATCCCGGGCGCCATAGCCGCAGGTGGCATTGCGCAGAGTGATTAATGGGGAAGACATATAGAGCTACTTGCGCTTGGCGACGTCGAATGCCTGCAGCGATTCCGGCAACGGTTGCTGTTCGGAGTCCCAGGCGCTGACCAGGGTGTTGATGTTGTGGACGATGGATCCGATGTAGGTCTCGCCCTCACTGCCTGGCACACCTAGCGAGTCGCCGTACAAAGCGTCGTCGGATGTAACCGCCTTGACGCCTGCGGCGCGGGCGATGGCCTCGATGGACTTCGAGTTGTTGGAATTCTCCGCAAAGATGGCCTTGGCGCCGGACTCGCGGACCTTCTTTACCTGCTCATCGATGTGGCTCGAGGTGGCGTCCTGCTGGTGGTTGAAGTCAGACAGTGCGGAGCCGATGAATTTCACGCCATACTCGTTAGAGAAGTAGCCGAAGGCGTCGTGGGAAGAGAAGAGCACGCGGTCTTGCTCAGGAACTGCGGACATGGAATCGCTGGCCCACTTGTCGAGGTCCTCCAACTGGTCGGTGTACTTCTTGCCGGCGGCGGTGAAGGCGTCCTTGGCCTGCGGGGAGGCCTGGGACAACGTGTTGACGATGTTGTCGACCTGAATCTTGGCCTGCTTCGGGGAGGTCCACACGTGCGGGTCGTACTTGAATTCTGGGGCCTCGCCGTCCTCCCCCGGGAAAGGCCACGGGCGCGGGCTCACGTGCTCGATGCCCTCGTCGATGGTGTACTTGCCGTTGCCATCGCCCATACCTTCGCTCTTGACGCCCGAGGTCACGGCCATGACGCCGTGGAAGCCGGAGGAGTCCACGGCTTGGTCGAGGAAGTGCTCGAGGTCGACTCCGTTGACGAACATGTAGTCGGCCTGGGAGAGCGCCTGCATCTGCTGTGGGGTCATCTCGTGCTCGTGGGCGCTGGCGTTGGGGGCGAGCAAACAGGTGAGGTCGAGGGTCACTGGGCCCTCGCCGGAGGTGGTCTCTGCACCTTGGGAGTCGACCTTGTGGAGCTTGACGCCGCCGGCGGCTATCTGGGTGAGGTAGTCGCAGATCTGGGTAGTCGTGGCCACGGCCTTGACGGTGTCGCCGTCCTTCGGCTTTGCAGCGTCGATGGATTCCTTCGAGGCGCTGCAAGCGGCGAGGCTGGCGCCGAGTGCGAGGGCGCAGGTGCCTGCGAGAATGCGCTGTAGGGGCCGGCGTGGGGTGCTGTGATTTGAGTTCATAATGAACTTCCTTTGTATTAGGAGAAGTGAACTCAACAAACACTAGCACCCTTGAACTAGATTGTTCAACGTAATGAACTTAGGTGGTCCTATCTCTTCCTTAAGCTGCCAAAATTTAAAAATGCCTCTCACTTCAATGAGTGAAGTGAGAGGCTAGGAAGCGGTGGCCTTATTTGGCTACTTTTGCCTTTTTGCTGAAGGGGAGCTGATCCAGGGAGCGTATGCCGGGGCCGGCGGCGAGCATCAGGCCCGCGACGGCGACGGTCCATTCGGAGAACTTTTGCCAGCCCTGGGCGATGAGAATTACGCCCAGGGCGACGCGTGCTGCGAGCATGACGAATGAGTTGCAGAGTTTCATGTTCGACACTTTAAGTATTAACTATGGGCATGTCCACAATTGCTTGAGATGTCTCACTCCGGTCCGAGGGCGCCCCACGCCATTTACTCCGCTACATGTATGGATTGCGCGGGGTGTCCTCCTGATCGAAGGGACGCTCCCCGCTGTCCTGCGCATCCTTGATACGCTTGAGCATCCACACTCGCGAGACGATGACGCCCGCCAGTGCAAGTGTGGCCAAGCCGATGGCGAAAATCCACATCGTGCTAACTCCTGGCTAGTAGTAATACGGGAACTGCTCCCACTGCGGGTCGCGCTTTTCGAGGAATGCTTCTTTGCCCTCGACGGCCTCGTCGGTCATGTACGCCAGGCGGGTCGCCTCGCCGGCGAAGACCTGCTGGCCCATGAGGCCGTCATCGGTCAGGTTGAAAGCGAACTTCAGCATGCGCTGGGCTGTTGGGGACTTGCCGTTGATTTCGCGGCCCATCTGGATTGCGGCGTCTTCCAAGTCGGCGTGATCGACAACCTCATTGACCGCGCCCATCTCATACATCCGCTGGGCATCATAGGTGCGGCCCAAGAAGAAAATCTCGCGGGCGAATTTTTGGCCCACCATCTTGGCTAGGTAGGCCGAGCCATAGCCGGCGTCGAAGGACCCTACGTCCGCGTCCGTCTGCTTGAAGCGCGCCTCCTGGCGGGAGGCGACCGTCATATCGCAGACCACGTGCAGCGAGTGCCCGCCGCCGGCCGCCCAACCATTGACCACGGCGATGACCACCTTGGGCATGGTGCGGATGAGGCGCTGGACCTCCAGGATATGCAAGCGGCCACCCTCCACCTTCTCGCGGGCGGTGTCCACGGTGGATTCATCCGCGGTGGCGTCATCATGGGCGTGCTCGGTGGCGTAGCGGTACCCGGAGCGGCCGCGAATGCGCTGGTCGCCGCCCGAACAAAAAGCCCAGCCGCCATCCTTGTCGGAAGGACCATTGCCGGTGAGCAAAATCGTTCCCACATCCGGCGTGCGGCGGGCGTGATCCAGGGCGCGGTAGAGCTCGTCTACGGTATGCGGACGAAACGCATTGCGTACCTCCGGGCGATCGAAGGCGATGCGCACGATGCCGTTCTTGCGGCCCTCGCCGTTGAGCCGGTGATAGGTGATATCCGTCAGGTCCTCAAAACCTTCTACGGCATGCCACAATTCCGGGCGGAACGGATTATCGGTGCTGTATTTTTTCTGCTCGCTCATGATGGCCAGCTTAGTGGCAAAAGAAGAATAGTCCCCATTCCCAACCCTCACCCACACACACTGCCCAGCAGGCCGGTAATAATCAATACGCGATACTGCGAGGTTGTTGCCCCGCACAATACCCGTGTACGCCATACCAGCGCGGTACTCCATGCCATGGGGAGACTCGAACTCCCCGCCCCTTAAAGCGCTAAAGGGGGCCAGAGTCCCAGGATTTTCCCCTCCAGGGTGGGGGCCTGCTCGCTGCAGGTGTGTGGGCTACCATCGCGCGCTTTAAGCAGCGCGCGATATGACTATCCGTTTTTCAGTTCGGTATTCCAGTTCAGTTGCTGGATGCGGGTATCCAGCTCGCGATACTGCTTAGACAAATCATCGACACGCTTGCGCAGATCCGCCACCGGGATGGTGGAGACAAACTTAATCTCGGTGCGGGAATAGCGATCCGAGCGGGTGCCCGCCCGCTGCGCCAAGTCATGGTAGATGCGGCGCTTGCGCAAGAGGCCGTCGCGAAGCGCGAGGGCTTCCATCAAGTTCCTCTTCTCATCAAAGGCGGTGGCGATATTCGTCGCATTAATGGCCTGCACCAGCTCATCGATGCGCCCGGCCACGCCGTCGAGCTCGCGCAGCAGCTCCTGCGGATCCTCATCCGGGGTATCGCCCTCCTGCACGCGGGCCACGGTGAGCAACCGCTCGTGCAGGCTATTGAGGCGCTCCTGTGCCTGTGCGCGCTCCGCCAATGCCTCAGCTAGCAGCATAATTCCTCCTTTATTGGTATGGGTTCCCAAAATAGCGCAGAGCGGGGGAGGGGTCAATGGCCGGCGGGCGCTACCATGAAGGCCATGCATATCGATGACGTCCTCGACCGCGCCCACGTAGTCTCCCTCCCGCTCGCCGTGCGTTTCCGCGGCATTACCACCAGGGAAGCCTTGCTCATCGATGGCCCGGCCGGCTGGGGCGAGTTCGCGCCCTTCTTGGAATACGGCCCGGCCGAGTCCGCCGCGTGGCTGCGCGCCGGGCTCGAGGCCGCCTACGAGGGCTTTCCAGAGCCGGTACGCGATTCCATCGAGGTCAACGCCACCATCCCGGCCGTGCCCGCCAGCGAGGTCCCGGCCGTGGTGGAGCGCTACCCCGGCTGCCGCACCTTCAAAATCAAGGTAGCGGAGAAGGGACACACGCTTGCCGACGACGCCGCTCGCGTCCACGCCGTCCGCGACGCCGTCACCCAACGCGGCGATATCCCCATCCTTCGCGTGGACGCCAACGGCGGCTGGAGCGTCGATGAGGCGGTCGAGGCCGCGCAGATGATGATGCCGCTGGACTATATGGAACAGCCCTGTGCCACCACCGAGGAGCTCGCCCAGGTCCGCGGCCGCCTTATGCGCGCTGGTCTCTTTGTGCGCGTCGCCGCCGATGAATCCATCCGTAAGGTCGCGGACCCTTATCGCGTCGCCGAGCTGCAGGCCGCGGATGTCGCCGTGGTCAAGCCCGCCCCGCTTGGCGGCGTGCGCCGCGTCCTCGAGGTGGCCCAGCACCTGCGCCAGCGCCATATGGATATCACGGTGGCCTCCGCGCTGGATACCTCCATTGGCATCAATATGGGCCTTGCGGCCGTCGCCGCGCTCCCGCGCATCTACGACGATGAGGACATCGACGTCACCCCAGCCGCCGCAGGCCTTGCCACAGGCTCCCTTTTCGAAGAGGATGTCACCGCCCCGCGCCCGCTTGTCGATGGCCACCTTCCCGCCGATATCCTCGCCCCCGACCCAGACCGCCTCGCTGCACTCGCCGCCCCCGCCGATCGCCGCGATTGGTGGTTCGATCGCGTTCGCGCCTGCTGGCCGCACCTTTCTGAATCGCACGTTTCTGACTAGGGCCTAGAGCAAGCTCTGGTGAAACCTCCACGCCGGGGTCGCCAGCGCCCGACGCACCTTTTGCGGCCGGCTCTTTAGCCCGCGCACACTGCGCCGATGCGCCACCGTTTCTTGCACCGTCTCCACCACCAGCTTGAGGTGGTAGTCGGTGCACTCATCCGTAAACTTCAGCGGCGCCCATCCGTGCTGCACCGCGTGATTGGTCTTCCACGTCCCGATGAGGAATTCCCGGTGATTATTCTCCGGCGCGTGATAATAAAGCGAGTCCAAGTCCACCACCGTCGTCCCCGCTTCGAAGCCTAAATCCCAGGTATACGGCCCAAGCCGGAAATTTGGCACCGGCTTGAGCCCCACCCGCCGCATCTCGTGGTACATCCGCTGCTCCCATTTCGACGCCGTCCCCACCGGCGCCTGCTCCGCCAACTCGCGCACCGCGTCCCTTTTCTTACTGATCACCAGCTCTAAATCGGCCGCGAACCTCCCCCTTCCGTTGAGCCCGCGATACGCCTGCGCCAGCGCTTCTTTCAGCAGCCACTCGCTGCAGCGCTCGAAGCTCAATGCATCTGCTACCGCCTGTGCCGGCAACGCCATCCTTACACCCTTTATCCGATTCGCCGGCACCGGCCGCGACCTCACCGTATACACCACATCATCCGCTCGAATCCGGCAGTTTTTATCCACCCGGATCACCGCCGGCAGCTGCACCTCGCATAAGCCATAGGCCGCGAGCGCCGCCGTCCCCGAAAACACCGCATCCGGATAAAGCTGCGCCACCGCGGCTACTTTATCTTTCGCGCTCGCCTCTGCAGCGATATAACAGTTGCGCCGCAAGCGCAAAAGTGTTCCCCCACTAATCCTGCTGCGGATTTGATAGTCAGTAAGGCCTAAATCTAGTAATTCATTTCTCGTCCACATGACTCATTGGACTGGAAATCTTCCGGAAAGGTTCCACCTTCCTAGTTTCAACGATTTCGTCCATCTAGAACACCTAAACCGTCGACGGTTTTCGCCATATGGGTGGACGAAATCGTTGAAAGCCGGTGAACCGCTAGAGAGAACCGTTAAAAAACTGCTGTCAGGCTTGAGACTGCCCAACCTGCCACCTGTGAGTACGCTGGAGGACATGTCTACTATCAAGGTCCGCGATGCTCACCTGCACAATCTGCGCAATGTCGACGTCGATATGCCCCGCGGCAAGCTCGTCGCGGTCACAGGTGTGTCTGGTTCGGGCAAATCTTCGCTGGCGTTCGGTACGATTCACGGCGAAGGCCAACGCCGCTACCTTGAATCGGTAGCACCCTTCGCACGCCGCCTCATTAGCTCGGCCGTCGACCCACAGGTCAGCCAGGTAGAGGGCCTACCGCCGACGGTCGCACTGCAGCAATCGACCTCCGGCGGCGGAGCGCGCTCTACGGTGGGCACGGTGTCCGCGCTCTCCAATAGCGTGCGCCTGCTTTATTCGCGCGCCGGTGATAACCCGGAGGGCCTGTACTCGGATTCCTTCTCGCCCAATACCCCGGAGGGAATGTGTCCGCAGTGCCACGGCACAGGCGTGGTGCATGAGCCGACCGAGGACTCGATGGTCCCGGATCCCACCCTCTCCATCGAGGAAGGAGCCATCCAAGCCTGGCCGGGCGCCTGGGCCGGCAAGAACTTCCACGACATTTTGATGAACTTGGGCTATGACCTGGATTCGCCCTGGCAAGAGCTGCCGCAAGAAGACCGCGACTGGATCCTCTTCACGGAAGAGCGCCCCGTAGTCACGGTCAAGCCCTTGCGCGGAAAAGATCAGATTCAGCGCAACTATGAGGGCACGTGGCGCTCGGTGGCCAGCTACCTCAATAAGACGCTTGCGGAGACCCAATCGGATACCCTGCGCAAGCGCACCCTGTCCTATATGGAATCGCGCGAGTGCGAGACCTGTGGCGGCCGCCGCCTCAACCCGGCCGCGCTGAAGGTCACCTATGCGGGCATGCCGATTGATGAGCTGGGCGCGCTGCCGCTGGATAGGGTGCATGAGGTGCTCAGCAAGCAGAACCCGGAGGAGAATTCGGCCGAGGATTTGCTCCTGCGGCAGATTCTGCCGGCGTTGACCTCGGCGCTGGAGCTCGGCTTGGCGCACCTCAGCCTGGATCGGCCGACGCAGAGCCTGTCCGGTGGCGAGATGCAGCGCATCCGTTTGGCGGCGCAGCTGCGCTCCGGTCTCTTCGGTGTGGCCTATGTGCTCGACGAGCCCTCGGCCGGCCTGCACCCCGATGAGCGCGACGCGGTCATGGATATGTGCCGCCGTTTCATCGCGGCCGGCAACTCCGTGCTCTTGGTGGAGCATGACATGGATCTGGTCGCGCAGGCGGACTGGCTCGTTGACGTCGGCCCGCTGGCCGGCGAGCGCGGCGGCAACGTGGTCTATTCGGGCCCGGTTGCAGACTATGACGCGGACACCCCTACCGCCAATGCGCTGGCTCACCGCACGCTCGCGCTTGCCGACGACCCCCGCACCCCCTCCTCCCACCTCGCCCTGCGCGGCATCAACGCACGCAGCATCGACAACCTGGATGTGGATTTTGGCTTGGGCCAATTCACGGCGGTCGCCGGTGTCTCCGGTTCGGGTAAATCCACCCTGGTCAGCACGGTGCTGGCTGGCCTGCTGCGACAGTCCGCCACGGCCGTTTCCGATGAGGAAGAGACCGAGGACAAGGGCTGGTCCGTAGAGAGCACGGAGGGCTTTGACCGAGTAAAGCGCGTCGTGCAGATTACCCAGAAGCCCATCGGCCGTACCCCGCGCTCCACGCTGGCAACCTACACTGGGCTTTTCGATAACGTCCGCAAGCTATTCGCCTCCACCGATGAGGCCAAACAGCGCAAGTGGACGGTCTCGCGCTTTTCTTACAACGTAAAGCAAGGCCAGTGCCCCACCTGCGGCGGCGCGGGCAAGATCGAGGTGGAGCTGGTCTTCTTGCCGGGCTCGTACACCACCTGCCCGGAGTGCGGCGGCGCCCGCTTCAACGACGAGACCCTCGAGGTGACCTGGCAGGGCCGCACCATCGCGGACATCTTGGAGCTCACCGTGGATGAGGCCGCGGAGGTCTTCGCCGAGGAAGAAAAGATTTACCGCGCCATTGCTACGCTGCAGGCCGTCGGCCTGGGCTACCTCCGCTTGGGCCAGGGCGCGCCGGAGCTGTCCGGCGGCGAGGCCCAGCGCATTAAGCTGGCCACGGAGCTGCAGCGCTCCCGCAATTCGCGTCGCGGCCACACGGTCTACCTGCTGGACGAGCCCACCACGGGCCTGCACCCAGCCGATATCGACCTGCTCAATACCGAGCTGCACAAGCTGGCGGATGCGGGCCATACGGTAATCGTCGTCGATCATGATCTTTCGGTCATGGCGCATGCGGACCGCATCATCGAGATGGGCCCGGGCGCTGGCGAAGATGGCGGCCGCATCATCGCGGATGCCACCCCGGCGCAGGTCGCTGCAGAGGATACCGCCACCGGCCGTGCCTTGAGTGCACGCCAAGCGCACTAAGCGGCGAGCCGCGGCTTCCCCGTTAGCTGTGGGAGACCTCTCTGGGATCTCACAGCAAAATGGGGTAGAGGTAGAGGGTATGACTTCTAAAGGCCCTCATGGCGATAATAATGAAACCCGCAGCTGGTCCAGCCCGGCGGATGATGCCACGCGCCAGATTGGCCGCGTGCCCGATAATGCCGCCGGCCCCAGCCGCGACCAAGCGCGCCGCGAGCACCCCAAGCAGCACTTCCCTGGCGAGCAGCAGCCGCAGAATGAGACTCGTCAATTCGATGCGGCCGCTGGCTATCAGCAGGGCTACGGTCAGCAGCAAAGCTACGGCCAGAACTATCAACAGCCGGCCGGGCAGGCATATGGCCAGCAATACGCGCAGCAGCCCGAGTACGAGCCGGTGCCGTCGAACTATGATCCAGACCAGCCGGAAAAGCGCAAGAAGAAGGGCGGCGGCGGTGGCGCCATGGCCGGCGTCTTCGCGGCCATCGCGGTACTTGCAGTACTGGCTGCGGCGGTCCTGTTTTTCCTGTGGCGCAATGCCGCGGACGAGGCGGATAAGCCGGACCCACAGCCGGTGACGGAAACGCTGACCACGGAGGTTCCCACTACCGTGACCCAGACCGAAGAGCCGGATTCGCAGGATGAGAATTCCAATAACCTGCCGAAGCTGCCGGACTTCCAGAATGACCTGCCGTCCGATATCCCGACCGAGCTGCCACCAGAGGTACAAGACCAGCTGGATAAGGGCAGCGACGTGGACATTGAGGGCCTCCTCAATGACCTCCTGGGCGGCGGCGAGCAGCCGGCCAGCCAGAACTAAGCGCCCAGCACCTGCCCGGTAAGGGAAATGGCGCGCGGGCAGGTAAAATCGGGCGGCATGAATGAATCGATGCAGTTGGCTGAGAAGGTAGCCGCCCAACTGGCGCGCCACCTCACGGATGTCGTCTTGTGCCCTGGTTCGCGCAACGCGCCCCTGTCGCTGGCGCTATTGGTGCGTGATGATATCCGCGTACACACCCGCCTGGACGAACGCGGGGGAGCGTTTACCGCCCTGGGCATGGCGCGGGTGCAGCGTCGCCACGTAGGCGTGGTGATGACCTCGGGAACTGCGGTAGCCAATACTTTGCCGGCCGTGGTGGAGGCACACTATTCCCACACGCCGCTGGCCATCATTAGCGCGGATCGGCCGGAGCGCCTGGTGGGCACGGGGGCGTCGCAGACCATCGAGCAGCAGGGCATCTTCGGCGTCTATGCGGATACCACCCAGGTCACTGGCGCGGATGATATCGCGGCGATGGCCCAGCGCTTCCGCGAGGACCTGCAGGTACACATCAATGTGGCCTTTGATGCCCCGCTTGTCGACGCCACCCTGCCAGACCACACCTCCGGCGACGGCGTGCGCGAGCCAGCACCAGCCTTCGTGGACCACGGGGAAGTGGCCGTGGATTTGAGCAAGAACACCCTAGTCATTACGGGTGACGAGGCCTGGGAGGTAGAAGGCCTCCAAGATGTACCGACCATTGCGGAGCCGAGCGCGCCGGGTCCGTATCATCCGGTGCATCCAGCGGCGGCGCATATCTTCCGCAAGGCGCAGGTCTCCGCGAATGATTATGTGGTCAACACCAAGGTGGAGCAGGTCATCGTCGTGGGGCACCCGACGCTGCACCGTGGGGTGTTAGCGCTGATGAATGATCCGGATATTGAGCTAGTGGTGCTCTCGCGCACCAAGGACTTCACCAACCAGCGCGGCGACGAGGCCCGGCTTGGCACCACCGTCAAGGTCACCGGTGAGCCGAGCCGCGAGTGGATGAAGATCTGCGAAGGCGCAACCGATATGGCTGGACAAGCGGTGCGCGAGACCCTCGAGGATGAGGAACTGGGATTCACTGGGCTCCACGTCGCGGCCGCGGTGGGCGATACGCTCTCCGTCAATGACACCCTGGTGCTCGGCGCTTCGAACCCGGTGCGCGATGCCTCCATGGTGGGCCTGCCTTTCGACGGCGTGGATACCTACTCGCCGCGCGGGGCGGCCGGCATCGACGGCACCATCGCCCAAGCCATCGGCATTTCCTTGGCCACGCAATCGCTGGATCCCACCAACTGGCGCGCCCCGCGAGTTATGGCGCTCATGGGGGATGTCACCTTCTTGCATGACGCTAATAGCCTGCTCATCCCGGAAGACCAGGCGCGACCGGAAAACCTCACCATCGTGGTGGCCAATGACAATGGTGGCGGCATCTTCGAGACCCTGGAACAAGGCGCCGATGCGTTGCGCGAGTCCTTCGAGCCGGCGTTTGGAACGCCGCATGGGGTGGACGTCGGCAAGCTGGCAGAAGCCTATGAGGCAGACTACCGTGAAGTGACCACCCCGCAGGAGCTATTGGATACGTTGGCGGAGCTGAAGGAATACTCGACTGGGATTACCGTCGTGGAGGCCAAGACCACCCGTGCCACGCGCCGGGCGCTCAATGAGAAGCTCACCGCAAAGGTAGGCCAGTAAATGGCCCCGCCGCAGCACAAGCCGCACGCGGCCGTGGTGCCGCGCTATACGCCCGCGGTCTATCGTCGCCGCCTGCACCAGCTGACACTGGCGCTGTATCTGGCTGCGCTGGTGGGCGTGGTGGGCATGGTCATCGGGCCGGCGCTGAATGACCACGCCATCGCCAGCCACCCCGCGCGCGCTTTGGCCACGGTTAAGGATGTGGGCATGCTGCGCACCACGGTAGATTTCCAAGACAGTGAGGGGATTTACCACACCCCACAGCACGGGCTGCTCTATCCCAGTGGGCTAGGTGAGGGTCAGCAGGTGTGGGTGCACTACGCCCAGGACGACCCAGACCTGGTCAAGGTTGAAGGCCGCGAATGGACGCTGGCCATCATCCCGGCGCTCTCGGTAGGAGTGGTTGCCACGCTCATCGCGGCCGTGCTGTGGAAGCTGATTAGCTTCTTTACCCGCCGCGCGGAGAAATAATTAACCAAGATTTTCCGCTGGCTTCACCATAAACTTAAGAAGATGGGCCATGATGGTGGCATGCGTGTTGCGATCGTGGCTGAATCCTTCCTCCCCAATGTCAATGGTGTGACCAACTCCGTGCTGCGCGTTTTAGAGCACCTGCACGAGACCGGCCAAGAGGCCATCGTCATCGCGCCGGGCGCCCGTGAGGGACAAGAAGAGATTCCGGACTACCTAGGATTTCCCATCTACCGCGTGCCCACCGTGCGCGTGCCGCTGGTGGATTCGCTGCCGGTGGGCGTGCCTACCACGGCGGTCGATGAGGCCTTGCGCGACTTCAAGCCGGATATCATCCACCTGGCCAGCCCCTTCGTGCTCGGCGCGGCGGGCGCTTTCTCCGCCCGCCAGCAGCGCGTGCCGGCCGTGGCGTTGTATCAGACCGATGTTGCCGGTTTTGCCACCAAGTACCATGCCTCCGCGCTGGCCTATGGCGTGTGGGAGTGGCTGCGCACGATTCATAACTCCTGCCAGATGACGCTGGCGCCGTCCTCACTGACCATCCGGGACTTGGAAAAGCACCACATTAAGAACGTGCGCCACTGGGGTCGTGGCGTGAACGCGGAACTTTTCCACCCGTCCAAGCGCTCTGAGGAGTTGCGCCGCAGCTGGGATCCGAGCGGCACCAAGAATGTGGTGGGGTTCGTGGGGCGCCTCGCCGCGGAAAAGGGCGTGCACCGCCTCTCGGCGCTCAACGGGCGCGAGGATATCCAACTGGTCATCGTGGGCGATGGCCCGGAGCGGCCGCTGTTGGAGGCGCAGCTTCCCGGCGCCGTCTTTACCGGTGCCCTTTCTGGCGAAGACCTCGCCGCCGCCTATGCTTCCTTGGACGTCTTTGTCCACGCCGGCGAGTTCGAGACCTTCTGCCAGTCCATCCAGGAGGCGCAGGCTTCCGGCGTACCGACCATCGGGCCGCGGGCCGGTGGCCCGGTAGACCTCATCGACGAGGGCTATAACGGCTTGCTGCTGGAGGTAAAGACCTTTGTGGAAGACCTCCCCAATGCGGTGGACGCTCTGCTCAATCCGGAGATTCACCAGGAGATGCGGGACAATGCTCGCGAGTCCATTTCCTCCAAGACGTGGAAGGCGCTGTGCGAGCAGCTCGTGGGCTATTACGAAGAGGTACTGGAGGATACTCGCCGGGTGCCGCTGACCATTTTGGGCCAGCGTCCGGAGCTGCCGCGGTGGGCGGCTCGTGCCCTTGGCGCCCGCGTAGCCTAGACTGATCATTTGTGTCTAAGGCAGATCTGGATAAAAAGCCCTTCGATGTGGCGCGCATGTTTGACGCCGTGGGCGAGAAATACGACCTCACCAATACCGTGCTGTCCTTTGGGCAGGACGCGCACTGGCGCAAGCGCACCCGCGAGCGTTTGAACCTGAAGCCGGGCGAGAAGGTCCTGGACCTTGCAGCGGGTACCGCCGTGTCCACCGTGGAACTTTCCAAGTCCGGTGCGTGGTGCGTGGCGTGTGATTTCTCCCGTGGCATGCTGGCCGCCGGGCGTGAGCGCGACGTGCCCAAGGTGGCTGGCGATGGCATGAAGCTGCCGTTTGCGGATAACACCTTTGATGCCGTGACCATTTCTTATGGCCTGCGCAATATCCACGACTTTGAGCTCGGCCTGCGCGAAATGGCGCGCGTGACCAAGCCGGGCGGGCGCCTTGCGGTGGCGGAGTTTTCCACCCCGGTGGTACCGATTTTTGGCACCGTGTACAAGGAATACTTGATGCGCCTGCTCCCGCCGGTAGCGCGCCTGGTCTCTTCTAATCCGGAGGCATATATCTACCTCGCGGAATCCATTCGTGCGTGGCCGGGGCAGGAGGAGCTTGCCGCGGTTATCAATCGCAATGGCTGGGCCGAGGCCGGCTGGCAGAACCTTACCTTCGGCATCGTGGCGCTGCACTCGGCGGTAAAGCCAGCCTAGGCGCTGCTCCGCCCGTGCCTGGGGGAGCAGGGGTTAAGCCGCGGTCGAATCCCAGAGTGGCGTATCGCGGCGAAGGGACGAGACCGTGCGGCCGGCGGCGCGCCAGGTGCGTGCGATGAGGTCGCGGTCATCGTCAGTAATGAGGTTGCCCATCAGGCGCGCAGCGGCCGGCATGAGCATGCGGCCGATGGGCCCGCGCAGGGCCAGCGGACCGGCCAGCGGTAGGAACTGCGGATAAGTAAGCAAGCGCGCGGCCGTGCGGGCCAAGAGGAAGGACTCGCCGTAGTGTTCGCGCAAGACGGCCGGCCAGGCCAGGGTGAAATCCTTCGGGCCGAGCAGGGCTACCGCCAGCGCGGCGGTCTCCAAGCCATAATCGATGCCCTCGCCGTTGAGGGGATTGATGCAGGCCGCGGCATCACCAATGATCATCCAATTGGCGCCGGCCACGTTAGACACCGCGCCGCCCATGGGCAGTAAGGCAGAGGTAACGTGCTCAATTTCCCCGAGTCCCCACTCGGGGCGCTGTTGGGCGGCGTAGAACTCGAGCAGCTTCTTGGTGTTGATCTTGGCGGGGCGCTGCGCGGTCGACAGCGCGCCGAGGCCGATGTTGACCTGGCCAAGCTCGGGGCCGAGCGGGAAGATCCAACCGTAGCCGGGCTGCACCTCGCCTTCTTCGTCCTTGAGCTCGACGTGGGAGTGCATCCAGGGCTCGGTGGCATGGGTGGAGGACGCATAGGAGCGCGCGGCAATGCCATAGACCTCCTCGCGGTGCCAGGTGCGGCCGAGCTTCTTACCAAAGGTAGAGCGCACGCCATCGGCCACGATGACCCACTTGGCATGTACGGTGGCCTCTCCCACGCGGAAGGAGGTCACGCGGTTGCCCTCGAGCACGGGATCGGTGGCGGGGGTGCCGGTGAGGAGGGTGGCGCCGGCTTCCCGGGCGGCGTCGGCAAGCAGGGCATCAAAGCGATAACGCGGCAGGGCCGTACCAACCTGGGAGGGGTAGGTCTCCGGCCACGGCGCGGTAATATCGCCGCCATAGCCGTGTAACTTCAGACCGCGATTGCGGTAGGAGGCGTTGACCGCAAGGCCTAGCTCATCGAGCTGATGCATCGCGCGCGGTGTGAGCCCGTCGCCGCAGGTTTTATCGCGGGGAAATGTCGCGGAATCAATAAGGAGGGTGTCAAAGCCCGCACGTGCGGCATGAATCGCGGCGGCGGCTCCGGCAGGTCCAGCGCCAATGATGGCGACCTCGACATAGGTTGGGGAATCGATCTGCTCCGACATGAGGACTATCATTGCATGAGTTCGACCCCTCGAGTGTGTTTAGGGGCGCGGATTGGACTACGGTAGGTAATCGATTATCTCTGGCTTTTAGTTGCAAGGAACACTATTTAATGACTCACGGTCAATCGCATGCCACGCACGTGGATCTTGGTGATCCGCAGCTCAACGAGCGCATTGGTGCGGGCATGGAAGCAGTAGAAGACAAGCTGCGCAGTGAAATCGACCGCGGCCAGGACTTCTTAAAGGACAAGGTCAGCCACCTGTCTAAGGCCGGTGGCAAGCGCTTTCGCCCCATGATGGCGCTGCTGGCCTCCGAGTATGGTCCGCGTCCGGGCTGCGAAGAGGTGGTTAAGGCCGCCACCGTCGTGGAGATGGTGCACGTAGCCACGCTTTATCATGACGATGTCATGGATGAGGCGGACCGCCGCCGCGGCGTGGAATCTGCCAATTCGCGGTGGAATAATTCCGTGGCCATCCTCGCCGGCGATGCGCTCCTGGCGCATGCTTCCCGCCTGATGAGTGAGCTGGATACCCACACGGTGGGCCACTTTGCCGATACCTTTGAAGAGCTGGTGACCGGCCAGATGCGCGAGACCATCGGGGCGGGTGAGGCCAATGCCGTGGAGCACTACACGGCCGTTATCCGCGAAAAGACCGCGGTGCTCATCGCCTCTGCTGGCTACCTGGGCGCCTACCACTCCGGCGCCTCGGCCGAGCATGCCGCGGCCCTGCACCGCATTGGTGGTGCCATCGGCATGATCTTCCAGATTGTGGACGATGTCATCGACATCTTCTCTGACCCTAAGGAGTCCGGCAAGACCCCGGGAACGGACCTGCGCGAGGGCGTATTTACCTTGCCGGTTCTTTACGCCTTGGAAGAAGAGGGCGAAGTGGGCGACAAGCTGCGTGAGCTGCTTACTGGCCCGCTGCATTCCGACGCCGAGGTGGACCGCGCCATCGAGCTCCTGCACCAGTCTGGTGGCCGTCAGAAGGCGCTGGAGGACATCAAGGCCTACCTGCGCACGGTGGAGGAGCAGCTTGCCGTGTTACCGGAGAACTCCGCGAGCCAGGCCTTGCGTCAATTGGCGGATTACACGGTGCGCCGCGTGGGCTAGCTGCTTGGCGATGCCCCCTTATTCCCGCCCCATTCGCCCCTACTACGCTGGCGATTTGTAGGTGGGAGGGTGGTTCGTAGTAAAGTACTTACTCGCACCACACAGTGCATGCCAGGTTGCCCGAGCGGCCAAAGGGAGCGGACTGTAAATCCGCCGGCATTGCCTTCAGAAGTTCGAATCTTCTACCTGGCACAGAATGAACCCCGCAAGCAAAAGCTTGCGGGGTTTCGTCGTACCTGCAGCTGTGAGGCGTATGCTACCGGCAGGGCTCCTGTCTGCGGGATCTTTGTGCCTTGTAGAACACCGCATAGGCACCGACGAGGAATACAGCTAGAAATACCCCAGCGATCTTGAAGTAGAAAAATCCATTTCCTAACCTACGAGAAATATCTGGCAATGAGGTGGAATCCGATCCCGCCAGGGCCTTGGCCACGTATACCGCATTCAAACCGCCAATGAAATAGCCGAGGCAGAGCAATAATGAAATACCAACTGCAATCTTTAGCAAAACTGTTAAGGATGAATGGTGGGGTTCTGTACTCATCTAATTCCTCTCATCTTGGTCTTCAGGACCAGCAAACTACACCTTTCTGAGGCGCTGTGTACCAACAGGCGTGCTCGGTAGCCATACCATCAGTCACAGGACATCACTGTAGAGATGAAGGTATGGGGTTTAGCGATAGGATATGGGATATGAAGAAGATCCGAACGATGCTGGACGGGGTAAACGAGATTCACCTTTTTCAAAGCCAGCGAGTAGCGCAGGCAGCGCAGCAAGCGCATCTGCGCAATCGGACTCGCAGTTATCGGGCGCACCGGAAAATAAACGCAGCGATTTCCCACCAGTTGGAGGAGCGCTCCCTAGCGTAAATAGCCTTTCTAACCTTGATGCCCCGTTGTCGTGGGACTGGCGGCAGCAAGCCCACTAGTCCGCACCCTCATTGGCCCTAAGCAATCCCGGAAGGACCAGTTAGAGAGCGCGGAGCGGGGAGGGGTTTAAATCCCGAAGTAGGCGCGCAGGTCGGCCGCAATGGCATCGAGGCGGTCGGCGTCGGGGGATTCGAGGTAGCACTTCAGCTTCGGCTCGGTACCGGAGGGGCGCACGATGACTCGGTCATTGTTGTCGGTGAAAAATTTGGAGCCTTGGGCGAATTTCTCTACCTTCGCCACGGGCGAGCCAGCCAGTTCAGCGGGCGGGGTAGATGCGACCTTATCCATCGCTTGGGCGATGATGCTGAGGTCATCGACGCGGAAGGTCAGCGGCTGGGTGTAGAGGGCGCCCACGGTGGCGTAGATGCCTTCTAGGCGCTCTAGCAAGGTGGTTCCTGCGGCCTTGCATTCGGCTGCGAGGCTGGCGAGCACTACGGAGGTAGCGACGCCGTCCTTATCGCGGACAGCGGTGGGGTCCGGGCAGAAACCAATGGCTTCCTCATAACCAAAGGCGAGGTCTGGGGTGCGGGCGATCCACTTGAAACCGGTGAGCGTCTCTTTGTGGCCGAGGCTATAGTGGGCGGCGATGCGCCTGAGCAGGCGGGAGGAGACGAGCGAGTTGGCGAAGTTGCCTGTCGCACCCTGGCGGGCAAGATAGTCGCCCAAAAGGGCGCCGGTTTCATCGCCGGTGAGCTGGCGCCACGTGCCTGAGGACGTGGGCACGGCGGCGGCGCAGCGATCCGCATCCGGGTCATAAGCGATAAGAATATCGGCACCGATCTCCTCAGCGTGGCGGATGCCGAGGTCGAGGGCACCCGGCTCTTCCGGGTTGGGGAAGGAAACGGTGGGGAAATCGGGATCCGGTTGGGCCTGTTCAGGAACCAGCGAGACGCGGAACCCGCAGCGGGTCAGCAGCTTTTCGCCCAAGGCGGCGCCGACGCCGTGCATGGCGGTCAGCGCGATGGTGACATCGGTATGTGCGCCCACGAGCTGCGCGGCGCGGTCGAGGTACTCGGCGCGGGTATCGACGTCCACGATGTTGTCGGTGGATAGCGGGACTTCATCGGCATGGGGTGCCGCGGCGATGGCGGTGGCGATTTCTGCATCGGCGGGCGAAACCAGCTGTACGCCCTCTGCCGGCCCGGTGGCGATGCGGCCGCCTAGGTAGACCTTATAGCCATTATCGGCCGGCGGGTTATGCGAGGCAGTGACCATAATGCCGGCATCCGCCTTGAGCGAGCGGACCGTGAAGGCGGTGAGCGGAGTAGGGTTCTGCGCTGGCAGAACCAAGGCCTTGCCACCGGCCGCGGAGATAACCTGTGCAGCATCGCGCTGGAACTGCGCGGAGCCGTGGCGGGCATCGCAACCAATGGCTACCACTGGGGTGTCGACGTGCTGTTTGAGCCAGGAGATAAGCCCATAGGTGGTGCGGATGACTACGGCGCGATTCATGCGAGACTCGCCCGCGCCCACGGCGGCGCGCAGGCCTGCGGTGCCGAAGGCGAGGGGACCGGCGAAGGCGGCGGCGAGCTCGTCGTTATTGCTCTCTTCAATCCAGGTCATCACCTGGCGGGCGGTGTCCGGATCGGGGTCGTGCTCGGCCCAGGTGCGGGCGTAGTCATAATCCACGGTGGCGGCCTTTGACATGGCTTAGAGCTCCTCGAGGATCTGGGCGGAGGAAGATAGGCCCAGGCGGGTTGCGCCGGCCTCAATCATGGCCAAGGCATCCTTGGCGGTGCGGATGCCGCCAGAGGCCTTGACTCCTAGCTTGTCGCCTACGGTCTCGCGCATGAGCTTAACGGCGTGCACGGAGGCGCCGCCGGCCGGATGGAAACCAGTGGAGGTCTTGACAAAGTCCGCCTGGGCGGCTGCGGCGGCCTTGCAGGCGAGGACAATGGCGTCGTCGGAAAGCGCGGCAGACTCGATGATGACCTTGAGCACCTTGCCAGGGATGGCATCGCGTACGGCCTGGATTTCGGCCTGCAGATCCTCGGCGCGGCCCTCGATTGCCAGCGGGATATTGATGACCATGTCCACCTCTTCGGCGCCATCAGCAACCGCGCGGGCGGCCTCAGCGGCCTTAATCTCCGGCTTTACGGCACCGGAGGGAAAACCCACGACGGTGGCGATGTGCATGGATTCTGGAACCTCGATGGGCAGGGCGGACGGGGAAACGCAGACGGAGTAGGTGCCCAGCTCGGCCGCCTCATTGACCAAGGCGCGGAACTGCTCCGGGGTGGCCTCCGGCTTGAGCAGGGTGTGGTCGATGATGGAAGCAACGTCGGTGCGGGAAGTCATAATTGTTCTCCTTAGCGGGTCTGGTGGGATTCGGTTCGGGCCATCTTGAGGTCAGAGACGACGTACAGGGCAATACCGATGGCGGCGACGGCCGCGAGGATCCACAGCACGGTGTTATAGCTGGTGAGGTCCTGCAGCTTCGCCGTATAGGCAATGCCCAGTGGGATGGCGATATTGATGGTCAGGTTATAAAAGCCAATCGCGATGCCGGACTTGGCGGCGGTGATATTGCGCAGTGCGGTATTGACCAGCGGGGCGTACATCAGCGCAAAGCCGGAGGCAAAGGCCACGATGGCCAGGATGAGTACAGCGACGTGAAGCTGCATAAAGAGCGCGGCCGCCACTAGCGCGCCAGCAACCAGGGCGAAGGCGGTGTAGATGGTGGCGCGAGAGGACAAAACGGCACCGATCTTGCCGGAGAAAATACCGATGAGGATGGCGCAAATATAGCCCGGGATCATCAGCAGGGAGGCCTTATCGATGTTCATGCCGTGCAGGTCATGTGCGGCAAATGGCAGCAGGAAGATAAAGCCCATCTGGGTGGAGTAGACAAAGAAGACCATGAGGATGGTCCACACGTAGCGGCCGTTAGTAAAGAACTCCGGGGTGACCACGGGGTGCTTGGCGTGACCGATGTGGAAGACGAAACCCACGACGCCAAGGGCGGCAAAGATGAGCCATGCCCAGTTGAATTCCTGCATGAACATGGTCAGGCCGGTGGCGAAGACCGCGATGAAAAACAGGCCTAAGGCGTCGAGGTGGCCCTCCACAGCCTCATCTTCTGGCACCAGCTTGATAATCGGCGGGATGGCCAGAATGAGGATGAGCGGGATGAGGAACATCGCCGTCCATGAGACATAGGTGGAAATAAAGCCGGAGGTCAGCGCGCCGATGAGCAGCCCGGCTTGGAAGGCGGCGGTGGAAAAGCCAAGGTAGGTCTTTTGATCGGCCTCGCTCAAGTGCTTGGTCACGTAAATGACATAGAGCGTCTCCGCAGCGGCAAGGCCCGTGGTCTGGATGAGGCGGCCGGTAAGCACCATGGGCCAGAAGCTGGAAAAGGCGAAAGCCAAAAGCGAGCCCACGGCGATGAGAATAACGCCGGTGAGCATGAGCTTGCGGATGGAGATGGAATCCGCCAGCGCGGCGTAGACCACGGCGCCGATGCCGATAATCACGCCGGCGAGGGAAGCTTGCAGGGAGGCGGTGGTATCGGAGATATCGAGCGCCTCGGCGATCGGCATGGTCATCGTCTTGAAGCCGTTATCAATGACCAGCGAGAAGACGAAGACAAAGAGCAGGATAGGTACGGCAACCTTGGGGTTTATCGCGGAGCCTGTCCGCTTGTCCTGCGGGGAAGCGGTGGGGTGGGTGGAAGTCACGGGGAGAGGATCCTTTTAGTCGAGCGCGTTGAGCGGAAGCGCGAGTTCAATCATGGTGCGGAAGGCGGTCTGGCGCTCTTCCGCGGAGAGGTGGGTATCGTGCACCAAGTTGTCGGAGACGGTGAAAAGCCCCAGGGCATCGACGCCGGCCTCGGCCGCGGTGGCATAGAGCGCAGCGGATTCCATCTCTACGCCGAGCACGCCCATATGCGCCCAGCGCTCGTTGACGCTCTGGTCAAAGTTATAGAAGATATCCGAGCTCAAAATATTGCCCACGTGGATATGGGCCTGCTGCTTTTCGGCCTGATCCACCAAAGCCTTGAGGAGCTTCCACGAGGCGGTGGGGGCGTAGCTGCCCGGCAGGTTGTACTGGCTCAAGAAGTTGGAATCGGTGGAGGCCGACGATGCGACGATGACATCGTGTAGCTCAATGTCTTCCTGCATGGCGCCAATGGAACCGACGCGGATGAGCTTCTTTACGTCGTAGTTGTGGATGAGCTCCCAGGAGTAGATGCCGATGGAGGGAATGCCCATGCCGGAGCCCATCACGGAGATGGGCTTGCCGTTAAAAGTACCGGTAAACCCCAGCATATTGCGCACGCCATTGAACTGGATGGTATCTTCCAGGAAGTTCTCGGCGATGAACTTTGCGCGCAGCGGGTCACCGGGCAGGAGGATGGTTTCCGCAATGGGCGCGCCCTGCGGATTGATGTGTGGGGTGGCAATATCGGTAGCGGACATATCTGCGCTCCTCGGTATCGGGTGGGGGATTTTACAGACCAAGCTTAAACCCTCAGGGCCCTGAATCAATGGCCTTGCTTGCAGCTTTTCAACAACTGCGGAAAGCCTCACTGGACTCAGTCACCAGCGTCCGTGCCGCGGTCACTGCCCGCGGTGAGCAGTGCCACGCTTGCCGACGCCCCCTTTTTCCCACACCCCCAATCCACATGCCGTCGCACGGCTGCCGGGGCACGGTAGGAGGCGTGGCCGAGCGGCCCGCAGGGCTGGGCTGCCATGCCGTTTGTCTAACTGCTTTCAAAAGGCGCGAAAAGGTGTCACAGGAGCTATGCATTTTTGCGCTCTGACGTGGCGATTTGTGTAAAACGTTGAAAGCAGGTTAGATTATTGGAGTCCGCAACGGAGAGCACAACGAAATAGCGATGTGTTCAACGCTAGGATGTGCCCCCTTAGCTCAGTCGGCAGAGCGTTTCCATGGTAAGGAAAAGGTCGACAGTTCGATTCTGTCAGGGGGCTCCATTCATGTTTGGAGCAAGGAATTCCTCCAAGGTGAATATGGCGGTGTAGCTCAGTGGTAGAGCAAGCGACTCATAATCGCTGTGTCGCGAGTTCAATTCTCGCCATCGCTACCGGGAAAGAAAGGCGCCCGCAGGGCGCTTTTTTATTACCGCGCTGAAGGCAGTCCAGGCTGTGCCTAGTTTCGGATTGGAACTATGGCTCTGGTAAGGTCTTCAACGCTTGGTGCTGAGGCATCAAGGGATAAAAGAATAGGGGCGTGGCGCAATTGGTAGCGCAACGGTCTCCAAAACCGTAGGTTGCAGGTTCGAGTCCTGTCGCCCCTGCACAGTGAACCCCGTCATCTGGCATTAGATGGCGGGGTTTCTTCATGCCCTATTTTCCCTCCTCTCGGCGCTTGGCCTGCCCACTTGTTATCAAAGCCACGCCTTGCAAATGCCGTGGTCAGCTTTTCATGCTGTGCAAGCTTTGCTAGGGTTGACAAAGTTATGGAGGTGCGCGTTAAGCGCCCTATTAGATTTAGTTCCCAAGGAGGGTTAGCTGTGAGCGATGAGCAGCAGCCGAAGAATTCGGGTGCATCGCGCCCGACCGGTAAGCGTCAGCTCTCTGGTGCGGCTACCACGTCCTCCGCGGACTACGCCGATAAGCACGTCGTCCGCGTCGAGGATAAGAACCACGATGACACCCCAGGTGGTGGCGTAGCCGCCTTCCCAGGCGAGGTCGTATCCGAGATGAAGAAGGTGGTGTGGCCTACCGCTAAGGAGATGCTGCAGTACACCCTCATTACCTTTGCGTTCCTTATCGTGCTGACCATTTTGGTCTGGGGCGTTGACACCCTGGCAGGTCTCGGAGTTGAGCAGGTTCTCTCAGATTAGTAAGATAAGCGCATAATCTTTTATCCCGCTGTTTCCGCTTAAAGGAACGGCGGGATACTTTTTGCCCATACGCGGGCGGGTAGGCTGGTCCTACGCAACGCGCCGAGGAATTTTTTGGAGTAAGAATTATGAGCGACGAGAACAACGTCGAAACCGTAGGCACCTCCCTGGAAGAGGCAATGCAGTCCAACGTGCAGGAGCAGGCGGCAGAGCACGCTAGCTCCGTGGAAGAAGCACAACAGGAAGACGCTACCCCAGCCGCTCCGGCAGCGGAGGAAGCTGAAGGAACGGCTGAGTCCACCGAGGCTGCAGGCGAGTCCGCCGACGCAGCGGAACCGGCAGCGACCGAAGCAGAGGCCGAGGGTGCAGCCCCTGAGGCCAGCGAAGACGAGTCCGAGGATGCCGCCTACCGCAAGCGCCTGCGCGCCTTTACCCGCGAACTGAAGAAGCAGCCGGGCCAGTGGTACATCATCCAGTGCTACTCCGGCTACGAAAACAAGGTAAAGACCAACCTGGACATGCGCGCCCAGACCCTCGAGGTAGAAGATTCCATCTTCGAGGTCGTTGTACCTATTGAGCAGGTCCTGGAGAACAAGGACGGCAAGAAGAAGATTGTGAAGCGCAAGCTGCTGCCGGGCTACGTCCTGGTTCGCGCTGAGCTTAACGACGCCGCATGGTCCGTCATCCGCGAAACCCCAGGCGTGACCTCCTTCGTGGGCAACGAGGGTAACGCCACCCCGGTCAAGACTCGCGACGTGGCTAAGTTCCTGATGCCCAACGAGGCGCCGTCCACCAAGGGCGATGCTGCACCGAACGAGGCAGAGGGCGAGCAGGTTGTGGCTATGCCGGAGAAGGAAGAGGCCAAGAAGTACGCGCACGATTTCGAGGTGGGCGAGGCAGTGACTATCCTGTCCGGCCCGCTGGCCGCCGTATCTGCGACCATTTCCGAGATTGACCCAGAGACCGGCAAGATGCAGGGCTTGGTGTCCATCTTTGGCCGCGAGACCCCGGTGGAGCTGTCGCCGACCGAGATCGAGCGCATCTCCTAAAAAGTGATTTTGTGCAGGGCGCACGGTGTTCTAAACTGGAACGCCGTGCGCCTTTGGCGTGCGTATAAGAAAACGTTTCATCCTCCGGTGGCCCACTGAAGGTGAGCATCCGGACGGGATCCCGTTATTCATCGTGGCGGACATCCCGGTAACACAGGAAAGAGGTAATTCGATGGCTCCTAAGAAGAAGGTATCCGGCTTCATCAAGCTGCAGATCGAGGCAGGCGCCGCTAACCCGGCACCGCCAGTTGGCCCGGCACTGGGTGCCCACGGCGTCAACATCATGGAGTTCTGCAAGGCTTATAACGCCGCTACCGAGAACCAGCGTGGCAACGTGGTTCCGGTTGAGATCACCGTCTACGAGGACCGTTCCTTCGACTTCAAGCTGAAGACCCCGCCGGCAGCTAAGCTGCTGCTGAAGGCCGCTGGCATCAAGAAGGGCTCCGGCGTCCCACACACCGACAAGGTCGGCTCTGTGTCTTGGGATCAGTGCAAGGAAATCGCAGAGACCAAGTTTGCGGACCTGAACGCACGTGACATCGAGAACGGCGCTCGCATCATCGCCGGTACCGCCCGCTCCATGGGCATCACCGTTGATGGCGCACCGGAGAAGTAAAAACTTTATGTGGTAGGGCCAGCTACGGCCCGCCGAACACCACACCAATCCAGAAAAGGAATTGTTAAATGAGCACCAAGTCTAAGGCTTATAAGGCCGCTGCGGAACTGGTAGATAAGTCCCGCCTGTACCGTCCGATCGAGGCTACCAAGCTGGCCAAGGAGACCTCCTCCAAGAACTTCGACGCCACCGTTGACGTCGTCTTCCGTCTGGGCGTTGACCCACGCAAGGCTGACCAGCTGGTTCGCGGCACCGTTTCCCTGCCTAACGGCACCGGTAAGGACGTTCGCGTTGCTGTCTTCGCTGAGGGCGAGAAGGCTACCGCCGCTCAGGAAGCTGGCGCTGACATCGTTGGCACCGCTGAACTGATCGAGCAGATCAACGAGGGCAACATCGATTTCGACGTTGCTATCGCTACCCCGGATCAGATGGCCAAGGTTGGCCGCGTTGCTCGCGTCCTTGGCCCACGTGGTCTGATGCCGAACCCGAAGACCGGCACCGTTACCGCAGACGTTGCTAAGGCAATCTCTGAGGTTAAGGGCGGCAAGATCTCCTTCCGTGTTGATAAGGCTGCTAACCTGCACGCCATCATCGGCAAGGCATCCTTCGATGCTGAGAAGCTGGCTGAGAACTACGGCGCACTCATGGACGAGATCCAGCGCCTGAAGCCTTCTTCCGCTAAGGGCATCTACATCAAGCGCGCTACCATCTCCACCACCTCCGGCCCGGGCATCCCGGTTGACGGTTCCGTGGTCAAGGATTACACCGCGTAAGCAGTTCTAACGCACTGCGTTCAAAGTTAAAGGGCTTCGAGGAACTCCTCGAAGCCCTTTTGCTATGTCTTAGCCCGCCTGCAGCTACACGGCGTCAATATCGTCTAGCGCCCATTCCCCGCCGTCGGAGTAGACGTTGCGCGCCAAAGGAATTTGGTGCGAAGCAGACTCCAGGATGTGCATAAAATACCCGGCTGTATTCGGAATGGCGAGGGTATCTCCTACAGCAATGCCATCCGGGAAGTCCAGTTCGCGGCGCAGGATAACCTCGTCTTCAATGCAGTAGGCTCCGACTACAAAGCCGGTGCGTGGCTCGCGGGAGATTTCCTTTGCCGGGCCGGCCGTGGGTACCAGGAGGGGGTCGAGCAGGATGTCATCTGCGGCGGTCCGGCATTGGGTGCGATTCATCGCCACGCCGATAAGGGGCAGGCCATCAGAGCGTTCTTTGAGGAAGCTCACCTCGGTAAGGATGACTCCACAGCCGTCGAGGAGGCTGCGGCCGGGCTCTAGATGCAGGGCGATGTCCCGCTCGCGCAGCTCCGTGCCAGCGGTGCCGTAGCCGGGGACATCACCGGAGAGGAGCTGGTCCAGCCACTGACCGCGCGTCGGTTCCTGCCAGAAAGGGTAAGTATTGGAGAGCGGATCCGATTTCCACGTGAACGGTTCACCGGTACCAGCGCGTTGGGAGGCGATACGCTCGAGGTAATTCTCCCACTGCTCGCGGGATTCTAGGTAGCTCATGGGCACGCCGCCGCCGATATCGATGAATTCTGCGGGCTGGCCCAATGCGCGTAGGTGCTCTACCAAGGCAATTGCCTCTGCAAGGGCGGTTCGGCGGTCGGCCTCGCTATAGCCATGCAGGTGCACGTGGACGCCCACAACACGAAGTTCCTGTGGCCACTCGGCTTGCCGCCATGCCGGCAGCCTCTCGCCAAAGCGGGTGGGAGGTAGGGAGCTCGGATCTGGAGCGAGGCGTGGCGCCACGTGGGCGGTGGTTTCTAAATCTCGCGCGATGGCGGTGATGCGGTGGGATTCGGCGCGAGAATCACAAGAGATAGTGACTCCCCGCGACACCGCGAGGCGGAGCAAGCCATCTGTTTTGATAGCGGCGCTAAGGATGATGCGCTCTGGGGCGACACCGCGGTCGAGCACTTGGCGGAGCTCGTTCTCGCTGGCTACATCCACCCCGAGTCCGGCATCGCGTGCAGCATCGACAAAACACAGCGCCTTATTAGCCTTGCGTGCGAAAAACACCTGAGTGTCCACGCCGTGGGCAGCGCCCGCATCGAGCAACTCCTGGGCATTGTGGCGCAGCGGCGCGGGATTCAACACGTTCACCGGAGAGCCGTAGCGCGAGGTTAATGCGCTGACGTGCTGCGGGTTTTCGACGAGCTCACGCATCCACCGTTCCCACCGGGCGCGCAAGGGGACGGTGCCGTGGACGGGTAGTGGTTCTACAGGGGTGGTGGTCATGGGTTTCCTACTTTCTCCGCCCAGCGGGGGATGTCATCGTGCACGGAACGGTTAAGGGAGTCATGGCCGGGCAGAGAGAGCTCATTCATTCGGCCAATTTCCACCACGCCAGGAACGTCGTGGAAGGGGGAGGGGGTGGCTTGGGGAGCAACGGTGGCGTCAATAAGCAGGTCCACGCCGCCCTTCTCCCGCCAGGAATCTATCTGCTCAGGCGTGCCTAGGTAGTGGGTATTGACCACACCGGAGTGGATTAGCTCGACCAGACGCCTGGCTGTGACCGGTGGCGGACCAAAAGCCACGCGCTCAAGGGTGCGTGAAAGCTCACGGAAGCCGGGCATGGGGCCATGTGCCTTGTGCCAATCGACGCAGTCTTGGAATACCCCACGAAACGCCGAACCCACGGCCGCGGCCGGGGTGAGCGGACCGGTACCTTCGGCCGCACGAAGGGACGCCTCGAGCTCAGCGACGGCATCGCCAGTGAAATCCTGACCGTCGATAACGGCGGCGAGTTCCGCAGTTGAGAAGTCACCGAATTCGCCTGCAGCCCCAATGAGGATCTCACGCAGATCCGAAGCGTTGTCGATATGCGCGCAGGCCTGCCGCCACCGCGGTGATACCTCCGGCAGCGGTGTCTCTGGGGAGGGCTTTACCTCCATGAAGCGCCCGCTGCGGCTAACCGGGTAAATGGTTTCGGCGGTATCGCCATACAGCAGGCACACATCGATGAAGCTTAGGGCGGCACCGCGAACGCCGATTCGCCGTGCGGAGCTTGGGAGATCGGCACCGAAGTAGAGACCGGTGACTGGTACGCACGAGGCCTCATAGGCCAAGGAACCGGCGTGGAGATGGTCGTGGCCGGTGCAGACTAGAACCTCGTCAAAGGGGGCGTCATCGACCATGAACCCTTCTCCGTCGGCGCTCACCTCGGTCACGCGGTGCGGCAGGTGCCGGATGCGAACGTGGGATGGTGCGCGGCGCACTGCTGCGGACCAGGTATCGGTGAGGAATTGGCCCACCTGAGCCCGCGGTGGAAAGGCATCGGTGGTGTCTTCGCCGCGGCGGGTGCGCCAGGCGTTGAAACTATCGTGGGCCGTGGTGACGATGGCGCAGTTGACGTTGAGACGCCACTGCAGCGGCTGCTGCGGACGGTAGACGGCGCCCGCACCGGCGGGGTAGGGGTCAAAGACGGTGACATCGAGTGGAACGCGGGCGCGCTCGAGGAGCTCCTCTACGGCCCAGAGGCCACGCGGGCCACCTCCAATGATGGCAATGCGGCGGGCAGGACGAGAAGAGGTCACTGCGCCGACCCTTCGATGCGCGCGGCGAGTTCAGCAGGCGAAATGTCGAAGTTTTCGCACACCCAGGAATCGTTATAAATGGTGTCCAGGTAAGGCTGGCCGGCGTCGTGCAGCACGGCAACCACTTCGGCCCCTGCCGGCAGGGAGGGCGCGAGGCGCTGGAAGGCGGCGATGACGGCACCGCCGGAAGCGCCGGGCAACAGGCCCTCTGCTTGGGCGAGCTGTCGGGCGGCAACGATGGCATCGAGATCCGGAACCCTCTGCACGGAAGAAGGCGAGAATTTGGTGGATAGCTCGGTGACGATTCCGGCACCATAGCCAGGCAGCATGCGGGTGCCGCGCTCACCACCAAAAAGCACGGAGCCTTCCGCATCAACGCCAATTGTGTGGGTGTCGGCGCCCAGCTCGGAGAGCTTGCGTACGCAGCCGCCAAGGGTTCCGGTGGTGCTCATAGCCACGAGCAGGTGGCTGGGCGCTTGGCCGAGCTGGTCCAGAATCTCCGCCATGGTGCCCTCCGCGTGGGCGTGGAAGGCGGCTTCATTGGAATACTGGTTGAGGTTGAAAGAATCGGGGATCTCTTCCAAAAGCTCGGCCACGCGGGTGCGGCGGGCGGTGAGCCAATCGCCGGTCTCTGGATCGGGATGGTCAAGCAATTCCACGTGTGCGCCATAGGCCCGCATGGTAGCCACCGTGGAGGCGTTGACGCGCGGATCCACCACACAATGGAACTTCATCCCCTGGAGCGGGGCTTGGCGAGCTAGCGCCATGCCCAGGTTGCCGGAGGAAGATTCCACCAGCGTCGAGCCTGGGCGGATATCGCCGGCTGCAAGGGCCGCCTGGATAAGCGCTCGCGCCGTCCGGTCTTTCGCAGAACCGCCAAGGTTGAATTGTTCGAGTTTGAGATAGAGGTGGACATCCGGCCGGGGACTAATCGCCTCTACTCGCATGAGTGGGGTATTGCCAATGGGCGGGTGCGCTTGAGAATGAATCCTGGGGCTCATCATTGGCCCCATGGTAGACCTTTACGTCCACTTTTTCTGCAGGCTTAGTCTTTGATCTCCGCATAGGCATCGAGCGCGGCCTGGCGCGATTCCTGCAGGTCCACGATAGGCGGGGCGGACAGTGCGGGTGCCCAGCGGCGCACGTACTCGCCGTCGGGGTCGAAGCGCTTGGCTTGCGTTTCGGGGTTGAAGATGCGGAAGAAGGGCGCGGCGTCATCGCCGCAGCCGGCCACCCACTGCCAATTAAACGGGTTGGAGGCGGCATCGGCGTCCACCAAGGTGTCCCAGAACCATTCTTCGCCCAGGCGCCAGTGGATGCCTAGGTTCTTGGTGAGGAAGGAGCCCACCACCATGCGCACGCGATTGTGCATATAGCCGGTGGCCCATAGTTCGCGCATTCCGGCGTCGACAAGCGGAATGCCAGTAGTACCTGCCTGCCAGTCCTTGAGCCGCGGGTCATCCCAGGACCAGTCGAAGCGGTCGAATTTCTCCCGCACGTTTTCGGTCGCGAGATTGGGCAGGTAGTAGAGGCGGTGCCAGGCAAAGTCGCGCCACAGCAGCTCGGAGTGGAACTTGGCGGCCTCTGGCTCCTCGGCCGCGGCGAACCACACCTCGCGCGGGGAGACTTCGCCAAAGCGCAGGTGGGGCGAGAGTAGGGAGGTGGCATTGAGCGCGGGGATATCGCGCTCCTCGGCATAGTTGGCTAGGTCCAGCTGGGCTAGTCGCTCGCGCGCGCCGGCCTCGCCGGGCGTCCAGTGCTCGGCCAGCGATGCCGCCCATGCCGGTTCGGTGGGCTGGGGCCAGGCAGATGCACTGCTTGCCGACGCCCCCATCTCCGGCACCCCCTCCGGTTCATCTCCCGCCACCTGGGAGGCGGCGGCCTTGGAGAAAGGAGTAAAAACCTTATAGGGCTGGCCCTGGCCATTGGTGACCTCCCAGGGCTCCACCAAGGTGAAGCCGGGCGAGGACGTCGCGGTGATGCCCTGGGAGGTTAGGGTTTCTTTGACGGTGGCATCGACCTCGCGCAGTGGTCCATGGTAGCGGCGGGTCCACGTGACGGTGGTGGCGCCCAGCTCGGTGGCGAGGCGGGGGATTTCCGCGCGGGCATCGCCGGCGGCGCGAATGAGTTCTACGCCGTAGTCGGCAAGGTCGCGGGCGAGGGCATAGAGGGAACGCTCGCGCCACCACGTGGTGGCGCCGCCGAGCGGGCGGGTGCCGGGATAGGCGGGTTCGTCGAGGACGACGGCGACCAAGGGGGCGTCGCCAAGCGAGGCAGCTTCGGCTGCGCGGGAAAGGGCCTGGTTATCGTGCAGGCGCAGGTCATCGCGGAACCACATGAGGGAGGTCATGGCGGCTATCCTACGCGGCGGAAACGGCGATTTGGAGAAACCGCGGGTGGGGAGGTAGTGTTTTCCACGAAGTTTGAACGGCCACTTCACGGCCGAGTCAAAGTTCACCGAAGACCGTTGGTCATCCATTTGGATCGAAGGTTCTCCATCCTAGGAGGCGGCCCACGCAGGAGACACTTTGCGATTATTCGCGGCATTCTCTTATGTCGCGCGCCCTGTGCTCTTGCACGGGGCTTTTGTTGTTTCGGGTAACCGAAGCGAGGAAGGCCCCGGCGGAATAATAAAAGAGATGTTTTGGAAGGAGGCGAGAGACAATGGCAAACCCAAAGAACACTGCAGACCTGGCAGAGCTAAAGGAGAAGCTGGCTGGCGCTAACTCTGTTGTATTGACCGAGTACCGCGGCCTGACCGTATCCCAGCTGCAGGAGCTGCGTAACGATCTGGGCTTTGACGTTGAATACTCCGTCGCCAAGAACACCCTTTTCAAGATCGCTGCCAAGGAAGCTGGCATCGAAGGTCTTGATGATTTGCTGACTGGCCCGACCGCAATTGCGTTCATCAAGGGCGAGGCAGTGGATGCTGCGAAGGTCATCACCAAGTTCGCTGATGACAACAAGGCACTCATCATCAAGGGTGGCTACATGGACGGCAACGCACTGTCTGCCGACCAGGTTGAGGCCATCGCCAAGCTGGACAACCGCGAGACCACCCTCGCAAAGCTGGCTGGCGCTATGAAGGGTTCTATGGCGAAGGCAGCCGCTCTCTTCAACGCTCCTGCAACCAAGGCTGTACGCACCGTCGCAGCCCTGCAGGACAAGAAGGAAGCAGAAGCTTAAGTCGTCACAAAAGACGCACAATTACAACACCGTGTGCGCGGCATAAATCACGCGCAGCGCACACACAACACAGAAAGGACTTGCCATCATGGCTAAGCTCACCAAGGACGAGCTCATTGAAGCTTTCAAGGAAATGACCCTCATCGAACTGTCCGAGTTCGTTAAGGAATTTGAAGAGGTATTCGACGTTGAGGCTGCTGCTCCGGTTGCTGCTGTTGCAGCTGGCGCTCCGGCTGAGGGCGGCGCTGCTGCCGCTGAGGAGAAGACCGAGTTCGACGTCGTTCTGACCGACGCTGGCGCTAAGAAGATTGGCGTTATTAAGGCTGTCCGCGAGATCGTCTCCGGCCTGGGCCTGAAGGAAGCTAAGGAAATGGTCGAGGGTGCTCCTAAGGCTATCCTCGAGGGCGCTTCCAAGGACGACGCTGAGGCTGCTAAGGCTAAGCTGGAAGAGGCTGGCGCTTCCGTCGAGCTCAAGTAATTTCACTGAGCTTTACGCTTTCAAACCCCCCACTCTTACCGCCGCGCGCGGTGGGAGCTGGGGGTTTCCTCGTTTTATGCTCGCGGGGGCGGATTCTAGTGGTCGTGGAAACACGTCTTATGTTTCGGTTGAGTTTATCAGTGCGGCCATTTTCTCGGCTGGTGTTTGAAAGCCCAGGGTTTTGCGGGGGCGGCGGTTGAGTTGCATG